>JANQRW010000061.1 GCA_028284365.1 Marinicella sp.
CTTCTGTATAACGTTTGCGTTTCATTTTGAGTTCTCCTCTGTTTGATTTTAAGGGGAAAACTACACTTCGTCATGGCTTAATTTTTGGGGGAAAGGTCAACAATGACTCCAAACAAAATAACTGAAATAAAAAAGATTAGGAATAACTCCATGATTAGCCTCTTCAAAAAACATCAATAAGCATATAAAAATATAGGTGTTTAATGAAGTGTAAGTAGTCACTAAGTATTTACTAATAAGCAAAAATCACAAGACAGGCATTATATTTTTATAGTGTCCGAAAATTAATTGCTAAAGTACGCAACAGCCCTTTTTTATAGTGTGGGAAAATTCCTTTTTTTGGGTCAGGAAATTCAGTCATGCTCTTTTTATAGTGGAAAAAAACTCCTTTTCTAACGTGCTGGAAAACCCATTTTATTTTAATTAAGTATTAACCATGACACACGCACATGCATATTGTTCTAATAACTCCCTGATAATGACGCCAACAAGCATCATAAGTACTCATAAGGTTGTAAAAGCTTATAACAATCCATATAATACCGTTAATATTTGACGGTTTTGTTGATGGTTAAGGAAAAGAATAACAATGTGATTTTGATGGATTTGAATGATCAAACGGCTTTACGAATGATTCGTGACATTGTTAGAGACACTTCCAAAGTCATCATTACCAACCATGCCCAACAACGTATGGCGGAACGAAATATCAGTGCCAAACAGATTTTTGAATGTTTGAAAAAGGGTACAGTTGCTGAATCACCGCATAGACAACCCAATGGTGATTGGAAGTTAACACTTGCAGTGAAATCATCAGGTGACTTGATCAATGTAGCGGTGGCTTTAACGAATGATGGCAAAGGTAATTTAGCCGTTGTGATAACAACTTTTTGAGATTGATTATGAATATGTATCATTACACCATGTGTGGCCTTGACAATGTGTGGTTAGAAAACGGTTTTGAAATCGTTGAGACAGCCTATGGTCAAGGCGTTTCTATTCATGATGTGGAAGGACTGCATTTAGCCATTGCTACCAACATCATCACGAGGTCTAAAAGACTGACTGGCACGGAGGTTCGATTTCTTCGGAAAGAGTTGAACATGTCTCAGTCAGCCCTCGCTATTGCACTGGGTGTTAGTGAGAACTCAGTACGAGGTTGGGAAAAGTCACGTACAGATATTTCACCTCCTGCTGATAGGCTCCTGCGCCTAATTTACCTCAGTAAAGTGGATGGTGACCATAAAGCACTGGAATTGATCAATACCATTATCCAGGTTGATGAAGAATTAAATAACATGACCTTGGTTGAGGAGAACGATAGCTGGAGCACCAAAGAAGCAGCGTAAGCAAATGAAAACAAAACCATACAACGCATCAGATTACATTGACAACCCTGAAACGGCTGCTGCTTATCTTGCCATAGCGCTTGAGGAAAATGGCATGGATGGCTTTCTCAGAGCCTTGGGTGATGTTGCCAAAGCCAAAGGCATGACCCATGTAGCCAATGACATTGGCACTGGCAGACAAAGCCTGTACAAAAGCTTGAGTGAAAATGGTAATCCACAGTTTGAAACCATCATGAAACTACTGGCTTCATTCAACCTTAAATTTGAAGTGGTACCACAACAGCGACAAGCTTGATTAAACAGCGATATTAAATTTTAATGATATTAAAGCTCAATCCATCAAAAAACAGAGTTTTTCGAACCCGTAAAAAGAAATATTCTATAAAAGCAACCTGACAAGGGTTAATCACTTACAAGTATAAAATATTGGTAAATAATCAGATAGTACTTCTATCACTTACCAACCAAACCTAAATTTGATAAGATGATAGGTCATTAATCATTGACAAGTTCACATTGAAAAACACACCAACTAATAACAAACAACTGACTGGAAAACATACGTGATATTCAGGTTCATAAGTCACATAAAAGGTAAACATGACTGATTTATTTTGTGAATATTAACTCCAAAAACGCCCTGCTCTTTTTAACCGGTCATGTACATCTGACCATGCTTCACCAACTGGTGGTAGCTCTAACCATATTTCTTTGCCCTCACTTTGATCCAGTTGATACAAGGTGTCATACAGGGCTTGGGCATAGCTGGCTTTGTCCTTGGGCATCTTAATGTCTTGGGTATTCATAGAATCAGCTAAACTTTGACTGTAATAAACACAAGCAACTTCGCTATCACGGTCTGTTATTTGTTCTTTTAATTGTTCCGTGGTCATTAAACACAAGGGTTTGCCCGGTTGGTAATGCGCTTCGACATTGCCCGGAACGGCAACGGTATGTTCTGTGGGTGTTGTTACTGATTGACCCAAAACTTCAGTCATTTGTGCAGCGGTGATTGGCCCTGGCCGCAGTACAGTTGCATTCCCTGTTGATAAATCCACGATTGTGGATTCAATGCCTACGGCACAAGGACCACCGTCTAACACCGCATCAACCTTACCGGATAAACTCGCATAAACCTGATCGGCAGTGGTTGGGCTGAGTTTTTTATAAGGGTTGGCAGAGGGTGCAGCAACGCCTAATTGTGCTTTCTTTAATAGCCCAAGCAACACAGGATGTGCCGGATTTCTTAGACCAATGGTATCCAGTCCGCCAGTGACTACCGAACTGACTTGTGGGTGTTTTTTTAACAACAAAGTCAACGGCCCTGGCCAGAACGCCTCAGCCAGCAGATAAGCTTCGGCCGGTATGTCCGTTGCCCACTGTGCTAACTGATCAACACCTGAAACATGTACAATCAATGGATGGTCACTGGGTCGGCCTTTGGCCGTAAATATTGCGCTAACAGCTTTCTCATCCGCTGCATCAGCCGCTAACCCATAGACTGTTTCTGTGGGTACAGCGACCAGGCCGCCGGCTTGTAAAATGCGAGCAGCCTGGCTTAATTCTGAACTGGATTCACTTGTTAAACGTAGGGTCTTCATATCAGTTGCTTACTATATAGGCATTGTGACTCAGATAAAAGGGTTGTTTTAGGCTCATGCCTTTCTAAGATTAGTCTAACCATAACTTCTGGCACTCAAATTCAACCCCGTATTGTGCTATTTTGATTATTGATTTATGAGGAGTTTGCTATGTGGTTATTTATCAAATCGTTATTCATGGTCAAAGACCCAACAATAGCTAAGGATATGGTGGATTGGCATGAATTTGAGCACAATCCAGCTGGTTTTCGTTTACGCCTGATTTCCAAAAGAAGAATCAGACGCGGTAAATTCCGAGCCAACAACACAACTCAACTGAAATCAAAGGTCAGGTAGCTTGATGTTTAAGAAGAAAAATCACACACCTTCCATCAAGTTAAATCAGCAGGAACGATTGTTGGCTGGCACGAAAAGTTTGTTGTGTTTGTTGATTGCCATTGCTGTTTTGCTTTATGGCTTGGTGTTTGCGACCAACTTAAGCACCTTGCTTAACCCTGTAAACACCACCTTGAACATATTAGTCGCATTACTGTGTTATGGCTCAGTCGCAGTGACTTTTATGTTTTTTTGGCATTTATTCAGCCGCTTTATGACCCAGGCTTTTTCAGGGTTTAAGAATTGAGCGTACCCGAAGTCTTAATTCAGGCACCACTGCGGTTTTGAACCAGGGGTTGTTTTTTAGCCAGATTCTATTTCTGGGTGATGGGTGTGGCAAAGCCAGGAATTCGGGTAATTGGACGCGATAATTCCTGACATTCTCTGTGACCGATTGGTGTGTGCCTGGCAAATAGTATTTTTGCGCGTATTGGCCTATCAAAAGGGTCAGTTGCACCTGTTGCATGCATGCTAATAGCCGCTCATGCCACAGAGGGGCACACTCTTTTCTGGGGGCTAAATCACCATTTTTACCACTTCCAGGAAAACAAAAGCCCATTGGCATAATGCCAAAGTTGTCACTTGTATAAAACTGTTCCTTATCAACTTGTAACCATTCCCGCAGTTGGTCACCACTGGGGTCGTTCCAAGGTATGCCCGTTTCATGAACCCGCCGACCTGGTGCTTGACCAATAATCAATATTTTACTCGCTGCACTGACTTGAACCACTGGTCTCACACCATCGACCAATGCTGCGGCACAGACATCACAATTTTTTATTTGAGATAATAATGACTGCATTAACTTTTTTCTGGTGAAACAGCTTCACTGGCTGTTAATTGGTGACGAATACCTGCTAAAAGACCATTGTAATCCAGTTCGAAGACCAAAGCCATTTGTCTACCCAGTTTGTTATCAGGAAAACCTTGTCGCTTAAACCAGGCCAGATAGTGTCCAGGTAAATCCATTAACCTGTGACCTTGGTACTGACCAAAAGGCATTTTTTGTTGTAATGCCTGAAGGAATTCAGTTTGTTGATTTTCACTGAAAGTCATGATGAAACTTTGGCTTGCATCGCGCGGCGCTTATTCAATTGTGCTTCACGGCGAGCGATATAAACACCTGAGGCAAACACAATCCCCGCACCAATGATGGTCCACTGATCCACAGCTTGGTCAAACACAACCCACGCCAGCACTATGATAAAAGGCAAACGCGCAAAATCAAATGGCATCACGATAGAGACATCTGAAATTTTCAAAGAACTGGTGAACATCAAATGTGCAAAACTACCCAAGAAACCCATCAGCGCCACCAATAACCAGGTCTCCATACTTGGCCACTGCCACACGGTTACCGCTACAGGTAACGATAAAGGGGTCATCAACAACACCATGTACATCACGATGACATTGGTGTCTTCTGTTCGGGATAGGCTTTTTATAATCAAAACCGATGCCGCCATAGTCACTGACGAAGCGATGACTACCAGAGATGCAAATAAATCACCATCAATGCTGGGGCGCAAAATGATAACAGTGCCGATAAAACCAACCAACACAGCCATCCAGCGACGCCAATTAACATCCTCTTTCAAAAATAAGGCTGCACCAATGGTCACAAAAAGCGGTACGGTAAAACTCAATGCCACCGCTTTGGCTAAGGGCAATACAGTGATGCCCCAGAAATAACAGAACATGGAAAACAGTCCCAACAAGGCCCGAATGATGAACAAACCCAGTCGGTCTGTCTTAAAGCTGCGGTAACCAAATTTGATTAACCAAGGCAACATAAACACCAAACCAAATAAATTTCTGAAAAAAGCAATTTGAAAAGGGTGTAATTCGCCTGAAGTCCAGCGAATGAGCACATTCATGAAGCTGAAACCCAAAGCACCCAACAACATCAAAGCGATGCCCTTAAACAGAGCCGTATTGACAGATTTTGAGGCCGAATCAGTGGTCATGAATATTCATTGTGGTGGTGAGTTGGTAGTTTAATCAATGTCACGCAGAACAACCACATTTAATCTCTGATCATATACAAACAGTTAGCCAATTTTAATTCAACAGGATAAGTAGCCAATCTAAAACCTGATTTTTTGTACAGACTTAAAGCGGCTGAATTATCATCCAGAACAAACAAAGAATCTTGCTTTAAACCAAACAGTTTTCGTCCTTTAACACTTAATGCCTCAATCAATGCTTGGCCAAACCCTTGACCACGAAAATCTGGGTTCACCACCAATCGTCCCAAATGGCAGCGGTTCAATCTTTGGTAAATTTGGCCAAACGCCACAACTGTTGAATCAACCTTCAGTATGTATGAATTGATTTTATGGTAATTTGACTCTGTTTTAAAACGTTCTAAGTAGAGCGGGTAACTCAAATCAGGACCACCCCAATACAACACTTCTGAAAGCGAATTAAACCAAGACAAAACTGATTCCAGTTCATCGTTACTTGGAATTTTCATGGCTGATGAAATCATAAGCTACGTTGATATAAAAAGTATAACAGCACCGTCATACCGATCAAACCACCAATTTGAATGAACTTTGGAACATATCTTTTGCGTCTGAATTTATTTGGAAACAAGGTTAAAACTGCCAACATGATAATCAGCCCCAACATTCGGCCTGCCCTCGGTACCGGACCTGCCTGGATGATCTGATACCACAGATAAACATTGATCATTGTCACCACCAATACATAAACCATCAAGTTGAGACTGGGTGGTTTGTTCATGCTGGTCTTACTCGCCTCCTGATCGTTGCTAAATAAATGCCCGCAAGCACCAATAACAAGCCTATAACATCAATCATGTCAGTTGGTCTGGCAAAAAACACCACATCCCAGACCATTGACATGGCTGGCTGTAACAGCAACAATAAACCAACAATTGAAGTCGGTAAAGAAGGCATGGCTTTGGTGATTAGAACCCAACCAACCACCTGACAAAACACACCTAACAGTAATACTGAAATACCAGACTTGAGGTTGGGAATCACGAAAGAGCCCTGTTCTGTTACCACCACTACAGCCAGAATCATGGCACAAATAAGTGACAACACACCTAAATTCGCCATGGGCGAGAGTGCATTGGCTTGTGACTGGCTATGTCGCAAACACAACATGAAACCGGTGTAACAAACAGCGGTGGACAAACCATAAAACACACCCAGACGATAAGCTGGAGAGAAACCATCCCATTGCAAACCCACCAATAAAAATAAGCCAGCAAACGCAAAGCTTAACCCCAAGAAAAATTTCAAACCAATGGTTTCTTTCAGGAACAAATAACCAAACAGTGTCATAAAAAACACTTGTACATTTCCTAAAACAGTGGCCAAACCTGGACCAACAAACTGAATAGATCGATGCCAGAACCACAAATCTGCAGCAAAAAAAATTGCACCAAAAATCAGCCACTTGATGTATTTCGGTTCACGCCATAGGCGTTGGCTCTGAACCAAGCAAATCAAGACCAACAAAACACCACCAATTAACATCCGATAGAAACCAATGGCCGTGGCACCCATATCAGCCAACTTAACCCACACACTGGATGTACTGATCACAATGGCAGCAAATAACATGGTTAAAACGCCATACCTGGTGTGGTTTTTTGCCATGTTGTTACTCAAGTTAATCTTAGCTACCTATCAGTTGCTTCATTTGGGCTTCCAATTGTTCAATTCGCGCTTCAAGCTCATCAATTCTTGATGCTTTACTGGTACTGGAAGTCTTAACTTCATGTACCACTGTGCTGACATCAACCTCACCACATAACAAATGTGTATAACGATCTTCACGACTGCCAGGCCCCTTGGGAATACGGATCACCAAAGGCCATTCGCGGTTAATCAGGGACTCAACAACTGCTTTCACATCTTCAAGTCCAGCAAAGTCTTCCATGCGTGCCGTCTTGGTCTTGATGTCATTTAATGTGAGCGGTTCTCGGACCATGAGCACTGCCAGCACAGCTTGTTCCCTGCGATCAATCTTAAACTCAGTCAACACCCGATGAGTCACATGTGTGGCGCGACCACCATAATCCACACCAACCAGTTTGCGTCTGTCCAACTGACTAACCACATGACCCAATTGACCTTCAGTCAAATTCATCACTGGTACCCGATTGGTTTTTTGATTGCAAGCCAACAACAATGAATTCATACTCAAAGGATAATTATTCGGTGTGGTGAGTTGTTTTTCCATCAAACAGGCAACCACACGAGCTTCCAAGTTGCTGAAATAAGCGTTATCTATTGTATTTTTTTCATCTTCCATTGCACTTTATTCTTTTCTTAAATCTCTAACTAAACGAAAACCAATGTGTGTCCAGGCTTCATCAAAATCGATGTTTTGGACACCGCCATCATCACCCTGACCGGATATCCAGGAACGCCCCATGATGGGATTACTGTCACACAAATCGTTTGGCTTGAGTATGGCCTTAAATTTACCCAGTCGCTCACACCCACTGATCCATTCACTGACATTACCACCAAACCCAATCAAGTTCAGGGAGTTTTTTGGATATTTGGTGATTGGAGCGACGTGCCTGCTGCCATCATTGCATCGATGTAACACCCTGGCATCATCATTTTTATCAGGAAACTCTGTACCTGCCAAATTGGCTTTACCACAGCTTTCATTTTTACCGCTTAAATGCCTCAAATGCCGCCATTCCTGCCGTGTGGGTAAACGGTATTTCAAACCAGTTTTTTTACTTAACCAAGCCGCATAATCATTGGCATCTCGCCAACTCACACAAACCACTGGCATGTTTTTGAAAACTTTAAAGCCTGGTTTCATGTAGTTTCTTTGACTGAAAATTAAATTCACCTTTAACTCACTTTTACATCGATTTAAATCACGATCTGTTGCTGAAGCAAAACGGTCATACTGTTCCCAAGTGATTTCACTCACACTCACCGCCAGCCCGTAATTTAACAAGCCACGTTTGCTGTTGTACTGCGGTGTGATCACCACACTTGTGATACCCATATCATCCTTCAGGATTTGACCCGGCTTTAACATGGATTCAATGGAACTTAACAATTCATCAACCAGCTCTTGTCCAGGTATGACTTTATCAACCAGACCGATTAAACGCTTGGCTTGTTCCTGATTGAGGTTCTTTTTCGCAATTTGTACTTTTTCAACCACTGCCCCTACCATCAAACTGCGCTGCATCTCTGTATGAGTTTCAAGCTGTAACAGCAGCTTTTCATTACTCAAAATGGTGCGGTGGCGTACTTCAGCCACCGAATCAGCCAAGGTCTCTGCATGTTTCAAATCGTCTTTCAAAACAGACTCGTATAACATTTGATAATAATCAGCCATCACTTCAGACAACAGTTCCAGGCCTTCAGGGTGATCAGGAACGTGACTTAACAACCTCAACAGATCATCCAAGGCATTGTCATTAACCGGTGTGGTCAACTGTTTACGTTCAATGTTGTATTTAGACTTATTCACCAAGACATTGATTTCTTCATCACTTAAAGCGCTCATTATTTCTGGCACCAGATCTGTTGGTGAGTCTTCAGCACCACGTTTGCTAGATTGTGGGTCGGTTTGAGTGGAGGAGATACTGTTTGTTGACTCCTTGATTGCAGCGGAATCATTGGTTTGGTCAGCTTGTATGAACCACATTAAACCCAAACCCAACATGACTGCACCTGCTATTAACCACCAATTTTGAAATGGCTTCTTGGTGGTCTTGTTCCCAACCGTCATTACTGCTTGTTTCAAAGCGGCCATGTTTTGAAACCTTTGGTTGGGCGATTTGGCTAAACAACGATTGATGATTGGTCGCCAATGCGAAACTTCTGGCGGTAGTTCAGGTACAGGGTCAGACAAGTGTGCCATCATGATTGACAAATCACTGTCCCTATCAAACACTGGTTCACCTGTTAATAGCTCATATAAAATCGCACCTAAACTGTAAACATCTGACCGGGCATCAATGGGTTTGGATTCAGCTTGTTCAGGGCTCATATAAAAGACACTACCTAAAATCTTACGGTCTTTGGTGAACCTTTGTCGACCAGTACTCAGAGCAATACCAAAATCAGCTATTTGTGCGTTACCAAACTGATCGAACAGGATATTCTCAGGTTTGATATCACGGTGAACGATGCCTTGATTATGCGCATGAGCCAAACCATCACAAATACCACCGAGCATGGCCTTTAGTTCTTCATCATCATGGTACACAAATGTGCTCAAATCACTGTGTTGTAAGTAAGGCATTGAATAAAACAACACCTCATCATCCACGTGACCCACTTCGTATATGCTGACTATATTTGGGTGGTATAACTTGGCAATGATTTCAGCTTCTTGTTCAAAACGCTTAACGACATTTTGCTCATTGGCGATGACCGGGCGCATGACTTTGAGCGCAACCTCCCTTTTCAGTGACTCTTGGAAGGCCAAATAAACCACACTCATACCACCTTCACCTATTTTTTTGATGATGCGATAGCCCGGTATGACAATTTTGTGATTTGAGGTGGTCATAATTGGGGTATTTTAGCTCAAACTTCACTGTTAATTTCTTTGAATATTCAATTTAAGGTCACTTTGAAGCTTTTATACCCTTTTGTTCCGAATAAAGGAATGCTCTTGGGTCTTACGCTTCCGCTCCAAGCTCACGCAGCACACCTATATCCTTATAGGCGTCATTCAAATTTGCGTTGCACTGAGCTCAGTCGAAGTGTTCCCGACAAATTTGAAAGCCACCGCCAAGGATGGCGGTGTTAGAATCGAGATTGGATCAGAGATCGAGACCACGGTCAGCATGTCAACATCAGACATTACTACTGTGCAGTAGATTAACTTTGGATGAATCATTAGATGAGTATTGATTCTGTTATGCTATCAGTTACACCAAAAATCACAAAGTACAATTAAATAAGGAATGATCTTGGGTCTTCATTCACTTTTGTTCCTGACAAAAGTGAAAGCGACCACAGCGAGCATGTTATACTACCTCGGGCTTGCCCTCTCTGACTTAACTGTGTTTCGCCAACCGAGTGCACGCATGACAGCATTCAAGCAAGACTTATTGCCTTTCAGGCAAACCGTCATGCTTTCATTGCTTATGCTGGTCGAGCAGCTCCGCAGCTCTCCTATGAATGAAATTTTGATAAAAACACCCAGAGCCATGGCAATTGAACAACTAATTGCTTATAACGATCGGGATTTAGAAGCTTTTTGTGCATTGTTTGCTGATGATGCAGTGTTGATGGATATGCCTTCGGGCCAGGTAGTGGCAGCAGGCATGACGGCCATTCGTGATGTATACCGTGAACGTTTTTCGAACCCTGATTTATACTGCAAAGTGCATGCCAGTATTGATATTGGTGATTTTGCCATCGATCATGAGACTGTTTATGGTTTACCTGATGGAGAACTTGATGCGGTAGCCATGTATGAAGTCAAGGATAATTTGATTCAAAGGGTGTTCTTTATCCGAAATTGACCTTGTTTTATGCAATCAGGTCTTGGGTTTATATGATTGGCTAAAAAGCCTGTGCAAGACGCTGCATTCCATTATAATTGATCCACTTATAAATACCACTGACACCATGGCTGTGAACTCTATTACCATAACAAAACCTGACGACTGGCATGTACATTTGCGTGATGGTGCCATGTTACAACAGGTGGCAAATTACACAGCACGGCAATTCAGTCGAGCCATCATTATGCCCAATTTAACCCCGCCAGTGACCACGGTGGCACAGGCGAAGGGTTATCGTGAGCAGATTCTGGCGGCGACACGTGATTATCCAGATTTTCAACCGTTGATGACTGCTTACCTGACTGACAGCATGGATGTTGAGGAAATCGTTCGGGGTCATGCTGAAGGGGTTTTTACCGCGACAAAGTTATACCCTGCAGGTGCCACCACCAATTCAGCTGCCGGGGTGACTGATGTTAAAAAAATCTACCCGGTTCTGGAGGCAATGCAGCGTATTGGGATGCCGTTGTTGGTGCATGGTGAGGTGGTCAGTGATGAGATTGATGTGTTTGATCGAGAAGCGGTGTTTATAGAACAAATCATGCAGCCATTGTTGCAAGACCTGCCAGAGTTGAAAGTGGTGTTTGAACACATCACGACCAAGGATGCAGTAGACTTTGTTGTGGCAGCTGGTAACAACTTGGCGGCCACCATCACTGTTCATCACTTACAAATCAACCGCAATGACATGTTGGTTGGCGGGATTAAACCGCATTTGTATTGCTTACCAGTTGCCAAACGCGAATTACACCGTCAAGCGTTAAGAAAGTCTGCCACCTCCGGTTCGAACAAATTTTTCTTGGGCACTGACACTGCTCCACACGCGATTGGAGATAAGGAAAGTGCCTGTGGCTGTGCTGGTATTTTCAGTGCACCACATGCACTGGAAAGCTATGTACAGGTTTTTGAGGAAGAACATGCCTTGGATAAATTTGAAACTTTCGTCTCTCTCAATGGCCCTAAGTTTTATGGCTTGCCGGTGAATGAAAAAAAAGTGACTTTGGTGAAACAGCAACAGGATGTCCCGGATCTAATTGGTCAAGGAGAATTGACCATTAAGCCTTATCGATCTGGTGAGCGTTTGGGTTGGCGGTTAGTGACAGAGTAATTTGATGGGCGGAGTCCATCCTAAGATTCTAAATATTAAACTCAAAGATTTGTACCCCCCTTAATCCCCTCCCGAGAGGTAAATGGGAGTCACATCGGTCAAAGTTTTACCATCTTACAATTCCGATCAGTGCAACCAATTTAGCTTCATTGTTTTATATCGCTAACGCCATCTCTTGGATAAAATGATTCAAACCTTTAACGCCATTTAATTTGATTATCTTTTTTTTCAGGAAAGCGAGACTGAATTTTCTGGAACAATTCAGCATTCCAATATTAGGATCGTTCATGCCAATGATGAAGCTATTGGTTGATTAAGGTTAAATTGACATGATTATTTGGGGCTTACTTTTCTTTGAGGCCACTGAATGCGCGCAGTGTAAACTTTAGAGCCAGGTTAAAAATACGATAGAGAAGATAGAACCAAACGACAATAAATAAAACAGCAAAAAAATAGGTCAAGTATTTATTCAGCAGGTGCGAAAACTTTTGGATTTCGACCACAAAAGGTACCCAAAGATAATGAATTTTTTTCCCTAATAAATAAAGTAAGCACCAAAAGATCACAGCGATACAGAACGCCAAAAGTCTTTGTGCTGGGCGCAGATGTCTGGCCTGAATGGCTTTGAGTTTATTTTGATAATACCTATGGTCTTTGGTGGTCATATACATCTTTTTGACAAGAAACCTAAAACATCAGACCAGTGAATGGTTGAATCATTACAAAGCAATTATTGATATGCGGTTTTTTTGATTGGTTCAAAAGTGATTGAATTGTGATAATTTAAGCAGTAGCTTGTGAAATTAGGGAGGTATGATGATTTCATATTCAACCAGGAGCATCATATGCACAAATTTTTAATTGGGTTTTTAATGATTTCGGTGACTGTCGCAATCAGCGCAGAGAAATTTTCACCGATGGAAGAAAACAAGCCGTTGATTTCAATTAACCCATCAGGTGTGGCCATCAACGGTTATGACACAGTGGCTTATTTCGACCAAAACAAAGCGGTCAAAGGCAGCCAAGCTTATTCTTGTGAATACAACAATGCTGTCTGGTACTTTTCAACCGCTGAAAACAAAGAAAAGTTTTTAGCTAATCCGGGGAAATTTGCCCCTCAATACGGTGGCTACTGTGCGCATGCCTTGGCGCAGAATGAATTGGTCGCAGCCAACCCCAAAGCTTTTGTGGTCAAAGACGATAAGCTTTATTTGTATAGTAAGAAGAAATTTGCCCGCAAAGCAAAATTTAATATTGATCAAGAAAAACCATTGCGTGAGCGTAATTGGTTGAGTTTCAATAAAACATTCTGATCATTTTAATCAGTGGTACAGTATGATTTTTATGAGTCATAATCAAAAAACTTTCTGCGTTCTGGCCCAAAAGCATCTGAATTGATTTTGTTGGGGTGTTTGATGTCTTTCCAGTCAGTGATCATGCGGCCTCGGTTAAGGTGAGGAAAGGTGTCAGTTAATTGGTTTGGAAGCGCTAGGAACTGTATCAAGTGGTGGTAACTTTCGTTTTGGCTGATATCAATACTGAGTAGGTTGTTGCGGTTTTTAAAATGGCTGTTCACTTGTTTACGGTGCTTGTGATAACAGGCGGTTAAATGTTCATCTGAGAGCGGATTTGTGGTTTCTTGCAGGCCAAAAGTATGGTTAAAACAACGTTTGATGGTTGGGTTGAACTTACCATTTGGTTGAATGTATGGGGTGATTTTTGTTAGCAACATTTGTACCGATGGCAGCCATGCAGCAAGATCTCGGTTCAGATAGATAAATTTGGAACCAGGAAATAGTGCATCAAGTTGTGGGTAGTCGCAGTAACAGGGCGTATCAGCAACCACATCAGCCAAAGTAAAGCTGTGTTTGCTGAAAGCGGTATGTGCCACTTTGAACCCCAGATCCAGTAAGGCTGCACAAACACTGGTGGTGCCTGTTCGAGGTAGGCCGATGATAAAAAGTTTATTCATGGCAGCCTGTTCATATGCCTGATAATCCTGAATGTATGTAAAATAAAGACAGCAGTATAACAAACACCCATGATAAAAATAACTCGCCAACAACTCAACAAACTTCGTCGGACAGTTTTGTCTGCACAAGGTTTGAATCAGGTTCAGCCTTTTGGACGCGGCCTTGACGGTGTTGCCGAAGCTATCAGGCACCTCGGTTATGTTCAATTAGACAGTATCTCTGTGGTGGAAAGGGCACATCATCATGTGTTGTTTAATCGGGTGCCAGGATATCAGCCTGATATGCTCAATGAACTGATGCTCAATGGAGCTGTTTTCGAATATTGGGCGCATGCAGCGGCGGTTCTGCCAATGGGTGATTTTCGTTATTCTTTGCCCTATAAAAACGCCATTAAGAGTGGACAAATTCATTGGTACAAAAACCCTGACAAAAAGTTGATGCATGAGTTGTTGGCACGAATACGTCATGATGGTCCTTTGCGTTCGAGAGATTTAGAGTCACGAGCAAAAAAAACCACCGGTTGGTGGGACTGGAAGCCAGCAAAAAAAGCCATTGAACAACTGTATATGCAAGGCGATTTGATGGTGAGCAACCGTGAAGGTTTTCAAAAGACCTATGATTTAACGGAGCGGGTGTTACCATCGACTGTAAACACAAGGATACCATCAGCAGAGGAATTTGCGGCTCATTTGTTACAACAGCAGTTGCGCAATTATGGGGTGGTTTCACTCAAGGGTTTGACTTATTTGCGACGCAACAAGGACTTAAAACAAGCCATGAAGACTTTGGTTGAAGAATGCGTGGTACAAGGCGATTTGGTGCAAGTTCAGTTGTTAGACCAAACTGGGTATTTGGTTAAGGCTGATTCACTCAACCATGTCACCCCACAGGTTAAGAACCAACTGAGAATCATGTCCCCGTTTGATAATTGTGTGATTCAGCGGGATCGCCTCAAAGCATTGTTTGGTTTTGATTATCAACTAGAATGCTATGTGCCAGCGGCTAAAAGGAGGTTTGGTTATTTCAGTTTGCCACTGCTCTATCGTGATCAGTTCGTTGGAAGAATGGACTGTAAGGCGCACCGCAAAGAGTCACGTCTGGAAATTAAATCATTGCATATAGAAACTGACGAAGTTGCTCAAGATCGATTCATCGATGCTTTTGTACAAGCGATTATGAATTTCTGTGATTTTCAGCAATGTGAAAATGTGATTTTGAGCCACCCACAGCCAGATCAAATTGGTCAACTTGTGAAAAAGAGTTTGAAGCAGTTGTCATGAGTAAGGAATGCGATTGGGTCTTCGGTCTCTGTTCCAGACTCGACCCTAACACCTATATCCCTATAGGCGTCGGTCTCTGATCCGATCTTGACGCTACCTCCTGCATCCTTGCAGTCGTCTTTGCTTCGCAACCAAAAGTAGGTGCTCTTAGGCGAACCACCATCACTGTGTAGCTGCCTAACCAAGTGCACCAGTCAAGCGGCTCAGCAGCTTTCCAAGGTTGATGATCGGCTTGACCAGCGCAGACATGGTGGCTTACCTGAAAGATAATAAGCCTTGTTTGAATGACTTGGCGCGTACATTTGGTTAAATAAGCTCAGTCATTTATTTGTTCAGTGTGCTTCACGATATTGACTGGGCGTGATGCCTTTCCAGTTGTTGTACGCCCGGAAAAACGAGTTGGTCTCTTGAAAACCAAGCAAGAAAGAAATTTCACCCATGGGCAGTTCAGAATGTCTCAGGTAATGATCGGCCAATTCCGATCTGACTTGTCTCAATACAGACTGATAAGTTTCGGCGGCTTCATTCAGTTTACGCTGCAAGGTTCGTTTACTCATGGCCAACCTTTTGGCTATTAATTCAATTGAGGACTCTCCACTGGGCAGTGCCTCAATCAATACCGACCTGACTCGATCTTTGATGTTTGAACCTTGATCCAAATCTTTCAAACGTTGATTCAACCCTGTTTTAAAAAAAGTCCACATAGCGGCGTTTGAAGTGAGGAATGGTTTGTTAGCATCGGCTGCGCTGAAAGTGATGCTGATTGAATTTTTGAGTGTCAATTCACAGCCAAAGAAAGCCTCATACGGTGTTGGGTCATCAGGCATTTCAGGGAGTGTGACCTTCAGGGGAGTGATCTCAGAACGGGTGGTCAATCGCGCCAGTTGATTGAAAAAAGCCAATTCAGCCAAGCCAAAAGATTTTGGTAAAGGGTCTTCAAATCCATAGCATGAGATACTCAGTTTGCTTTTCGTTTTAGTGATTTTGGTGTCTAAGATCATTGGCCCAATCAAAGGTTTGTATTTACTGATACGAACAATCGCTTGGTTTAGATTTTGACTGCAGATACTCGCAAACAAAGCTGGGTCGAAGCTTTCTATACTCAGATTTTCAGCCAATAAAAGTGGTAAATGGTTGGCTGTTGTTACTTGTTCTAGCCCATACCAAAAACGAAAATATTCGGCAGCTGATAGTTGTATGTGAGGCTGATGAAATAGATCCGCAGGCAGACCAGCAGCAACTAGGGCGTCAACTGGATCGATTCCCATATCATTCAGGAGTACTTTCCAGGTTGGTGAAAAAGTGAAATGAGTGGCTCTTTTCATGATTCAACTATAACTCAAGTTAAAGACTTTTTTCCACGGTCTGGTGAGACATTTTCAACAGAGCTTGTTGGGGCGTGAATGTGTGCTAATTTTTTACCAATTCCTTCTGAAGCGCCAGTAATCAGTGCTGTATTTTTTGTCATGATGATGTTGCTGTTTTTGAATAACTCTATGGTACGTTTTAAGGCGGTAATTGCATTATCAGAAAGTGCCGAACCGCTATCTATTTATGCCAATGATGGTTACTTCTGACCGATACTGGCCGAGTTAACTTGCAAACCGTGCCAATCACTGTCAAAGCATGCCAATTTTTTAAATTAACCCCTAGTCAGTTTAAAATCGATTAGAATAATAAGAAAACGAAAAACACAGGGGTTAGAAATGCAAATTACAGTGAATGGCGTCCAGCATGAAATTGATGTTGAAGACGACATGCCTTTGTTATGGGTTTTGCGTGATGAATTGAAACTCACCGGCACTAAGTATGGCTGTGGTATTGCCCAATGCGGGGTGTGTACTGTGCATATGGATGGTCTGGCGGTCCGTGCTTGTCAGTTGCGTGCAGGTGATGCACAAGGCCGACAAATCACCACAATTGAAGGATTAGGTACACCTGAGGCATTACATGCCGTCCAAGATGCTTGGATTGAACATCAAGTGGCACAATGCGGTTATTGTCAATCGGGTCAGATCATGTCAGTGGCTTCTTTTTTGAAGTTTAAACCGAATCCAACAGATGAGGAAATTGACTTTGCCTTATCTTCAAACCTTTGCCGCTGTGGTACTTACCCACGCATCCGTGAAGCTGTGAAAACAGCGGCAGCGAAACTCAGGGGCGAGGTCTGATATGGGAAAGCTAAAAACCATTACTCGAAGGACTTTTTTAGTTGGTTCAACAGCGGTGGCAGGAGGGATCGCTTTTGGTACTTATTTGGCCAAAAAGCCGCTTGCTAATCCTCTTGAATCACAGCTAAGGGTAGGGGAAGTCACTTTTAACCCTTGGGTGTTGATTGATGCTGAGAAAATCACCTTAATCGTGCCACACATGGATATGGGGCAAGGTGTTGCTTCAGTTCAGGCGGCCATGATTGCAGAAGAATTGGATTTGGAAATGGGTCAATTTGAGATCAGTTTTGGTGTACCCGATGGCGCTTATTACAACACTGCATTGGCTGCCGAAGCAGTGCCTTTTCGTTCGACAGATACTGGCTTACAGGCCGAAACCATGCGCGGGTTAATAGGTTCGGTGATGAAAATAATGGGTATGCAAGTGACTGGTGGTTCTACCACTGTGCCGGACACTTTGAATAAACTCAGGATCGCAGGAGCCACTGCCAGAGAAACATTGAAGCTGACAGCAGCTATTAAAACGGGAGTTGATGTACGTGATTTAAGAACCGCATCTGGAGCTGTGCATTTGCCCGATGGCTCAAAGTTGCTCTATACAGAATTAGCAACTGAAGCGGCGAGCTTAAAACCGATTCACCATAATGTGTTACGAGATCCTAAGCATTGGCGTTTGTTAGGCAAGCCAATGAAGCGTTTGGATGTGGTTGCCAAATCAACTGGCACCTTAAATTATGGTATAGATTTGTCATTTGATGACATGCTTTACGCTGCGGTTAAGTTAAACCCTCATAAAGGATCACCTTTGGCGTCATACGATGACAGCAGTGCCAAAAACATGCGAGGTGTCAGTCATATCTTGCCAGTGACTGGTGGTGTTGTGGCAATTGCTGATAACAGTTGGCGTGCATTTAAGGCGGTCGAAGCGATCCAATGCGAATGGCAAAAAGCGCCTTATCCTGCTGAACAGGGTGAACATTGGCAGGTGGTTGCAGATTCTTTCACCGCAGATCGGTTGGACAAAATCTGGCGAGATGACGGTGATGTACAACAAGCGGTCAATCAGAAACCAGATGCGCAGGCGGAATATAAAGCCCCATATGTGGCCCACCAGCCCTTAGAGCCATTGAATGCAGTCATTAGAAACGGTAAACAAAAGGTAGATATGTGGGTGGCGCATCAAATGCCGCGATTTGCACAACAAAAAGTAGCTGCCATCACAGGTCACGATCAGGCTGATGTGCACATTCATCAACAATATGCGGGTGGCAGTTTTGGGCATCGATTGGAGTTTGAAAATGTTATTTTAGCTGCAGAAATTGGTCAACAACTACCAGATGAAACCATCAAGTTGACGTTCACCAGAGAACAAGATTTCGCTCAGGATTTCACGCGACAGATTGGCATGGCCAGAGGACAAGGTACAGTCAAGAATGGGCAAGTTGAAGCCATGGATTTACAAGTGGCCACTGTTTCATCTTCAAGCTCACAAGGTAAGAGAATGGACCAACCCATGCCTGGGCCAGATAAACAAATCGCTGAAGGTGTCTGGAATTTACCTTATGCCATTCCTGATTTCAGAGTCCGAGCTTATCGGGTGCCAGAGCTGGCGCCCACTTCTTCGTGGCGTTCAGTTGGTGCTTCTACGGCTGGTTTTTTCGGCGATTGTTTTTTAGATGAGTTGATTCATATAGCAGGTGCTGATCCTTTGGTTGAACGGATTCGTTTATGTGATGATGAAGTGGCCAAACAAGTGCTGATTAAAGCCGGAGAGTTATCGAATTGGCATAAGCCATTGAAACCCAATCAGGGCCGAGGTGTTGCTTTTGTGGAATCTTTTGGTGTTCCTGTGGCCGAGGTTGTTGAACTTACGCAGACAGAACATGGTATTAAAATTGATCAGGTTACTGTGGTGGCTGATGTTGGACGTGTGATAGACCCCATTAATTTTGACAACCTGGTCAAAGGCGGTGTGGTCTGGGGTTTAGGCCATGCCATGAATTGTGAAATCACGTATGCCGATGGTCGGGCACAGCAAAGTAATTACCATCAGCATGCCGGGATGCGGATGCATCAATGCCCGAGAATTATTGTTAAAGGTTTGGAAAATGGTCGGCAAGTTCGAGGCATCGGTGAGCCTCCGGTGCCTCCTGCAGCTCCAGCACTGGCTAATGCGATTTTTGCAGCAACTGGTCAACGCATTCGTGAAATGCCGTTTGATAAAAACATTAAGTTCGTATAAGGAATTGGCCATGAAGACTTTAATGAAATATGTCTTATTGACTCAATTATGTACCGTGGCGGTGGCAGGACAGGCATTGAAAAAACCTGATGACGGGAGTATCAGTATCGAACAGGGGCTTAAGAGTTGGGCAAAAATATATGATGTGGTCTCTCACCCTCGTTGTGTTAACTGCCATGTAGGTTCGGATAACTATCCGATGTGGTCAGGGCCAAGCTATGGTAAAACCCGTCGTCACGGTATGAACATCAATGCGGGTAACAGTCGTATGGGGGTTGAATCAGTGATGTGTAGCACCTGTCATACTGCCACCACCAGCGAAGCGGCACATGGTGCCCCTGGTGTAAAAGCATCCTGGCGTTTAGCACCGGTAGCAGCGGCATGGTTTGGGAAAAGTTCGGATGAGATCTGTCAGCAACTGCGTGATCCTAACCGCAATGGTAATCGTTCATTTGAGGATGTTGCAGCACACTTGAATCATGACGTGATACTGCATTGGGCTTGGCAGCCAGGTGGAAAACGGGAGCCAGCACCTTATTCCTTAGACGAACACGTGAATGACATCATGTCTTGGGGGTGGGCAGGTGTGCCTTGTCCTTCAGATTCTGATGAGGCATTAACTGAGGACATCACCAATGAATAATCAAAACAATACCTTTTCTTGGGCGGCTAAGTGGATGTTGATGTGTTCAGCATTACAAATTTCTTTGCCACTGGTGTTGGGGTTCAATGCGGCGGCTTATCTGATGGTGGCTTTGGGTATCTTGGGCTGGGTAACAGCATTCGGTTTATTCCAAGGTTGGCGCTGGTTGGCCTATGCGGCTTATATCCCGGTGATGGGTGTGATGATATTGGCTTTTGCAAAGTCATTTGATGTTGTTGGCTTGGCTGGCTTTTGGTATCTAGGCATTGCCTTATTTGATGGTTTCACAATGGTTGCTTTGTTTAAAGCTTTATGGAGAAAACCACAACTCGTCTAAGAATTTTGACATGGTACAATCTAAACCGTTAAGAGCTGTGTAGGAGATCAGATGTTTAGGTTTGTGATACAGATTGTTGCTGTTTTGTTGGTGTTGGTGAGTTGTGTTAACAACAAACAATTCCAGAACCTTCCATTAAGTGAAGACTCAAAACGCCTGACAGTGCCAGAGCGACTTGAGGCTTATGGACACAATGATGACATAACTGTTATTTTGACCTTTTCAGGAGGCGGCACCCGCGCGGCCGCATTTTCTTATGGTGTGATGAAAGGTTTGAAAAATACACCCATTCAACTCAACAGTCAAACCCAAGTTAACCTGTTGTCTCTGGTGGATGTTATTTCTTCCGTCTCTGGGGGTAGTTTTACTTCGGCTTATTATGGTTTATTCGGTGATCGCTTGTTCATAGATTTCAGCAATGACTTCCTGAAAAATAACATTCAAAGTCAGCTTACCAGACAGCTGTTGGTTAATCCTTTGAACTGGTTTCGATTCATGTCTGGACAATACAACCGCAGTGATTTAACAGCACAACACTATCAGGATAAGATCTTCGCTAACAAAACTTTTGCAGACATGCGACCTGGCGCACCAGCCATCATGATCAATGCAACAGACATTGCTACTGGTACAGGCTTTACATTTTCTGATGATCATTTTCGTTGGCTCTGCTCAGATTTAGGCTCTTTTCCCATTGGTAAGGCGGTTACCGCTTCATCAGCGGTACCAGTATTATTTTCACCTGTTTTGATCAAGAACCACAGTGGCTGTGATCCTTTTGAACATCAATTGGAAACGGTCGATGGTGACCTGAGGTTTATCAACCAAGCGCTTAAAATTCGCAGTTTCTATGATAAGAATGATTACCCTTATCTACATTTGGTTGATGGTGGTGTGGCTGATAATCTGGGTGTGCGGGCGATATTGAATCAAATATATGCACAGGGCGATAATTTTTGGCAAGCTCTTAAAGCCTATCGTTTAACCAACACCAAAAAAGTGTTGTTTGTTGTGGTTAATGCTGCTGCAACATTGAATCAGAAACTGTCATTGACTGAAAAAACCCCAGGCTTGGCAGAAACATTGAATGCAGTAACTACCATTCAATCGCAAAACTATAATGAAGATACTTTGGATTTACTTCAGCTCAGTGTTAAAAAGTGGACACGGCAAGTGATCGAAGGTCGATGTGCTGAATTCTTTAAAGCAGGTTGTGATGAATTTGATTTTTATGTGACAGAATTGAATTTCAATGATTTGGGCGAACCAGAAGCATCACAACTGGCGGCTGTGCCTACAGCATTGCAACTGCCTGCCGACCAAGTGGACCAATTGGTTCGGGCCGGTGAACGGTTGGTCAAGAATTCTGCAGTGATTCAAAAATTCGTTCACAACATTCAGAATTGAGCGTGCTACATTTATTATTCTTTATATTACTGTTTTGGCAATGGTAGTTGAGGGCTGAAGTGCTAAACTGTTTGGTGTTCAACCAGAAATCGAGACATGTCGAATAAATCACAATTTCAACTACTCCAACAACGTCGTTTTTTACCGTTTTTTCTCACCCAGTTTTTTGGTGCGTTTAACGACAACGTATTCAAAAATGCTTTGGTTATCATGATTGCTTTTCGGGTGGTGGAGGAGCAGGTAGATGTTTTGACCAACTTGGCTTTTGGCTTGTTCATTTTACCGTTTTTCCTGTTTTCTGCTTTTGCCGGTCAAGTGGCAGATAAGTTTGAAAAGTCGATGTTGGTGCGAAGAGTGAAAATGGGTGAAATGTGTATCATGACATTAGCGGCAGTGGGTTTTTATTTGAATAGCATACCGTTGCTTATTTTTGTGTTGTTTTTAATGGGGGCTCAATCTTCTTTATTTGGGCCAGTTAAATATGGTTACCTGCCTGAAAAGCTCGACAGCCATGAATTGATGGGTGGCAATGGTTTGGTTGAGGCCAGTACTTTTATTTCAATTTTGTTGGGCACCATTTTGGGTGGGGTGTTGATTGCTTTGGATTCATTTATTCCGATTTCCATAGCTGTGATTACTTTTGCTACCTTAGGTTATCTTTCAGCAAGGAACATTCCTTTGTGTGTGGCAGCCGAACCGAGTATAAAACTTGATTGGAACCTATGGCGTGCAACTGTTAAGAACTTGAAAATTATTCCTGAAAAGCGAGTGGTGTTTTTGTCAATTCTAGGCATTTCATGGTTTTGGTTTTTTGGCTCAGTGTTCTTAGCACAAATGCCAAATTTCTGTCGCACTGTGCTCAATGGCAATGAACATGTGGTTACCTTGTTGTTGACCATGTTTTCTATTGGTATAGGGGTTGGTTCATTGTTATGTGAAAAACTTTCAGGGCGTCGGGTTGAGATTGGCTTGGTACCAGTGGGTGCGCTTGGCTTGGCTTGGTTTGGTTTTGACTTGTATTGGGTCAGCCACAGCTGGCCAGTATCGGGTTTGAACGATTTAGGAATTGCTGCAGTGATGGCCACGCCTGGTGCTTACCGTGTGTGTGTTGACCTGGCCATGATTGGTATTTTCGGTGGTTTGTATATTGTGCCACTGTATTCCTTGGTACAGGAGCGCTCGGATGCCAATAAAGTATCCAGAATGATTGCTGGGAATAACATCATCAATGCGATTTTTATGGTCGTTGCAGCTTTACTGGGCATGTTGGTTCTGGGGGTTTTCAATTTCAGTATTCCAGAGTTATTTTTGATTACGGTGGTGTTACATATCATTGTCTGTATTTATATTTTTACCATTGTGCCAGAGTTTATTTTGCGTTTAATTGCTTGGTTGTTGGTTTCGTTGGTTTACCGGGTCAAATACAAGGGTTTAGACAACATTCCGGCAGAGGGTCCGGTGGTTTTGGTTTGTAATCACATTGCATTTGTTGACCCGGTAATTATCATGGGTCGTGTCCGCCGTCCAACCAAGTTTGTGATGCATCATAAAATTTACAACAAATTTGGCATGAAGTTCTTGTTTAAGTCAGCCAAAACCATTCCAATTGCCAGTAGCAAGGATGATCCAGTGATGATGGAGGATGCATTTGTATCCGTTAAAACAGCTTTGGAAGATGATGATGTGGTTTGTATTTTTCCAGAGGGCCGTTTAACACCGGATGGCGAAATTGGCCAATTCAAAAAAGGCATAGAGCGAATTATTGAGGAAACACCAGTGCCAGTTGTACCTATGGCTTTGAATAACCTATGGGGCAGTATGTTTTCAAGATATTCCAAGCGGGTGATTCAAAGGCTGCCCCGAAAATTTATGGCCAAAGTTGAACTGATTGTGGGCACGCCCATTCCACCTGAAAAAGTCACAGCTGATCTGTTAGAAGAACAGGTTAAAATGCTTAAAAGTCAGGCTGAAATTGTTAACTCTCTATCGGCCGAAAAAACTGACTCAAATGCCTGATCCAAGTCAAACAATATATCACCAATGTGCTCAAGCCCGACTGATAATCGAATCAATGTGGGACTGATTAAATGTTCAAGCAACTCTTCTTCGGTGTAGGTGGAATGAGTCATTGATGCCGGGTGTTGAACCAATGTTTCTGCATCACCCAGACTGACTGCACAAAGTATCATTTTGAGCGCGTTTACGAATTGTGCAGACTGTTCGCGGCTGGCGTTTAATTCAAAGGCAATCATACCCCCTGGCAAACGCATTTGCTTATTGGCTAAAGTTTTCTGTGAGCAGTTTTCAAGTCCTGGATAAAAAATGTGTTTCACATAGTCAGAAGTGGATAGGTATTCAGCCACTTGTTGAGCATTCTGGCAATGGCGATCCATTCTGACATGAAGGGTTTTGAGGCCACGCAGCAGCAATGATACATCGAAACCAGATATGACCGCACCAGTCATGTCTTTTAGGCCAACCATACGTATGTGATCAATGTCTTCTTGTGTTCCGGCAACAAAACCAGCGATTAAATCGCCATGACCTCCTAAATACTTGGTGGCTGAATGCACCACCAGATCTGCGCCTAAACTCAAAGGGTTCTGCAGGTAAGGTGTACAATAGGTGTTGTCAATCATCAGTTTACAATCATATTGTCTGGTTATTTCAGCCAATGCAGCAATATCGACCAAGCGCATGTTAGGGTTTGTGGGTGTTTCTGAGTAGACCATTTTGGTTTTATCGGAGATGTGATTGATCAGAGTACTGGCGTCAGTTAAGTTCAGATAGGTAACCTCTACTCCAAATTGCTTAAGTCCGTGTTCTAGGAATGAGTAAGTACAACCATAAAGGCTTAAATCAGCTATGAGTTCATCACCTGGTTTTAGAAAAGACCAGATGGCACTGGTGATGGCACCTATACCTGAGGCGGTGGCTAAGGCTGCTTCGGCTTTTTCTAATTCAGCCAAACGTCGTTCTAATATATGCTGTGAGGGTGAGCCTAAACGAGCATAGATAAATCGGTCATTATCACCCTGGAAGGCTGCGCCGCCTTGTTGAACTGACTCAAAAGCATACGTAGAACTGATTTGAATGGGTGGGGTCAAAGCACCCTGGTGTTGTATTGGGTTGTATCCTGCGTGAATGGCTTGGGTTGCAAAATGACTCGCTTGATGTTTGCTCATATGTGTGGTTCCAAATGTTCTTAGCTTAGATCAAATTTTAAGTTGTGACTGGAACACAACCAAGTTAGAATACGTAAAATATTCATTACAAAAGTCATTTTTTTATCTTAAGTAATTGATAATTAACACTTAATGGCTTGTACAAAAATCTTTACACTTATGAAATTGGCCATCACTACTGAAAATAAATTAGGTATCACCGATGATGTCTTATCCCTCTTGAGAGAACATCATGCTGATTTGATCAAGGTTGAGGTTGAAGATGGAAAAATTTACTTACACACTCAGGAATTAGCAAAATCAACACAAGGTACGATCGCCAGTTTGCTTATGAAAATACCTGGCATCAGGTGGGTTAATCAAATTGAAGTTTTACCAGGTGTGCAAACTCAAAGCATGTTGGAATCTTTGATGCAAGCAATGCCAGATCCTGTGGTTGGAATAGACACCAAA
Source organism: Marinicella sp. (assembly GCA_028284365.1). Lineage (GTDB taxonomy): Bacteria > Pseudomonadota > Gammaproteobacteria > Xanthomonadales > Marinicellaceae > Marinicella. Next base: position 25,665 of record JANQRW010000061.1, read on the forward strand.
GGCCAATTATCCTATGTCAATGAAAAGGCCAAAAACTTGTTTCAGGAGCATACAGAAAATCACAAGACTCCTGAAAAAATGAATCAAATATTTGTATCAAAAGGTTGGCAAGAGAAAGTGAACGCGGCTGCCAACTCTCATGTCCCTGTTAATATCAATACCATTGCAGGAAAAATGCTGCTTGAAGTTCAGGGGATCCAAGGCACAAAAGGACAAATGTTGGGTGCTTTGTTGTTGTTTCGTAATCACGATAAGGTGCTGGCCAGTAGTTATGTCATGCAAGGTGAAGAAATTGATGGGTTGGAGCGCATGGTTTTTCAATCCGAATCGTTTGCAGCGGTTTTGCAAAAAGCCAAAACACTGGCGTCTGTGGATGCACCTTTGAATATTGTTGGTGAAACGGGTACTGGCAAAACGCTTTTGGCACATGCTTGTCACAGTTTGAGTGACCGCAATAATGAGTTGTTTACTGTGGTTGATTGCCAATCCATGAAAAGCGATGAAATGGAAAGCAAACTGTTTGGTTCAGAAACTCGGCCTGGCGTCTTTGAATTGAATCGCTCAGGCACTTTGTTTTTTTCGCACATTGAGTTCATGAGCAAGCACATACAGGAAAAAGTATTGCATTGGTTAAATGCATCGGCGAAAGTGAAGGGTATCAGAGTTATGGCTTCATCGGCACAAAAACTCAGTGCACATCAACAAGCTGGAAAATTAATTGCCGGTTTGGTTGTGGCGCTGGATGTACTGCGTTTGAATGTGCCACCGCTGCGTGAACGGGTCGAGGACATAGAGCCGTTGATGCAACTATTCTTATCGCAGTTTAATCAACAATTGGGTAAAAACCTGTCTTTTTCACTTGATGCGACCACTAAAATGAAACGTTATTATTGGCCTGGGAATGCCAGCCAGTTACGTCATGCCATATACAAAGCCATGATGGTAGCTAAAGATGATATGATTCAGGCCAGTGATTTAGATTTGGAAGGTGCCATCAATTTAGAGGCGGACTTGGAAGGTATGACCCTCAGTGAAGCAGTGAACGAATTTGAGAAACACTTTTTACAGCATTGGTATCAGAAGTATCCTTCAACCAGAAAATTAGCCAGGCAATTAGGTGTGTCTCATACCACGATTGCCCAAAAAATCAACAAATACAAACTAAACGAATTAACTTGAGAAATTTATGAAAATCATCGATGCCCATGGCGGCGAACTAATTAACCTGATTCCTAATGAAGTCGTCAAAGCTGAGCGACAGAAACTGGCTAACGAGATGCCTGATTGGGATTTAAGTGACCGCCAGGTTTGTGACATTGAATTGTTGCTTAATGGTGCTTTCTCACCACTTAATGGTTTTATGCGCCAGCAGGACTACCAGGCTGTTTTAAGCGATATGCGCTTGGCAGATGGTACTTTGTGGCCAATGCCAATCACCCTGGATGTGGATGAGAAAACCATGGTTGCAGCTAAAGAAAGTGGCCATTTGACCTTGCGTGATCAAGAAGGTGTGGTCTTGGCTGTACTTAAAGTTGAGGATGTTTGGGAGGTGGATAAAGCAGCTGAAGCGTTGGCTGTTTATGGAACAAATGACACAAAACATCCTGCTGTCAATTATTTGATGAGCACTGCTGGACAATATTATTTGGGGGGTGAATTACTGGGCCTGCAATTACCCACTCACTATGATTACAAACAACACCGCCACAGTCCGCATGAGATAAGAAATAAATTCAAAAAAATGGGTTGGTCACGAGTGGTTGCTTTCCAGACCCGAAACCCAATGCATCGAGCACATCAGGAGTTGACCTTCAGGGCCGCACAAAGGGTTGAGGCCAATTTATTGATTCACCCAGTGGTTGGCTTAACCAAGCCTGGTGATATTGACCATTTCACACGCGTGAGGTGTTATGAAAAAGTGATGGACATGTACCCTGAGCGCACCACCGCTTTGTCGCTGTTGCCGTTGGCAATGCGCATGGGCGGTCCAAGAGAGGCTTTGTGGCATGCCATTATTCGTAAAAACTATGGTTGTACCCACATCATTGTGGGTCGAGACCACGCGGGCCCTGGTGATGATTCTAAAGGTGAACCATTTTATGACCCGTACGCAGCTCAGGATCTTTTGAAAAAGCATGAAGATGAGCTGGGGATCAAAATGGTTGAATTTGAAATGATGGTTTATTCACAGGATAAAGCCCAATACATTCCAATTTCAAAAGTGACTGAAAAAGAAAACATCCTTAACATTTCAGGAACAGAATTAAGGCGCAGATTACAACAAGGGTTGGATATTCCTGAGTGGTTTTCTTATCCGGAGGTGGTGGCAGAGTTACGTAAAAGTCACCCACCGAGAAACAAACAAGGTTTTACTGTCTTTTTCACTGGCCTTTCAGGATCAGGAAAGTCCACCATCGCCAATGCTTTACGAGTTAAATTAATGGAAATGATCAACCGTCCTGTGACTTTATTGGATGGTGATGTGGTGCGTAAACATTTGTCCAGTGAACTGGGTTTTTCCAAAGAACACCGCAACATCAATGTGCAAAGAATCGGTTATGTAGCCAGTGAAATCACTAAAAATGGCGGGGTGGCGATTTGTGCACCAATTGCGCCTTATGCCAAGATGCGTAGCCAGGTTCGGGAAATGATTGAACCCCTAGGGGGTTTTGTCGAAATTCATGTTTCAACACCATTGGAAGAATGTGAGAAGCGTGACCGAAAAGGTCTGTATGCATTGGCTCGTCAAGGAGTTATCAAAGAATTTACTGGCATCAGTGATCCATACGAAGTGCCTGAAACCCCAGAAATGGACATCAACACATTAAACTTTTCACCAGATCAGGCCACCCAACGAATCGTACTCAAACTCGAAGCCATGGGCTTGATTGCGTAATCATTGGTAGTTGATGACTGGTTCACAAACACAAAAACCAACAGCGTTTCTGATTGATTCGTCGGTTTTTGTGTTTCGCAGTTATTATTCCATGTCCCCAGAATTGGTGGATGAAGAGGGCAACAGTAACCATGCGGTATATGGTTTTGCCAGGTTTTTGGCCAGATTCGTTAAACAAACACAAGCACAATACATTGCAACAGCCTTCGATGAAGCCTTGACCACTTCTTTTCGCAATGAAATTTACCCACAGTATAAGGCCAACCGTGAGCCAGCACCGGAGGATTTGAAAAAACAGTTTAAACATTGTCAAAAGCTCGCAAAATTGTTGGGTATTGCAGTTTATGCAGATGACAGCTACGAAGCCGATGATTTGATTGGTACTTTGCACCAAACCTATGCCAATCGCGGTCATAATGTGTGTATTGTCAGCGCTGATAAAGACCTGGCACAGTTGGTGAGGCCAACAGATTGGTGGTGGGATTATGGTAAATCAAAACCATTAGGGTTTAATGCTTTGACAGATAAATTTGGGGTCAGGCCTGATCAGGTTTGTGATTTTTTGGCTTTGGCTGGAGATCAGGTTGATAACATTCCGGGCGTTAAGGGCGTTGGTGTGAAAACAGCACAAATTTTGATCAATCACTTCAATGATTTGGACAATATACTAACCCGACATCAAGAAATAGGATATTTAAGCTTTCGTGGGGCTAAATCATGCCAGAAGAAAATCAAAGACCAACAACAAGCCGCGCGATTATCTCGACAACTTGTTAAAATAGTGGTTGATGCACCCATTGAAAATGATGATATATACAAAACGAAAGCCAATCAAGCAGACTTGGTGGCATTTATAGAGCACATGAATTTTGGGCCCATGTTACGCAGAGAATTGATAGAAGCAGCCAACATATGACAAGTGAACATAAAAGAATTTTAATCGTTGATGATGAACCAGATATTTTGCAACTGTTGGAAATATCATTGACAAGAATGCAATTTAAGGTATTTAAAGCTGAAAATATAGGTTCAGCCAAATACCAACTTTCAAAAACATCTTTTCACCTTTGTTTAACTGATTTTAAGTTGCCCGATGGCACTGGTAGTGAGTTGGTTGAACACGTCGCAACGAACTATCCAAATACACCGATCGCTGTGATCACAGCTTTTGGAACAATCAATCATGCGGTTGAAACTTTGAAAAAGGGTGCTTATGATTTTATTACCAAGCCGATCAGTTTAGATACTTTAAGACAATTGGTGATAACTGGGTTGCAGCAGCACCAAACTGTTGATGAAACCGGAAATGATAAAGGGATCAATATACCTACGGCGTATTTTGAACATCTGGATGATTTAATCAAAAAATATGCAGCCAGCAAAGTGCCGGTTATTATTTATGGTAATAAAGGCAATTGGAAAGAAAAAATTGCCATGCTGATTCATGAAAACAGTGATTTAAACGCAGATGAGATTACTTGTGTAGATTGTGGCGATACAATCAATGATTTGACCCCAAATAATTCAGGTACACTGATTTATAAAAATGTAGAGAAATTGCGTCCGGACCAACAAACTGTTTTGATCCAATTTGTGAATTCTCTGTCAGATCAACAACGGATTGTGGTCACAACCGATTGGAGTGAAGATGAATTCAAGCACTCCTTGGGAATGAAAAAATCTTTGTTGAGAGTGATTTGTGTGGGGGAAATAAAAACCAAAACCTTAATGGAACTTAAAGATGACTTAATTGAGATTTGTAAATCACATCTGGAACAACTGGCGGAGGACTGGAAAAAATTACCTTGTAAAATTCACCCCACAGCAATTGCTAAACTTAATAAACATGAGTTTCCCGGGAATTTAAGAGAATTGGATTTGGTGCTTTCTAAAGCGGCAGTAAATTGTCAAAATCAATTAATTCGAGAAGATGATTTACAACTTGAGAACACAGGATTTAAGCCACAATTAACCAAGGAAATGAACCTTGAAAAGTACATTGAGGAAATTGAAATACGTGAAATAACCAATGCACTGACTAAGGCAAATAACAATAAAACCAAAGCTGCTGAACTGTTAGGCATCAGCTTCAGGGCATTGCGTTATAAGATTAAAAAGTTGGGCATAGATTAGGGCCTGTTAACACTGTTAAATCAACCACTTCAAAAAAATCGACAAAAACGTTACTACTTTGTAATCAGACTTCGTCTGAACCATCTATAAAATCATCAAATAAGTAGGTACTCAGGTAGCGTTCCCCAGTATCTGGTATCATCGATAAGATAACTGAACCAGGCGCTGCTTTTTCAGCAACATGCATGGCTGCGGCAAATGTTGCACCAGCTGATATGCCACAAAAGATACCCTCTTGTGCAGCCAATGCCAGTGAATATTTTTTGGCTTCATGTTCATCTACCGGAATTAAGTGGTCATAAATTTCCTGATTCATAACTTCTGCAATAAAATCAGGTGTCCATCCTTGAAGTTTGTGCGGTGACCATTCCTTACCAGCCAGGAGAGAGGCTTCTTGGGGTTCTGTGGCAACAATTTGAATGTCTGGTCGAGCCAGTTTCAACATTTCTCCAACACCAGTGATGGTTCCCCCTGTGCCGTATCCGCTGACAAAATAATCTAATTTTTTACCAGCGAAATCCTGCAAGATTTCAGGACCGGTGGTTGATCGGTGGTAGGCTGGGTTGGCCTGATTTTCAAATTGTCTGGCTAAAAACCAGTTATTGGTTTGGGCCAATTCTTTGGCTTTTTTTACCATCCCTGTTCCGCGCTCGGCGGCTGGAGTCAGCACCACTTTGGCACCTAAAGCCCGCATTAACTTGCGCCGCTCAATTGAGAAAGTTTCTGACATAACTGCCACAAAAGGGTAGCCCTTGGCAGCACAAACCATGGCTAATGCGATGCCAGTGTTACCAGAAGTGGCCTCAACCACTGTTTGTCCAGGTTTAAGTTGACCTTTGGCTTCAGCATCAACAATGATGGCATGAGCCAATCGATCTTTAACTGAGGCCATGGGGTTAAAAGATTCGACTTTGACGTACACATCAATGCCTTTGGGGGCCAGTCGGTTTATTTTTACAATGGGTGTGTTGCCAATTGTTTCTAAGATTGATTGATAAATCATGTGGTTTCTCTTTATGCTATTTTTAATCTATTGGTTTCATTATTTATGGGTTCATGGTTTTTAAACCAAGCCAAATCATCGTTCAAGGCAGCCACTTCACCAATGATAATCAATGCAGGTGAAGATATATTTTGACTGGCTATTCTCTCGGATAAATTTTGTAATTGTCCACGAACAACTCTTTGCTGTTGGGTGGTGCCATTTTCAACTATGGCAACTGGCGTCTGAGGGTTTTTACCGTGTGCAATCAGTTTAGCAGACAGTACTTCAGATTTCATTAAACCCATGTAGACTGCAATGGTTTGTTTTTCTCTTGCCAGCGATACCCAATCCAGGGTGTCAATGGAGTTTTTACAATGTGCGGTAACAAACAAAACATTTTGCGCAAAATCACGATGAGTTAATGGAATGCCTGCATAGGCAGAACAGCCCACTGCGGCAGTGATTCCAGGCACAATGGAAAACTTAATGCCATGCTGTTTTAATGCTTGTAGTTCTTCGCCGCCTCGGCCAAATACGAAAGGGTCACCACCTTTAAGTCGAACAACTTTCTGTCCTTTTTGGGCATGTTTAACCAGAAGTTGATTGATTTGATCTTGTGGGACACTGTGATGGCCTTGGGTTTTACCCACGCTGATTAATTCGGCATCTCTTCTTACCAATTCAATTATTTCAGGAGAAACCAGGCGATCATGAAAAACCACGTCTGCTTCTTGAATCAAGCGCAAGGCTTTGATAGTCAATAACTCAGGGTCACCTGGTCCAGCCCCAACCAAAGCCACCTCACCTTTGGTTTTTAGTTGATTGGTAATGCTTTTAATAATGGTTTCATTATTGACAATTTCGCGATTGTTCAATAGGTCATCTGCGTGCTCGCTATCAAAAAATCGCTCCCAAAAATGCTTTCTACCTGTAAAGGATGCAATATTTTGAATCACAGCGTGTCGCATAGAGTGAGCTTTCTTGGCAAGCTGGCCAATATTTTGTGGTAACATCTTTTCAATTTTTTCCCTGATGTTGCGGGCTAAAACTGGGGCAGTACCAGAACTGCTTATCGCCACTGAGATCGGGCTGCGATCAACAATTGCGGGCGTGATGTAGTTACACAGATTTCGATTGTCTACGGTGTTGACCAAGATTTGATTGTCTTGAGCGATCTGATAGACCCGTTTCGCTATGAATTCATTGTCGGTAGCAGTAATGACTAATTGGTATTTGCTGAGAAATGCTGTTGTGAGTATTTTGGCCGAATCAGCAACTAGATCGGCTTTTCTCAGATGTAGTTTTTGACCCTTTGATAATTTTTGAATTTCGTCTTCAAAATATAAGCTGATACAAGTTATTTGAGCACCTGCTTTGAGTAGCATCTTTATTTTTCTTAATGCCACACCACCGCCACCCAGTACCAGGGTTGGTTTATTTCTTAAATCTATGTTGATAGGCAGGTAATTCATTGTTGTTTCAATGGTTGTTATTGATCGATACCAATATGAGTGATGATTGGAATTTATAAAAATAATTTATCGGTATGTGTATATAACTAATTTTTATTAGACGTTTAGATGTCTAAAACTTGCGTGAAAGAAAAACATCGGTTAACCTGTCCGCTATGAATCATTAGAACAATTATTACTGGTTAGGTATAAACATCATGAAACTCCAACAATTAAGGTTTTTTGAGGCTGTTTGTAAACACAACCTCAATGTGACCGCAGCATCAAAAGCATTGTTTACTTCACAGCCTGGTGTCAGTCGTCAAGTCAGGATGTTTGAAGATGAGTTGGGTGTACCATTGTTTAAGCGACAAGGTAAGTCACTGGTTTCATTAACAACAGCCGGTGAAGAAGTGTTGCTAAGGGTGCGGCGAGCGCTCAAAGAAGTTGAGAACATAGCAGCCGTGTCTAAAGAATTGAGTCAGGTGAAACAAGGTCAGTTGAACATTTCTACCACGCATACCCAAGCGCGTTATGTGTTGCCTGCCGTCATAAAATCCTTTCATGAACGATTTCCGGATGTAAAGGTTAATTTGCACCAAGGTACTTCAAAACAAAACATCCAATCCATTCGAAATGGCGAAACTGACTTTACCATTGCCTCCGGTGGTATAGAGGACGATAAACAGTTGGTTAAAATTGATTGTTTTAAGTGGCAAAGGTATGTGGTAGTACCTAAAAACCATGAGTTGGCCAATAAAACTAACTTAACTTTGGAAGAATTATCCAAACAACCACTGATTGTCTATTTATACAACGACCAGGAGAGCTCCTCATTGGTGAAAGCATTTCGCAAAGCCAAGTTGGATTTTCAAATTGTTTTTACTGCCAGAGATTCAGATGTGATTAAAACCTATGTGCGTTCTGGTTTGGGCGTGGGAATTATCGCTTCTATGGCTTTTGAAGCAGGTGTGGATGATGATTTAGTGGCCTTGGAAACCAAGGATATTTTACCGTTATGTTCTACCTGGATTGCGTTTCAACCAAGCTTGTACCTGCGTCAATTTATGCATGATTTTATTGGTTTGTTTGCTCCGCATGTCAGTAAAAATCAAGTTCAGGACGCCATCGACAGAGAAAATGCTGTGGTCGACCCGCAGAGGGAAAGCTTGCCGATACACTCTATGTGGCACATATGAATGTTCTTGGGCCTTTTTTCACTGGGGTGAAAGCGGCCACATCGAACATGGCTTAGTTTTATTGGTTTGTAGCTCT
>JANQRW010000072.1 GCA_028284365.1 Marinicella sp.
AGTCTTGCTTGAATGCTCTCATGCGTGCACTTGGTTAGGCAGTGAGTGAAGTTATTGCGGTTTTGCGAAGCAAAAAAGCATTAACGAAATAAGCGAAAAGCCGTGAGCGATAGCGGGGTCACTTACGTTCCAAACTCACGCGACAGACCTACATCCATGTAAGCCAATCAGAAAGTGCAAACCCAAGGACATTCCTTTTTATTCAGCTAATACACAAAAGGTGCGCCTATGGCAGCCAGTTTTTTCTCCAATGCAGGCATCATCTGATCAGTTACTTTCTCCACCTGGGGTTTTAATGCTGCATGTTTAGATTCAGCCAACTCCAATGACTTCCTTAAATTAGGTGTTGGGCCGTAAGTCGAAAAAGCTGTACCAATAGAAACTGCTCCTAAACGTGCACCGATGGTTACTTTGGTTTTTTCACCTACTTGCTGTTTTGAACGGTTACCATTGATTTCTCGGTCCAGCCTGTTAAGTTCATCCCTGATGGCATTGAGCTCTTGATCCAAATCGCCATGATCCGCCAAGCTGTTTTTTAAAGCTTTGTCTAACATCTCAATACGTTTGATACCTTCTGCTAACTTCTTATTAGTCACAGAAACATCATGCTGAACTGCAGATAAATGTTTCCAAAAATCTGCTACTTGATCATATGTAGCACCTGGCAATGCACCACCATGATGCAAAGGTTTAACCTTGAATGGTACGGGCTCGTGCAATTGTTCAATCTTACCGTCTATTTCCTGACTCATTGAAGCTTTATACTCGCCAGGTGCCACCATCATACCCTGTGGCTCATCTGAGAAAAAGCCTCCGCCCTGCCCCAATACACCAAAAGCCGGGTAACGCAAATCCCAAGCAACTTGATTGAAACCTTTATCGGTCGAACCAGCCACACGCCTGATTACTTGATCATTTTTGTCAGTTATAATTAACCAAATTTTTGGTTCTTTTTCCAAGCGTTCTGCATCAACCTCATCCCAACTTGGAAACGCCAAAGACTTGCCCTCTTCAAGTCTTTTCTTTTCTGCCTCTTGTCGCCAGTCTTTCTTGCTTTTTAAACCGTCCTTTAAATGATAGTTAATGACTGCACCATAAGGTGGATTCTTCGCCGTGTAAAAAGCATCTCCTTGTGCAGCTTTCTCATTAAACCCCAACACCATTCTTGGGATATACCACAATGCATCCTTAATCGGAAAAATTTCATTTGAACTTAGTGTATCGCTATCCACACCACGCAAAAAACTGTAATCATCCAGAACATAAAAACCACGACCAAATGTTGCGACCACCAAATCATTTTCTCGCTTTTGTATGGCCAAATCTCTGACAGAAATGGTTGGCATGCCACCACCAATTTTATGCCATTTTCCACCACGATTCTGACTGAAATACAAACCAAACTCAGTGCCAACAAACATCAAGTTAGGATCTACATGATCTTGTACGATTCGCCATACCAAAGTATTATCTGCTATTCCTGAACTTAACTTCTGCCAACTTTTACCGCGGTTATTACTTTTCAACAAATAGGGTTGAAAGTCTCCATATTTGTGATTATCCAAAGCCATGTAAACCGTATCCGAATCATGCAAATCAGCTTTGATGTCATTGACAAACGCACTATCAGGGACACCGGGTAAATCTCCAACATCAATACTGCGCCAATTCTCACCATCATTTTCTGTAACTTGAATTAAACCATCATCTGTTCCAACATAAATCAAACCAGCCTGTAATGGCGATTCCGAAATTGATGTAATGGTGTTGTAATTACTCATGGCCAACATGTCCCAAGGCATATCCCAACCTTGAGTGTCTCCCATAATAGGACGTTCAATACGCTCTTGGTTTTTGGTTAAGTCGCCTGAAATTGCTCGCCAAGAATCACCTCGATCATCTGAACGCCACACACGGTGTGAAGCAAAATACAAGCGTTGGGGTTCGTGTGGGCTAACCAATATAGGCGCATCCCAATTGAAACGCTCTGGATCATCTCCTGCATCTGGCTGTGGCTGGATGTAAACCATCTCACCGGTGGTTTTATCAACCCTGACCAAGTTACCTTGTTGCCACTCTGCATATACGATGTCTGGATTACCAGGTTCTGTGGCTGGCTGATGACCATCACCAAATAGCACCACATACCAATCAGAATTACGAATACCATGTACATTGTCAGTACGAGAAGGCCCTCCTTGGGTGTTGTTATCTTGGGTTCCACCATAGATATGATAAAACGGCTCTGCATCATCAACAGCCACTTTGTAATACTGAGTCACTGGCAGATTGGCCACAAACTTCCATGATTTGGTTAAATCAAAACTTTCATACAAACCGCCATCGGTTCCAACCAACAAGTAATCAGGATTAGTCTGACTAAATGCAATCGCATGATTATCAATGTGTTTGTTGGTTTCGTTCATATTGCGGTAATTTTTGCCACCATCGTCTGAAATGATCATGTAATTATTCATGAGATACAAGCGATCATAGTGATGTGGTGATGCATATAATTCCTGGTAATAATGTGGACCAGTTCCACCTGCCACTGCGTCAGATTGCTTACTCCATGAGGCGCCTTGGTCAAACGACTTATAAATACCACCAGTACGTCGCTCTAGTTCGATGGCAGCATAAATTTCATCAGGTTTTTGAGGTGATATTGCCAACCCAATTTTGCCCATATTTTCTTTAGGCAACCCGTGTGTTAATTCAATCCAAGTTTCACCACCATCTTCCGATTTATGGAGACCAGTATTTGGCCCACCACCCATATAGGCAGCCACAGTTCGATGCCTTTGCCAAGTGGCTGCATATAGCCTGTCAGGATTCCGTGGATCAATCACAATATCAGCCACACCTGTCCATTTATCATCCCCCAAGTATCTATTCCAGGTCTTACCGCCATCAACTGTTTTATAAAGCCCACGTTCGCCGCCTTTAGACCACAATGGCCCTTGTGCTGCCACCCATACTGTGTTCGAATCTTTTGGGTGAACAATCACAGTGGATATTCGTTCAGATTTTTTCAAACCCATGTTTTTCCATGTTTGACCACCATCCTCACTCAAATAAATACCATCGCCATAACTGGCATGTCTGCCACCGGTGTCCTCACCAGTACCCACCCAAATTCTATTGGTATTATTTGGATCAATGGTCACACTACCAATTGAGTATACGCTTTGCTCATCAAATATTGGTTTCCATGTGGTGCCTGCATTCTCTGTTTTCCATACACCACCAGAACCAACTGCCACATACCAAATGTTTTCATTCTCAGGGTGTATATCAATGTCAGAGATCCGCCCAGACATCAAAGCAGGGCCAATACTCCTTAGCTTGATGCCTGCAAAGTCATCAGATGAAAGTTTTGCCACTGCGGGGAGGCATAAAACATTCAACAACAATATCAACAATATATTCTTCATAGTTTCCTCTCTTTTCCATCACTATAACCGCTTTAGACCTGAATGACATATGATAATAGTCATTAAACGATATTTTCACTGGCCTGTTTAGGATTAACAATACGTTCTTTTGTATATTTAGCTATAATGTTCACCTTTATTTAATGACACCAGACCATGCAATCAATGACTGCCTTTGCTGCTCACGAAGTGGTAAATGATTTAGGCAAACTTAGCTGTGAAATCAAATCCATTAATCAAAGATTCTTGGATTTAACCATCAAGGCACCTGATTTTCTGCGAACCAGTGAAAACCACTTCAGAAAATTATTCAACCAGCAACTCTCAAGGGGTAAAGTCAGCGTATTCATTCGATTCTTTCCAAATGAATCAATTAACCTTACTCATTTAAATATCAATAAAGCTTTATTGAATCAATTGATTGAAAAAGCCAATGAAATCAGTAACGAAACTGGACTAGAGCAGTCCTTAGGTACGGCAGAATTAATGGCCTGGCCCGATGTGATCATCCAACAACCTGCAGATTTATCTATATTGAACCAGGTTGCCACTCAATTGGTCGATGAGGGCATTAAAAAATTGATTGACTCACGTCAACGCGAAGGCCAAGCCATGTATGATGTTCTCAAACAAAAGTATAATAAGATGGTCGATTTGACTCATAAAATCAGAGATGAAGTACCCGCCATCAACAATTACTTAGCTGATAAACTAAAAACCAAGCTAGCAGAGCTTGACATTGATGTTAACCCTGAACGATTTGAACAAGAGTTGGCTTTGCAGTTGCAAAAGATCGATATTACCGAAGAATTAGATCGTTTGGATGCTCACCTCATTGAGTTCAAACGGGTATTGGATCTTGAAGAACCAATTGGTAGGCGCCTGGATTTTTTGGTACAAGAATTGAATAGAGAATCAAATACCATCGGCTCAAAATCGACCAGCATCACCACCTCAAACGCCAGCATAGATTTAAAAGTGACTATTGAACAAATCCGAGAACAAATCCAAAACATAGAATAAAGAGAGTTTTTATATGTCAACCAATAAAATTACAGGTACATTATTCATTGTTTCAGCACCCTCTGGTACTGGCAAAACATCTTTAGTTAATGCATTGGTAAGAGATACCAACCATTTAAAGTTATCGATTTCACATACCACACGTAAAGCCAGGCCCAAAGAAATTGATGGCTACAACTACCACTTCATCAACGAGAGGAAGTTTAAACAAATGGAACTGGCCGGTGTATTTATGGAATCAGCCAGCGTATTTGGTAATTTCTACGGCACTTCTCAAGATGCTGTCCAAAAAATGTTAGACGAAGGACATGATGTGGTTCTAGAAATTGATTGGCAAGGCGCAGAACAAATAAAAACCAGATTCCCTCAAGCCATCAGCATATTTATCTTACCACCTAGCATTAATGCACTTCGTGATCGCCTAGAGAACAGAGGCCAGGATTCGAGTAAAGTCATTGATGTACGAATGGAAAAAGCGATTGCCGAACTAAAACATTACCACAAAGCTGACTATTTAGTGGTCAATGATGACTTTGAAGAAGCCTTGAAAAGTCTGAAGGCCATTGTTAAATCGAATCGCATGACAACCGCAAAACAAGAAATTATTAATAACAGATTAATCAAATCATTGATCAAAGAATAACCGCTTTATGCATCATAAATTTTTCCTTTCAGCGAATTTTCTCTGAATTTAACTACCAAAGTTGTGGTGTATAGTGGCTAATTTATTTTCCCCCCTCAATACACCACCCAACAATTCCGGTATTTTCATCCTTAATTTTATCAAATGATGTAATACTCAATTTATGCTGTTGTAGCAACTCTGATAAATCAGCTTTTTTATCTTCACCAATTGCTGCAGAGAGCAATTGCTTCATTCTTTTTTGGGCTTGAGCAAATGAAATCTTATAATCCTCAAATATACTTTGACATTGACCCGAAGCCTTGTATTGAAGTATATTCTTCATTGCATCAGGAAAACCTGTAGCGAATAAGACTTCACCAAACTTCTGGTGGTGTTCACTGATAGACTGGTTAAATTTTTCACGACTGCTGGAAGCAATTGCTTCACCTCTGGAATCATTTTTTGAAATCAGGTCGAGGCCAAGTAACATTTCAGAAAAATACTCAAAAGAATTTTCCTCCAATGATTGACTACATTCATATATCTGACGGTTCTCTTTCAGTATTGCAGAATCATCGGAGTGACAAATAAACCTGAACTGGCCACCAGGCTGAAGCACACGTGAAACCTCCTTAATGGATTCTGACAAATCAGAGTACTCTATACCAAACTGAGAAATTACAAATGAAAAACAGCTGTTTTCAAATGGGAGAGACTCAATGTTTACATTTCCATGTAATTGGTATGGCTTACCAAACTTTTGAACGTTGGCATAATCTACACCAATTAATTCGGGTGAAATATTATCTCTCAATGAGTGGTATAACATATTTAATACAGGGCCATTACCACAACATAAGTCTAAAACTTTGTGTTGTGATGAGAGCGTAGTTGAAAAATCACGCCAATAATCCGCGATCACACCACTGTAATTTTTTTCGGAAAAAGACGACAAATTTCCTTGTGACCAATAATCACTCCATGTTGATACATCGCTGCTTACATTGTCTTTTGTAAATGCCGAGATCATCTGCTGATTAATAAACGACAATTGATTAACATTTCTAAGTGGTAATTGATCTAAGTATTTTTCCCAAGCGTCAATAGATGAAGAATAAATAGGTTTTGATACCTGGTCGGAACTTGGAGTAAGCACCGCTCTTTTATTTTCGTAAAAATTTATACAGCTTTCCTCAAAAGGCAATTCACTAAAAGCGAGTATTTCTTTGATACGGTCATCTGAATTTTCAATCAGGTCTTCGTAACGGCAATGAAAAATTTGTTCTGGCAAAATAGATTCCCAGTGCTGCATTAACTTGATGTAACCGTTCATGTACATTGCCATGTCTTCAAAAGAGTAAGCATATTCATGCCCTACGAAAAAGTAACGACGATACATGCTCAAGGCATTATCTAAGGAATTTCTGTACGAATTGATAATTATTGCTTCTGGAAAAAGTGTTTTAATCAGACCGATATGAAGAAAATTTATTGGTTGTTTGTCTATAAAGTATTTACAAGGAGACTTTATGTAAAGTGCACAATTTTTTATATATGAAGTTCTCAGTTTCTGTGCTTGCTCTTGAGTCAGTTGTTCAACTGCTTGTGCATAATTTCCAGATTTTTCCATACTTGCAGCAATAGCATTAATAAACAGTAACTCGTCTGTGGCTTGAACCAAAGAGTGGCTGCTTAATATCTGTTCACACAACGTAGAGCCAGATCTAGGCATACCTAGAATAAATATAGGTATGTGAGTTATGTCTTCATATTGGAATTCAGGAATGCTATTTAATGTTTTAAGATTTGTAACCAAGCTTATAAAGGCACTTTTATTGAACGGCTTTATTTTAGTATGGTATTCGTTAGCTGATTTAAAGGCCTTAAAAGCCTTATCACTACATTTTTTGCGATCATGGAAATTCCCAATTGCAAATTGCAGTAACATTTTTTCTGTATCATTGATTTCATTACTGGTTAGTAGCGATGTAATTTCTGATAATTCATGGTTATCAATATTCTTATCTTTTAAATCCGACAAATACCAGTATCCCTGACCACAATATTTTGGGTTATCTTTAATGAAATTCCTGTATTTTTTTTTGGCCTCATCTATTTCCCCAATTGCTTTTAACATGTGACCCAAATTCAAATTGGCTAATGGATCAAGACCACCTGATTGAATATAGTTCTCAAAGTATGATTTAGCCTCTTCTACTTTGCCAATTCTAGAGCATATAATTCCGAGCGTATAGATGAGCTCTATGTCTTCCGAATTTTCCAGAAGCTGCTGCGCAGTTTTATAGGCATTAAACAAATCTTCATTTCTAAGTTGGGATTCAAGTTTATCTTTTATATTTTCTATTTTTTTCATAGTAAGTTCTGCTATAAAGTGCTTTACACTAAAGATTCATTATCTCTTCTATGCCTATTTAAACTCTAAAAACTGATCTAATATTTATGACTCTTCTGACCAAACACCCTCAACCACCTAAAATGTGTATAGACGACAATGGGAACATACCTGCAAAGTTTATTTCTCTATCAACCGATATTTAAGTTTGTGCCAAAAGTTTTTTAAGACGAAAGTTTATTTCTCCTCAGCAAGCCAACCAGTAACACTCAATCTGGCTTGTGGGCAGAAGTTGCTTACCTGTGATACATAATGCTTTCGAGGTACACTGAACAAATTAATGCTGTTAAACTTTGGTGTTAATGACTTGTATGTGCCATCATCGTTCTCATCTAAATGTAAAGTTCCACCCCAGTCTGGAGACCATGACTGAGTAAGGCCAATAACAAAAGCACAATAACGTTGAAATTGATTAGCAGGGTTATTATTGTGATCGGTATGTTCCTTTAAAAAAGATCCTGCTGAATACCTCGTGATCTGAGTCTCGACTATTTTGCTGTCCGATTCATCTGCGGTAATTTCCTTTAAATAAGAGACAAATTCGTCATTCGCACATAAATCTACATACGGTTTTAGATCTTCATTAAATAAATGATTTTCTTCATCCAAGCGTAAGTTTTCATAAAAATATTGAAAAGGATGCCTCGCTGCATATTGAATCACTTCATTGATGAAATTATTGATGAATTGCTGTGGTTTAGATTTCAATTCTTCCACCGACACTATAAACGGTTTTCCATCAACCATTGTCACCAAATCCCATGGTAGATTTTTACCTAAAATTTGACATAAACTTTCAACAAAATCAGCTTCAAACAACTCACCAATACTGACCCAACCATATTTTGAATAGTGAACTTTATAGATTTCTTTTTTTTCTAAAGCAATTTTACTTAACATAATTAACTGGTAACTCTCTTTAATTTATTGTTCTGCTATTTTGCGCCTTAAGAAAAATCTTTATAATAAAGAATAACAACTTAAAGGCATCAACAGCGCCTATCTATTTATTGAGAATAGATATTTTTAAACCAACCTGATGATGGTTGTAATTAATTTCTTCTGGTTGATTCATGTGCATGTCATACTGCTGACAAATTTGAAACATATTTTCGACTTTTGTGGGTGTAAGCGCTGCATTTAATAAATCCTGGAGCCTGCTAAAATGATTGTTTAACTCTTTTTTGTAGACAAATATCATCCGATTTCTTGTTACTTTATTACTTCCTTCAAGGTTCGCAAAAAAATGTTTTACAAATGCAACCACATTAGCATCCTTTGACTGTTCACCATATTTATCGTAGAGTTTCAGCAGCTTTGCATTCAATTTTTCACGCAATCGTTCACATTTCACGTTTTTCTTTAAATTTAAAATTTGAGTTCGATCATATAGATTGCCCATTGCATCAGATAATTTCATCAAAGTAGTTAACACACCATTAGCAGATTTTATATCCAAAATACTTTTAACAATAATTCTGTTGGTTTGGATTATCTGGGACTGATCATAATGGCAAATCAATTCAGCCCGGCCCTTTGGTTTAAGTATGTTCTTAATTGATATGATGGTTTTAGTCAAATCACCATATTCAAAACCAAACATTGATGTTACTAAATCAAAGTTGTTAATTGGAATATCTGTCAGATCCTCATTTTTTATTCCAGAATGTACTTGAATCGTATCAAGTAAAGATTTACTGATACCAATTTTTGTGTGGATGTGCTGTTTATCTATGTCTACAACATCACAAGCATGTATGTTTAAATCTAAACTGCACTTGTGACTGATTTGTGCAGCAATGATCGATACCGGCAAATTACCACAAGCTATATCCAAAACTCGACTGCTTTCTGACAAAGACTCAAAAACCTGCTCCCAGTGTTCGCCTATTTCTCCATCATAATTCCCTGAGAAGTCAGCAGCTAAAGAGGTAAAGGCATTACTTTGTTGCCAGTATTCTTGCCAAACATTTTTACTGTTCATAAAAAAATGGCAGGCATTTATTAAATGCCTGCCATTCATAACAAATGATTAATTTGTTATTAGAACTGCCAGTCAACTTGTGCAAAAACAACTCTACCAATATGACCGGTAGTGTATAAGCTTGCATTAGTGAATTGACCAATACCGTCTAACACAGGACCTCTGTCAAATACGTTTCTGGCACCAATGGTGTATGTACCCCAGTTACCAGCATTGTATTTGTACTGAACATTGTGCGAAGTGAACGAAGGTCTATTACCTTCAGGAATCAAACTAACATCAGAACCTACAATATTAGGTGTTGATCTGTCATAAGTTCCATCAATGTAATCAATGTTCCATGCTGCACTGTGATCACCATAAGACCAGCGAACATTTAAGTTACTTCTTAAATCAGGCGCACCGGCAAAACCAACTAAATCTTGCTCTTGTACATTAGTAGAAAAGAAAGAAGGTTGGTCATCACTCAAGATGTAAGAAGTATTCCAGTTAGCATTGAATAAACCATAATCAGTATTCAAAGCGTACTGTAAGTTCAAGTTCAAACCACGTGTGTTAAAACCAGGACCATTTTCAGATGAAGTGAATACTTCGTCAATAGTACCAGAAGGTGTTCTGATTAGATTGACAGCTGGATAAGCAGCTATTAAATCATCTAAAGTACCAGCCAAGTCATTGTAGATCAAGTCTTGTGCACTGATGAAACCAATAACGTTATCAACTTCCAGGTCAAAGTAGTCTAAACTCGCAGAGAAATTATCTGTGAAGTTATAAACAGCACCAAAGTTAATGAACTCACTGGTTTCAGCACCAAGATTTTCATTAGATTGTTGTGTATCATTGAACTGCTGTCTAGCACACTGATTCGCAGGAGTTCCTGACTGTGCACAGAATACGTAATCAACAGCGAAAGAAGCCGAGAATGCATCTGCCTGAGTTAACTCAGCCAATGTTGGTGCTCTGAAACCTTCCCCCCAAGATAACCTAACTAACAAATCATCAATTGGCCTCCAAGAGAACGAAACTTTTGGAGAAGTCTCATTACCAAAGTCACTGTAATCATCATAACGAACAGCCAAGCTCATTTCTAATGTGTCATGTAATGTATACAAACCTTCATAGAAGAAACTTGTTACGTCACGAGTCGCGCCAGATGAGTTACCGGCAGAACCACCAATAAGACCTGCTTCAGATTGTGCATCTACGCGTGAGAAGTAAACGATGTCTTGGAATTCACCACCAAAATAGTGAGTGATTGGCACATCATTAATTGCACCAAGCTCGAAATCAACACCAGCAAAATACTGATTAAATTCATTTCTGTCATGTTGCAAAATTGTGGATGACAAGTAAGCCAAACCCGTAGGTGAACTGAAGTCGATATCGAAATACAAGTTCGTAAACAATCCAGCAAAACTCAAGTATGTATTACCTACGTTTTTGTTATCTTGTGTGTTGTGATGAGCAAAGACTTCCCAGCCCAAGTTGATATCTGTGTCGGTATCGCCTCTGAAACCAAGCAAGTAATCTTGCATCACATCTGTGGCGTTACCATCACGATTTCCTAACTGATACCATCTAAATCGACCAGGTACAGGTACATCGAATGGGTTGTTTTCATTGCCAACAGGCACACCGCCCAACCAAGGCGCTGCAGGTGGAGCATAACGACCGAAAGAATCATTATTTGTGTTAACAAAGCGACCGTAAATTTCGATGTTATCAGTGATGTCATAATCAGCCGAAACAACGACAGAGTTTCTTTCAGAAGCAGCCAGATTTGCAGATACATTAGCATATGCGAAACCACATACAAAACCACCAGCTGCATCATTACCTTCAGCCAATACGCCTACAAAACCTGGAACATTAGCTGCCAAATCATCACAAATGGGTGAAGGCTCAAACAGGCCTGTATTTGGGTTGGTTATGGTTGCACCAAAGTTACTGATACCATCAGTTTCAGCAGTACCCCTTTCAATCAAGCCATCGCCATCCAAATCAACCATACGAGCAGCTGTGTATGGACGATCTTTATCAAAAATTGGATCTTGTCTGTAGTGATCAAAAGCCAACGTTACACTACCACGGTCATTAGCAGAACCAATAACGAAAGAATGGTAGTTCTCATCAGCACCTTCTTCAGAAGCACGGCTCAAACCAATTTGAGCACTGGCACCACTGTAATCAGATTTAGTGATGATATTAACCACACCCGCAACAGCATCAGAACCGTAAATAGCTGATGCGCCATCACGCAATACTTCGATTCTTTCAACAGCAGCAGTAGGAATGGTGTTCAAGTTGATCGCAGTACCACCGAAAGTAGGTGAACCAGGTAATCGTTTACCATCCAACAGAATTAATGTTCTGTCCTGACCCGCACCCAAAAGTGACAAGCCAGCTTGAGACTGTGCACTGCTACCAGATCTTTGGTTGAATGAACCAAAGTTGTTAAATGGTGCTTCACGCAAGAAATCAGCCACGGTAACTTTACCAGTCGACTGGATGTCTTCAGCAGTAAAAACTTCAACTGGACTTGCACCTTCAAAATCGACACGCTGAATGCGCGAACCCGTTACAGTAATTTTACCTTGCTCTTCTACATTTTCATCGTCACTGTTTTGCGCTAAAGCAACTGTTCCGAAAGCTGAAGAAGCGATAAAGCCTGTAAATAATGCTTTTTGTACAGCATTAGAAATAGGATTACGTTTCATTTTCATTTATATGTTCTCCAAATTGTTATCCATGAGTTAACTCAAAAAATTGCATCTATATAGATTCCTTATCCGGCACATACTAACACTTTCATTTGTTAAAAAAAAGTCACAATTAAGTTTTTTTTACATTTTCTTAACAAAAATTTCAATCAACGAACTGACTGATTTGGCATTTTTTTTATCCATTTTTAACAATCACGCTTGATAACCTTAACAACCAGGGAATATACACTTTATAGATGCATGTAATAAAACAGAAATTTCACCTTAACATTTACCCTAAAATAATTAATTTTCACTTCCAATGTCGCTGCATTTTCAGCTGTCTGAGTTTGATTTTCACACAATACATCAAACACCATTGAAATACACCAAATCTGATATTTTGCAAGTTGAATGATAAAATCAAGCAGTCTACTCCCTGACTTCGTTCCTGCCTGGTGGATATCAGCGATACGTGCTGTTAATTAAAAATCTGATTTAGCCTCAAACATTAACATTGAATCATCAGCCGGGTGCATGAATTTTATTTGTTTACTGTGGAGTTGTAGCCGTTCTGCAGACAACAAAGCAGCACCTTGCGAATAGAGTTTATCACCCACAATAGGAAGGCCTATAGATTGCAGATGTACTCGCAATTGATGTGAACGCCCAGTTACTGGCTTCAGTTCAAGCAATGTGGTCAGCTTTTCTCTTTTTAACACACGCCAATATGTTTGTGCCTGCTTGCCATTTTCGAAATCAACCATTTGCTTAGGTCGGTTTGGCCAATCACAAATCAGAGGCTTTTCAATGCAGCCTGTATCAGTGGTTGGACTACCATAAACTCTGGCCATGTAAAACTTCTCAACCAAGCGCTGTTCAAATTGTTTACTCAGATTGGCATGTGCTGGTTTATTCAACGCCATGATAATTAAACCAGACGTCTCCATATCAAGACGGTGCACTGTAGTTGCTGATGGAAACTGCTCTTGAGCACGACTCTGGAGCGAATCCTTGTGTTCTGGCAATCGACCAGGAACCGATAACAGCCCTGATGGTTTATTTAAGACCAGAATATCATCATCAACATAAACCACATCCAAATAAGGGGTTAGTGGTGGTTTATATTTCAAATTTGATGCCATCCTCAAACCTTAGCCTTTGAACTTGGCTTTTCTGGCAGCTTTCTTTTCAGCTTTGATGCGTAACTGTTCTGCCACTTCTGCTTCCTCTTGATACATCATCTTGGGTGTTTCTAATGTTAAGCGCCCGATTTGTCCAAGGCGCAGCTCATTCAAAAACAGATTAGCAATGCGGGTTAGATCAACCCGACCGCCGGCTTTCAAAGCACCTCTTTGTTGACCAATAGCAACCAACAACTCATAAGGTTCTGGAGGCACTGTATCAAATGAATACCTATCCTTTAAAAGTTCTGCGTAGTTTAAAATCAAATATTCAGCAGCAAAGTATGCTTTATCCTCAGCTTCTACCACATGATCTTTGATACCACCAGTTACAGCCAGACGAAATGCGCTGTTCTGGTTATCAAAACGTGGCCACAACACACCAGGCGTATCATGCAGAATGACATTGCCAGGTAATTTAATGCGTTGTTGTCTTTTAGTCACCGCAGCTTCATTACCTGTTCTTGCAATGGTGCGCTCTGCCATGATGTTAATAATGGTTGATTTACCCACATTAGGGATCCCCATAATCATCACTTGAATTGGCTTTTTGTTCACTTCTCGTTCGGGAAACCACTGCAAACACCATTGAGGAATTTGTTTGATCAAGCCCGAATCCGAAGTGTTAACTGCATAAGCTTTGATGGTCTTGTCTTTTTGCAACTCATCAATCCACAATTGATTAAGTTCTGGATCAGCCAAATCGGACTTATTCAATAACTTTATAGATGGTGTTTGGCCACGAAGTTTCTGTAACAGAGGATTCTGCGAACTATAAGGCAAACGCGCATCCAGCACTTCGATGACCAAATCCACCTCAGGCAATAATTGTCGTATTTCTTTTTGGGCCTTGTGCATGTGCCCAGGAAACCAGTTAATGTTCATAAATTAATCCAATAAAGCAGTGACACTGCAATGTGCCATCGCCGCAGAATTCTTTCAACAAAAAATAACTACTTATTCAAAATCATTTGTATAAATCAGGCCAGTTTCAACAAACATGGGTCTGATGAAATAAGCCGGGTTGAAGTTAAAAGCTTCAGAATTTGACCATTCACCACCGGGTATCGTTGGCCCATTTATCCAAGTTATGTCTAAAAAAACATCAATGGGTAATGCCATTGAATAAGAACACGTCTTGAAATTCCCTATTTTAACCTTACCTTGCTGTCATCTTAAAACTCATACAACTATATTATTATGTCAAAGACTGCTGAAAAATTTGAATTCCAAGCAGAAGTGAACCAAGTTTTAGACCTGGTGATTCACTCGCTGTATTCCAACAAAGAAATCTTTTTACGTGAACTCATTTCAAACGCTTCCGATGCTTGTGACAAGTTGCGTTTCGAAGCCATTAAAAACAGCAAATTATCCGCAGATGATTTACACATTAAAGTGGACTTTGATGCGGACGCCAAAACTGTAACAATCACAGATAATGGCGTCGGTATGTCCCGTAATGAAGTGATCAACAACATCGGTACCATTGCCAATTCAGGCACCAAGAAATACTTAGAGTCAATCGCTAAAAAAGATCGAGATGATGCGAATTTAATTGGTCAGTTTGGTGTGGGTTTTTATGCTTCATTTATTGTCGCTGATGAAGTAGAAATCAGAACGTTAAAAGCTGGTGAAGCAGCTGATCAAGCGATCTCTTGGAAATCCGATGGCAAAAATGCATACACCTTGGAAAACATCAACAAAGAAACCCAGGGGACTGAAATAATCTTGCACTTGCGTGAAGATGAAAAAGAGTTTGCTGATAATTTCAGGTTACGCAACCTCATCAAAAAATACTCGGAACATGTGGCATTCCCTATCAAAATGCTTGAGGTGACTTATCCTGAGAAAGATGATGATGGCAATGAAATTCCAGCCAAAACACCAGAATACGAGGTGGTCAATGATGCCACTGCTTTGTGGAAAAAAGCACCTGCAGATATCAAAGACGAAGACTACCAGGCTTTTTACAAACAAATATCTAACGATTTCAACGACGCTGCTTTTTGGTCACACAACCACATTGAAGGCACCCAAAGCTACAGCAATTTGTTGTATGTACCCAGCAAATCACCTTTCAACATGTTCAGCAACCCAGATGAGCGCGATGGCCTCAAATTGTTTATTAAACGCGTCTTTATTATGGATGCCGCCAAGGAGTTGATGCCAAACTATTTGCGTTTTGTTAAAGGTGTGGTTGATTCAAACGATTTACCACTAAACGTTTCACGTGAGATTTTACAGGACAACCCATTACTACAAAAAATCAAATCAGGTTTGGTTAAACGTGTTTTAGGCATGTTGAAGAAAAAATCGTTGGATACAGGTGTCTATGCCAATTTCTGGAAAGAATTTGGCGACACCCTTAAAGAAGGTGTGGTTGAAGATTTTTCAAACCGAGATGCTGTACTGAAACTGTTGCGCTTTGCATCAACCAACAATGATGATGCCACTGAGAACGTGTCCTTAGATGATTACATCGGGCGCATGAATTCAGAACAAGACAAGATTTACTACATCACCGGCGAATCATACGAAGCAGTTAAAAATTCACCGCATCTAGAACTGTTCAAAAAAGAAGGGGTAGAAGTACTGCTTATGCACAGTCGCATTGATGAATGGATGATGGGTCATGTACAAGAATACGATGGTAAGAAATTCCAGTCTGCCGCTAAAGGTAAACTAGACTTAGGTCAAGATGATAAGAAGGCTGATGAACCATCAGAAGCCGATAAGTCATTCTTGGAAAAAGTCCAAAACCAGTTGAAAGATCACGTCAGTGAAGTAACTGCCTCAACACGTCTGGTTGATTCCGCCAGTTGTTTGGTGATGGATGAAAATGCCATGGCCATCCACATGCAAAAACTGATGGAACAGGCTGGCCAAGCCATGCCGGGTCAATTACCCGCTTTAGAGATCAATTTAGAACACCCCTTGGTGCAGCATATCGAACACATTGATAATGAAGAACATTTCAAGCAGTGGTCAGAACTGCTGTATGAACAAGCATTATTGGCAGAAGGCGGCCAATTAAAAAACCCTGCTGATTATGTGCAGAAAATGAACCAATTGATGTTGGATATTCTGAAATAATTTCATTGAACATACAGCCATTTCAAGGCCTCATATTGAGGCCTTTTTTGTGTGTGATTTTTAGTTTTACTTTCACATGATTTCCATACGCGTAGAAACTCAAGTCTTCACTTTGGTCAATGATGCCAATGCCATGAGTTTTGATGAGTTACGTTATGCCAGCAATTACAAGTAACCTGGCGCGTCAGACCACAATGCGCCAAGCTCGACATCAACAGCTTAAGCACCTGGTGTGAAAACAACTTTTTTGATGAAAACAAAGCTCACGGCGTGCGTGAACTGGTTACTGATCCAGCGTCGGGCTTTTTTTAACTAAAATTCAGCAGGTCGCTAGAGGTGACACGAGTAGCTAATGAAAGGTGCAATAGCATCCTTAGTCATAATCACCAGAAACTCCAATAAAAATTTAAAGCCACAGATTTTTTGATAACATGTTCACATGAATGAAATCCAACACCCTTTTGAACAGTTATCACCAGAGTTGATTCTTAATGCCATCGAAACACAAAATTTTGCTGTAAACGGTAGTGTCACAGCATTAAACAGTTATGAAAATCGAGTTTATCAAATCGGTATAGAAGATGACTTACCATTGATTGTTAAGTTTTACCGACCAGCCCGCTGGAACCACGCCCAAATACAAGAAGAACATGATTTCTGTTTCACTTTGAAAGCACACGATTTACCAGTGATCACGCCTCTTAAAAACACTCAAAACAACAGCTTGTTTGAGTTTCAGGGTTTTAGCTTTGCCCTATTCCCAAGAACCGGTGGCTATGCGCCTGAATTGGACCATCAGGACAACCTCTCAATTATGGGGCGCACATTAGCCCGGTTACATAACATCGGTGCCACTCATAAATTTCAACATCGGCCTATATTGAGCGCCAAAAGTTTTGGTCAGGATGCAATCAATTTTGTGACTGAGTCATTTATTCCATTCGAGTACCGAAGTGCATATCAGGGTGTTTGTCAGGAAATCATGCCAATCATCACTCAGCATATGCAGGAAGCTCACAACATCAGTGTGCATGGTGATTTACATGTGGGCAACATTCTAATGCGTGATAACATCCCTAATTTGGTTGATTTTGATGATTCACGCTTGGCACCAGCCATTCAAGACATTTGGATGCTCCTCTCTGGAGACCCTCATGAACAGGAAGCCCAGTTACAAAAGATCATTCCATCTTATGGTGAGTTCAGACCGTTTCCATATAACGAGCTTGGAATGATTGAATCATTGAGAACATTACGCATGATTCACCACACTGCTTGGCTGGCCAAACGCTGGCATGATCCTGCCTTTCCACCCGCTTTTACATGGTTTAACACCCACCAGTTTTGGCAACAACATGTGGATGACTTAAATCAACAACTGGTTAAATTGGATCATCATTGAAAACCATTTAAAAAAATAGTTTCTTCAAAGACGTAAACATCATCCCATAACCCGAATGGCAAATCTTTTTCACTGCTATCTGCTGATTGAAAATAAATCCTCAACTCTCCCAAAGCTGCATCTGATGGCGCTTGACTTATGCCAGCCAAGTTTTCCCAACTGTCATTGGGCACTCCAAAATCCGCTGAAACCTGATTCGAAGTACCAATTTGTGCCCCCATATCGTTGTACCAGAATATCTGATACCAAGCCCAAGGTACTGGACTTGCTGATGGCACTTTATAAGAAACACCAGTTAGGTACCAGTAATCAGGTAAAACCATAAATTGATGAGAAGTCGCTGGAAAACTGCCGTTGTTGTTAAATGATGACATATTCATCATACTGCCATTACCAGAGATTGGTGCACCATCATCACTTACCCAACTGATAGTCGAAAATGCTGACCAACCACTGGTATCTGTATCAAATGAACCATTGCTTAACAAATTTTGAGCAACAGCCGGATCCAGGACCAAAAAACATAACACCATTAAAACCTTTTTCATCATACTTACTCTAAATCACTCTCCCAATATTACGTTTTAACCAAACGATTCATGACATGGTACGTGTAAAAAAGTCTAAAACACAGTTCCAACACTTGACTCCACATACATGTCACTCATTATTTTTAGCTGAAGACATCAGCTCTTTTAGCCTGTAAATCCAAGTCCAAAATGGCGAGTATGATAAACTCCACTTCATGAAAAAAGCATTAAGCTGTAGCGCCCAAGACATGTTAGAAGCCGCCATAGTACAAAAACGGCGTTTGAATCTGCGCTGCCTTGATGAATCTGGAAATACAATCACCCACCCAAAAATCCTGCCAGTAGATATTTTCACTGATGACGGTAATGAACTATTGATCTTTATGACAACTGATAAAAACGGTGGAATCATTAGACTCAAAATTAATACTCAGCTCATAATGGCATTTGAAGCTGATGATTTTTTGGACCCAAGAATCATATATAACTCGGACAAAAACAACATATGTTCGACTGACTAATCACTTTGAATCACATAACAATTGGTATAAACCTCACCAATTGAGTAGAATCATGGCCTTTCACCCATTTCATAAAAGATGCTGCGAATTATCCTCTTGACTACTGCTTTATTCACCTCAATGGTTCAAGCCGAGAAGCTCGAACAAATTGAATACCAAATCACAGTAACTGATGCCAAACATCATTTGGCACAAGTTGACATCACTTTTCCTAATATCACCACCAAAGTTCTGGACGTCAAGTTACCGGTGTGGCGCTCGGGGCGTTATGAAATTCTGAATCTCAGCAAAAACATCAATCAGTTCACGGCTTATGGTGGAAATGATGATGAGCTAACGTGGCATAAAACCGATAAGAATACCTGGAAAATAATGCTCAAAAACCCAGGCACAATCAAGATAAGTTATCAGCTCTATGCCAATACCTTAAAGTACCGTGTTGCCCACATTGATGAAACCCACGCTTACTTGGATGCCAGTGGTGTTTTTATGTTTGCTCCAGCAAAACGGCACCACCCCATCTCAGTTAAATTAAACGTTCCTGATGCTTGGGAATCACGTTCCGGCATGGAGAAAACGGCAGCACATGCTTTTGTTGCTGCTGACTACGACCAATTGGTTGATTCGCCGATTGAGTCAGGAATACACGAGTTCATGAGTTTTAAAGTTGAAGAGAACACCTATGAAATCGTTATATGGGGAGAAGGTAATCATGACATCCAAGACCTCAAGGAGCAAGTTACCTTGATGCACCATGAGGCAAAAAAAATATGGCACAAATTCCCTTTTAAGCGTTATGTTTATATGTACCATGTCGGCGATGATATTGGCGGTGCCACTGAACATGTCAATTCCACCATCATTCAACAAAACCGCTTTAACTTCAAACCACGAAAAAAATACCTCAAAGTGTTAGCCACCACTGCCCACGAATTCGTGCATACCTGGAATGTTAAAGCTTATCGTCCTGCAGGTATCGCACCTTATAATTATTCCAAAGAAAATTATTCAGATTTATTTTGGATGGCAGAAGGAATCACCAGTTATTATGATGATTTACTGTTGATGCGCGCAGGTATTTATACACAAAAGGAGTATTTTGAAAAACTGGCATCGGATCTACACAAACACTTGAACAAACCCGGCCGAAAAGTTGAATCACTGGCTCAAACCAGTTTCGACACCTGGCTCAAAGACGATACCCAACAAACCCACAACGCTTCAGTCAGCATTTACCTTGAAGGCAGCATGGCTGCTTGGTTCCTGGACCAGGAAATCAGACACCTCACTGACAATAAATACGGTATGGATGAGCTACAACTTCGCCTGTTTCAAAATCACCACAACACAGACCGTGGATACACTTCCAAAGACGTATTAAAGTTACTAAAAGACATCACTGGTAAGGACATGTCTGAATTCTGGACTCATTACATCGAAGGCACCCAAGAAATTGATTTTGATGCGGTTTTAAATTATTTTGGCCTGCAAAAAATTATTAAGGACAAGACCAAAGACGATCAATCATGGATTGGCGCAAACCTGGATACAAACAAAGACTTAATCACCATCAAAACAGTGGATTCAGACAGCCCTGCATGGCAAGCTGGATTGAATGCTGGCGACCAAATCCTGGCCATTGATAACATCAAAGTTACAACTGGAAATATCACCGATCGCATCAAACAAATGAAGCCACGAGAAGCTTATACGGTTCATTATTTCAGTGCTGGTCGATTACATGAAACAATCATCAAACCAATCACACACCCCAACCCTGAATTTAAAATCAAACCGTTAGAGAAACCCAATAAAAAACAGCGAAAGCATTTTAAGACCTGGACAGGTCAAGCACTCAAGACCGACTGATGGGCGAACAAAAAATCATAGGCATTGCTGGGAACATTGGTGCGGGAAAAACTTCTTTAGTGGAATTTCTTACAGCCACCTACCAAATTACACCGTTCTATGAACCAAATGACAACAACCCCTATTTAGCAGACTTCTATAAAGACATGAAGCGCTGGGCCTTTCATTCACAACTGTATTTCCTGGCTTCAAAATTTAAGATACACCAACAATTAGAACAAACACCAGGTGTGGTGATTCAGGATCGAACAATCTTTGAGGATGTTGAAATTTTTGCTACAGCTTTACACCAGACTCGTAAAATCAACAAGCGTGATTGGCTAACTTACCTCAGTTTTTATGACAGCATTCGCAGCGCCATCAAGCCGCCTGATTTAATGATTTACCTCAAATGTTCCATCCGAACCACACGTAAACGGATAAAATTACGCGGCAGAAAAATGGAACAAGACATGCCGCTGAGTTACTTAAAACGCTTAGAATCTCTGTATCAGAACTGGATTGCCCAATACGACAAAAGTAAACTATTGGTGATTGAAACAGATCGCTTGGACTACGTAAATGACCTGATCGATCAAATTGAATTAATGCAAAGTGTTGAGGCTTTGTTACCTAAGGGTTTAGCTCGTTGTTAATTACAATTCATAGGAGAGCCAATGATTGGCTCAACCAGCGCAGGCAATGAGCGCATGGCGGTTTACCTGAAAGGTAAGAAGCCTTGCTTGAATGCCGTGGCGCGTGCAGGTAATGAAAGATAGGCGATTTTATCAGAGATAAAGAAGCCTGTCTTGAGTACCGTGGCGCGTGCAGGCAATGAGCGCATGGCGGTTTACCTGAAAGGTATGAAGCCCTGCTTGAATGCCGTAGGCCGTGAATCAGAAAGAGCAAGCCCGAGGTTATAAGTCATACTTTGAACCTTCTATCAACAATTACCTGAAAACCATGTCATAATTCACTCATGAGCTATATATTTGTTTATTTAAAAGGCATGCTAATGGGCATTGCTGATTTAGTACCTGGCGTATCAGGTGGAACAATTGCACTGATCGCCGGTATTTACCAGCGCTTGATCAATGCCATCGCTTCGGTCAATTACAAAAGTATCAAGCACCTCTTATCAGGACAAATCAAACAGGCCTGGAAGCAAGTTGATGGTTGGTTTTTACTGGCTGTATTTGCTGGCATTTTAAGTTCTATTTTCCTGTTTGCCCGCCTCATTAAGTACCTGTTGGCCAATCATGCAGTGCTCACTTGGTCATTTTTCTTTGGTTTAATCGTCGCCGCCGCTTTGTTACTTATTATTAAAAATCACACCAAACATGGGGCAAATTATTTGTTACTTATCTTAGGTGTTGCTTTGGGTTACTTACTGAGCACACAAAGCATGGGCACCTTACCTGCTGGTCTTCTGGGTACATTCATTGCTGGTTCCATCGCCATTTGTGCCATGATTTTGCCTGGTATTTCTGGCTCTTTGATATTGATTCTTCTGGGTAAGTATCTGCATTTGGTCAATGCTGTTGAAGCCAGAGACTGGTACACTCTTTTTGTATTTGCACTGGGCTGCCTGCTTGGTTTACTGGTGTTTTCAAAGCTGCTTAAATGGTTATTGGCACACTGCTACAGTGCCACTATTTATACACTGGCAGGCTTGATGCTTGGCACCCTGTTCAGGGTTTGGCCATGGCAAATAAATACCGCCAACATTTCGCCTTTCAACCACCCCCATCCACAGTTCCTGCTTTCCTTACTGATGATGACACTGGCAGGCTTATTGGTTTGGTGGTTGTTTAAAATAGATCAAAAACAACCTTGAAAGAATTCAACATCATGAAAACATTTTACTGGTACGACTTAGAAACTTTTGGTATCAATACCCGTTATGACCGCATTGCGCAATTTGCAGGCATAAGAACAGACGAACATTTAAACCCAATCGGTGAACCAGATATGTTTTATTGTCAGCCTACTTATGACTATTTGCCAAACCCAGTCAGCTGTTTAATCACCGGCATCACGCCGCAGTTATGTATTGACAAAGGTCTGCCAGAACATGAATTCACTGCCAAAGTTCATGAGATCCTAAGCACTGAAAATACCTGTGCTGTAGGTTATAACAGTATACGTTTTGATGATGAGTGCATTCGTTCCTTGTTCTACCGCAACTTATATGACCCCTATCAGCGCGAGTACCTGAATGGTAATTCACGCTGGGACTTGATTGATGTGGTACGTGCCACTTATGCATTACGCCCAGATAACATTGAATGGCCAATGCATGAACCAGGTAAACCCAGCTTTAAGCTTGAAGATTTAACCAAGGCCAACAGCCTCACTCATGAGGCGGCGCACGATGCCCTCTCTGATGTAGAAGCCACCATTCAAATGGCTAAATTGATTCAGAATAATCAACCTCGACTGTTTGATTTTGCCCTGAAACTACGTAATAAAGACACGGTTCGAAGCCTACTCAATTGGCAACTTCTACAACCAATTGTACATGTGTCAAATAAAATTCCTGCTGATCGCGGTTGTTTGGCTTTGATGGTACCTCTGGCCATTCATCCACATAATAAAAATGGCATCATTTGTTATGATCTGCATTACGATCCAAGCGATTTACTCAGTCTTGATATCAGTGATATCCAAGATCGTTTGTACACACCCAAAGCTGATTTGCCAGAAGGTGTGGAGCGGGTGCATTTAAAAACCATTCACCTCAATAAGTCACCATTTGTATCGCCACTTTCCGTCCTCAAAGGGGTGGACTTAGAAAGAATTAAGTTGGACTATCAACGTTGTCAGGATCACTTACAACAGATCAAATCAGCTGTCGGTTTGGCCCAAAAAGCGACCGCTGTATTCGACCAACCGTTCGACTCAAGTATTGATGATGTGGATGAAATGATTTATGCGGGTTTTTTCAGTTTTAAAGAACGCGCCCGATTAGAGTCCATCAGACAACTACCTGCCGATAACATCCCTTGGCAAGTAAGAGATTTTGATGATCAAAGGGCAGCCACTTTGATACAACGCTATAAGGCACGCAACTTCCCCAAAACCCTCAGTGAGGAACAACAAACTTCATGGCATATGGATACATTACAAAGACTGGAACAACGCTTTGGTAGTGAATTCAGTTTGTGGTTTGAAGATTTGAGTCAAGCCCGAAATGATTTCGATGGCGAAAAAAACCAACAAATTTTAGATCAGTTAGAGCAATTTGTATTTTCCAAATT
Organism: Marinicella sp.; assembly: GCA_028284365.1. GTDB lineage: Bacteria > Pseudomonadota > Gammaproteobacteria > Xanthomonadales > Marinicellaceae > Marinicella. The sequence goes on from JANQRW010000072.1 coordinate 24,020, forward strand.
CCAATAACAGAGGCCTTTAAGTACATTAAACGCTTTGGAGAACCAAGATTGGCTCGACCAGCGCAGGCAATGAGCGCATGGCGGTTTACCTGAAAGGTAAGAAGCCCTGCTTGAATGCCGTAGCGCGTGCAGGCAATGAAGGCATGGCGGTTTACCTGAAAGGTAAGAAGCCCTGCTTGAATGCCGTGGCGCGTGCAGGCAATGAGCGCATGGCGGTTTACCTGAAAGGTAAGAAGCCCT
>JANQRW010000091.1 GCA_028284365.1 Marinicella sp.
CCGCTGGTGCCCCCGCCCCCGCCGCCGCTGCCAACTCCAGAACCGGTGCCATGCCCAAAGCCACCGTTGCCGCCGAGGCCACCCCCGCCACCCCCGCCAATTCTGGAAGTGGGTGCAAAACTGGGTGTTTCGGCATTGCCACCTACGGCGCTGTTGTCTCGGAAGGTGGTGGAATCTATGTGAAGTGTTCCTGAACTAAAAATCGCACCACCCAAGCCAGCCCCGCCGCCGCCACTGCTGGCACCGCCACTGGCGGCTGCCAAAGCGTCGCCGCCTTTGGCACGGCCATTGGCCAAGGTCAGCGAGCGCAAGGTTAAATCACCGCCGCTGAGCACCGTAAAGATGCGCAATGAATTCTGGCCATCCAGGGTGATGCCGGTGCCGCCATTGTCGCCATCGATGGTGATGACAGATGAAACCCCGAAGGCACTTGGACCGGCAAAATCATCACCCATCACACTTAGGGCGATTGCTCCACCGACACCTGGTGCGAATTCAATGGTATCAGCGCCACTGCCAGCGCTGCACTCGTTGGATGCGCTGTCGGTGTTGGCAGCAATGATCGCTTCAGCAAGTGAACACACACCATCAGTTGCCACCGCTTCCAGGTTGGTGTCAACGGTGATGGTGGCCGCTTGGCTGTTGGAGATGTTGAATAACATGATCAGACCCCATGGCAGGATCTTGAGTGGTTTTCGGTTGCTTGGCATAGGCTTTGTTCTCATGGTTTGTGCAGATTGTTGTGCATTGCGTGCTTCAGTTAAATTTCCTTACCTGTTGCGTATTAAGGCGATGATCCCCTCAAAAAAAGAATAACAATTACAACAAATCCATCCAAGTACCGCGTGTTGTCATTAAATGATGATTTATCATTTGTGGAAACTTCTGCCCACAATTTTTTCATTTGTAGTAGAATTTCTATATGACTCAACAAGATAAGAATCGTGAATTCAAAACGCAGGATGTGTATTTCACGGATGGCGAGGTGTTTGAAGTACCGGGGGTCCGTGGTCGAATGGATCGTTTGGAATTTTCAGGAGAGCTGACTTTATATCGACTTGAATTTGAGGCCTTGGAAGATTGTGTGTTGAATTTTCACCCTTCCTTTGAAAAGCCTTGGATTGGCAGTGCTTTTCATTTGCAGGGACATTCGGTGATGACCCAGGCCGATGGTCAGGAAGATGTTTTGGATTCTGAACATGCGGTCTTGATGCGGGTAGACACCACAGGCACGGCATTCCGATTGACTCAAGGGGTGTTAATCCGACATTTGGGTGTTTCTATCACCATCAAAGCGCTGAATGACATGCTCGGTGATCTCAAGCTGGATGTATTAGATGATTTTGCTGCTCCGTTTGGAAAAGCCATTGTTATCAAGCCTGTGGTTCCGAGTAAAAAGATGCAACAATTAGCTTCCACCTTGTTTTCATTCAATGCCCGTGGTCACTTTCGCCAATTTAAGTTGGAAGGTGCTGCCCGTTTGTTTATGGCTGAAATGCTGGAATTGTATTGTCAAGAGCCACCACTGGGTAGGGGGTTGAATATTACCGAAGAACAAATAGTCAAGTCGTCAATACAATTTATTCTTAAACATTTGGATAAGAAGATATCGATTGACCGCTTGGCTGAAGAACACAAAATCACCACCCACCGTTTGAACTGGATCTTTAAGCAACGGGGCATGAGTGTGGCCGAATACATTCGCAATGAACGCTTGTTACATGCCCGAAAACTGTTGTTTGAAGCGGACCTTCCTGTGAAAACGGTTGCTAACATGGTTGGATATCAGCATGTGGCCAACTTTACCCGTGCTTATGCCAATAAATTTGGTGAGCCACCATCCAGAACAAGACAGCAAAAAGGCTGAGGCTCTGATTGTTAGCTAAGTAGGGTGGATGTTAAGTGTAGGTTTGGGAGGAACTGCTGCACTGGGATCCCAGTGCAGCGAGAAGTTTAATTTATTTAGCAACAAACGGTTGTAGCCTGTAGTTACGTAGGGTGTTGGCGAATTCTTGTAGTATTTGGTTGCCACTTTCTTCAGCGCGTTGGCACCAGGCTTTGAATTCAGCAATCATTTCATCCACACTGCGAGAGTTGTTGTCCCAAATGGCTTGCAACTCGGCTTTGTACTGCAGCAGTGTGTTCAAGGTTTTGCTGTCTTCAAAATAGCTGTTCCACTTGGTTTTGATGTCGGTTTTCAAAAATTGTGGATCCAGAGATAAATTGTAGGTGTATTTTTTGATGTGTTTCTTGAAAGTTTTTGAGGCAGTTGAATATTCTGCGGTCAAATTGGGTTTGATAACATCTTTGATGTAAACTTGTAAAACATTGAATTTATGTGTCAAGATGGCTTTGACAGTTTCATCATTAAATTCTGTATTGTGGTCATCAATCAATAAATTAGGAACCACTTTTTTGATTTTACACAGTCCAATTTTGTTCAAAAGACGAATGACATACCAGCCAATATCATGCTCGCCTTTTTTATGAGCAAACTTGCTTGATGAAGGAAATGCGTGGTGGTTATTGTGTAGCTCTTCACCAAAAATAAAGAAAGCAAAACGAGTGATGTTACGTGAAGAATCATCGGTGCGGTAATTACGATAGCCAATATAATGACCAATGCCGTTGATAACGCCTGCAGCAAAGAATGGAATCCAGAGCATTTGGATGGCATAGATCAGCAGGCCGATAACACCAAATAAAGCAATATTCATGAATGCCAATAAAACAATGCCTACATAATGAAAGCGGGTATAAATATTACGCTCAACCCAATCATCAGGTGTGCCTTTGCCGTATTTTTCCATGGTTTCCTGATTTTTGCGTTCTGCTGTATACAAAGTAACACCGTGAAAAAGTACTTTTTTGATGCCGTAAATTTGTGGGCTGTGTGGATCATCTTCAGTTTCACAATAGGCGTGGTGCTTGCGATGAATGGCCACCCATTCTTTAGTCAGCATGCCAGTTGTGAACCACAGCCAGAAACGATAGAAGTTTTGTAATACGGGATGCATTTGGATGCCGCGATGAGTTTGTTCGCGATGAAGGTACAAGCTGACGCCTGATAAAGTTATTTGAACCACGATGAAGGTGTAAAGAGTCATTTGCCAAGCGGAAAAGTTCAATAATCCAGTTTCGAGGAAATTTAAAAATTCATACATAATAATTGTTTTGTTTTCATAGGAATGATTACTATAATGAATTAGTTTTTCAATAGCCAGTTAAAAACGCATACCCAATCGTATGGAAAAAGCCTTAAATGCAGATAAACAATTGAAGTTAAAAGCGCTTTCACTAACACGTTCTGTACAAAATATTCTCACTGACTTGACAGTTGAACTGCCCACCCCGGGAGTAACTGTATTATTAGGTGCCAATGGTGCAGGTAAATCGAGTTTGTTGAAAGTGCTTGCGGGTATCATTGAACCCAGTACTGGTGAAATTGAGGTAGGCGGTTTGAAGACATTTGCTTATATGCCTGAGCCAGCAAATTTTTATCCTAATTTAACTGTTTGTGAGCAACTTGAATTTGTTTCAACCTTATACAATGGAAATAATGAACGGGTTAAGCAAGCCATTGATACTTGGCAATTAGGTAATCAGGTCAATAAGTTAACCAAACACCTTTCTTTGGGTTATCGACAGCGGTTATCTTTAGCGCAACTGTCAGTAGCGGATGCTGATTTATTGTTAATGGACGAGCCAATGAATGGTATGGATCCAGTGGTGATGCAAACCTTTAAACAACAGATCAAACAATGGTGCCAAACCAAAGCTGTTATTATGGCAACTCACATCATGCATGAAGCGCAGGCCATGGCCGATTGGGTGGCCATCATGCATCAAGGACGGATCATTCATACAACAGAATACAACAATCAAAACCTGAATGAGTTATATCAAACTGCTATCAACTCACATCATGATTCAGTAAAACAGAGTGCGAGTTCAAATGTCATTTAGTCTCACCAAAAAAGATCTCAAAAGTATTTGGCGTGGGCCTTTGATGTGGCTGGTTTTGGCAGTGCTTAGTTTTATTTCGGCTTGGTTGATGTGGCAAATGCTGGATCGTTATGTCAGTTTACAAGCCAGTTTTAGTGCTTTACCCAATCCACCTAATATTACTAACGCACTGTGGCAGCCCTTTGTTATCACCCTGGCACAATTGATGCTGTTGCCTGTGGCATTGACCACTGCTTTGGCATTGGCTCAAGAGCGGGCACAAAATACCATGTGGTATTTGTTGATTAATCGGCAGTCTTTATTACCCGTCATTTGGGCCAAGTTTAAAGCCCAGTTATTGATTATGGGTTTTGTCTGGTTGATGATGTTGGTTTCGGCTTTGTTATTGCGTAGCGGTGGTGAATTGAATGGCTGGTTGATTATAAGCAGTTTTGTGGGTATCACTCTGTTTTTGATTTGGTTGATTGCGCTTGGGATGATGGTTTCTGCTGCATCACAGTCAACAGGTACAGCTGTATTGATGAACTTGTTGGTCTTTGTGTTGTTTTGGTTATTGGGCAGAGAAACGGTCAGCCAGGATTACGGTCTGAACTGGTTACAATTACTGTCTCCAGTTCATCATCTTAAGTGGTTTTGTGCGGGTGAAATAAGTTTAAGCTCCTTAATGTATTTTTTGGGAGGTGCTGTGGTGTTTTTATGGGTGGCGCTGCTTAATGTCAAAGCGGTCAAGCAGTCATGATTAAACGTTTTGTATTGATAATCATATGGGTGGTGTTGGTGATTGTGCTGGCTAAATTCACACCTAATTATCACAAACAATCGGTTTACTCAGAATTAATCTCTGAATCAGCAGTGGCCACGCTGACAGCACAGAAACAGTTGAAAATAGCCATATTTGCCTTGCCCGAATCCCCAGCAGCATCATTGGTGAAAAACTTCCTACAACCACTAATGAATCACCTTCCAGATGTTGAAGTTCAATATTTGGATATGAAAGACAATGCTGAGTTGGTCGATCAATACAACATCAACAAACAAGGGGAAATGGTGGTGATTAATGATAATGGCGAATTTCATTTATCAACCTTATCCTACGAAGCTTTTTTCAATGGATTGAAGCGGTTACAGCAAAATAATGATGACTGGGTGGTGTTTTTGGACGGTTTGGACAGCAGATCATATGCTGTAGGGCAGTTAACAGGTTTAAATAGCTGGTTACAAAGTCTCAGTTATGCGAACTACAAAACCGTTGTTTTGCCTTTTGACAGTCAATTAAAACTGCCGAAACAAACAAAGCTGTTGGTATTGGCTTCGCCAACTGTAGCATTAAGCGAATCTGATTCTGATTGGTTACAAGAAGCCATGGAAAATGGTATCAGCATATTGTGGTTGGCAGACCCCAACACTGTATTAAATCAACCAGCTCTGGCCTTGTTGTTTGATGTGATAAGTATGGATTCATTCCACCAAGGACAATTAATTATCAAGGACTTTACCAAGCACACCATCAATAAGAATTTTGATCGACCATTGGACTTGAATGGGGTGCTGCCATTTGAGACCAGTAATCAATCCTTATGGTTGGACGATCAGGGTCAGACCCTGGCAGCCACACGAGAAATTGGTGGGGCTCGTATAATGGTTATTGGTGACAGTGATTTCTTATCAAATGCTCATTTGAACAGTGGTGGCAATTTAGAAGTGTCTTATCGCTTGGTGGATTGGTTGTTGCGATACGAGAATCGATTTGATCTGCCAACCATCGGTATTAAAGGCACACAGTTACACTATAAACGCAGTGAGATTTTATGGTTTTCGGGAGTTATGCTGATTTTGTTGCCAACTTTGTTTTTGTTTTTGGCATTATACTTTTGGCGCAGAAACAGATGAGGTGAGTTTTGGATATTGGTGAAATCAGAAAAGAATACACACAATTCGGTTTGAATAGAAAAGATTTGAATGGTGATCCGTTTAAGCAGTTTGAGTTGTGGTTTCAACAAGCACAAGAGGCTAAAATTAAAGAGGTTAATGCGATGAGTATCGCAACCGTACGACCGGATGGCATGCCTCAAGTAAGAACTGTGTTACTGAAGTTGTTTGATGAACGTGGCTTTGTTTTTTTTACTAATTACAACAGTGCCAAAGCCAAAGAAATTGATGCTAATCCTCAAGCTTCTTTGCTGTTCCCTTGGCTGGACTTAGAACGCCAAGTGCGTATCAGTGGTCAGGTTGAAAAAATATCAAAAGCCGAATCATTCAAATATTTTACTTCAAGACCTAAAGGATCACAGCTGGGTGCCTGGATCTCAGAGCAAAGCCAGGTCATATCTAATCGAACAGTATTGAAAACATTGATGAATCAAATCAAAGAGAAGTTTAAAGAGGGTCAAATACCTTTGCCAGATAGTTGGGGAGGTTTTCGAATCGCACCGGAATCATTTGAGTTTTGGCAAGGCAGAGCCAATCGGCTGCACGATCGCTTTAAATACGAACTGATCAATAGCCAATGGGAAATTAATCGGCTGGCACCTTAAGTAAATAATACGCCAAGCATAAAAAAGCCGAATGTGATTCATTCGGCTTTTTTGTTTTCTGCTATTGATTTAGCTTATTGCAGCAAAGACTCCAACAGTTTAGTGGTTGATTCAACCGTGCCAGGTGCTTCACATTCAAAGCCGTTTTTGAATATAAACTGATAAATTAAATCACTGTCAAAGGTGGTGTTATCAGAATCATCAGCATCAGTTGTGCCATTGGGCATGATCACTGAGGCTTCCACATCAATAAACTCCATCAAGGCACCAGTAACATCAGATTCAAACATATAAATCAAGCCAGAACCTACTGGTAAATCTACTAATTCATTCAAGTCGCCATTGCCTGATGCGTTGTCACAGCTGGCACTGCCAACAGCTTGACAAATCCATGAAGGTGTGGTCATTTTGTTGCCTAGCATTGTGCTGACTTGAGCCCCTGTGATATCAATGTTACCCAAGTTCATGATGCTGACTTCGTACATCATGGTTTCATTAGGTTGTATCCCAGCCACGCAGTTGGTGATGAAGCTGGATACATTTGGAACGTATGAAATTACGCCACTTGCCGGATTAGATTCGTTGTTGGCTGAATCTGTTTGGGTGGCAGTTACTGTTTCGCCATCAATAGGTTCACTGGTCAAGTCACAAGACCAGCTACCATCACTGTCAACAATGGCAGTACACGTGGCACCGGAACCTGTGGTAACACTGATGGTGGCACCAACCTCACCAGTACCTGAAACAGTTAAACCATTGCTTGGAGAAACTATGGTCGGTGCTTCGGGAGCTTCATCATCAATTGTGAAGGTTACCGGAGCGTTTACAGAGTTGCCAGCGGCATCCACAGTGGTAGCCATCTCATCCCCATCCACGCCATCTACACCAACTGTTGCAGTACAGACGACCTCATTGCCTGATTCAAGACCACAAGCATAACCTGGGATGGTCACGGTAGCACCGGTTTCAACACCTGAACAAGTAGCAGTTACAGTTGCACCAGTCATGGCAGGGTTAGGGGTGACAGTACAGACCGGAGCTGTTGGAGCAGTGGTGTCGATGGTTGCTGTATCAGAACCTGAGGCACTGATGTTACCGGCTTGGTCGGTTAAGTTGGCTGTGACATTGATGGTGTTGCCTTCACCTGGGCTGACAAATGAAGTGGCCACCGTTCCGGATGTGATGTCACCGGTTGTTAGTATAATTGGTGTGGTGGTGGCACCGTCTGTTACCGTTATGGTATCACCAGCGATTGCATCCAGTGGAAGTGTAATCGTCACATCAATATCACCAGATAGTTCAGTAGGTGAAATGAAACCATCATTATTGACATCTTCAGTCAGTGTAACTGTTGGTGCAGCAGTGGCTGAGGTATCAACAGTTGCCACATCAGTACCTGATGCGCTTGTATTACCAGCCCGATCGGTTACAGTAGCCGTTACGTTGATGCTGTTGCCATCACCAGGGCTAGCAAATGAGGTTGTTACTGTTCCAGAAGTGATGTCACCCGCTGTTAGTACAATTGGTGTGGTGGTGGCACCATCTGTTACCGTTATGGTATCACCTGCTACAACGCCAACTGGAATTGATACAGTTATATCAATGTCGCCAGATAACTCAATACTTGAGATCAGACCATCATCATTTGTGTCTTCGGTAATGGTAACTGTTGGTGCATTAGGTGCGAGGGCATCAACGATGAGGTCAGTAGGTGTTGATGAGTTCCCGGTGTCATCAGTTACGATCACACTCAACACATCGCCGTGAACAGGTGCCGGCAGCACCGGTGAACATGAGAAGTTACCTGATGCATCAGCAGTGGTGGTA
>JANQRW010000012.1 GCA_028284365.1 Marinicella sp.
TCGCTGCAGTCAAGGTAGTCTTACCATGGTCAACGTGACCAATTGTGCCCACGTTTACATGGGGCTTCGTGCGTTCAAATTTTTCTTTTGACATTGTTGTTTCTCAAACTAAATTTTAATATCCGTTCATTTCCGCTAACACATTTTCGGGCGCTTCACTGTAGTGATCGAACTCCATGGAGTAGCTCGCCCTGCCTTGTGTCGCAGATCTTAGCGATGTTGCATAACCAAACATCTCAGCCAGAGGAATTTGACATTTAATCACCTTACCCGAAGGAGATTCGTCAATTCCATCTAAAGTACCTCGGCGACGATTCACATCACCAACCACATCACCCATATAATCTTCCGGGGTTACAATTTCAACTTTCATAATCGGCTCTAACAAAACCGGAGAAGCCGCTCTTGCACCCTCTCTAAAAGCCATTGAACCTGCAACCTTAAAAGCCATTTCATTGGAATCAACCTCATGAAACGAACCATCGAACAAGGTAACTTTACAATCCACCAATGGGTAGCCTGCCAGAACACCTCCTTCCATTTGTTCTTGAATGCCTTTGTCAACTGGGCCGATGAACTCTTTTGGAATCACACCACCTGTTATTTCGTTAACAAACTCATAACCAAACCCTTGTTCCATGGGTTCAATTTTTAACTTCACATGGCCATATTGGCCTTTACCACCTGACTGCTTAACAAATTTGCCTTCTTGCTCAACTGCCTTGGTAATTGTTTCGCGGTAAGCCACTTGTGGATTACCCACATTCGCCGCAACCTTGAATTCGCGCTTCATGCGATCAACAATAACATCCAAATGCAACTCACCCATTCCTGAAATAATGGTCTGACCAGATTCTTCATCGGTTGCCACATTAAATGATGGGTCTTCTTGGGCCAATTTTGCCAAAGCCGTTGCCATTTTCTCCTGGTCTCCAGTTGTTTTAGGCTCAACAGCAACCGAAATCACCGGTTCAGGAAACTCCATTTTTTCAATGGTGATAACATTGTTAACATCACATAAGGTATCACCTGTAATGATGTCTTTTAAACCAACAGCCGCAGCAATATCACCAGCCCGCACCTCCTTGATCTCTTCTCGCGAGTTGGAGTGCATTTGCAAGATACGGCCCAAACGATCCTTGCTGGCTTTTCTGGGATTATAAATACTGTCTCCAGTTTTAATAACACCCGAATAAACCCTAAAAAAAGTTAGGGTTCCCACAAAAGGATCTGTGGCAATCTTAAACGCCAAAGCGGCAAACGGCTCATCATCATTTGCATGACGAGTTACTTCTTTGGTTTCATCGTCAGCATCAATACCGGAAATCGCTGGCACATCGATGGGCGATGGCAACAATTCAACCACCATATCCAACATGGCCTGAACACCTTTATTCTTAAAAGCAGAGCCACACATACAACAAACGATTTCATTGTTGATGGTTCCATTTCGCAAACCCGTGATGATTTCTTCTCTGGACAACTCACCCGTTTCCAGATACTTATCCATCAATTCCTCACTGGTTTCAGCTGCCGCTTCAATCATGAATTCCCTGGCTGCTTCACATTGTTCTTTTAATTCAGCTGGAACTTCTGCCAACTCATAGGTTGAACCCATGTCGCTCTCATTCCAATAAATGGCCTGCATACGAAACAGATCAACCACGCCTTTGAACGATTCCTCAGCACCAATTGCCACCTGAACAGGCACTGGATTAGCACCTAAGCGGGTTTTAATTTGTGCAACAACACGTTCAAAGTCAGCACCAGCCCGATCCATCTTGTTGACAAAAGCCAACCTAGGCACCTGGTACTTATCAGCTTGTCGCCACACCGTTTCTGACTGCGGTTCCACACCACCAACGGCACAAAAAACACCTACTGCACCATCAAGGACGCGCAAAGAACGTTCGACTTCAATGGTGAAGTCAACGTGGCCCGGCGTGTCAATGATGTTGATCCGGTGTTCTTCAAATTGGCGATCCATTCCTTGCCAAAAACAAGTGGTGGCAGCTGAAGTTATCGTTATACCACGCTCTTGCTCTTGTTCCATCCAATCCATGGTGGCATTACCATCATGAACCTCACCTATCTTATGAGAAATCCCGGTATAAAAAAGCACCCGCTCTGTGGTGGTGGTTTTACCGGCATCGATGTGGGCCATGATGCCAATATTTCGGTATCTCTCAATCGGTGTTTTGCGACCCACTTCAATATCCTTTCCTGTCGTTGCTGATTACCAACGATAATGAGCAAATGCTCGGTTAGCCTCAGCCATCTTGTGGACTTCTTCACGACGCTTCATGGCAGCACCACGATCATGCAAAGCATCCAGCATTTCACCAGCCAGTTTAGATGGCATATCAGCTTCACCGCGTTTACGGGCTGCATCAATTAACCAACGCATGGCCAACGCCATTTGACGCCTTGGACGCACTTCAACAGGCACTTGATAAGTTGCCCCGCCAACACGACGTGATTTAACCTCAACCATAGGTTTAACTTTTTCCAAAGCCGCCTGTGTTAAGTCAACCGCATCACCTGACTCTTTTTCTGTCATTTTTTCCATGGCACCGTAAACGATTTTCTCGGCTACTGATTTTTTACCACTTTTCATGACCATATTAATGTACTTACTGATAAGCTCTGATCCGTACTTAGGATCAGGCAATACATCGCGTTTAAAATTACTTCTTTTTCTAGACATCTCTAAACCTATTAATTTATTGGCTATTAATTATTTTGGTCGCTTAGTACCATACTTAGAACGACCTTGTTTACGATCATTCACGCCGGCTGTATCCAATGCACCACGAACGATGTGGTAACGCACACCTGGTAAGTCCTTTACACGACCACCCCTGATCAATACGATAGAGTGTTCTTGTAAATTATGTCCTTCACCACCGATGTAACTGGTTACTTCATAGCCATTAGTTAATCTGACACGAGCCACTTTACGCAAAGCCGAGTTAGGTTTTTTAGGTGTTGTTGTGTAAACACGCGAACACACACCCCTACGCTGCGGACATGCTTCCAAAGCAGGCACATTGGTTTTTTCTATCTTGTCTTTTCTTGGTTTACGAACCAATTGATTTACTGTTGCCATATGCAAAATTTACCTGTAGAAAGCCCTTTATCGAACGCCAAAGCCCAATAAAAGCCTCATAAAAAATAAACGACAGGCCGATATAAAACCGGCCTGCCGAAAATGGAACGGGGATTTTAGTTTTTTACCCCAAAATAGTCAAGCACAGATTGAAGTTTTTTGAAACCCCAATCCACACCTTATAACACCTTGATTTTATTCAGTTTCAGCTGACTCCGAATCATCACTGGCTAATTGACTGAGTTGATCCATAAGCTCTTGCTCAGAATCAGTGCCACCACCCCCAGCCGTATCATTGGCGACATTAACCATGGCTTGTAACTCAGATTGCAATTCTGCTTCTTTCGATTGCATCTGTTCCTGATGATATGAAAGGCCTGTACCTGCAGGAATCAAACGTCCTACAATCACATTTTCTTTCAGGCCACGCAAGTAATCCTTAGTGCCTTTAACCGAGGCTTCGGTCAACACACGTGTGGTTTCTTGGAACGACGCTGCAGAAATGAATGAATCAGTTGCCAAAGATGCTTTGGTGATGCCTAACAACAGCACTTCAAATGTCGCAGGAATACCATCTTGTTTAACAATTTCACGATTGGTTGCCATCACATCTTTGTAAGTCAATTGAGTGGTTTTCAGATAATCTGAATCGCCTGGTTCAACAATCTCAACTTTACGCAACATTTGACGGATGATACATTCAATGTGTTTGTCATTAATTTTCACACCTTGTAAACGGTATACATCCTGAATTTCATTCACTAAGTACGAAGCCAATGCCATCACACCTTGTAAACGCAAGATGTCATGTGGATTAGGCTCACCTTCAACCACCACATCACCTTTTTCAACATGCTCACCTTCGAACACAATGATCTGACGCCATTTAGGAATCAATGTCTCAACTTTTTCACCATCAACTTGGGTGATAACCAATCGATTTTTACCTTTGGTGTCTTTACCAAAACTAACGATACCAGAAGTTTCTGCTTGAATCGCTGGATCTTTTGGCTTACGTGCTTCAAATAAATCTGCAACACGTGGCAAACCACCCGTAATATCACGGGTTTTAGACGAAGCTTGTGGAATTCTCGCTAAGAAATCACCCACTTGCACATCTTGACCGTTTTGGATGTTAATTACCGCACCAGGTGGGACAAAATACTGAGCCGGTACGTCAGAACCAGGAATCATAATTGGATTGCCTTTTTTGTCTTCCAAACGAACCATTGGGCGCAAATCCTTACCAGCCGCACCACGTTGTTTTGGATCGGTAATAATGAAGCTGGTCAGACCTGTCAGTTCATCTAGTTTTTCCTCAACCGTCACACCGTCTTTAAAATCACTCAAGGCAACTCGACCAGCCACTTCAGATACGATTGGGTGGGTGTGCGGGTCCCAGTTAACAATGATGTCACCAGTGGCGACTGCATCGTTGTCTTTTACATTGATAACTGCACCGTAAGGCACTTTATAACGCTCTTTTTCTTTTCCAGAGTTGTCAATAACGGAAATTTCACCTGAACGTGAAATTGATACCAACTTCTTATCGGCATTGGTTACATGCTTGATGTTATGCATACGGATGGTACCATCAGATTTAACCTGAACATGATCTGATGCCGCTGATTTAGAGGCCGCACCACCAATGTGGAACGTTCTCATCGTTAACTGTGTACCCGGCTCACCAATTGATTGTGCAGCCATAACACCGACCGCCTCACCTATATTAACTCGATGACCGCGTGACAAGTCACGACCATAACATTGCGCACAAATACCAAAATCAGATTCACACGAAATGGGAGACCTGACAATCAAACTGTCTAAGCCATTTTTCTCAATGATTTCCAAGCTTTCTTCACCAATGAGCGTACCTGCTTCAATAACTACCTCGTCATTGGCGTTTCTGACATCCACAGCTAACACACGACCCAAGACGCGTTCAGCCAAAGTTTCAATCACTTCTCCACCATCAACAATGGGTTGCATGACAATACCTTCAGTGGTACCACAATCTGTTTCAGTAATCACCACATCTTGCGCCACATCAACCAAGCGGCGAGTCAAGTAACCTGAGTTAGCTGTTTTCAATGCAGTATCAGCCAAACCTTTACGTGCACCGTGAGTTGATGAGAAATATTGCATCACGTCAAGACCTTCACGGAAATTCGCTTTAATCGGCGTCTCAATGATTGATCCATCTGGTTTCGCCATCAAACCACGCATACCAGATAACTGACGCATTTGAGCCTGTGAACCCCTTGCACCAGAGTCAGCCATGATAAAGACCGAATTCATAGAATCTTGTGACACCATGTTGCCATCTTTATCTTCAACCTCGTCTTTACCCAATACAGCCATCATGGCGTTGGCCACATCTTCATTGGCTTTTGACCAAATATCAACAACCTTGTTATAACGCTCACCTGCGGTTACCAAACCCGAAGTGTATTGTTCTTGAATTTTCAAAACTTCTTTATCCGCCTCTTCCAGGATAACCGCTTTGGCATCAGGAATAGTCAAATCAGTAACACCGATAGAAATACCGGCCACTGTTGAATAACGGAAACCTGTATACATCAACTGGTCAGCGAAAATAACCGTCGCCTTGGTACCTAATTGGTGGTAACACTCATTCAATAAGGTAGAAATGGTTTTCTTATTCAAAGTTTGGTTCATGTATTTGAAGTCCAAACCTTTAGGCAAAATATCTGCCAAAATTGCCCGACCAACTGTGGTTTCAACCAAATTGGTAGATTCTTCACCTGATTCTTCATCTGTGGTGGTCAAACGAACTTTAACCAAAGCTTGTAATGACACGTGACCGTTCTGGTAAGCGCGATTTACTTCGCCCATGTCAGAGAACACCATGCCCTCGCCTTTTTCGTTAACCAAGGCACGGGTCATGTAATACAAACCCAAAACCACATCTTGTGAAGGTACAATGATTGGTTCACCAGAAGCGGGAGATAAAATGTTATTGGTTGACATCATCAATGTACGCGCTTCCAATTGAGCCTCAATTGATAAGGGCACGTGAACTGCCATTTGGTCACCATCAAAGTCAGCATTAAACGCCGTACAAACCAAAGGATGTAACTGAATGGCTTTACCTTCAATCAGAACTGGCTCAAATGCCTGGATACCCAATCTATGCAATGTTGGTGCGCGATTCAATAAAATTGGATGCTCGCGAATCACTTGCTCTAAAATATCCCAAACCTCAGGCGTTTCAGCATCAACTGAACGTTTCGCTGCTTTAATGGTTGATACAAAACCGTCTTTTAATAGGCGACCTAAAATAAATGGTTTAAATAATTCCAATGCCATTTTCTTAGGTAAACCACATTGGTGTAATCGCAATGTTGGTCCTACCACAATTACTGAACGTCCAGAATAGTCAACACGTTTACCCAACAAGTTTTGACGGAATCGACCTTGTTTACCTTTGATCATATCAGCCAAAGATTTTAACGGTCTGCGGTTTGAACCAGTTACAGCTCGACCACGACGACCATTATCTAATAAGGCATCAACTGACTCTTGTAACATACGCTTTTCATTTCGCACGATAATGTCTGGCGCATGTAAGTCTAATAAACGCTTCAAACGGTTATTTCTGTTAATAACTCGACGGTACAAGTCATTCAAATCTGAAGTAGCAAAACGACCACCATCCAGTGGTACTAATGGACGCAAATCAGGCGGCAAGATCGGTAACACGGTTAAGATCATGTGCTCAGGCTTATTACCTGATTTGTTGAATGCATCATACAAAGCGATTCGTTTTGAAAGACGCTTGATTTTAGTGGCGGACTTGGTTGACTCAATGTCTTCATGCAGCTTCACCAGTTCCGCGTTGATGTCAATTTCTTCCAACAGGGAATAAATGGCTTCAGCACCCATCAAAGCTTTGAATTCATCACCCCAGTTTTCAATCGCTTGAGCATATTGTTCATCTGTTAACAACGAACCTTTTTCCAAATCAGTCATACCTGGATCAGTTACAACAAATGATTCAAAATACAAAATACGCTCAATCTCACGCAAGGTCATGTCCAACATCAAACCAATGCGTGATGGCAATGACTTCAAAAACCAGATGTGTGCAACCGGGCTGGCCAATTCAATGTGCCCCATGCGCTCGCGACGTACCTTTGTCAAAGTGACTTCAGTACCGCATTTTTCACAAACCACACCACGGTGTTTCATGCGTTTGTACTTACCACACAAGCACTCATAATCTTTGATTGGTCCAAATACCGCAGCACAGAACAAACCATCACGCTCAGGTTTGAAAGTACGGTAATTAATGGTTTCAGGCTTCTTAACCTCACCATATGACCAAGAGCGAATCAGCTCAGGCGGTGCCAACGAGACTTTAATTGAGTTAAAGTCTTGGATTTCTTTTTTAGGATTAAATAATTTAATTAAATCTTTCATGCTCTTCTCCTCGACTTACTCGTTTTCCAATTCCATATTCAGACCCAATGCCCTAACCTCTTTGACCAATACATTGAATGACTCTGGAATACCTGAAACTGTATTGTGATTGCCATCGACGATGTTTTTATAAGTCGCGTTACGACCTTGAACGTCATCCGATTTCACGGTCAACATTTCTTGTAAGGTATAAGCAGCACCATAGGCTTCCAACGCCCACACTTCCATCTCACCAAATCTCTGACCACCAAACTGTGCTTTACCACCTAATGGTTGCTGTGTAACCAATGAGTAAGGGCCGGTCGAACGGGCATGCATCTTGTCATCAATCAAGTGATTCAATTTCAACATGTACATGTAACCCACTGTTACTTTACGATCAAACTTCTTACCAGTGCGACCATCGAATAATGTGGTTTGACCATCTTCAGCCAGACCAGCCAATTTGAACAATTTTCTGATATGTTCTTCTTTGGCACCATCAAACACAGGCGTTGCCATTGGAACCCCGCCTTTAAGATTATGTGCCAATTCCAGAACTTCATCTTTACTGAAACCAGAGAAGCTCACTTTACCATCACCATCAATGTTATAAATTTCACTTAAGAAATCTTTCATCTTTGCTATGGTCGCTTTCTCTTCCAACATCTGTTCAATTTGGTAACCCAAACCGCGTGCAGCCATGCCTAGGTGAACTTCAAGAATCTGTCCGATGTTCATTCGAGATGGAACACCCAGTGGATTCAAACAGATATCTACCGGACGACCATTTTCATCAAATGGCATGTCCTCTTCAGGAACAATCATTGAAATCACACCTTTGTTACCATGACGACCAGCCATTTTATCACCAGGCTGAATGCGGCGTTTTACCGCCAGGTAAACTTTCAC
This sequence comes from Marinicella sp., assembly GCA_028284365.1. Classification (GTDB taxonomy): domain Bacteria; phylum Pseudomonadota; class Gammaproteobacteria; order Xanthomonadales; family Marinicellaceae; genus Marinicella. The sequence goes on from JANQRW010000012.1 coordinate 8,447, forward strand.
CATCTTCAACACGCCAGGTGCCAAGTCATCACCTTTCATGATTTTCGCTTTCTTCTCTTCGAAACGCTTATCAAAAATGGTTCTCTGTTCGGTGATCTGCTCAGCCATGGCATCCATTTGCTCAGCCAAACCATTGTCTTGTGGCTTGATATCAAACCATTGATCTAATTCCAATGTATCGAAGTACGATTCTTCAATCACAGCACCTTTCTTCAAACCAGGAGCCTTGGTGACTTTAGCCCCAACCAACAACTCTTTAATTCTTTGGTGAATAACAGAGCGCATGATGCGGAACTGATCATTTAGGTCGCTGCGTACTTTTTCAATTTCTTCTTGCTCAATGCGTTCAGCACGTGAACCTTTTTCAATGCCTTCACGGGTATAAACCTGAACATCTACAACCGTACCACTGGTACCTGACTTAACGCGCAAAGATGAATCTTTAACATCCAAAGCTTTTTCACCGAAAATAGCGCGTAATAGTTTTTCTTCAGGGGTTAATTGTGTTTCACCTTTAGGCGTTACTTTACCCACTAAAATATCACCAGGACCAACTTCTGCACCAACATATACGATGCCAGAGTCATCTAATTTGGTTAACGTGCCTTCACTGATATTTGGAATATCGGCAGTGATTTCTTCAGAACCTAATTTAGTATCGCGGGCAATACAGGTCAACTCTTCAATGTGAATGGTGGTCAATCTATCTTCTTTAACCACACGCTCTGAGATCAAAATTGAATCCTCAAAGTTATAACCATTCCAAGGCATAAAGGCCACCAACATGTTTTGACCCAAAGCCAATTCACCCAAGTCGGTAGATGGGCCATCTGCCAGTACATCACCAGCCTCAATGCGATCACCCACTTTCACAATAGGACGTTGATTAACACAAGTATTCTGATTAGAACGCATGTATTTGATCAAATTATAAATATCAACACCAGGATCTTTCTCACCAATTTCTGATTGATCCACACGAACCACGATTCTACCGGCATCCGAAATCTCAACCACACCACCACGTCTGGCCATCACGGTCACACCAGAGTCACGGGACACAATGCGCTCCATACCTGTACCGACCAAAGGCTTATCAGCTTTCAAAGTCGGAACCGCCTGACGTTGCATGTTTGAACCCATCAGCGCGCGATTGGCATCATCATGCTCTAAGAATGGAATCAAAGCCGCCGCTACCGACACAATCTGCTTTTCAGAAACATCCATATAAGAAATTTCTTGGGCTTGTTTCAGTACCACCTCACCTTTGTGACGACAAATAATGAACTCATCAACGAACTTACCATTTTTGTCCAACTTAGCAGAGTTTTGTGCAATCGGATTGTCTGAATCCTGTATGGCCGATAAGTAAACAATCTCATCAGTTACTTTACCGTTATTGACCTTACGATATGGTGTCTCCAAGAAACCATAGTCATTGGTTCGCGAGTAAACCGCCAACGAGTTTATCAAACCAATGTTTGGCCCCTCTGGTGTTTCAATTGGACACAAACGACCATAGTGAGTTGGGTGCACGTCACGCACTTCGAAACCGGCACGTTCACGCGTTAGACCACCTGGGCCTAAAGCAGAAACACGACGTTTGTGTGTGATTTCTGATAATGGGTTATTTTGGTCCATGAATTGTGACAATTGGTTCGAACCAAAGAACTCTTTAATGGCAGCCGAAATAGGCTTGGCGTTGATCAAATCTTGAGGAGTTAATCCCTCTGACTCAGCCACAGTCAGGCGCTCTTTAACAGCACGCTGAACACGAACCAAGCCAACACGGAACACATTTTCCGTCATTTCACCAACAGAGCGTACCCGTCTGTTACCCAAGTGGTCAATGTCATCAACTTGGCCAATACCATTTCTGATATTAACCAACTCTTTCATAACATTAACAATGTCTTCCTTGCTTAATGTACCTGAACCTTCAATTTCTTCACGACCCAAACGCATGTTAAATTTCATGCGACCAACAGCTGATAAATCATAACGCTCTTTAGCGAAAAACAAACCATCGAATAATGAACGGGCTGCATCTTCTGTTGGTGGCTCACCTGGGCGCATCATGCGATAAATTTCAATCAACGCTTCTTCAGGAGTGGTGGTTGGATCAATGTTCAAAGTATTTGACATGTATGGACCACGATCTAAATCATTGACAAACAAAATATCGAATGATTTAACACCAGCATCTCGCAATTTTTCCAACACCTCTTCTGTGATGATTGTATTAGCTGGCAATAAAACTTCACCTGTTTCTTTATCGATGACATTGTTTGCCATGATCTTGTCAATCAGGTAACTGTCTTCCAAAGTCAGTGCTGTTAATTTAGATTTTTTAAGTTTGCGTTCGTGCCTGGCAGTGATTCGCTTGCCAGCTTCAACGATAACTGTTTTACCGTCTTTGATGTCAAACTCAAAGGTCTCACCTTTGATGTATTCCGGCACCAATTTCATTTTCGCATTGGACTTGTTCAAAGTGATGTTAATCTTCTCAAAGAACATATCCAGTATTTCTTCATTGTTAAACTCTAAAGCACGTAACAATATAGAAGCAGGTAACTTTCTGCGTCGGTCAATTCGCACATAAACACTGTCTTTGGCATCAAACTCCATGTCCAACCAAGAGCCGCGATAAGGAATCACTCGTGCTGAGTACAAAATCTTACCAGATGAATGTGTTTTACCTTTATCGTGATCAAAGAACACACCCGGTGAACGGTGTAATTGATTCACAATAACACGCTCAGTACCATTGATCACAAAAGTGCCTGTTGGCGTCATCAAAGGTAAATCACCTAAGTAAACACTTTGCTCCTTGATGTATTTAACTTTTTTCTTTTTCTTGGTGCTTTTCTCTTTATCGTATATCACCAATTGAATTTGGGCACGGATAGAGGCGGCGTAGGTCATCCCACGTAATTTACACTCCAACACATCAAACTCAGGATCTTCGACACCAACACTGATGTATTCCAATCTTGCAAAACCAGAATAACTCTCGATGGGGAAAATTGAATTCAATGCATCATTCAGACCATTCAAATTTTTATCATTCTCACCCAAAAAGGCTTGATAAGACTTAACCTGAGTGTCTAATAAGTATGGAACATCCAATACGGCTGAAGAACTTCCAAAGTCCTTTCTGATTCTTTTTTTCTCAGTAAATGTATAACCCATTGCTTTTGTCACCTTAACCATGCTGGCAAAATATAGTTATATTTTGCTAAATTTATTTATTGTTTTTACGCCTAAATCTGGTCAGAATTTATCTGGTTTTTTTTAAGCGACTAAAGGCCGACATAAAATGTCAGCCTTTAGATTTGACTAATTACGTTTGTGTAATTATTTCAACTCTACAGATGCACCTGCTTCTTCAAGTTGTTTTTTCACTTCTTCAGCTTCAGCTTTTTCAACACCTTCTTTGATAGGTGCTGGCGCGCCTTCAACTAACTCTTTGGCTTCTTTCAAGCCCAAACCAGTGATGCCACGAACAGCTTTAATCACACCAACTTTCTTGTCACCGAAGCCAGTCAAGATCACGTCAAACTCAGTTTGCTCAGCAGCGGCTTCACCACCACCAGCGGCAGCAGCAGGAGCAGCAGCAACTGCAGCAGCAGCTGATACGCCGAATTTTTCTTCCATAGCTTCGATTAACTCAACAACGTCCATTACGCTCATTGCTGAGATTGCTTCTAAAATATCATCTTTTGATACGGCCATTTTATTTCTCCAAAAATGTAAATTTTATTACTTAAGCAGCTTTTTGATCTTTGATAGCTGCGATTGTACGTGTCAGTTTTGCATGTGGCTCTGCCAAAGTTCTCACAAACTTCTCTACTGGTGCCTTCATAACAGACATCAGCATTGAAATCGCTTGATCTTTGGTTGGCAAAGAAGCTAAACGAGCGAGCTCCGATGCGGCCAACAAATCACCACCAATAGAAACGAATTTAACTTCTAATTTATCGTTTTCCTTAGCGTGTTCTTTGATTAACCGAGCGGCACAACCAGGATCTTCCTGACTGAACGCATATAAAAGAGGACCAACCAGTGCATCAGAGACACACTCATAATCGGTACCTTCAACAGCTCTTCTAACCAAAGTGTTTTTTGCAACCCTCAGATAAACACCACTTTTACGTGCATCAGAACGCATCGCTGTCATCAGATCAACTGATGAACCACGGTATTCTGCTGCCACTAAAGAGTGTGCATCTTGAGCAACATTGGCAATTTCACTGACTACAGCTTTTTTCTGCTCTAAATTGAGCGCCATGATAACCTCCAAAGGCTCATGCAGCATATGCTGCAGTACTCATAACCCGCCCTTACGAAATCTTCTAACTTGAAAAATTCGTTGCAGCGGAACCATTTTGGTGACCAAACAGTATTCTGTATTGGGGCACCATCTGCGCAGGAAATTAAGAACATGACAATTAAATCAGATTCACCCACGGTCTTTGATGGCTGTTGAACATCTAAATCTTCAACAACCCTCAAAATTTTCTTACGTCCTATTACTGACCTACAGAAACAGGATCAACTTCAATACCAGCACCCATCGTAGATGAAATGCTGATCTTTCTAATAAACTTACCTTTTGACGTAGGTGGTTTCTTCTTGTTCAACTCGGTTAATAACACAGTCAAATTTTCTTTCAACGCATCTGCTGTGAAAGAGGCTTTTCCCAAAACTGTATGAATGATACCTGCTTTATCAATCCTGTACATAGCCTGACCAGATTTATTGTTCTTCACCGCAGTAGCAACATCAGGTGTAACCGTACCCACTTTAGGGTTTGGCATCAAACCTTTAGGGCCTAAAATAGTACCCAATTGACCAACAACGCGCATCGCATCCGGCGAAGCAATAACCACATCAAAATCTATATTGCCACCTTTTACTTCTGCAGCCAAATCATCGAAACCAACAACATCAGCACCAGCGGCTTTGGCTTCTTCAGCTTTTTCGCCTTGTGCAAAAACAGCAACTTTTACAGACTTACCTGTACCATTGGGCAACACAGTTGCACCGCGTACGGCTTGATCAGATTTTTTGGCATCAACACCTAACTGAATAGCAACATCAACCGTTTCATCAAAGTTCTTTGACGCATTGGTTTTAACAAAATCCAATGCTTCTTCAACTTGGTATTTTTTTAATTTGTCGATTTGCTCTTTCTGAGCTTTAATTCTTTTACCAGCCATTAGACCACTCCTTCAGTTTCAATACCCATACTACGTGCAGTACCAGCGATTGTTCTAACCGCAGCATCCATATCAGCAGCAGTTAGATCAGGTTCTTTCATCTTGGCAATTTCTTCCAATTCAGCGCGACCTATTTTTGCCACTTTATCTGTGTTTGGCGTACCACTACCGCTTTTAATACCAGCTGCTTTCAACAACAACACAGCTGCTGGCGGGGTCTTGGTAATAAACGTGAAGCTTCTGTCGTTGTAAACAGTGATCACGACTGGAATAGGCAAGCCATTTTCAACATCGCCTGTTTTGGCGTTGAAAGCTTTACAAAATTCCATGATATTAACACCATGCTGACCCAATGCAGGACCAACTGGTGGTGACGGATTGGCCTGACCAGCAGGCACTTGCAATTTAATGTACGACTGTACTTTTTTAGCCATTCTTCTTCTCCGGGTACAAACGCCAAGTACTTAAACCGGCTCCCCATTGTTATCAATTAAAATACTTGAGTAAAACCTTGCGGTTAAACCTTTTCAACCTGGCCGAACTCAAGTTCAACCGGTGTTGATCTGCCAAAAATGGAAACTGCCACACGCATGCGGCTTTTTTCATAATTGACCTCTTCCACTTCACCATTGAAATCGGCAAAGGGACCATCGATGACACGAACAACTTCGCCCACATCGAACAATGTTTTTGGTTGCGGCTTATTCTCACCATCTTCAATCCGTTGCAATATGGCATTGGCTTCACGTTCCGTGATTGGTGCTGGACGTTCAGCAGTACCACCAATAAACCCTAAAACCTTAGGCACACTTTTAACCAAGTGCCAAGTTTCATCGTTCATTTCCATCTGAACCAATACGTAACCAGGAAAGAACTTTCTTTCACTGCGACGTTTCTGGCCTTTTTTCATCTCGACCACAGTTTCTTTTGGCACCAACACTTCACCAAAAAGATCTTGCATTTGGTACCTATCAATGCGCTCCTCTAAAGACTTGACAACTTGCTGCTCAAAGCCTGAATAAGCGTGTACCACATACCATCTGTGTGACATGACTTCTTACTCCCAATCCTTAATCAAAGAAATATTCTAAAAGGTTACTGAAAAGCGAATCGATCAGGAACAAAAACAAGCCAATAATAACAACCATCACAATAACCATGATAGTCGTTTGCACCGTCTCATTTTTAGTTGGCCAAACGATTTTTTGCCTTTCAATGTTGGCATTTTTAACAAACTTAGCAAAATCCTTGCCTTTTTGCGTGGTGTAACCAATAAAGCCACCAACCAAAACGCCACCTATAACCATCAGGGCTCTGATAATCGAAGGATAGGTATCAACAAAATACAGGCTCGCAGCCACACCAGCAACAACAATTGCTATAGCCACCCACCATCTGAATTTATCACCAGCGCCTGGCGCTGATTCAACATTACTCATATTATTCGTTTTCCAAATCGACCATCAGCACTAAACAAATTAGTTAACATGATGGCAGGCCAGGAGGGAATCGAACCCCCAACCTGCGGTTTTGGAGACCGCTGCTCTGCCAATTGAGCTACTGGCCTAAAAAAATCGCAAAGACAGCAAAAGCCAACAGTAAACTGTTGGCTTTTGAGTCACGAATTAAATTATCACTCGATAATTTTTGCTACCACACCCGCACCTACTGTACGGCCACCTTCACGAATAGCGAAGCGTAAACCTTCATCCATCGCAATCGGTGCTATCAACTCAACA
>JANQRW010000016.1 GCA_028284365.1 Marinicella sp.
AAAGAAGCCTTGCCTGAATGCCGTAGCTCGTGAATCAGAGGCGAAGAGAATAGCCGATGAACACATGGCGACTTTGCAACAGGCAAATAAGCCTTGTGAGAATGGCGTCATTCGTGCGAGGTTACATGCCATGTCTGCCGTGGTTTCGATCTCTGATCCAGTCTCGATTCTAACACCGCCATCCTTGGCGGTGGCTTTCAAATTAGTCAGGAATAAATTTGAATGACGCCTATAGGGATATAGGTGTGCTGCGTGAGCTTGGAGCGTAAGCGTAAGACCCAAAGACATTCTTTAGATACAACAAGGCTGTGAAGGTGGATCACTGATTACGACTTTTGATTCTACTTAAACCAACTGCTGTGATACCTAAGTATTTTGCTATGTCGTTTTGGGTCAGTCGGTTAACCAGCTCAGGATTTTCATTGGTTAAGAGTTGATAGCGTTCTGCGGCCGTTAAACACAAAAATTCATACTCTCTTTTTTCCTTCTTCTGCGCCAGTTCTATCAGTGTCCTAATCATGATCTGGCTCAGTTCTGGATCATCTGATGTGGTAGTAAAGAGGTGCTTGAAATCTATTTCATAAACCATGGTGTCTTCAAGGCAAACCATGGAAAAGGTGCTGGGTTGGTGTTCATATAAAGTGGATAGTGAGCCAATGACATTACCTTCTGAAATGAATGATTTAATGAATTCTTTCCCATCAGTTGTTAGGTAATATGCCTTGATCAAACCACTTCTTATGAAATACAGAGAACCAGCTTCTTGTCCCTGTCTTATTAAATGTTGGTGTTTTTTTAATGACATCAACTTACCAAACTGTTCGACGTAGTTAAATAAATGCATGTTATCTTCCAAACTCATGATGATTTTAACCCAGGTTAATGTTGGATAAATATCACTTGGCTAAAATTTCAAGTCAATTGAATTTGTACAGAGACAGTCATGAGATTAAAAGACAAAACCATTCTGATCACAGGTGGAACTTCAGGGATTGGGCGTGAAATGGTGCAACAACTTAATACCAACAATACCTTAATTGTGTTGGCAAAAGATTCGGAAAAAATACAATCGATGCGAGCTCAGTTGCCAAAGGTTCAATTCGAGCGGGTTGACTTATCCAAAATCAATGAGGTCACTCATGTCTGTAAAATATTGAACGAGCAGCTATCAGGGCTTGATTTGCTGATTAATAATGCAGCGATCCAATGTATACCGACATTTAATCATGAAACGTTCAATCCAGATACGATCCAGAATGAAATCAACATCAACTTCACTGCTGTGTGCTACCTCTGTCATGGGCTGTTACCATTGTTGTGTGTAGCAAAATCTGCTGCTATTTTGAACATCAATTCAGGATTGGGGCTGGTAGCTAAAACCTCATCAGCTGTGTATTGTGGCACCAAAGGCGCTATCAATTTGTTTTCTCAATCACTTCGTTACCAATTGGCACCTGTTGATGTCCATGTGATGCAAGCATTTCCACCTTTGGTGGACACTGGTATGACCCAAGGTAGGGGGCGCGGGAAAATCAGTGCTTCTGAAGCAGCTTCAATCATTTTGAAAGGCGTTGAACAAGGAATTTCAGATAATTATTTGGGTAAGATTAAAACACTTGTCAGGCTTAACCGCTGGTTTCCTGGTTTGGTTCGACGTATTATGAAAAAAAATTAAAGCAGAATCATGAGTTGGCTTTTATCTGAGTTAATGTCAGTTTAAACAAACCTGCCAATCAAAAAAAACTTACCCCTATATGTGGTGCATCAGTGAACAACTGATTTATAATAATCTTTTAACATTGGTGGTTGTATGCATTATTCGACTAAGATCAATAGCCATGATTGAGCCAGCATCTGAGTGTGCGACAATTTTAACACCGAGGCAACTGGAAATTTTAGAGTTAGTCAGTAAAGGATGTTCTAATATTGATATTGCCAGGCTCCTGAACATTTCGCCCAATACAGTAAAAACACATTTAGCAACTGTTTTGGAACGTTTACATGTCAGTAACAGAACAGAAGCGTCTGTTTGGTATGAAAAGCACTTTAATGTGGCTGTTACAAGTGATCAGCATGATGAGGTTGAGTCCCAGAATATTGTGGTGGGGCTGTTGTATAAGAAATTAAGCAGAACAACTGAAATAGCTGAAAACCTGTCTAAGCTTTTGCGTGGTTTTGAGCTGTTTGAAATCCATTCGGTCTCATCTGAAAGTATGTTGGAAGACAGTGCTAACATGACCCAGAACTATTTGATCAAGGTGGATGATCTGACTGAGGTAAATGGGGCATTACAAATCATTCTGTTCGATCACAGCCAATCAGAACAGCAAGAGTTGTTATACAAGTCAGCGCATGATCTTAATGAATATGAACCATCGCGTTTAATCAAGCATGCCATCAGTATTTATCGACATATACTACAGCATCAGGTTAAACAAACCAGTGGTACAAAATTATCTGATATATGCCGTGTGTTAGTGGCTTATGAGTCCATCAGTTTTGAACAGTTACAAAGTGCAATATCGCGCTGTGATGTTTTGGTTGAGCAATTTAACGACTGGCATTTACCACTGGCATTGAAGTCTGTTATGCTCAATAAATTAATCACCAATGGTATGTCTGAAGATGTGACACGAGCCATGCAAGTACAGGCAGAGTCTGCCAGAAAATCACTTTCAATGGAACCAGAGAGCAGTTGGTCGCAGTTGGCCTTTGCTTGTTTTTGTGCACTTAATTCTGACCTGGTTCTGGCGGAAAAACATTTGAAAGTCAGCATCAGTTATAACACTTGCCAGTTCAGAGCATGGCAATTACTGGGGCAAATTCAGGCTTTTACAGCTCAAACCAGCGCCAGCCTTGATACCTTTCAGAAACTGTTGTCTGATTTTCCACATCGTGAGAGTGATGCGGCATGTTACGCTGCTTTGGCATTGGTGCATTATTGTGCTGGGGATTTCGAAAACAGTAAAAATATGGCAAACAGGGCTTTGTTGTATGAAGACTCACCTCAAGTACCCATGTATCTGACTTTGCTGTCAATTGCGGAAGTGCAACACGATGAACAAGAGGTTATTGCTGTCATGGGTAAAATCAAAAAACTAAACATCAATCCACAAGCTATTGGTAACAGTCTACAGGTGGCCAGTAAAATTGTACCTCCGGAATTATTCTTGGATTATCAAGCAAGTATTGTCAGAACTGGTCTCATAAAAGGCAGTTAAATATCATGGCTTAACCCATTTGGGTGATGGATTATTGCTGTTATTGTGCCTAATATCTAAATTCTTAACAGGAATTTACTTAGGTAGCGATGAAACCAACTGAGAAAAAATTAGTTTTAGAAGATTTAGTACCGGGTGATGTCTTGGTGATGCAAGGTGCCCAGGATGTTTCATGGGTTAGTATCATTGAAAAGGGGGATCTGGATGCAGCATTGATTCAGGCGATTATGTGGTTAACCAATTCGGATGTCTGTCATGGAGCGATTTATTATGGTCAACAAAATGGGGTGTTTAGTTTAATTGATGATGGTGAGAAAGGTGTTGGGCAGCATGGCATGACTCAAGAAAATGGTCAAGGCGATCATTGGTATGTCAGGCGCATGCAAGGGGTGAATTCACTACAAGCAGTTTTGGCTCAGGCCATGCATTATAAAAATATCCCAACGGCCTATGATTGGGAACTATTAACTCTGTTGGGCTTGTTGTTGATTTACAAAAAAATCACGCCGAATAATCAATACTATCAAGAATTATTGGTTTTATTGGAAAAATTGGTTGTTAGTATTGATCAATTAACGCACAAGAAATCAGTAGATTATTTTGTTTGCTCCCAGTTTGTGGCGGCCTGCTTTGATCAAGCTGGTGCTGAGTATGAACTAGATGTTGTCAATGGTGACCTCAGTGCTCAACCCAACAAAGGAGTGACTGTTTTAGATCATTGTTTGAGTTTTCAGAGCACCCAAGATAAATCAATGCCAACACAAGATATAACCGAAACATCACCTTTGCAGGTAAACGATTTACATGCCTTTGTGAATGCTGATGAGTATAGTGATCAGCACAGCCCGACAGTGGAAAGCCAAAACCGAATGTATCTGGCTTGTGATCGATTCTTAAACTTGTTTTTCAAAATCAATGCCTCAGTCTTGGGTTTATCGGCGACTGATTATGACTCATCAGAAAAACGCATGCAGCTGGCACAGCAGTATCAAGCGGACTTTGTGACACCTGCTGATTTGAAAAGTCATTGCGCTAACTTATCACCGATTGGCATGATTCAATTTATTTATGGAAAGGCCATGCCTTAACAGGGCATGTATAAAGGGGAAAAAGGCAGATTCTTTTGAATCTGCCTTTTTTATTAGGTTGCGCTTTACTTTAAGCAAAATAATTTTTCGTGAATGTGTTTGCTTTTCCAACCAATGATTGGAATGTACACTTTTCCATCCCAGTCAACAAATAAGCAAAAACGGCTGAAGTCTTCACAACCGATGGTGATTTTGGCTTTCAATGCAACTAAATCCAGATCGTAGCTGATTGAGGATTGATTTTTATCTAAGGTACCACCACCGCTCCAGACTTCATTACCAAACAAGGAAACTTTTACCCTGAATTTAATATGCCAATCATCGCCATCTAGTTTTAGATCGGCACAAACACCGATGTCAACCACTTTTAACACACCAATACTGGCACAACGCTCACTGCTTGATGTTGACGCTGCCGCCATTTGTTGCTTCATGGGTTCCATCTCTAAGATGTTTTGGGTAATGGCTTCAAGTTCAGATATTGATTTACCTGTTAGCTTTTCTAATGCTTGCTCTAATTCACTCATGTTTGTTCTCCTGTAATTGAAAAATGAATATGTCGATTATCGAACCGACGTATTTACTTTAATTTGGATTTTTATTATGAGTAATGCCCTAAATGGCTTAGTTAAAAAAGGTGGTTCTGTTAAATACAAGCATTGGCATACAAAAACTTTGGAGATTGTTAGTTTAGTTTAGGTGTATACATCCCAGTGTCTTTGGCTTGGTTGAAGATGGTACAAAACAATTCAGCGGTCTTTTCAGTATCATACAAGGCGGAATGGGCTTGGTCCGAGGCCCAATCAATACCTGCTGCATTGATGGCTCTGGCCAATACTGTTTGGCCATAGGCCAAAGCGCTTAAAGTTGCTGTATCAAAACAACTGAAGGGATGAAATGGATTGCGCTTAATGCCAGCCCGTTCAGCTGCTGCATGAACAAAACCCAAATCGAAGTGTGCATTGTGACCGACTAAAATAGCACGGGTACAACCAGTGGCTTTGATGGCTTTGCGAATGGGGGTGAAGATTTTGCCTAAGGCGGCGTTTTCTTCTAAAGACTGGCGCAATGGATGGTTAAGGTCAATACCGGTAACTTCCAAAGCTTTGGGGTCGATGTTTGAACCCTCAAAAGGGGTGACATAAGCGTTGATGGTTTCACTTTTTCTTAAGATGCCATCTTCATCCATATCGATAATAACTGCAGCTATTTCTAATAAAGCATCGGTTTGGCTGTTAAAACCGCCGGTCTCAACATCAACTACAACGGGCAGAAACCCTCGAAATCTGTCTTTTATGGTGGGCATTGACTTGTCTTTGATCAAAGTTCTATTTTAAGTGAGTAGGTAGGTAAAGGGAATATTATTTCCGTGGTTTGGGTGAAACATACATGGGGATGGTGGCTTTGGCTACCAACTGATCTTTGGTGTCATGGACTTCAACTTCCAGCATAACATCTTGAGTGCCTTGCCAATCAATATCTTCTATGTGACAAGTGGCAATCACATCAGTTTCAGCTTTGGCCAAGTATCTAAGGAATACTCTTGGGTCTTTATTCACTTTTGCGTTGCACTGAGCTCAGTCGAAGTGTTCCTGACAAAAGTGAAAGCGACCACAGCGAGCATGTCTTAC
>JANQRW010000024.1 GCA_028284365.1 Marinicella sp.
TAGACGAAATGGCGTAATCCGAGCTTGGAGCGGAAGCGTACGACTGCAAGGATGCAGGAGGTAGAGTCGAGTTTGGAACGGAGACCGAAGACCCAAGAGTATCCCTTTTTAGAACAGAAGCCATCTATAGCAGGCTACCAAGTTCTCAGCCTCATGCCTAATTCGGTGCTGTAACCCATTGACTTGGATACCAGTTTCCCAGCTTCGTTAATCACATAATAAGTTGGAAAACCAACAATTTGATAATCTTGCATTTGTTGTTCATTGCCTAGCAATACTGGCACTGTAAGCGCTAAATCAGCCACAAAGGATTCAACTGCTGCTCTACGCTCATAAGACAAAGCCATCATCAAAATCACCAACTCATCTTCACCGCGAACAGCTCGGAGGTCATTAAGGTTATCCGCAGATAAACGACAAACGGTACACCAAGGCGCAAAGAAATAGACCAGTACTTCACGACCTTGGTATTCACTGAGCTGATGAACACTGCCATCCAGTGCTGTTAGTTTGAATTCAGGTGCTGGCTGCCCTGAAGCGACCAAACTGCCTCGGTTTTGCCACCATGAAAACAACATTAAAAGCATAAAAATAATAACAGCATCCATCAAAATAGCGTAGTATTTGTTCTTTCTGAACTTATTAATGATTTTCAAAATATTAATTTAATCTATGACTCATTAACGAAAGACCAAACAGATTGTTTTTCATACAAAATTAATCGCCAAAGCACCGAGCTTAACCAAGCAGTCTATCACTTGACCTGATATTCACACCTTTGGGCATAAACTACAGCCATTATCTCTTTGTAGTCAGCATGAAAAAAATAATCACTTTAGGCATAATTGTTATATTTTCATTTTTCGCGTTTCAATCTTGCCGTCAAGGCCCGCCGATCCGTATGGCTGAAAAAGTCAACTTAGATCTATATATGGGCGATTGGTATGTCATAGCCAACATCCCCACTTTTATCGAAAAGGGTGCACACAATGCCATTGAAAGTTACACCCGCACATCCGATAAGGTAATTGATACCAGATTCAGTTTCAACAAAGACAGCTTTACTGGCCCAAGAAAAGAATATAACCCCACAGGTTTTGTTACCGATGACCCATCCAACGCTGAGTGGAAAATGCAATTCTTATGGCCATTTAAATCTGAATTTATCATTGTTTATGTCAATCCAACTTATCAATACACCATCATTGGCAGAACCAAGCGTGATTATGTTTGGATCATGGCTCGTCAACCCAAAATCAATGATCTAGAATTAGATCGTTTGATCCAAATCGCTGTTGACCAAGGATATGACCGCGATGCCATCCAACTCGTACCCCAACTTCGCCAGAAAAATAACAGCACTCAGGAAAACTAAACCTGTAATGAAAATTGGCAATGATGCAAAAGTAAATATTTTATAAAGCATTACCCAAAACGCCGTAATACAAGCCCCGAAAGCATTTTTTGGGCTGTATTTTTATGAAAAATGTGACAGAAGTTGTCAGTTACAAATTCAACTCATTTATTTTTCTCAAAAACAAAGCCACCATCACTTTCGGTTATTACAAACTGTTAACTGCCGCTCATTTTATAGAATTTCGACCTTTCATTTACACGAATTTATGATATAAATCACACATCTAAAAATTTGTGTGTGTGATATGAATAAAAAGTGTTCTAGCTCTTTATCAGTGCTGCTGATAATGTTTGTTTTTGGTGTGCAAGCACAAGTAGATCGAAACTTCACAAGCCGGTTCAATATCGATATTAATGGTGCCATTGAAACCATTGGAAACGTACTGATCACTTGCGATGAGGCGGTAACGGCCAACTGTGCTGACCGCCAGAACGGTACAGTCAACAGCAGCAATAACATTCAAACAAGGTATGTTAATACCGACCCAGCTGCAGGATTTAACAATTCATCTTCAGCAGATTTAACCATACCAGCAAACTCAACAATACTGTACGCCGGGCTTTATTGGGCAGGCAGGTCTGGTGATGGCATTGACAGAAGAACAATTCAAATTAAAAGACCTGGTTCTACCACCTACCAACCGGTCACTGCACCTAACAGCCAAACTGATGTTTTTTCAGATCAAGGCAGTGAAAACAACCGCCCCTACCAGGCCACCGTTGACATCACTTCAATTGTAACGGCTGGGGGTACAGGCACATACACAGTTGGTGGTTTGGTTGCCAATAATGGTGCTGATCCCTTAGGCTTTTATGGCGGGTGGTCAATTGTAGTTGTATACGAAAATCATACCTTCCCATATCGTCGACTGTCATTGTTTGATGGTGCGGCCAGAGTCACTGACACAACCACCATTCCTATCACAGTAACGGGGTTATTAACACCTCTTAATGGTTCATATTACACAGGAATTGGTGCATTAGTCTGGGAGGGAGATCAGAATATCAATGGCGATCATTTTGCATTTGAAGGCATCAACCTAGACTTTACACCATTAAATCCTCAAAATAACTTCTGGAACAGCTCAATAACAAAGAATAACGTTAGAACAACCAGTAAAAACCCTGATTATGTCAATCAACTGGGTATGGATATTGATTTCATGGACATTAGCTCACTCACCAGTACCTGGGGCAATGGCGAGGTGGAAGCTAACATAGAGTTTATCACTGATGGTGACTCATACTACCCACATTATCTGGCATTCGTTACTGATTTGAATGTGCCTGATTACAGTTCATCACTCAACAAAACTGCTATTGATGCCAATGGCGGCGACATTGGCAGAAACGATGTCATTACCTATGAAATCGGCTTTACCAATGATGGCCAGGACGACTCTATCAACACCATAGTCACAGACCCTATCCCTGCCAACATGACTTATTTGGCTAATAGTTTGGAAATAGTCAGTGCAAGCACAGGCCCAATTGGCAATCTTTCAGACATCAGTGGTGACGATGCTGGGGAATATGATGGTGTCAACAATCAAATCACTGTTCGTATTGGCAACGGAGCGAATGCCAGTCATGGTGGCTCCATAGCGCCTGGTGAACAAATTTTAATTAGGTTTCAAGTGACCATTGATGACACCGCACCAATTGGCGATATCAGCAATACAGTAACCCTCAGTGCCAACTCATTCCAATTACCTACAACTGATTTCATTTTTGAAAACACAGAGATCATTACTTTAAATGACATTACACCTCCATCAATAGGAACTTGTACAGTATTACCCTCACCAGCCATGACTGGTGTGACAGTCACAGCCACTTGTACCGGCATTGAAACCGGAGCTGTGCTCACCATTCCTGGTTATGTTTGTGGCGCTGAAGCAGCCAATGAAGTGGTCTGTACTGCCACTGTTGGTACCAATGGTGTCGATGGTGATGAGATTGCAACCGCTACCGATGCTGCCAGTAACACCGCAACATCAAATGCCTTCTTTGCGGTAGATGACATCCCACCAGTTGCACCGGTATGTACGGTTACTCCTGATCCTGCCAACAATGGTACATTGGTTACGGCCACTTGTACTGGCGTTGAAACTGCTGCTGTGCTCACCATTGCTGGTTACAGCTGTGGCCTTGAGCATACCAATGAAGTGGTTTGTACCGCAACCGTGGGTCATAACGGTGTTGATGGCAATGAAGTCGCAACCACCACTGATGCCGCTGGTAACTCGGTAGACACACCTGCTACATTCACTTTGGATAACATCGCACCTGAT
>JANQRW010000039.1 GCA_028284365.1 Marinicella sp.
TTGGTGCCTTTGATGAGTCGCGGAAAAACCTTCAATGCCAGTAAGCTGCGCTTAGGCTCTTACCCCTGGCCTGCTGCGGCTGCCGCACAATGGGCAAACTGGGGACAACAGCGGGATTACCTGTTCAATCCAAAGTTTGGTTTTGATCTATCACCCTGGCATAATTTTAATAAACCGCTGCTTAGTTTTGGGTTTACTGATGATGACATGGCGCCAGCGGCTGCCGTTGATGGTTTGCTGGAAGAATTTGGTAAAAATAATGACCTTGAGCACATAGAAAAGTGCTTGATCAGCCCACATGATATTGGCATAAACACAATCGGTCACTTTGGCTTTTTCCAAGCCAAATCAACAGCCTTATGGGAGGAGGTGGTGCAATGGATCCACAAACAATAAGCGACAATCAGGAAAACAATAAAGCTTCGCTTAATCACTTGCGTCTGATTGGCCCATTGGTGGTGCCTTACAAAAAGCACATCATGCTGGCCTTGTTACTGTTGGTGTTGGGTGCTGCCGCCAACCTGGCCATACCCGTGACCTTTAAGTTGATGATAGATTTAGGCTTTGCCGCCGAGAACCAAGACACTTTATCCTATTATTTTTTATTGGTTTTTGTGGTTTCATCCCTGATGATTTTATTCACTTCTTTACGTTATTATTGGGTTTCCTGGATTGGACAACGGGTGGTCACGGATTTACGTAAAAAAGTATACGCCCAGGTGATGTTCCAATCACAAGAGTTCTTTGAAAAAACCAAAACCGGAGAAATCCTGTCAAGAATTAACACCGATACCACCCTGGTCGAAACCGTTGTCGGAAGCACTTTTTCAATTGCACTGCGCAGTGCAGTGACTTTTCTGGGTGCCATCATCATGATGGTCGTATCCAGTCCTAAGCTGGCCATGTACATGGGCTTTTTAATCCCTTTGGTGGTCATACCCATCGTGCTCACTGGCCGCAAAATTCAACAGCTGTCCAAAGCCGAACAAGACCGAATAGCTGATTCATCTGCTCTGGCCACAGAAACCATCAATGCCATGCACACGGTACAAGCTTATGCCCAAGAGGCCAACGAAAACAGTCAATTCGTTACCGCAATAAACAAGGCTTTTAAGGCGGCAGTGGCTTCGATTCGCATGACCACCATCATGTCTTTGTTGGTGGGTTTTGTGATTTTTGGTGGTATCGTGTTTGTTTTGTGGCTGGGAGCCAAAGATGTGATCGGTGGTGTCATGACAGCCGGCACATTAAGTCAATTCGTTATGTATGCCATCATGGCTGCCACCTCGGTCGGCGCCCTTTCTACCGTTTGGAGCGAGTTAAAAAAAGCCGCTGGGGCACTGGAGCGCATCATTGAACTGATGAACACCGAATCAACCATCAAAAACCCGGCACAACCAACCACCATTCAAAACCCTGTTTTAGGCAACATCAGCATTTCTGACTTAAGTTTCGCTTACCCCAGTCGGCCTGATTTAGCCGTTTTAAAAGACATCTCTTTTGAGGTGGTTCCTGGCCAAACTGTGGCTTTGGTGGGGCCATCAGGTTCAGGTAAATCAACTTTGTTTCAGTTGTTGATGCGCTTTTATGAGCCTCAATCAGGCATTATTAAGCTAGATGGCACCAACATCAATTCACTGGATCTTGATATCCTTCGATCACAGTTTTCTTTGGTGGCGCAGGATGTAACCATATTTTCAACCACGGCCAGAGAAAACATCGCTTATGGCAACCCCGTTGCACCCGATGATGCGGTAAAGGCTGCGGCTGAGCTGGCTCACGCAGATGAGTTTATTCAACAGTTAAAAAAAGGTTATGACACCTACCTCGGCGAACGTGGTGTGCGTTTATCTGGTGGACAAGCCCAACGGCTTTCGATTGCGAGGGCGGTTTTAACCAACCCCCCTGTTTTGTTATTGGATGAAGCCACCAGCGCTCTGGATGCCAGCAGTGAAAAGCTGGTGCAAGAAGCTTTGAATACCATCATGAAAGATCGCACAACTTTAGTGATTGCTCACCGGCTGGCCACCATTCGCAAAGCCGATCAGATCATCGTGATGGATCAGGGTCGAATCGTAGCCAACGGTAAACATGAACAGTTAATCAGAAACAACGAACTTTATGCTGAACTTGCTAAACTTCAGTTTACCGACCAGTAATGCCTAAAACTCTGCTTACAGATTAAATTCCTGGAAATTTACTTATTCTGTCTTCAGTTCATAAGAGTGCGTGATGTTAACTGTGGCTTGTAACATATGCGAGACTGAACAGTATTTTTCTGCTGATAATTTGATTGCTCTGGCCACTTGTTTTTCTGAAAGGTTTGTGCCCGAAATGATGAAGTGTAAATTGATGTCTGTATAAATTCTGGGAACCTCTTCGCGGCGTTCTGCAGAGACATTAACTTCAATGTTGTTAAACGGCTGTTTGGCTTTGCTGAGTATTAATTTAACATCAATACCAGCACAAGCACTTAAACCCATCAAAATCACTTCCATCGGTGATGGACCAATTTTTTCGCCTCCTTGCTCCGTAGATGAGTCCATTACCAGACTTTGGTTATCGGCGTTGGTGCTGATGAAGGTATAACCGTTCAGCCATTGTGTTGTGATTTTATTATCAGTCATGTTGTTCCTGGTTGGTCTTAGATGGCAGACATTTTAAACCATACTTGAACACCGTTTATAGGAGAGCTGCTGAGCTGCTCGACCCGCCGAGCCGGTTAGGCAGAGTATGAAATCATGGCGGTTTGCCGCAGGCAAGAAGCCTTGATGTAATGCTCGATTAGCCGTGAGCGAAGCGG
>JANQRW010000052.1 GCA_028284365.1 Marinicella sp.
CCTGCTCTTGCTCTTTCTGATTCACGGCCTACGGCATTCCCTCATGCTTTATTTTGCTTGGCAAAAATCAGCAATCGTTCATCACCTGGCCTTCGCTCACGGCTAATCGAGCATTATATCAAGGCTTCTTGCCTGCGGCAAACCGCCATGATTTCATACTCTGCCTAACTGGCTCGGCGGGTCTAGCTGCTCAGCAGCTCTCCAAAGTTATATACCCCAGTTAAAATCAAACACTCAACATGGGGTGAGATTAATTCGTGCTTATTCAAGTGAGTGGTTCATCTATTCAAAGTCATACTAGTTACCAGCTCTCTTAGATTACCCATAATTTTATCGAATAAGAAGATTGTAAAAAATATTTGACATTTGTTTTAAATGTCTGATATTATATACATGTTGTCTAAAATTTTTTACAGTTATGAGTGAATTAACCTTTAAAGAAAAGAGTCTGTGGATCCTGCTGGCATCATTGGTGTTGGTATTTGGGAACTATTACTTACAATTGAATATCCCGGAAGATGCAACTATAAAGCGCCCTGAAATGTTTGAGTTGGGTTTTTATGTTGTTTTTTTGTTAATTGTGATCATAGTTGGCCATATCATCATAACAGCCAAGGGGCAACAAGAACAAACAGATGAGCGACAACAGCAAATTGAAGTCAAAGCTCAGTCAATCAGTACTCACGTGTTGACCTTTGGGGTGTTCCATGCCATTGTGATTGCGCTGGTCATACCAGGTAATTTTTGGGTGGTACACAATCTGTTTTTGAGTGTGTTGTTAGCCGAAATTGTTAACATAGGACTACAGTTATTTTACTTTCGACGAGGTTTTTGATGAGCAAACAACCTGCAATTAGCAATAACATCAGGCTTTTACGTTTCAATAAAAATGGGATGACTCAGCAAGGTTTGGCTGATGCGGTTGGCGTGACTCGACAAACCATCAATGCCATTGAGCACAATAAATACTCGCCGTCTTTACAAGTGGCTTTTAAAATTGCAGCGGTGTTTGAACTACCATTGACCGAAGTCTTTGTTTTTCATCCGAGCCACAGCAGCTAGTATAAGGAATGTTCTTGGATCTCCGTTACGCACTTGACTCTAACACCTGTATCCCTATTTGTTTTACAGCAAAAAGTAGGCGCTATTAGGTGAACTGATTTAGTTTCACAGATTGTCTAACCGAGTGTGGTGGGCAGAGCTGATTGCGTGCTTTGCAGCAGTAATAAGGTTCCAGTGAATAATTTTTATACAAAAAGGGGTCCAATCTTATAAAATTGGTGCCTATAGGTAGATAGCTTTTTAATATTAATTGTATGAGTTCTCAAAAAAACCAGACATTCGCTGAAGATTGTTATGCGAAATTCAATGTTGAATTAACGCACTTTCTTGCTAAAGCTGTGTCTGGGAAAACTGACTTGCAAGACTTGTCTCAAGAAGTTTATCTGAGGATTCTGCGTATAAAAGACCCGGATTTAATTATTTCTCCACGGGCCTATTTATATAAGATAGCTATACATGTCATTGACGAATGGCGCAACAGCAGCCGTCAAAATTTTACCCATGTGAGCAACAAAGAAGAAGTCTTGGAAAGCCAGATGGAAACTTGCAGTAAATACACCAAAACTCACCCACCAGAACCGAGTTTGCATATTGAGTTGAATAATGCATTGAAATCATTGCCCGCCGTGTATTCAAAAACCATATTGATGAAATGGCACTATGGTATGAATTATAAAGAGTTGGCAAATGAACTTAAGGTGACTGAAAGACAGGTTAAAAGGTACATTATCAAGGGATATGCTGCTTTGCGTACCAAACTTAAGAATTGTAATGGAAACTTTTAAATGAGTAAGTTCGATCAACAACAGACCAGTATCATTGCCCAAGAAGCAGTTGAGTGGCTACTCACGTTCGAAGAAAATTCGGGTGATACCAAAGCCTTACGAAAAGAATTCTTACAATGGATTAAATTATCACCGCTACACATCAAAGAATTCTTATACGCAAGCTCCATATATCATGATATTCAAAGCAGCAGCTCGCAGTTGTTTTTTGAAGAGATTTTGAAAGACCAAAACACCAATGTTGTGGCACTTACTGATTTTGATCTGGAAGAGAGGTCACCAGAAGTGCCCAAGCGACAAAATCGTAACGGCTGGTTACTGCCGGTATCAATGGCAGCAATGATGGTGTTGGTGTTGTTTGCTTGGTTGTTTTTATTACCTAACGAAAACACAGGAAGCGATGATGTGGGGAGTGCCGATATGGGACAGCTTTATGCCACCAACATTGGCGAACAAAGTACAGTATTACTGCCTGATGGTACTTCTGTTCGGTTGAATACAAATACCCAAATCAAGTTGAATTATTCAGCTTCATTTAGATCAGTTGAGCTGATTGATGGTGAAGCCATCTTTGATGTGGCTAAGGATCCTGACAGGCCCTTTAAGGTCAATGTCGGTAAAACAGTGGCTGAAGCCCTGGGAACCAGCTTTAATGTTTATCGCCAGAATGATAAAACCATCATTACTGTGGTGGAAGGTGTGGTTAAAGTAATTGGTGATTTGACTGTTGATACTCCTGAGAAGGATGACGACATAAATATGGATTCAAAACTTCCCTATCAAGCCCTTAAAAGCGGTGACCAGGTCATTGTGCAACGCAATGGTGAAATCGATGAGCTGGCTATGGTTGATCCTGAAAAGGTTACTGCGTGGACTTCACAAAGATTGGTTTTTGAAGGGGTCTCCCTGGAAACTGTGGTTAATGAAATCAATCGTTATAACCTCGCTCAAATAACTCTGGAAAGCCCAGAACTTAAAAATCGACAGATCAGTGGTGTATTCAGCACACACGACCCTAAAATATTGTTGACTTTTCTGTCTAAAGTGAGCGGTATATTAGTCGAAAGAAAAAGCAATGAAATGGGGTGGTACCTCTCTGTTTCAGCTAATAACTGAACGCCCCTGGGTTTGAAGAATAAACCGCCAGCTCTTCCCAGTTATTCTGATTTAATTTTACTGAAATTTAACGTTTGGGGGTCCAGTTTTCGAATATTCCCGCCTTACTAGAAACTAATAACAATTTTTTAGAGGGTTTTTTATGATCAGAAATACTTTGTTGTTGATGGTTTTGTTGTTATCACAAGCTGTTGGAGCTCAAAATGCATCAGCTGCTGACCACACGAAAACATATCCACTTAATATTGAATCACAGTCACTGGGAAATGCAATTAATGAGCTCTCAAATGCCACTGGCTTAGAAATTATATTTTTTAGTGAAATTGTTGAGGGAAAAACTTCTGCTCAAGTGACGGGTGATTACACCGTCAACCAAGCCATTGACATCATGTTAACTGGTTCAGGGTTGCAGAGAATCGAGCTTGATGAAGGGGCTTTAGGCATTGCAAAAATGAATGACAAAGGTACTGCAGAAAAAAGTAATCCGACCACCAATACTGAAGACAGCGGTGGCAACTTTCAACAACCTGGTAATGATGCTAACCGTGCAGGACAAAATCAAGATGACGTTGGTGATAGAGCAGAAGTTGAAAAACTTGGTTCGATTTCAGTCACTGGTAGTAGAATCAGGGATACCAACATCCTTTCTCCTATTCCAACATTAACCTTGACCAGTGAAGACATCGAATCAGCTGGAACTGTAGATGTGGGTGAAATCGTAGAGGAATTACCTGGTGTTTATTTGGGGATTTCACCATCAGGATCACTGCTCAGTACTCAAAATGCAGGGCTGAGTACCATTTCATTGCGTAGTTTAGGGACCAATCGTACACTCACCTTGATCAATGGGCGACGGGTGGTTTCAAACAGTGGTAGTGCACAACGGGTTGATACTGCTACCATCCCTTCCGGATTTATTGATTTTATTGACATTACTACAGGTGGTGCGTCAGCTGTATACGGCTCTGATGCCATAGCAGGTGTGGCCAATATTGTTCTGAAAAATGACTATGAGGGTTTTAAGTTTGGTGCCCGCTATGAAGATTCGGATGAAGGAGGAAGGGAAACTTCATCTGCAAAATTTCTATGGGGTTCTGCTTTTGCTGAAAACAGAGGACATATCATGATTGGTGGTAACTGGGAAGAACGTAATCCTTTATTGGCCACAGATCGAGCTTATGCTTTGAATAATTTGGAGATAGATCTCGAAACAGGTGAGTTATCTCCAAATGTGAGCAGTACGCTTCCTGGCGGCCGTTTTGAAAATGGTGATGCCTGGAACAACAATGGTGTTTGGCAGAATGATCAGGAAGGTTCACAGTATTGTATTGATGATGGCAGGGTGCCGGCTTGTGACGATTACCAAGGCGCACTGGATGGTTGGGATTTTAGGCCATTTAATATGATTTTCCCCCAACGTGATCGTTATGCTGTGATGGCTAATGGTACTTTTGAAGTCACAGATACCATCATTGCATCAGCCATGTTTCAATTTTCTGAAACAGATACTTTGGCAGCCAGAACACCTGCCACAGCTAATGACTCTCATACGTTTGGTCCTTTTGATGATCCGACACCCATAGGAGATATCCCTGCTGATAATCCTTTTATTCATCCTGCGGTACTTGAGACCCTAAGTGGTACGGTTGATTGGCGACGACGTTTGGTAGAAGTGGGTTTCAGAGACCGTGCATCCAATCGCAAAACAACTCGCTACTCTTTTGGTTTGGATGGTGCGTTCAACTCCAATTGGTATTGGAGTGGTTACATTGGCCAAGGCACATTCAAACAACACCAGGAAAAACATAATGAAGTGAATCGCCAAAACATACATTATGCAATCAATGTGGAAGCTGACCCTGATAATCCAGGTCAATACCGCTGTATCAATGCGGAGGCTCGCGCTAATGGCTGTGTACCTCTGAATGTATTTGGTGTAGGCAGTATTTCACCTGAAGCTGCAGACTATATCCGACACACAATCATGCTTGATCAGGAACTGAAGCAAACCACCGCCAGTTTTACCGTTAATGGTGACTTGATGGAATTGCCTGCAGGTACAGTGCAAATGGCTTTTGGTGCTGATTATAGAAAAGAACAACAGGTTGCGTTTGGTGATCCTGTGACCAATGCAGGTTTAACAACAAGCAGTACCTTACTTAATATTGATGCAGAATTTGATGTCACTGAAGCATTTGTTGAGTTCAATGTGCCGCTGGTAGCTGACAAGCCCGGTGTTAAGTCGTTTGATATGGCCACCGCAGTTCGTTTGGCTGATTACAATACCATCGGTAATGTATCGAGCTGGAATTTTGGTTTATCATATGCGCCTACTGACGACATTCGTTTCCGTGGCCAAATATCACAGGCACAACGTGCACCAGATATCACTGAGTTGTTTTCACCCTTAAGAAGCGACTTTGACTCATTCAATGATCCTTGTGATGGTGTGACAGCAACTTCCATAGGTGTTGTCGATGATAACTGTAGAGCTGATGCTGGTGTGGCTGCCACCATTGCAGCAGAGGGTGAGTTCATTCAAGATGGAAGCTCAATCTTTGGTCCCAATACTGGTAACGTGAATTTGATCGAAGAAACAGCTGATACCGTAACCTTTGGTGTGGTATTCACGCCTCAAAGATGGGAAAATTTTTCTTTCATTGCTGATTATTACAAAATTGAAGTGGAAGATGCCATTTCTTCAGTGGACAGTCAATTGGCCGCTAATTTATGTTATTCCGATGCCAATAGTTTTCTTAACAATCGCTTTTGTGACAGTATCACACGTGATGCTGATGGCCAAGTCAGCAGAATTATCAACCAGTCAGAAAACTTGAATAACCTGATCTCGGAAGGTATTGATATGACTTTGGCTTATGAGTTTGAATTGCCGTTCATGCCAGGAAACTTCAAGTCAAAACTTATTTATGCATACATCATGAAGAATGAAGAGAATTTTGATGGTCCAGATGGCGAAGTTACTGATGACTTTCTTGGTGAAGTGGGGCTGCCAGAAAAGGAATACAAATATACCATGGATTGGAGACACAACAACTTACGGTTACAGTATAAACTTAAATACACAGGTTCCGTCGTAGATAGTAATAATCCTGATCCGGAAGATGTTTTTGGTTTCGTAACCTTTGATTCTGTTTTGGTGCATGATTTGTTCGCCAGTTACACTTTGGGAAGTAAGCACGATTATCGTATCTATGCAGGTATCAAAAACCTCACCAATGAGCATGGGCCTTATTTGCCAGATGGTTATGAAAGTGGCAGTAATTTTAATGTCAATTCCAGTTATGATCGAGTTGGACGCCGCTTTTATGTGGGGGTTGATTTCACTTGGTGATTAACAATTGCAAGAACCGAGACCTCAATACATGTTTGTTGCTCCAAGCTTTCATGTGTTGAGGGATCTCGTTAACTAACAAAGACCGTTTACTTCACTTGTGTGTGTAACGTGCATTACAGGTACGGTTCTGGTCATCTCATACGATCAAGCTTAATTATGAAAAACGATTTGTTTAGCCACTGGCGTTCACAATCATTGTTGCTTGTGTTTATTGCTTTTTTGTTGCTCTCCGCTTGTGCCAGAATGACTTCTCCTGAGTTGGTTCAAACAGAATTCGATATTCACGCGAGTATTGAGTCGGGTAATGCTGCGGAAGTCAAAGAATTCCTGGCCCAAGGTCATGATGTCAATGCCATATACGACCAAGGTTACACCTTGTTATTTTATGCCATTAAACACGATAAAACCGATCAAGTGGCTAAGTTTTTATTAACAGAGGGTGCCGATCCCAATCTGGATACCAATGGCAGAACACCTTTGATGTATGCCGTTAAATACCACAACTACCCGGTCATGCAGGCATTGCTGGAGAAAAATGCTGAGGTCAACTACATTGGTAAAACAAAGCAGTCAGCTTTGCGATATGCCATAGAGTCTGCTGATGTTACGGCATTAAGTATGTTGGTAGAAAATGGTGCTGACCTTGAGCAAAAAATCAAAGGGCAAAAATCTGCCATTGAACTGGCCAAAATTAATAACGATCAGGAGGTGCTGGAGTTTCTTAATTTACCTTATGTGCCTTGGTCTGATGGCCCCTATGTATTTAAACAACAAGCAGGGCAACAGGCTATTTGGGTTTGTCAGGGTACAAAAATTGCCCAAATGTTCTCCCTGAAATTACCACAAGAACTTCACCATTGTGGTTTGGGTGCAAAATTATGGCAAGCAAGCCTGATGGCAGAACAAGAACTGGAATACAGTGGCGATTTCAAGGTGGCAGCAGCCAGTGACATTCATGGTCAGTTTGAATTGTTTCTACAATTACTGAAGAATAATCACATTGTGGATCAGAATGGGAAATGGAGTTTCGGTAATGGCCACTTTGTTATCACCGGAGATGTGTTTGATCGAGGTCCTCATGTTACAGAGGCACTGTGGTTTATTTATGATCTACAACAGCAAGCAAAGCAGCATGGCGGCCAGGTACATATGTTGCTGGGTAACCATGAAGTGATGGTGCTTAATGGTGACCTGCGGTATTTAAATCCAAAATACATCGAAACATCAGATCAAATTAATCGCCCTTATAATGAGTTGTTTGCTGTTGGCAGTGTTTTAGGCGATTGGCTGCGCAGCCTTCCGGTTGCTGTTAAAGTTAATGATATCTTGTTTGCTCACGGCGGGTTTCATCCAGATCTAGTCAGTAAAAATCTGAGTTTGCAACAAATAAACAAGACATTCAAAGCGCAATTGGTGGTTAATGAACTGGTGGATAACGGCAGAGATGAACTTGGTACTTATTTACATAAAAGCAATGGCATAATCTGGTATCGTGGCTATTTTCGTGAACCACGAGCAAGCGAGCAAGAGATCGATCAATTGTTGCGGCATTTTGAAGTTGATCACATTGTGGTTGGTCATACCACCTTCAAACACATAGAGTCCCATTATGCTGGCAAGGTCATTGCAATTGATGCCAGCATGAAAACTGGAGAAACGGCAGAAATACTGCTGTGGCAGGCAGGTGAGTTCACTCGTGGTACAGCAGCAGGAGAAATATTACCACTGTTGCCTCAATAGCATGTTCATTAGACAGAGTGCTGCTGGTGATCAGTCTTTCCCGGTCCCAGCAGTACTCCTTCATTTCTTCTGGGAAATAAAGCAAACAAAATTTAGAATTCTTATCCGTAGTTTATAAAAGCCATATGAATCGACCAAGTGAATATAAACCCGGGTTTAGTAATGCCTATGCGTTTCTTATGTGTCTGTAACCAAGTCCGAGAAAGGACAGTGTAAGTAGAATGCTGATCCACATAAAACTTAAGCTCACAGGCGTGGGTGGAAGAGGTGGGGGTGCGATGGTACCCCTTACCAGATTGCTCCAGGGACCGGGTCCGCTGTTATTGGTAGCACGTAAAATAAACCAATAATCACCACTTGCCAGTTGTTCCACCAGGCCTGAAACCACTGCAGGGTCGGTTGCTATTTGTGTCAGTGTGCCAGGACAAACAGTGCCCAGAGTGGTTACATCTGGAGGAGTGCCAGTGGCATAACAAACTTCGTAACCAGTAATGGCTCCACTGGTTGGGTCTTGTGGGCGACTCCAAGCGAGGCTGACAGCCATTATGTCGGTATTGGTTAAGACCAAAAATGGAGCCAGTGTAACCTGAATGGCTCCTATATTTCGAGTGCCATTGGCATCCACTCGTGGATTGCCTAAAACATCATTAGCTATTGTGCTGCCATCGATTGGGTTGATTAATTCATTGCTACCGCTTGGACTTGCATCCGCTATGGCATCAATTAAAACACCTGGGTTTCCTGGAGTCCCCAACAAAGGTGTGACGGTGCTGATGTATGTTACCGGATCAGGTAGCCTGTTTGATAAACCTGGAGAGGAGGTTAACAAGTTGGGTTGGTTGGTGAGTACTTCCAGACTTGGTGCGCCTTGTTCCTGAACGGGTTGAAGCCAGCTCAAAGCATCTGCAATGATGGTTCCACTGTTGTTGGTGCGTAACAGCATACCGGGCAGTTGAGGCAGTCCGACTCCGATTGCGGTTTCCTGTAAATTAATTTGTGCGCCGTCGTTAGCAATCAGCGTTCCATCTAAATGCACACAGCCTGGTGGGCAGTCGTTGTAGCCCACATAGAGGGTAGATGCCTGGATATTGACCTGGGCATTGCCGGATGCAAATATTCGGGCAAAATCTGAAAATCCGGGGACACCAACAAACAAGGAATTAACTATGTTTGTTTGTCCGTTGTTGGCATTAATCCAACCGGAATTAATGAATTGGCTGTTAACGATGTTGGCTGTACCGCCCCACTGTATTGCGCCCCGGTTTGCTGAAGTGAATTGTGAGTTTTCAACATTCAACACAGCGCCATCTTCTGCGGTGATAGCGGCGGTCCACAGAACGGTGTGTCCTGGGGTACCAATTGGGCGTTGGTGATTGGTCATTAAGTCAAAGGATGAATTATTGATGTTGACATTGACTTGACCACCCGCTCCCCAAATAGCAGGGCGATCACAATTATTAAACCAATCTATGATATGCCTGGCCTGGCTGTTATTTATGGTTACAGTTGCATTATCCCTTAACTGTATCAAGGCTGATAGCTGTGAAAAGGACATGTCAGAAATTTGTACCGTTACATTATCTTCAACGCGTAAAAACCCGGGAGCCTCGCTGATGACTGTTGCTCCAGGTGTGAGGCTGGGGCATTGGTCATTGATGTTGGTCAACCCATCTACAGTTACCCACAATGGCGTCGCTTCTAAACGCACACCACGACCTTCAAAAATCAAATCTTCGGTCACTGTAGCCATATAAAACTGACTTGGGTCATTAGTGACTGGTATTTGACAAGCGGTTTGTGAGATGCGGTTTATGATGAAATTGTTTGGGAACGTTATGGTATCAATGCCTGGTGTGCTGTTTGCCTGGTTGACCGCATCAACGATTGAACCAGGTCCTGAGCACTGGGGTGAAGTAACCTGAAATGTAGCTGCTTGAGCAGTCATGCACATGAAGTAAATAAACAGTATTGCAATGACGCACATGGGTGTTTTTGCTGGCTGAAATCTCATGAACGAAACCTCCTTATTGATGTTATTTTATCCGTAATTATACTAAATTTTTAGATTTAATAATACAAAATAACGCAGATATAATAATTAAGCCATTATTGCTGATGCAAAAAGCGGTCATAGCATGTTTATTTGGGTTTCTAGGTCAGATAACTTAAAAAAATGGACATGTTGTGATGGTCAAGAATATAAGTGTTCTTGGGAGTCTTTTCGATAAGGTGTCTTGACTAACTTCAATCATCTGTGACTACATCTGGAGTGACAGTTTTTTGTGGAGTTCATCAACAGATCAATCATTCAAAACCATCAGCAAATATCACATCATTTTCAAACAGCGCGGTTACATCGCTATCAATGATGAGGGAACTGACACAACTGGTACCACCACCTGTTGGCGTACAGTCGCCTTGCCAGCCAATAAAAGCAAGGCCTGGGACAGTTGTTATCGCATCCAGAGTGAAAGTAGAAAATTGATTGGCCTGTAATGAACATACACCGGGGCAATCAATGCCTGCTGGAGTAGAGACCACCTGGCCACTTCCTATAATACTGACATCAAGTGTTTTAAGCGTTTGAAATTCAGCTGTTACTGAATAATCCTGCGTTATATCCAGAATACAGCTACCTGTTCCTGTACAATCACCACTGAAACCAGCGAACACATCGTTACCATTAACCATTGCTGTTAACTCTACTTGTGTACCAGCCGGATAGCTCTGGCTACAGTCGGGGTTGCAATCAATGCCAGCAGGGTGACTGTTGATGGTTCCTGAACCGGTGCCGGTGATACTTACATCTAAGGTGTAATCCTGATTGATAAAGTTAGCTCGTGCTGATTGCTGAACGGCATCATCGATTAATACAGTACAGACACCCGAGCCAGAACAAACACCTCGCCAGCCAGTAAAAATGGAGCCTGGTTCTGGAGTTGCAGTCAGATTGACTGTGCTACCATGTTCAAAATGCCCCAAACACAATAACCCACAATGAATACCCATGACATCTGATGTGACCAGCCCATCACCATTTTTTTCAACCAACAGTTCAGAAGTTGATGCGATATTTGTGAAATCAACTCCAACCAAAGTTTGGGTGTTGATGTTGAGTTCACAAGGGCCGGTTAAGGCAGTACCACAAGCACCTGTCCACAAACTGAATACAGCGTTTGTGCCGGGCAGTGCCAGCAGTTGCAGGTCTTCATTGGAAGGTACCGGCATGGTACAAGTTGAGTTGCACAGGATATCAAAACTGGTTTCATAAGCTGAGCCTGAACCAGTGATGGTAACATCCAGCCGGTTTGAGGGTGGGGCCTCAAAGGCACCAGCATCACAATCATAATTGACATCAGCATCGCCATCGAAAGCCAAACCTGTCATGTCGTCTCGCCGTAAACCAGTCATGTCATTTGTTAGTGGTGCTGATTCAAATTGACATTCACTGTCATCCCAAAGATCAATCGCTACACTGTTTGGTAACGGCCTGACAGTAAGCGGGTATATATCTGTTGACCCACTTTCTAGTCTTAACCGCAAGTCATTGTTAACAACATCACTGGTAGTTACCGAGCAACTGGCATCATTGACCGCATTAAAGCCAGCCACAGTTAATGCTTGTGTGTTGTTAAAAGAACAGGCCACATCGGATTGATTGTTTAAATCGGTAGAAATGAGGTTGGCTTGAAAAATATTGGTTGATGCAGGTGTGTCTCTGAACCTGATATCAAGTTCTTTAGCCACCACAAAAGGCGCACCTGAGCCGCCGACATTTTGATAAAAAGTGTTTGCGATGATAATAATTTGACGATCACCGTTGGTATTGCCTAAAGAAACCGCCCCACCATTGAATTCAGCTTCATTTTCAATGAAAGTGTTGTTCACCAATGTAGTATCAAGATTAACTGATCTATACGCGCCACCAGATGAATTGTTCGAAAAGTTTTTGTAAAATAAATTTCTGAATAATGCCACTGACATTCTGTCGACTGATGCTTGTCCAGCTACTGAAATGGCACCACCTGTACCATCGGCGGTATTCATTGTAAGTAAAGAGTCACTGACCACAATATCGATAAAACTGCTGGTATCGAAAGACAAAGCAAACAGAGCTCCTCCAGAACCATTAGTTGCAGAGTTATGGGTAATCATTGAGTGGCTGATTTTCAAATTTAGTTGTGAGGCTGAATTACCCACTGTGGTCACAGAAATGGCACCACCTCGAGGTGCGCTGTTACCGCTTATGGTGCTGTCAATAATAAAAAGATCGAGGTCCTCGTTTACACCAGTACTGATCCCTCCTCCTTCTTGATTACTGATGTTGTTGATCAATTCCATACCATCAAGGGTGATCACAGAAACCCCAGGTCGTATGTGGATGGCGCCACCGGCACCAGTGGCCAGAGCATCTTTTAAACGCAGGTTTTGCAGTGTTAATTTTGCGCCATCGGACATATCAACTCTGAATATATTGACTGATTGCATGCCATTGATCTCGAGCAGGTCTGAATTGAGGCCAGAAATTTGTAAATCACCACCGGTGATTGTAATCCTGCTTTGCAAGTCAATTTGAAATGGCTGACCACCGGTTGGAACAATGGCAGGGTCTATTTCAATCACATCAAGCAATAACTCTCCTGTAGTGCAGGAATCTACAGCAGTATCGGTGCTGGCAGCCAAGACCGCTTCCCGTAACGAGCAGAACCCATCAGATGAAGAACCTGTGTCATCAAGTGTGTCAACGGTTATGGTGTTGGCACTGACCAAATTGCACCAAATAATGGTGATGAAGATAGTTGCTGTTACCAGGTTTTTCATGTTTGGGTTCGTTAAAAAATTCAATTACTGCTTGTAACGAACAATCATTAAATATGTGGACATTTATTTGTTAAGTCTGCGGAATAAGGCTTGTCATCAGTAGTTCATGAAATTCTCATATCAAGGTTTTGTTTGTAAGGAATGGTCATTCCATTGATAAAAGTTTAATAAGTCGACGAATAAAATTGATGACCTTGGTTCAATTTGAACTTTGTTAGGGTGTTGGAAGATCTGTGTTAATGGCCATCGCCTGGATAACAACAGATTTGATTTTATGCCAATCTCTTTGCGCAGTTTTTTTTGAAATATCAAAACATTCAGCCAATTCATCAAAAGTGAGATCACAGAAAAATTTGAGTTGAAACAATTCGGCCAGACGAGGAGATAAGCGTTCCAGCCTTTGTAATATATGATCTAATTGCACCAGCCATTCAGATTCAGTTTTGCTGTCTCCCTGTTGCTCAACATCCAGGCTGGTTATTTTGAGATTCAACTGCCTTTTGGCACTGTTTTTACTTTTAGCCTGATCCAGTAAAATTTGTTTCATGGCCATGGCGGCAATTGAATAGAAGTGTTTTTTATCATTGAAATGTTGGGTTTGACTGCGGTTAATTTTAATCCAGGCTTCATTGACTAAGGCTGTGGTGTTTAAAGTTTTTTCTATTGCTTTGAAAGAATGACGTTGATAACTGGCGATACGCTTCAGTTCTTCAAATACCAGTGGCATGAGATCATTCATGGCCTGTTGGTCACCTTGGTATGCTTTATTCAAGACTTGAGTGATGGATCCTGTTTCGAGCTTACTCATTGGTACCTACTTTCAATGTTGGAAATGTCTTAACCAGTTCATGGTAATTGCGGTTGCCCCATCCTTCACTGTTTCGTAGTCGCTCTATGTAAGGTAATGCTTGAGAGGTCTTATTAAGGTACATCAGAATCCAAGCATAAGTATGAATGTAGTACAGACTGGCATCTTGTTTTTGTGCAATCTCTGAAATGGCTTTTTCTGCTTGTAAAAACAATGATTTGGCCTTGGTTTGATCACCGGTTTTTAACCATATTTTTGCGAGCCCAAGAGAATCTACTGCCAAGTCGTTTTGTGCCGATTGGTTATTGGGTTCAATCTGCGCCAGGTTTTTTGAAATCTGTAAGCTGTGGTTAAAAGAAACAATGGCATCTTCCAACTGCTCTTTTTCAAGTTGTAAATCACCAAGGGTTGACCAGGAATAGGCTAATTCTCTGGAAATGCGTTTATTTTCAGGTAGTCTGGTATTTAAATTCGTACCCAGATTGATGGCTTGTCTGACGACTTTTTCGGTTTCGCCCGGTTGCTCATTTAATAAGAAAACATAAGCGATCTGGTTCAATATCAACTGTTCGTGCATTTTGAACTTGGCATGGTTGGGTTGCTTTTGCAGCAGTACCCGAATGCTGGTAATGGCTGACTTAAAATCATGAATCGATTGTTGGTAATCTTTCAGTTCCAGTTGATTCCAGCCTTGTGTCTGCAAAGCTCGATACCGCCTGATTAACCACTGATCTGATTCTTGAGGCATTTCATTGCTGTTGGAAACCAGGCGCATCATGGTGTCCAAGTGTTTTTGTGCATTGGCATACAGGCCCTGTTCCATCTGATTCCAGGCAAACGAATGCAAAAAATCCCAGTAGGCGAAAAGCAAATCATCACTCATGAACTTAGGTGGTGGCAATATATTTGTTACCTCATTTAAAAGCATTTCAGACTCTTTTAATTTTCCTTTCAGGTGATAAATAGAAGCCAGGGTGGCAGTTGTTCTGGTTTTGATGGACAATACTTGAGGGTCTTGTGGGTTGCTTTGTAGTAATCGATTTGTGATTAAAATGCTGTTGTTTATGGCTTGTTCTGCTTCTTCAATGCTTTTCTCATTTTCGAGCACATCTGCGATATTCAAGTATCCCAAAGCTTTTTTTATTTGCATTTCTTGGTTATCCTTAAAC
This sequence comes from Marinicella sp., assembly GCA_028284365.1. Classification (GTDB taxonomy): domain Bacteria; phylum Pseudomonadota; class Gammaproteobacteria; order Xanthomonadales; family Marinicellaceae; genus Marinicella. The sequence continues at coordinate 14,857 of JANQRW010000052.1, forward strand.
TGATATTTATCCAGTTGAGACAAGCTTCTGGATGCTACATTTTTAAGGATGTCTGTACGTCCCACTTCTTGTAGTTGTGCATATAGATCCTTAAGCATAAAACTCAGCAACTCATCGGATTCATTCTTGGCCTCAATCGCTTGTTGTCTCTCGTGATTGATTCTATAGGCATAGTAAACACTGCTGCTTAAGGTGGATAGCGTGGCCAAAAATAATAAAGCACTGGCCAGTTTATTCCTCAGTACAACTGTTTTGGTGGTGTAAAAAAGTGAACGTTTTTTGATCGTGATGGGGTAGCCTTTCTGCCAATTGGTTAAGTCAGTGAGTAGCTGTGGAATGGTTTGGTATCTGTCTTTCGGTTTTTTTTGCAAGCAAGTGTCTGTGATTAATTGCAATTCTTTGGGGAAGGCTTTTAACAGATGAGTTAGTTTTTGAGGTTCGCTATTTAAAGTTCTATTTTGTATTTCAAGCAAACTGTCAGCAACAAACGGCTTGGTTTCAGCAAACAGCTCATAGATAACCACACCGAGGCTAAAGATATCTGATCTTTCATCAACGAGGCTTTCCTTGATTTGTTCAGGAGCCATGTAACCAGGTGTTCCAATGGTGAGGCCTTCTTGGGTTAATTGGTTGTCGTTTTTTCGATAAGCAATTCCAAAATCCAGAACTTTAGGTACGATTCTGTGGTGGGTTTGTTGGACCAAAATATTGGCTGGTTTGAGGTCGCGATGAATGATTTTTTGTGAGTGGGCAAAATCTATCGCCTGGCAAATGTCTTTGATTAAACTGACCTTTTCATTTAAAGAAAGAGTGTGTTGTTGTGCATATTGGGTAATGGATAGGCCATTTATGTAATCTGTGGCAAACCAGGGCCTTTGGTAATGATCAATTCCGGCGTCTAGAATAGATATGATAAACGGATGTTTGAGGTCGGCCAAGGTTTGGCATTCGCGTAAAAAACGAGCCTTGACTTGTTCATCAGGAAAGGGTGTTGATAGAATTTTTAAAGCCACTTGATTTTGGTATTGGCCATCGGTTCTTTGGGCTAAATAAACTTTGCCCATGCCCCCAGTAGCAATGTGCTCTATGATCTTATAGGCGTTGAATTGAGTGCCTATTTCCATGTCCTTTAGTTCGGAAAAACTGGCTTGTAATGTTTCAGGAATCGCTTGTTGGATGCCTTGGTCAAAGATGTTTCCACTTGAATCATCAGATTCAGTGGTGGCGGTATCTTCTAACAGTGACTTCAATACTTCATCTAGTTTTTTATCTGACATAGCCCCACGCGTTCATTCATTTCAAATCTGTTTATACAGCTTTTCTATACCGATGAAAAGAAAAACACATCAGTTAAATCTCGCATTGTGATACGTTTAACCGATTAAATATACGCCAAAACGTATTAATATAAATTATACGCTGAAACGAATATTGTAGAAATATGCGTTTTAACGTATAATCGGATATTTTTTGAGAAACCAGATGAATGACATTATCAGATCAGCTAAACAACTGGGTACATCATTAAGACGTTGTAGGCGGTTAAATAAAATGACTCAGGCTCAGGTTGCAAAACGAGCAGGTCTTCGTCAAGGTACCGTATCACAAATAGAGTCTGGTCTTGACAATGTTAAGTTATCGACAATCATGAGCCTTTTGCGGGTACTTGATCTTGAGTTGACAATAAATACTCGGTCGAAGGGCTCACATGATGACATTGAGGACATGTTTTAATGGCCAGGTACAGCAGAACACAAGAATTAAAAGTTGTTTTCAATGGCAGGCATGTGGGTGATCTTCAGCGCAGCTCCAACGGGGCCATTACTTTCACTTATGCGTTAAGCTGGTTGCTTATGAATGAAAAATCCATGCCGATATCATTGTCCATGCCCTTGCGTGAAGAAAAATATAGTGGGGTAGAGGTGTCCTATTTTTTTGAAAATTTACTGCCAGATGATGATGCCATTAAAAGAGTTGTAGCACAAACCAACGGAGCTGATGGGATAGATGCATTCAGTTTGCTCAGTAAGATTGGTCGTGACTGTGTTGGGGCGTTACAATTTGTGTTCGATCTTGAGGAAGCGATACCGACTGCAGACCCTCAGTTTCAGCCGCTGAATCGTGTTGAGGTGCTTGAAATAATTAATAACTTGGCAGTGGCGCCGTTAGGTATGAACAGAGAAAAAGACAGAGGGTTTAGAGTTTCTATAGCGGGGGTACAACAAAAAACAGCGCTTTACTGGAATGGTGGTTGGTGTTTACCCATTGGTAACACTCCAACCACACACATCATTAAACCAGCAATTGGTTTGCTTCCTAATGGGCTTGATCTGAGCCAGAGTGTCGAGAATGAACATTTTTGTCTCAGCTTATTCAGGCACTTTGGTATGCCGGTAGCAGATAACGAAATTGTTGAATTGGGTGATGTGAAAGTATTGGCCGTGAAACGGTTTGATAGAATCAGATCAAAAGATGGGCGTTTGTTACGGGTGCCGCAGGAAGACTTTTGTCAGGCACTGTCATATCCGTCTACGCGTAAGTACAATGCAGATAATGGACCTGGAATCAAAGAATGCATGGACTTGTTGGTTGGTAGTGACCTGGCAGAATCAGACCGGTATTTGTTTATGAAGGCCCAGATACTGTTTTGGTTAATTGGTGCCACAGATGGTCATGCCAAGAATTTCAGTCTGTTTTTAAATGCAAAGGGGCGGTATCGAATGACGCCACTTTATGACATCATCTCCTTACAGCCAAATTATGATGCAAGACAGCTAAGCAAAAAAGGTTATAAATTGGCTATGTGCATGGGAAAAAGCAGAAAATATAAAATAGATGAAATCATGCTAAGGCATATCATGCAAAGTGCAGCAATGACTTCACTAAGTCAGGAAGTCGTGACAGAAATGATTGAGTCAATAGCCAAGCAGGCAGATTCAGCCATCGAAGCAACCTTAAATGAACGGTCTCAAAATTTTAATTACAGTTTGGTCGAAAGTATCAGCAATGGTCTTAAACAACGCTTGAAACGCATCATGTCTTAATTTAAATAATCATGAAGGAGCCTCTCAAGCCAAGGCCTGAAGAAGTCGCTTAGGAGAGCCGATGATTGGTTCGACCAGCGCAGGTAATGAAAGATTGGCGGTTTTATCGGAGATAAAGAAGCCAGTTTTGAATACCGTGGCGCGTGCAGACAATGAGGGCATGGCGGTT
>JANQRW010000084.1 GCA_028284365.1 Marinicella sp.
TCACCTGGCCTTCGCTCACGGCTGATTGTTCATTACATTAAAGCTTCTTTGCTTTGCAAAACCGCTTTAATTCCACTCTCTGCCTAACCAAGAGCACGCGCCACGACACTCAAGCAAGGCTTCTTACCTTTCAGGTAAACCGCCATGCCCTCATTGCCTGCGCTGGTCAAGCTAATCATCGGCTCTCCACAGAGTCTTACCTTATGCCTTACTGAGCACGATCTGGGATTATCCACAAATAATCACTGAGTGTAATGCCTTGCAAGCATTGGCTCGATGGCGTTAAATCTGCCAATAAATCTGGGCAGTCTGCATTTTGGTAGCTGGCCTTCCCTTGCGGCCAACCAGCCCTGACATGACAGTTACGACAATTGGTCGCTATGGGGTGTATAACTCCTTCGATATATGGATTGACCGCTTTTTCAACTCGATCATTGATGGCAGGAACCGCATAGGCGCTGGTAAGTAGATAATGATCCCATGGGCCTTGTGCTTGTGATAGCTCGGGTCGATTTTGGGCATAAATACCTTCATCAGGCGCGTCTGACCACCAAACACTCTGTAAAGTCCAACTTTCAAGTTCTTTTGTATTCACATGCATCGCAATTGAAACCAAATAGTCTCCCACTTCGAATGGTTTGTCATTGGCCCAGTAGCTTGCGGCAGTAATAATTGCTTTATCTGCAACATCGAAAGAATCCCAATCGGCTTGAGTGACTTGATGATGATAGAAATTGTTGATATCAAAAACAATGGCATCACCATGTACAGTCGGTAGTGATTGAGTTCCAGAATGATCTAATACCTGATATAGGAAAGCACCTTCGACGCGGGTTCCAACCGAACTTGGGTTATTAGGCTCTAATGCAACCATCGTATCCCAAAATTCATAACCCGCATAGCCAGTATAACTATCAGGATAATTGTCTTTCCAAACAGGAATCATTGTTACACCCACAGCCTTTACTGGCCAATACATGTGTTTAGTGACAATGAAACGATCAGTCATACCAATCATTGATTTTCCTGCTGTGTGAGCTTTATCAAGCGTAGATTTTAAATATAATTTGTTCTTACGTATGTCATGCATGGCTTCCTGGCTGAGTGACTCTGTTGGTATCATGATGTCGCCATTGTTGACAAAATGCTGTCCATCACAAATCGTCTTACTGCCTGAACCAGTGGTACAAATAGCATCAGGAAATTGCTCAATAACAGCTTGTGGCACTTCATAAGTAGGAGCTGGTGTGTCAACAGATGGAGCATGTGCCGACTGCTTGTTTATCTTGTTTATTGCACGTAAAGACTTTCCAGTTTTGGATTTGGATAACATGCTTTTTTTTGCTTTTTCATGACTTAATTGTTTATCAGACACTACAAAAGCCCCTTTTGTATTTGGCCATGTGTACCAGACAGGCCAGCCTAATTCTGCAACTGGTTGCATGATCCCTGCCCATAAACCCCAGGCATGTTGACGAATCTTTTGGGTGTCTCCTTGATCAGTTGCTTTTTGTAGCTCTTGAAGATTGACCATGTATCCATATCCTTCTGGAAATGGCACATATTTTGATTGATCGTACCTGGTTGGTTCGGTAATCTCTACCGTCACTTCTTTTCTTTCAGCACTTTGTTTTGTTTGACAAGATGCCAAAACCAATATAAAAAACAGTGTGATGACTGCTTTATAGAAATACAGATTATTCATTTTACCCTCCCCCTATGTATTTTCAGTTTAATATTATATACACATTAATGAACAAATTAAATATAAATTAATCGGCCATTTGATTAGGCCTCTAAAACAGCAGTCATAGAATACCTTTATCTATTTAAAAATAATAAATAACCTGATAGTTAGGTTTAATACTCTAATCATGAATTCATATAATACCTCTTATTATTAAAAGTTGAATGAATCATGCAAACCGTCGAAACTTTCTTTGAAAACCTATGGCAACAATACACTGAAATTAACCCGCAGGCTCATGCTATTCATGCGCTGTTAGAGGCTCGAGGCGAACTGGTGGTTAATGATCACGTAGCATTAAGAACATTCAATACCCAAAAGTTAGGAATCAATAGACTGGCGACTATTTTCGAATCCATGGGATATATAAACCGCGGCTCTTATGATTTCACTGCTAAACAGTTGAACGCTTATCATTTTGAACATGGTGAAAACCCAAATCATCCCAAAGTTTTCATCAGTGAGTTAATCACCGAATCCTTTTCGGAGCAGCTACAATCGATTGTGCAACGTATAGATGCAGAAGTGGCTGATGATGAAGTCATGGAGCCAGATTTTCTCTACACCGGCAGACCATGGAGTCTTGATTTTTCTGAGTACATTCAATTACTTCAAGAAAGTGAATATGCAGCGTGGACAGCGGCTTTTGGATACCGTGCTAACCATTTTACTGTCTCTATCAATCACTTAACGACTTTTTTCAGCATTGAAGCCTTGAATCAGTTTATTCTAGACAATGGTTTCGCGATGAATGAATCAGGCGGGTTGATTAAAGGTTCTCCGGAACAGTTGTTGGAACAATCCTCAACAATGGCTCCAATGGTTAACCTGGCTTTCAATGATGTCAACCATCTGGTTCCAAGCTGTTTTTATGAATTTGCCAAAAGGTATCCAATGGATTCTGGCAGACTCTACCAAGGTTTTATTGCCGCATCGGCAGATAAAATTTTTGAAAGCACGAACACTAAAAAGTAATTGTTTTTTAGTTGTTATCTCCAGCAACCTTCTGGGTTGATAAGTTGCTAAAATATTCAGACAGTATTTCAATGAAGCTACGGGTTCTTTCAGGCAAAAGATCTCGGTTCGGGTAAATAACATTTAATTCTGAATAACCTTCAATCTCTCTAGGTGCAAAATCTTAGCCACATTCTCCTGATAATAGAACCAGTCTTTTATTATTCAAATCATGCGGTAAGACACCACTTATTCAGACTCTTGTTCCATTTTTGCCCATGAGTCACGCATGGTAACCACCTGATTGTAAATGGGCTTATCAGTTTCATGGGTTTTGTCACGTTTGAAATATGCATTACGTTCAAATTGATAAACGATGTCATCATCTAGTTTACAAATACCTGGCTCCAACAAGGCGTTGGGCAAAATTTCCAAAGAATCAGGGTTAACTGCGTCCATAAAACTTTCTAATGAAGCTGGTTTGGGGTGATTGAATAGGCGATCATATAAACGCACTTCAACAGGTTCTGCATGCGCTGCTGAAATCCAATGGATGGTGCCTTTGACTTTGCGTCCATCAGCTGTTCCACCACGACTTTCCGGATCATAAGTACAGCGTAATTCAATGACCTCGCCAGCTTGGTTTTTAATGGCTTTCTGACAAGTGATGTAATAGGCATGGCGTAAGCGCACTTCCCTACCTTCAGTCAGGCGGAAAAATTTTCGATTGGCATTTTCTTTATAGTCAGCCTGTTCCACATATATGACTCGACTGAAAGGAATCTCTCGACAGCCAAATGTTTCATCCTGTGGATGATTGGCACCGCTTAACATTTCAACTTGTTCCTCTGGATAATTTTCGATCACCACTTTCAGAGGTCTTAGCACACCCATCACACGCGGTGCGGTTTTGTTTAAATAATTTCTGAGGGTATCTTCAAGCACAGTCATTGAAATAACCGATTCTTTTTTACTCACACCTACTTGTCTGATGAATTCTCTGATTGCAGCTGGTGGATAGCCACGACGTCTTAGACCTGATAAAGTAGACATGCGAGGGTCATTCCAGCCATCAACAACCCCAGCTTCAACGAGTTGATTTAGGCGGCGTTTTGAAGTGATGGTATAAGATACATTTAACCTGGAAAATTCAATTTGTTGTGGGTGACATCCGATATCGACATTGTCTATAACCCAATCGTACAAAGGCCTGTGATCCTCAAACTCTAAAGTACACAAAGAGTGCGTGATACCTTCTATCGCATCCGATAAACAATGGGTGAAATCATACATGGGATAAATACACCAGGTATCACCCGTATTGATATGGTGCATGCGCTTGATGCGGTAAATCACCGGATCACGCATGTTGATGTTACCAGATTGCATATCAATTTTAGCCCGTAATACCTTGGTACCATCTGCAAAATCACCTGCACGCATCGCCTTAAAAAGTTCAAGGTTCTCTGCAACAGAACGATTCCTGTATGGACTATCAACACCAAGTCTGTTGAAATCGCCGCGATTTTCACGGATTTCTTCAGGGGTTTGGTCATCCACATATGCCAAACCTTTATTAATCAGTTGCTCAGCATAATCGTAGAGTTGTTCAAAATAATCTGATGCATGAAATTTATTTTCCTGCCAATCAAAGCCCAACCATTTAATGTCCCTTTGAATCGATTCGGCATATTCTCTGCTTTCTTTCTCTGGGTTGGTATCATCAAAACGCAAATGACAAGTGCCTTTATAATCAGCAGCAACACCAAAATTCAAGCAAATTGACTTGGCATGACCAATGTGTAAATAGCCATTGGGCTCAGGTGGAAATCTAGTGACCACATGGTCATGCTTATTATTGGCCAAATCCTCATCAATAACATGTGTGATGAAGTTTTCTACCACATTTTTTTCGGTCATGGGTTGAGTACAAACTGATTGGTTTAACAAGTGGTGTATTTTGACAGTAAAATGCTGAAAAATCGACCCTGAATTTTACCAATCACAACTTAACAGCTGTATTTACCATAAAGTTACTTTGATAAGGAGGAATTGCAATCCCAGTCAATTTAATTATTCATAGACTGAAAGTTCTAATAGATTTTGGTCTGGATCTCTGATGTATACAGACTTAATTGCTCCTCTTGCACCAGTTTTATTCACTGGTCCGATCTCTATGTTGATGTTATGTTTTGATAATGAATCAATGATGTGTTTAATACCATCTTCATAGATCAAACAAATATCTGCACTTCCAGGCTGAGGTGTATTTGCATGGGGGAAAAATTCAGCACCAAACTGGTGAACATTGATCTTTTGTTCACCAATTTTCAGTGCCTTCCTGTTGTCTCCAAATGTTACCTCTTCAAGTCCTAAAACCTCAGTATAAAATAATATGGTTTTTTCAACTGAAGCCACTGTTAGAACAATATGATCAAGACCTACAGGTTTCATAATCGCCTCGCTCTTATCTGGTATACACAGCTGTTATGGTGTCACTTGCCAGCGCATGAGACTTTGTCATAAATCCAACAAGTGCTGGGCTTGATTCACTGGTTAATTCAAGTTTTTCAGTATCAAGAGCATACACAGTAAACTGATATCTATGAACTTTTCCAGGAGGAGGACAAGCACCACCAAAACCTTTTGAACCAAAGTCAGTTTTGACTTCAATTGCGCTTTTTGGCATGGCATCAGTATGACTGGCCCCAGCATCTAAACCAGTAACGCTAACCGGTATATTAAATACCACCCAATGCCACCATCCTGATCCTGTTGGCGCATCTGGGTCATAAGCAGTTATGACATAGCTTTTAGTGCCTTCAGGCGCGCCTGACCAAGACAGTGATGGAGATTGATTACCCCCATCGCAACCAAAACCTTTATACACAAAATTATTATTCAGTTGTTTGCCTTCTGATATTGAATGACTTGTTAAAGTAAATTCTGAAGCGTTCACTGAACATGATAAAACTGAAAATAAAAGTACCCATAAAATATTTAATCTAATCATTGTTTATATCTCTAATTAACGTAGGTGCAATATTAATCATCAACTCCTATTATGTCTTATGAACTTCGCTCAAAAATTATCATAATTCGATCAAATTATGATTTAACGTCTGATGGTCGTAGATTGAACCTGTCTTTAAATGCTTGTGAGAAATGAGATGGTGTGCTGAACCCACAATCAAGAGCAATTTCAGTTATTGGTAAATTTGATGTTTGTAATAAGGTGAGCCCCTTCTCAAGTCGAACATTTTGGAGTATGGCTGAAAAGCTGGTTCTTTTTTTTCTCAAGTGCCTTCTCATTGTTGCCTCACTCATAGCAAAAGTTTTTGCAACCTCCTCAGAACGCCAGTGCTTGGAGGTGTCAGCCACAATTAAATCTCTTATTTTGCACTCAAGGTCACGTTGTTCAATGACAGGAAACTCATACCCCATGGACTTCAGCCAAATCAATGGTTCAATTGATTTATATTCAATAATATGATCAGGAGTGGTTTCATCACATTGAATGCTTATCATCTTATTGATTGAGTCAATCAAGCCTTGAGGACAAGATTCAATATGAACTACGTTAGATGCTTTTTTACGTGTTCTTGGGCTAAAAACCTCATTCACCACTTCGTTTGGATATGAAATGCCCAGTGCTGAATAATTTGTGCCTGAAATCACCCTGTTTTCGATGGTAATAAATTGACCAGATGGAAATACCAGTAATTCACCAGGCTGAGCATTCAGTGAACTTTTTGAATCCGGGTTGACTCGTTTGAAACCTTTTTTAATCAGCACCAATAGTGTTTGGTGCATGTATAGGTCTTTGAATACAGATGTATTATGCTGAGAAATATTGAAACAAGAAACCCTACTTTCTGCTTTGGTTGTGCCAATCTTATTCATCCGCTCAGTTTCTATTTTTAATACCCAATGATTTACAAGAAAATTATACAGCTTACAGGCGTATTAAAGTCAAGCAATGATGTTTGGTACATCGTCCTTTGAGGCCATGGAAAGCTGTTGAGCAGTTTGGGTTGGTGAGCAAAAATGAATGAACACCCAATGGCATTCCTTTATAATTCTCTCTTTTCTGATTTTTTCAACGCCATGTTCTTAAAGAACCTGTCATTAGTTACCATGCGAAAGATGGTTAAGCTGACATCAAAAATATTGTTAAACCCCAGGTGTCCTTTGTGGCTCCAACGCAAAGGGTTAAATGTATTGGGTGGGTATGGTTCTTTGCCACATGGTATAAGTATCGAGAAATCGACTTTAGCTGGTCGCGAGGTTTGGTGGTTTGATTTTAATAAAACACGTTCCCAAACAGTGATCCTCTATTTTCATGGTGGTGGTTACAGCATTGGGTCGCCACGTTCTCATCGCGATTTATGTGCACATTTAGCTAATTACAGCCAATCCAGCTTGTTGTCATTAGATTATCGTTTAGCGCCGGAACACCCCTATCCCGCCGCCACAGAAGATACTTTTTTGGCATATAAAGCATTGTTAGAAATGGGCCATCAAGGCACTGATATTGCAGTTGCTGGAGATTCGGCAGGCGGTGGCTTGGCTCTGAATTTAGCTGTTCAATTAAAACATGAAAACCTGCCACAACCAGCTTGCTTATTTTTGATTTCACCACTGATCAACAAAAAACGCAGTACCGTAAGTTATCAAACCCAATACGATGTTGATCCAGTCATCAATGCAAAATGGGTCTCACAATTAACGGAAAACTACTTACAAAACTCAGCAGAATTGCTCGAACAGGCTTGCCTTTCAGAAAAGGACATTGCTGGTATTGCGCCCATGCTCATCCACGTAGGCACAGATGAAGTATTGTTAGATGACAGTTTAGTGCTCAAACAGAGGGCAATGAAAAGTGGTGTCAAAGTCGAAATGATAACCTTTCCTGAACTGTGGCATGTATTTCACTTTTCAGCCAGCATTTTTCCTAAAGCCAGAGCTGCACTCAAACAAGCAGGTCTATACATACAAAATCACTTTAAATGAAACTTCATCAGCTGACTGGATACATTCAATCTATTTATTTAGTGGAATATGATCACGGATTGTTGCTGCTTGATGGATGCTGTCGCACAGATGTTAAAAAAGTTTCTCAATTCATCACTCAAGAGCTGAAGCGACCTATTTCCGATTTAAAAACTGTGGTGGTCACACACATGCATCCAGATCATGCAGGAGGAGCCCATCAATTCAGAAAGATTTCAGGGTGTTTAATAGTTTCGGCAAATAAAAAACAACACTGGTACCATGGACTTAATGGTGTCTTGATGCATTGGATAGATGTGATTTTGGCCATGTATGTGGGAAAAAGAGTAAGAAAAGGCATTCGCAATGTATTTTATGCCAGAAAACTTAAACCAGATGCAGTCTTGGATGATGGCGATTTAATTCCGAACTTTCCCGAGTGGTCTGTTCTTGAAACACCAGGTCATACTGATCGAGATTTAAGTCTTTTACATGAACCAAATCATTGGGTGTATGTTGCAGATTTAATCATAAAGCTCAGAACTAAATTTATTTCACCTTTTCCTGTTTTTCACCCCAATAAATACAGGGGTTCATTACAAAAAATCAAAGCCCTGGCTCCTTCACAAGTACTGTTAGCACACGGTGGTATGCTACAAATGAAGAAGACTGACTTTGATCATATGATTAAGCAAGCACCTGAAATTCCAAGAACACCGCTGAGAGCCACCATCAAAAAGTTTAAGAAAATAACCAGGCGTCATTGAGTGATGTCATGTGAGATCTTTAAGATCAAGACTCGAATGTGTCCTGCATGCTCTCAATACTGGCTTCAACTTTCTTTGGTTTATTAAAGAATGCGATGTGATAAACTGCTTCACCTTCTTGTACTAAGGGTATGTTCTGTTTACCAATGATGATTCCATCAGCATGGCTTAATACTTGTGAAGTGATGTCACCCAAAGGCTTTTTAATATTAGCCAGTACATCACCTTCTTTGACTAAATCCCCCAGTTCTTTTTTATGTAGCACAAAACCACTGTCTGCTGCCCTGACCCAACTGCTTTTATTCGCAACGAAAGGTTCGATTGGTATTTTTTTACTGCGTTGTTTGGGGAGCATTTTTAAGTACCTGAGCACATTGAGAATCCCTTTGAGCCCAACTTTGATTGATAATTCATCAAATCTCAATGCTTGACCTGCCTCATATAACAACATTGGAATGCCCAAATCATCAGCAGTTTCGCGCAGAGAGCCATCTCGTAAATTTGCGTTGATAATAACAGGGACACCAAATGCCTTGGCCAATTCAAAAGTGTTTTCATCTTCAATATTAGCCCTGATTTGGGGTAGATTACTGCGGTGAATGGCACCGGTATGCAAATCAATACCATAATCACACTTCTTGACAATCTCTTCAATAAAAAGATGGGCAATGCGAGCAGCTAAAGAACCTTTTGCTGACCCTGGAAAACTGCGATTCAAATCTCGACGATCTGGTAAATAACGACTCTGGTTCAAAACGCCAAAACCATTCACAATTGGTACAGCTATTAAAGTGCCTTTGAGTGCATTTAGCGCTTTACTCTTAATCAACCGACTGATAATTTCAATACCATTGAGCTCATCACCGTGAATGGCGCCACAGATAAATACAGTTGGCCCAGTTTTCTTCCCTCTTTTGACATATACCGGGATATTCATGGTAGTGTCTGTATAGAGTTTTACTGTTGGCAAATGTATCTTTTGACTTTCTCCTGGTTTAATTTCATGATCTCCAATCACCAGAGGCTTATTTTGTTCTTCATGTCTGCTCATTGGCTTTGGTAAAGTAAAAGTGGTTCAACGAAAAGCAATTATACTTGATTTAAATTCAGCGCAGAAAGCCGCATTTATATGTTGTTTGTTTTTTTCATTGTATGGGCTCCTGAGCACTTTGGTTGATTTTCCTTGATCGCCATAAATAGTAAATGACGGGCAACACAACCAAAGTTAAAATGAGTGCACTGACCATACCACCAATCATAGGGGCGGCTATTCGACTCATGACTTGTGAACCAGTTCCAGTGCCATAAAGTACTGGTAGGAGTCCGATGATGATTGATAAGGAAGTCATCATTACTGGGCGGATTCTCAGACCAGCTCCTTGCATAATGGCTTCCAATAAGTCATCTCTGTTGAGTGCTTTGTTTTGTTTTTTTAAATGCACCAGTAAATTTTGATATGACTGATTCAGGTATACCAGCATAATCACTCCAATTTCAACCGTAACTCCGGCCAAGGCAATGAAACCCACCCCCACAGCAATTGAGAAATTAAAAGCCTCCAGATACATCAACCAGATACTCCCTATCAATGCAAATGGCAGTGTAACAATGATAATAGCCACTTCCGCAAAGTTTCTGAAATTCATAAACAACAGTAAAAGGATGATGCCTAAAGTCAGTGGTATAACATAAGTTAATTTGGCCTTGGCCCGCAGCATGTATTCATACTGTCCTGACCAACTGATGGCATATCCAGCAGGTAGATTCAGTTGTTCAGCAACCACCTGTTGAGCATTTTGAACATAAGTGCCCACATCAACACCTTCAATGTCGATAAGAGACCAACCTGTAAGCCTGGCATTTTCACTTTTAATACCTGCTGGCCCATCTTCGATAAAAACATGAGCCACATCTCCTAATGCAATTACTTGCTTGCTTGGTGTAATAATTGGGAGCAATGATATTTGCTCTGGTGAATCACGATCTTCTTGGGGGTATCTGACATTAACTGGGTAACGTTCTTGTCCTTCAACACTCATGGTGATATTCATACCTCCAATAGCTGATGAAACCACTTGTTGGATGTCATTAACTGTTAAGTTGTATCTGGCTGCTTGTTGACGATTGATATCAACTTTGATGTACCTACCACCAACTACCCTTTCAGAGTAAACTGAAGATGTTCCTTCAACATTCTCAAGTAGGTCTTCAAGTTGCTTACCAATCAATTCAATCTCATTCAATCTTGGCCCTGATATCTTGATCCCCACTGGGGTTTTGATGCCAGTTGCGAGCATGTCTATTCGAGTTTTAATTGGCATCACCCACGCATTGGTAACGCCTGGTATATTAACCAAGGAATTGAGCTCTTTTGTCAAAGATTCAGTATCAATACCTTCTCGCCATTGTTCTCTGGGCTTGAGCTGAATGAAAGTTTCAATCATGGTTAGGGGGGCTGGATCTGTTGCGGTTTCAGCCCTGCCTACCTTACCGAAAACTGTTTCTACTTCAGGTATGCTCTTGATTAATTTATCTGTTTGTTGAAGCAATTCTCTTGCTTTACCTATAGAAATCCCGGGATAAGTTGTTGGCATATACATTAAATCACCTTCATCCAGAGATGGCATGAATTCACTGCCAATCTTATTAATTGGCCACAAGCCTACTATAAAAATCAATAATGCCACCAGAATGGTTAATTTAGGAAACTTTAAAGCCAGATTAAGCACTGGCATATAAATGGCTCTCAGCCACCTATTAATCGGATTTTCATGCTCGGCAAGGACCTTGCCACGAACAAAATAACCCATCAGAACCGGTACCAATGTGATCGCAAGTGCTGCTGATGCTGCCATGGCATAAGTCTTGGTAAATGCCAATGGTGAAAACATTCGCCCTTCTTGAGCTTCCAATGTAAAAACAGGAATAAAGCTGACAGTGATAATCAAAAGACTAAAAAATAAAGCAGGACCAACTTCTGATGCAGATTTAATCACAATTTTCCAGCGGTTCTCTGAAGTCAGCTCAACTCGTTCCATATACTTGTGCATGTTTTCTATCATCACAACAGCACCATCGATCATGGCTCCAATTGCTATCGCAATACCGCCCAATGACATGATGTTGGCATTTAATCCTTGGATGTGCATGATGATAAATGCTGTCAGAATCCCAACTGGTAGTGAAATGATTGCCACCAATGATGAGCGCACATGGAATAAGAAAACAATGCAAATCAACGCCACTATGACGAATTCGTGCAACAACTTATGCCACAGGTTTTCAACAGCTCTTTCAATCAGTGTACTTCTGTCATAAACGGTGACAATTTCAACCCCTTCAGGCAACCCTTTCTTTAGCACCTCAAGTTTCTGTTTGACAGCATTTATCGTTGTCTGTGCATTTTCACCAAAACGCATGGTTATGATGCCACCTACAGTTTCACCTTCACCGTTAAGTTCAGCGATGCCCCTCCTCATTTGGGGGCCTATATCAACGGTGGCCACATCTTTCAATAACAAGGGTGTGCCATGAGTGTTTGCCCCTAATGGAACCAATTCAAGGTCTTCTTTATCTTTAATGTATCCAGTTGCTCTTACCATGTATTCAGCTTCTGCCATCTCGACAACTGATGCCCCCACCTCTTGGTTACTTTGCTTGATTGACATAAGCAAATGTGACAAAGGAATATCATAGGCTTGTAACTTTTGCGGATCCACTTTAACTTGATATTGCTTGACCATGCCTCCTATGGCAGCAACTTCTGAGACCCCAGAGACTGTTTGTAATTCATACTTTAGAAACCAATCTTGAATACTTCGCAGTTCACTTAAATCATATTGACCAGTGCGATCAATCAGTGAATAAATATAAATCCACCCCACACCTGTGGCATCTGGACCCAATTGAGGCCTTACGTTTTCTGGCAGTGCTGCGGTTGCTTGACTCAAATACTCTAAAACACGTGACCGTGCCCAGTATAAATCCGTATCTTCATCAAATATTACATAAACAAAGGAATCACCAAAAAATGAATACCCTCTTACAGTCGATGCACCTGGTACTGAAAGCATGGCAGTGGTTAGTGGATAAGTGATTTGATCTTGAACCACTTGAGGTGCCTGTCCTGGGTAACTGGTTTTAATGATCACCTGTACATCTGATAAATCCGGAATGGCATCAACTGGCGTATTCTTCACAGAATACAAACCCCAAATAACTAAAACCAAAGCGGTGATTAAAACAAAAATTCTGTTATGCACAGACCATTTAATGATGGTGTCAATCATCATCGTTTCTCCTTACTGTCTTGATTATTTGATTCTTGGTCTTTCATCGGTGAGTGATCCATCTGAGAATGATCCATTTCATGGTTCATTCTTTTGAAATCGGATGTTTTGCTGGATTCTGAATCCAACAGAAATTGGGCAGATGTGACAACAATGTCATTCTTTGTTAATCCATCCAGCACCTCTATGAAATCACCATACGAATAACCCAAAGTAACGTTGATCGATTTAAATTTGCCATCGCCAAGTGCCAAGACCACCCTGTCTGAATTTCCTGTTCTGATAACAGCTTCACCAGGTACAAGCAACTTTGGAGAATCAGTTACGACCTCCAGATTTACTCGCGCAAACATATTGGGCTTTAACAGTCCCCTTTCATTTATAAAGCGCAGTCTGACTTTTAAGGTTCTTGTTTTTGGATCGAGTGTCGGATGAATAAAATCAACCACTCCTGTCCAGTTTTCACCTGGTGCATAGTCTAGTTTCATCGTTGCAGGCTGGCTTAAACGAATCATGGATGCTTGCTTTTCTAAGATATCAACTTCAACCCACACATTATCCAATGCACCAATTGACATCAGGGTATCACCCGGTTTAACAAAGAAACCTTCTCTTATTCTCAAATTTTCTACCACTCCATGATTGGGCGAGTAGAAAGTTACACGCTGTAAGGCAAGCTTATTCTTTTTAAGGGTTTTAATTTGTTGGTTTGAGAATTGTAGTGACACAAGCCGTTCTTCTGCCGCTTTGATCAATCTGCGATCATTGCGTTTCAATGCAAGCAACAACTCCTCTTGGGCATTCACTAATTGTGGTGAATATATGTCGTAAAGTGGTTGATTCTTTGCAACTTCTTCACCTGAAGATTTGATATAAAGTTTCTCAATCCAACCTTCTACCCTTGGGTGAATATGAAATAATCGTTCTTCATCATATTGTACGATTCCCATACCAGTGATAGTTGATTTACCTTTAGCCAAAACAATTTGTTGTGTCCTTACCCCCAGGTTGTTAATTACATCTGGTGAAATTCTGACTGTACCAATGCTGTCTTCATCACCATAATAAGGGATCAGGTCCATACCCATAGGTGATTGACCAGGTTTATCTCTGCGGTAGTTAGGGTCCATTGGGGCCACCCAATAAAGTGGTTCCTTTTTACTGGGTGAATTCATAGGTGGTGATGATTCACTTGTGCTGCTGCCAACAATAAAAAAAGCAATGAGTGCACCAATGGTCAAACCAATGACCAAACCAACCACTAAATTTACCCCAGATTTTTTATCATTCATGATCTTTTCTCCCCTTTTAATTGGCTGGCATTTTTCAACACATCTACGCCAGTTAATAAGTAATTAATTTGTGCATTTAACTTCTCGATATCTACATTGATCGTCAGTGCATCAATTTGAGCATTAAGTTCAGTTATTCGAGCCCTAACAACTTCAGCAAAATCCCCATCATCATGTGTATATGCACTCAAAGAAGCTTCTGTCTGTTCACTCATCTGAGGTAATAAACTAGCACTGTAGAATTTTTTTCGCTCATATAGCCTGACAAGTTCAGCTTGAGTAACCTGGAACATAGCCGCCATATCACGAAGTAATAAAGATTTCTCAGACTCTGCACTGTCAACAGAAAAAACCGCAGCTTTAACTTCTTGATCCTGCTTATTCTTGGTAAATAGAGGTAACTCAAAGCTCACACCAATTGAAACCAGATCCGCTCGACTGATGCCATCAGCAGCGCCACCTCTGTACCCATAGCTGGCATTCATGCCCCATGAAGGTTTGTACTTCTGCATAGCCAATTCGACACTTTTTCCCTGCACTTCAATTCGAACATCTATCGCTTTCATTGCAGGGTGTTTAGACAGCGCGGTTAATAAGTCATCACTATTGAGATTTAAAGCATCATGCTTTGCCAAATCAGGTAACTGATTATTCAGTGTATATGCAGCTCTATTTCTTAATGGCTTCAGTGCATATTCATATTCATGAATCAGTCCTTTTAGCTGTTCAAGATTCTTATCATAAGCCTGTTTCAAAACTGATAACCGGTCATCCAAACGTGATAACTCAAGCTGAGCCCTGATTAAATCTTGTTGTTGGGTTTGTCCAAAACCAGATGAATAGCTGGCTTCAACCAAATCAACCAGTTGTTCAAACAAAGGCCGATCTTTCTCAATCAAATCAATACTCCGTTGAGCTCTGTATGCATCAAGCCAGCGTAAGCTTACTTGCTTAACCAGCAATGCCAGCCTGTTTTCTCTGAGTATGGGCTGCTCTTGTGCCAACAAGTTAAATTGTTTGGTTTTTATGGTGCGGGTTTTACCGCGAGGAAAAATCTGACTAAACCCAACTTTTAACTGAGTCATTGGTTCCTGATTGAAATCAAAACGATCAGCACCTATGTTAGCCAAACCAACAGATACAACCGGGTCATTAAGCTGACCTGCAGCAATTGCAGTTGCGGCTAGTTTAGACTGTGTATATTTACTCATTTCAAGCCATGGATCATTTGCCTTAGCCATATCAATGGCGTCTCTGATGGACAGCTCTTGAGACAAGTTCTCACTCATTGATGGTGTTATTAAACCAAGCATGCAACCCATCACAAGTGCTAAATGCCAACTACTTTTTTTATTATTCATACCAACCCCTCATTCTTGGGCTAATTCCTCTGGAATTCTCATTGGCTGGTGTTTAACTTAAGCCAATATAACTTCAAATAGAGGTATGGATACCTCTGCCAATACAATGATTATTAAAGCCCAAATTTTGGGCGCACTAATCCTGTGTTAGCAGATAATGGGAGGGCGAAATAAAGCTGATGGAACTTGGGAAATATAAGCTGCAGAACTATTGTAGACCGATGAATATGTGCCTTGAAAAAATTCTAAACCAGTGCTTGTCGCAATCATGGATAATGATGACGAACATGTATTTTGAGTACACTGACAATCATTCAGACAACAATCAGTCATACTTAAGTGGCCAGCCATATTTATTGTTGGGTCCATGTGATGATTTGCATGTGGATCATTCAAATCCATGCTCTGCACAGTATGGCCATTAGGGTTTGATACGTTCTTATTGCATCCTGTAAAGCCAGCCAATGATTGATCGACAATCAACACCAATGCAAACACTGTAAAAATGTATTGAACGTATTTTATTTTTCTGATTGTCTTCAACATACTGTGACTATGATACCAATTGATTAAGAAAGTTCAATAGAAAATAGATCAATGATTTTGGATTTTTCTTTATCTTTTGCTGCGCTTGGTCGGCATTTAAATCATGTCATGACAAATAGTATGGCACGATTACAAAAAAATGCCTTCATCATTATTCAAAATTGAGAAATGGTTTGTAAAAAAAATGCCCCAAGGGAACCCATGAGGCATTTGTGTCAGGTTAACAAACCAAAAGTTATGGTTCGAAATTATAAACCTCATCGGCAATGGCTGTAATGGTGTCCAAATCAGTTATCAATGGTAAATAGCCATTAACCAACCAAGCAAACAATTGATTCACATAGTTGGCACCTGTTGTAACCACCCCACTTTGCCCACCTGGAATCACTTGTTCAGCATTGATGCTTCTCTCAGTTACTTCAGCCACAAAACGCCTGGCTGGACCTGATGAGAACATGAACTCATTGCTGCTATCAGCTCTGGTACTGTGCGATGAGGCATCCAGTACTTGGTAACCACCTGATCTGGCCACACCAGGTAGACCATCAACAGTAGCAAAGCCAAACTGGCCATTAGGTATTGATAAAGAATCTCCCAAAGGATGTGAGAATGTGATCCGATGAAGTTTACCCCAACGGTAATCATTTAAATTGGTCGAATTACCAAAAGCTTGTGCAAAATCATCGCCAGCCATGGCGTCTAAGGCTTGCTTCAAAGAAGCTAAGATCACAAAATCACGAGCATCTTCACGGGTTGGTGCTTCAGGATTTGTAAAGAAGTTAATGCCAGAAGCACCTACACCCTGATTGGTGTTAAACGTATCCAGCATATGCTGTAATGCGTTCAAAGAAAAACGGCTACCAGGGCGATTAGCTGTCATCACGTTTTGACCAATAGCAGCATCAATTCCAGCCAATGTGGCATCAATGGTATTGTTTATGGTTTTTGAACGCCAAACAGAGTAAATACTGGCAGCAACAGAGTTATTAATTTCCTTTTCACTTGGTGGTGATAAAGAGAATGGATTCTCGAAAGGATCATAACCTTCTGCCAAACCGGTTGGGGTACTAAAATCCCACTCTGCGAAATGTCCTGCGGCTTCGACCACTCTAGGGTCTCCTAAAAACTGTTGGATACCAGGCCATGCTCCATTAGCTGATGCTCTGGATACAGCATTCATGATATGTGGCATCATCAATTCAGCATCTAATAATTGATGATTGGATTGATAAATCTTCATATCCATTGCAGTGAAACTGTTACCAGCTGCTATGTTTTCTTTAATCAAACGATCAATTCGGCCTTGGCGATAAGCTGAAAATCCCCCTTGAGCAATGTAGTACAAACCACCACCTGGTCTGACTTGGTTGAATACATTGTTATCTAATGAAACACCAATTGGGTCATTGTTGGCATTTGCTACAAAACCGCTGTCTGGATTGATACTAAAAGGCATTTCAGCAAAAGGAATGACCGCTGCATTGGTGGCTTGATTGAGATCAGCACTTTCAACTGGTAACCATTCATGCTTACGCTCACCACTGCCATCTCTAATAAATATTGGTGGCGTACCATCTGGTTGCATCATGGTTTGTAAATCTTCACGCAAAGGCACTTCAGCACCAGTAAAGTACGCAATGTTACCGTCGGTATCAACCACGCCAAAATTCTGCGAACCCACATCAAACTTAGTCAATGCTGTTTTGAATTCATCAATACCTCCAGCTCTTGCCATATCGAAAAATGCTTCGATTTCTTTGGTCGGGCCATACATGGTGTATTGCATCGAAACTGCCTGCGAGTTGGCGGTATCGATACTCAAGATCGGACCAAAGTTTCTGCGTGGCACCAAAAATGTCAAGCCACCTGAAGTGTACCCAACATCTTGGCGTTCGGTATTGTTCATCTCTCCATCGCCAATGATGTTGGCGTTGTACGTTTGAAATACCCAAATCAATGGTTCTTCTTGCCCTTGATAAACAGTATGTGAAGGCACACCGAATGAATTGGTTTTAATGGACTCAAAGTAAAAGTCAGTTTCATCAATCGGATTAACTGTACTGCCCCAGCACAAAGATTCATTACAACCCTGTGCCATCACAGGCGCGCCCGGGAAACCAACTCCAGCCACATTAAGACCAGTTTCAGCAGCCATATGTGCTGGATAGAATGTTGATGGGTAATCCAAAGCCAGATGCGGGTCATTAGCAATCAAAGGATTACCACTCTCCGATTGATCACCAGCAATCACCCAAACATTCGATCCTTTGTCCGAATTACCATCGTTTTTCAATGCCTTGGTTATGGCAGAACTGTCCCAATTGTTTTTAATCTCTTTGAGTAAATTCATTTCAACATCAGTCAAGTTCAAAGCAAAATCACCAACTGTTTCTTTTAATGATTTATCAGATTTACCCAGCCCACCAATTGAAGCCAGAAAATCAGGCACACTGACACGATTATCAGGTGGTGCTGCACGATAAAGATCTTCCATAAATAACGCCGTACCATCGAAACCGGCTGCCGCACCTACCTGTTGGAAAGTACCAATGGCAATTGAAGCATCAATTTCATTCAAATCGTTAGATAATTGAAAAGCCAGAACTTTGGCAATTGCAACTGAATGTATAGGCAACCACGGATCAATTGCAGTGATCTCTAAGCCACTGTATTCAATTGGCAATGGGTTGTTAGCCAACCAGGCATTGACTCCATCAGCATAGGCTTTAAGCATACCTTGGCTTTTGGCAGATAAGGCTGGTAATGAAACTCGTGCAGCTCTTTCAAAACCAATGGTTCTGAATTGGATGTCATTAGATAAGGCAGGTGTGCCCACCAATTCTGTCAATTTACCCTGCGCGATTTTTCGCGTGTAATCCATCTGAAATAAACGGTCTTTGGCATGCAGGTAACCCATAACAAATGAAGCATCTTCTTCTGTAGCGGCACTAACACTCGGTATCTGAGTGTCATTATAGTAGACTTTAGCAGGTGCACTGAGTCTGTTGTTAGTCATGATTGTTTCATCAGCAATAGCCTGTACACTCAAAGCCATTAACATGCATGAAGTCAATCTCTTGATAGATTTTGGTTTCATTCATCATCTCCAGTTTAATTATTGTGCCAATAACATTTATCCCCATTAGGAAAGTGATTGGTATTAAATTTATGAGCATGATTACTTGCAGCTCACACACAAACAGACGGCCATAAACACCGTCTACAATATATTTATCATAGGAATTAATCTAATAAAAAATACACCTAATTTTTATACTATATATTGCTATAAAGTTGTAGTGTTTTCTGGGTTTATCTGATGTGAAAGTAAGATCAGCTGATGTCTTTATAATATTCGAATTTCTTAACTGCCAGTTTTCCAACCGTAATTGCATTCCACAGCCAAATGATACTGAGTGCTATTCCAAAAACCGTTAACACCAAGATATCATTTAAATCGAAATTAAATTTGTTTTCCAACCAATGTAACAATGAACTTTCTGAAATGAATACATAATTCACCAACACCAACTGAGCAAAAACATCACCACCCCGGTAAACCACTGTATCGAGAAAGTTTTTGAATTTATACTTAATGGTATCTGGCAAACCAGTGAAGAGCCAATCTGTAGGCGGCTTCATGATGCCGTAAGCACCACTGCGTTGCATGATGATGGCTCCCAAAACCACATATAAAACTGGCATCAAACCAAATAAAGTCAATGCAAGAATCATCATACATGGGAAAATTCCCAGAATTTTATGTATTGCCACCCGCTGTAATAGCCATGGAATCAGAATCAATTGAAAAAACAAGGTCATGAAGTTAGTGATGGTGTTGATGTTAGCGAACACATATGTGCGTTGATCTCGCTCTGGAAAAAACTGGCGAACGTACTCGCCTTGCAAATAATAAAAAATAGAGCCAATGGTTACTGCAATGACAGTCATGATGGCAATTTGCTGTAAGAACCTGGACTCAAACAATAGTTTCATACCCTCAATAGGGCTACCACCCAAAGGTGCTTCTTGGTTGATGGTAGAATCGGTCGCAAAACGCCTGACTTTAAATACTGCAAAAATACACAACAACAGAAAGAATAAAGACACCAATAATAAATTGATGGTACCAAATAAATAAACCAGTTGGCTGGTGATGACACCACCCAAAATACCACCTGTACTTCCACCTGCTGCTATTACACCGAATAAACGTTTGCCTTGTTCTTTGTTATATACATCGGCCATAAAACTCCAAAAAATGGAAACAATGAACAAGTTATAAACACTGACAAAAACAAAAAACACCCGTGCCAGTACCACGTTTTCGGTTCCAATCAGATGAAACAATGACCACAACAGGAGAATCATCACAGCAAAGAAACCATAGACTATTGGGATGAATTGCTTTCTTGAGTAGTTTGATACCACTTTGCCATAAAATGGTTGAATCAATAACATCACAATGAATGTTGTTAAAAAAAGCCATCCATAGTTTTCAGGTCCAGCTGTGACCCCCATTTCTTCACGTATGGGGCGCAATATAAAATACCCGGTTAACAAGAACACAAAATACAGGAAAGACCACACCAATACTGGCCACTCTTCCTTTTTAACTTGTTGTTTAAAATATGTAGCTATCTTATTGATTATCATAGAATTCAACTCTGCTAGTAATGCCACAAACCAAAGCGTAAGGAATGAGTTTTAAATCGCTGGCTACCTGTTCTATAGGCAGTTGATTACCCCAGATGGTGACTTCGATCCCGGTCAAAGCCTGATTAAAGTCAGAAACATCAATGGCGATCATGTCCATTGATACACGCCCAAGCACATCGATACGCTGCTTATCCAGCATCACAACGCTGTTGCTGTTTGACCAAGGATACCCATCGGCATAACCGATTCCTACAATGCCAATGCGCATGTCTTTACTGGCGGTGAACTGTCCGTTGTACCCGACTTTACTCCCTTTCTTAATGCGCTTGGTGGCGATAATTTTTGCAGTTAAGTGCATGGCTGGTAATAGACCAAACGATTCAGCCCAATGGGGCTCATCCAAAGGTGATATCCCATACAAACCAAGCCCCACTCTGACCCATTCTTCTGCATCAGCTAATTGATTTAATACTGCCCCAGTGTTGCTGAAAGAGTATTCATACCCTTTTGATTTGAGTATTTGGTTGTGGTTTAACTGGCTTTGGGTTTGTTCACTCTCAGGCTTGTCCGATGAGGCATAATGTGACATCAATCTGATTGTATTAACAGATTCTAATTCCTTAACTGATTGTAATTTTTTATCCAGTTCTGACACATCAAAACCAAGCCTGCCCATACCAGTATCAATTTTCAACCAAACATCCAAAGTGGACTCAATGTGCATCGACTTCAGTAGCTCAATTTGATAATTTTGGTGAATAACAACATCAAGTTTTAATGCCAGTGCTACTGCCAGCTCTTCAGCATTAAAAATACCCTCCAGCAAAATGATTCTTTTACTGGCGTTTAACGCTCTGAGGTATTGTGCTTCTTCAATGGTGGCAACAGCAAAAGCATCTGCTTTCTCCAGCGCAAACACAGCCCTTTTTAAACCATGACCATAAGCATCAGCTTTAACCACTGCAATAATTTTACCTGGATGGATCTTTTTGAACACGTCCAGATTGTGACTGATGTTATCAAGATTGATTGAAGCTTTCGTACCTCGCTCGCGGTGTCTGTTGGTATCAAGCTGAAACTGTGATGTCATTTTCAGTGAAATGCTGGGTGACTCTCGTCCAACATGATGTCGTTTTCGTAATTATCGAATCGAGTGAATTGACCACGAAAAGTTAAATTCACTTTGCCAATTGAACCATTTCGGTGCTTACCAATGATAATTTCTGCTTTTCCTTTGTCATTCGATTCTGGATTATAAACTTCATCACGATAAATAAAGATAATCAAATCTGCATCTTGCTCTATGGCACCAGATTCACGTAAGTCCGACATCACAGGGCGTTTATTAGGGCGTTGTTCTAATGATCGATTAAGCTGCGATAAAGCAATCACAGGCACATCCAACTCTTTGGCCATGGCTTTAAGGTTCCTGGAAATTTCAGAAATTTCATTGGCCCTGTTTTCAGTTTTACCTTTCACTTGCATCAACTGCAGGTAATCAATCACAATCAGATCCAATCCTTCTCGATTCTTTAAACGGCGACAACGGGACATGATTTCATTAGGACTTAAAGCTGGCTGATCATCAATAAATAGTTTGGCTTGATTAAGTAGCTGGGTGGTTTGTCCCAGCTTAGGCCAGTCATTGTCTTTAAGTTTACCGCGTTTCAAATCACCTTGGTTAATTTGTGACAAGGATGAAAACATCCTCATAACCAATTGATGTGCAGCCATTTCCATGCTAAAGATCGCAACAGATGATCCAGTGATCGCTGCACGCTCTGCGATGTTCATCGCAAATGAGGTTTTACCCATGGCAGGTCGGCCGGCCACAATAATTAAATCTGAGCGTTGTAAGCCTGCAGTTTTTTTATCTAAATCAGTCCAGCCATAAGGTAATCCGGTGATGTCGCCTTCATTCTCAGAAAGTAACTCAATGTTCTCAATGGTTTCTTTTAAAACATCTTTAATGTCATGGAATCCAGATTGTGACTTGAGGGTTTGTTCACGAATCTTAAAAACCAGTTTTTCGGCTTCCTCAATCAACTCATCCGCTGATTGTGTTTCTGGATTGAAAGCGCTTTCAGCCAGTTCATTACCAATTTGGATCAACTGCCTCAACACTGATTTTTCACGGACAATTTTGGCATAGGCTTCCACATTGGAGGCGCCAGGTGTGTTGGCTGCCAAATCGGTCAGATAATCCAAACCACCGGATTTTTGTGTTAAATCATGTGCTTCTAACCAGTCACTGACTGTAACCACATCACAGGCTTCTTGATTCTCATTGAGGTAAGCGATTGCCTTGAAAATATGTTGATGATTTTTTTGATAAAAATCTTCATCACTGATTTTACTGGCCACTCTATCCCAAGCAGTTGAAACCAGTAATAAGCCACCCAAAACGGCCCTTTCTGCCTCAATAGCGTGTGGGGGCACCTTGAGGTTATCTATTTGATCGTTGCTGTTTCTAACTGGTCGAATGTCGTTCATTGAATGGTTTAGTCTTTAGAATTTAAGCACAAAAAAAGCCGATTATAACAACTAATCGGCTTTCTTATATCTTATTTATGATAAGAATTAAGCTTCTTCTTCCTCTGCTTCAACAGCCAAAGTGAATTCTGCTTCGACATCAGCATGTAAATTCAACCTAACTTGATATTCACCTACTTCTTTGAATGCACCTTCAGATTGAATGACCTCAGAAGCATCAACAGGATAACCACTTTCAGTCAATTTCTCAGAAATTTCACGTGGTCCAACAGAACCATATAAATGACCTTCTGGAGAAGCATTAGCAGAAACAGTGATGCTTAAACCATTGATTGACTCAGCACGGGCTTCCGCAGCAGCCTGAGATTCTTTGGCTTTGGCAACCAATTCAGCTTTTTGTGCTTCAAAAGCTTTGATGTTTTCTTCAGTGGCACGTGAAGCCAGTTTTTGTGGAATCAGATAATTTCTGGCGTAACCGTTTTTGACTTTAACGATTTCACCCAAATCACCTAAATTCTGTACTCTATTCAATAAAATAACTTGCATGGATAATCTCCTTTATTTACCGTGTTGATCACAGTAAGGCACTAAAGCCAGGTAACGAGCACGTTTAACTGCAGTTGATAATTGTCTTTGGTATTTGGCTTTGGTACCAGTGATGCGACTGGGGATGATTTTTCCAGTCTCTGTAATGAATTGCTTCAGCATATCCAAATCTTTGTAATCAACTTCTTTGATGCCTGCAGCTGTAAACTTACAGTTGCGGCTGATAATTCTTTGCGCAGGGCGCCTTCTTCTTTGTGGTTTAGCCATGTTTTTACTCCTCAGTTGCAGCTTCAGTTTCTTTGGTAGCTTCTTCAGTTGCTTCAGCAGCTTCTTCTTTAGCCGCTTCTTCTTTGGCTTCAACAGCCTTCACTTCTTCTTCTGTTACCTTCTTGGCTTTCTTTTCGTCTTCATCCTTCTTCAAAGGTGAATCTCCAGTTTCAGCTTCTTTTCTGCCTAAAACCATATGACGTAGAATCGCATCATTAAAACGGAAAGCATCAACAATCTCATCAATCACTTCTTGTGAACATTCGATGTTCAACAAATAATAATGTGCTTTATGCAAGCGTTCGATTGAATAAGCCAACTGGCGACGACCCCAGTCTTCAGAACGGTGAACAGTACCACCACCTTTAGTTACCATGCCACTGTATCTTTCGATCATCGCAGGCAACTGCTCAGATTGGTCCGGATGAACCAACATGACAATTTCATAATGTCTCATTTGTAACTCCTTTCGGGTTGTTTAAAAGCCGCCCGGTGGACAAAAACACCAGTGCAGCAAGGAAAAGTTCGCGGATTTTACTTGTTTCTTATTGGTATTGCAATGTTTGAAGCAAAAAGAATGTTCGCCATTCTCCGAGAAGTTGTAGGCGAAGCGAATAATTTCCCAGGAAAGCTGCTGAGCAGCTTTCCTTTGTTATAACTGATAACAAGAAACCAAAACATAAAAAACCTGGCTCCTTATCTGCCATAGGAGTTGTGACTGCTGACCTTAAAACTGTTACAATGCCGCGGTTTAAGCACACCTCTATCCAGATGCTGATACCATCAACTGTTAACCACAATGACAATCAAAGTTGGGAGAATCTCAAAGGCCTGGGTTTACCTTTGGCAATCAATGAGTTTCATCATAGTCATCCAGGCTTATTAGTTGTGTTAACCGACTCGGTGCATGAAAGTCGTACATTAGAACGTGAAATAAAACTGTGCGCTGACGACAAATCTATTAAGGTCTTACATTTCCCAGTGTGGGACACCCTACCCTACGATGTGTTTTCACCCAACCCGGAAATTGTTTCAGAACGGATGAAGTTTTTAGCAGACATTGCTACTGTGAGACAAAACGCCGTGGTGGTGATGCCGGCACAAAACCTGATGCAAAAAGTGCCTAACAAGGACTTTATCATTGGCAGAAGCTTAAACTTAAAACTGGGAGATCAGTTTGATTTGCACCGTTGGCGCTCACTGTTTGAAAAAAACGGTTATATTCACGTCAACGAAGTGCGCGAAGCGGGTGAGTTTGTGGTTCGTGGTGGTGTACTTGACCTATTTCCGATGGGTGGTCACCAAGCTTTTCGGATAGAGCTGTTTGATGATGAGATTGAGAGTATTCGAATCTTTGATACAGACACCCAGTTAACCATCAATGAAACCGATAGAATTCAAGTAATGCCGGCCAATGAATTTCCTTTTGATGATGCTGCCAGAAAATTGTTTTTGAGTCGCTTTCGTGAATGGTTTGATGCTGACACAAGAAAAAATACCATGTATCAAGATGTACGAAAATCTATTAAGTTTTCGGGTATTGAACAATATTTGCCAATGTTTCACCGAGAGTTAGTCAATACTTTTGACTACCTGCCTGATGATGCTGTTTTCATACACTGCCATAAAACCACACCCGTGCTCAAAACTTGGGAAAAACAAATCCAGGCTCGTTATGATGAACGTAGACATGACATCCAGCGCCCAGTGCTGGCACCAGATGAAATTTATTTAGATGCTGACAACACCTCAACAGCACTCTCCGCATTTCAAAACATACGTATCAATCAAGACACTGATGCTGATGAGGATATTATCAGTTTTAAAACCGAACTACCTGTGCAATTTAATCTTGAATCCAGTCAGAGCCTTGAGAACTTTCTGGATCAACAAAAATCGCGGGTCTTAGTCACTGCCGATTCATTAGGTCGTCAAGAATTAATATTAAGTAAAGTTAAGCCTGCTAGGAATAGTTTCATAACTTTTAACAGCATATCTGATTTTTTAAATAGTGAAGCAGAGCGTGGAATCTGTATAGCAGCTATTGAAAGTGGTGTGTACTTAAAACAACAAAACATCATGATTCTGGACGAAAGCTGTTTATTTGGTAAACGTGTTACCAGAAATCATAAAGTTAAAAGCTACAAAGCAAATCCTGAAGACATCATCAACAACCTCACGGACCTGCACCTTGATTCACCGATTGTACATATCGATCATGGCGTGGGGCGCTATCGTGGCCTGAAAACCATGGATTATGATGGTGAGGCTGAATATTTAGAAGTTGAATATTTTGCTGGTGACAAATTATTTGTGCCTGTTTCTTCTTTGCACCTGGTCTCTCGTTATTCAGGAGCCAGTGAAGAAAATGCGCCCTGGCATAAACTCGGTTCGGATGTCTGGGAGAAAGCCAAACAAAAAGCAGCTAAAAAAGTCAAAGACGTGGCCGCAGAGTTATTGGCTCTGTATGCCAAACGGGAAGCAGCTGGCGGCCATGCCATGCAAGTCAGACAAGATGATTTTCAGCAATTTTGTGATGGCTTCCCATTTGATGAAACTGAGGATCAAGAAAACGCCATCAATGCTGTTATCAAAGACATGCAAGCCACTACTCATATGGATCGGGTTATTTGCGGTGATGTCGGTTTTGGTAAAACCGAAATTGCACTGCGGGCAGCCTTTATCGCCGCCAATGAAGGCAAACAAGTGGTGCTATTGGTACCAACCACATTGTTAGCACAACAACATTACGACAACTTTGTAGATCGATTCGCACCCTTCCCTATTAAAGTTGAATTGCTCTCTCGATTTGTCAGCAGTAAAAAAACCAAAAGCATCTTAACCGCTTGTGAAAATGGCCAAGCAGACATTGTTATCGGAACTCACAAACTCATCCAAAAAGGCATCAAATTCAATAATTTAGGCTTGGTCATAATCGATGAAGAGCATCGCTTTGGAGTTAAACAGAAAGATCAACTGAAGAAACTGAAAGCAGATGTAGATTTTTTGACCCTGACAGCCACTCCAATTCCACGAACACTGAACAGCGCTTTGTCAGGGTTACGAGACTTATCAATCATAGCCACACCTCCCAAAGCCCGCTTGGCGGTTAAAACACAAGTTATGGAGTGGCAAAACAGCATCATCAATGAAGCCTGTACGCGTGAGATTCAACGTGGTGGACAGGTTTATTTTCTGCACAATGAAGTTCAAACCATAGAACAAATGGCGATCAGCATTCAGAAGATCAATCCCAGTGCTCGGGTAAGAGTCGCACACGGTCAGATGAATGAAAAAGAATTACAAGATGTCATGGTAGATTTCTACAAACAAAGATTCAACATATTGGTCTGTACCACCATCATTGAGTCAGGCATAGACATCCCCAGCGCAAATACCATCATTATTAACCGTGCGGACAAGCTTGGTTTAGCTCAATTACATCAATTACGTGGCCGGGTTGGGCGTTCACATCACAAAGCTTTTGCTTACATGATTATTCCGAGCTGGAAGAGCATAACAAAAGACGCTAAGAAAAGACTGGAAGCCATTGAATCGCTTGAAGATTTAGGTGCAGGATTTACTTTGGCGACACATGATATGGAAATACGTGGCAGCGGTGAGCTGCTCGGTGAGGAACAAAGTGGTCAAATTCAAAACATCGGTTTCAGCTTGTATTGTGACATGTTAGAACGTGCGGTGACTGCTCTTAAGAATGGAGAGGATATAGATATTTTAGATGACCCCCATGACCACATCGATGTTGAACTGAATATTCCGGCACTGATACCAGAAGACTTCATGTATGATGTCTATACGCGGCTTACTTTTTATAAGCGCATGAATAACTTCAAAGATCCAGCTGAACTGGATGAGATCAAAGTTGAGTTGATTGATCGCTTTGGTCCACTACCAGAGCAGGCTGAAAACTTATTCCATGTATTAAAAATAAAACATAAGGCCAAAAGGCATAACATTAAATCCATTGTCATGAATGAAGAATACGCTGATATCAAATTCAATCAACACAGCCCTGAGTTTTACGCACGTTTGATTCAGTTGGTACAAAAAAAACCGGATACTTTCAAACCATTGCCTAATGATGGACTTCGCTATTCTGGAGATTTTATACAAGCAGCGCAACGGATTGATGCAATTCACCATTTATTTGATATACTGCAAGTATGAAAATAAAGACATTGATAGCCAGTTTTGGCATCGCATTATTAGCTCAATCAATCAGTGCTCAGGAATATTTGAACCTCAAACAGGATGGCGTCATTTATGATGTAGATGTGGTTGTTTTTGCTCGAAATTTAGCTCAACCTGATGCTGAATCAATTAAACAAGCTGCATCAGTTAAAACTGAAAACGTCTTAAACCTGATGCCTTGGGATGGTGAAACTGAGTTGATGAAATACCCACAAATCAGCCAACCACAAAACGGACAGGACGATGAGTGGCAGGTTCCTATCGAAGAACGTGCTGCACCAGTAAGGGTTTTGAGTTGGTTAATTCTCAGTAACAGCCTAAACCATCCAATCATTAATCGTTTGAATGCCAACCCAACATTTAAAACCATTTATCGACAAAAATGGCGCCAGCCAGCCACTTCTTTCAGCAACCCCAAATATGTAGAAGTAAGTAACTTACCTAGCAATTCTGTAGATCATCTTGGTAGTGACTTTAATAACAATGGCTTTGGAACTGTGAACTTGCATGATGATTTCAGTATTGATGGCCAAGTGGCTTTCTCCAAACAAAGGTTCACCCACTTGCATGTTAAAATGAATTTATTTCGTCAAAATCAAAACAACGAACAAATCAGTTACGAAATATCACAAAAAAAACGCATTGAGTTAGGACAATGGCAATATTTTGATCATCAACAATTCGGCATCTTGGCCAAAGTAACCGCAGTGAGTCTGAAACCTGGGAGCGAATAACTTATGGCGCGTTCATTACTTATTATAGTTTCACTGTTATTAGTTGGCTGTCAAAGCAGGCTTCAAGTAACTCAATCTAGAGATTCGTTTTTAAATCATGAGTGGAAGTTGATTGCCGCTGCCAGTTCATTAACTTTTTTAAGCACCAAAAACAAAACCCACACCGAAGAACATAAATTACAATTCAGCAAAGGCAGAATAGATAGCAACAATAGTTTTGTGGTTATTATAGACCTCAACACAGTCGATACCTTAATTCCAATTCGCGATGAGCGCATGCGTAAGATTTTATTCAATACAGAAAAGTACCCTTCAGCCCATGTCACCACCCTCATTCCCAATGATCTCGAATTGGATCAAATGACTGAACTGTCTTTCAAGCTTGACTTACATGGATTCAGTCAAACCATGAATGCCAAGCTCATGCCACAAATGGTAGATGGGCAGTTGGTTGTCATCAATTATGAACCCATTGCCATTAACACCAAAAACTTTGGCATGGATGATGGCATTAACCAATTAACCAAAATTGCTGGTTTACAAAGTATTGATTACACCGCACTGGTGGATTTCAAACTAACGTTTGAAAAGTAAACCATTTCAATCACATAGGTAGCCAACACAATTTAAAAAAAGTAAGATAGGCTTTCAAATAATTGAGAAGATATCATGGGTATTCTAACAGGTAAAAAAGCATTAATCGTTGGCGTTGCCAGTAACCGTTCAATTGCATGGAGTACAGCCGAATTCATGCACCAACAAGGTGCAGAACTGGCATTCACTTATCTGGATGACAAGTTAAAAAAGCGTGTTGACAAAATTGCCGATGAAACCAACTCAAGCATTGTACTGCCCTGTGATGTAAATTCTGATCAACAAATTGATGATGTTTTTACTGAATTGAAACGTGAATGGGATGGGCTTGATATCATTGTTCATTCTGTGGGTTTTGCACCCAGAGACTTGTTACAAGGCACTTACCTTGATAACTTAACCCGTGAAGGTTATCGCATCGCCATGGACACCAGTTCTTACAGTTTTGCCGCACTTGGTAAGGCTGGGCGCGAAATGATGCAAGGACGTGATGCTTCCCTACTGACTTTAACCTACTTAGGTGCTGTTCGTGCCATGACCAATTACAACGTAATGGGCGTAGCCAAAGCTGCTTTGGAAGCCAATGTGCGTTACATGGCACATGCATTGGGTGAAGATGGTATCCGGGTCAATGGGATTTCAGCTGGGCCAATTAAAACGCTGGCTGCATCTGGCATAGGTAATTTCAAATCGATGCTAGACCATGTTGCCAAGGCTGCACCTTTAAAACGTAATGTCACCCAAGAAGAT
This sequence comes from Marinicella sp., assembly GCA_028284365.1. GTDB lineage: Bacteria > Pseudomonadota > Gammaproteobacteria > Xanthomonadales > Marinicellaceae > Marinicella. The sequence goes on from JANQRW010000084.1 coordinate 30,204, forward strand.
GTGGCTAAAACAGCTGCTTTCCTTTGTTCTGATTGGGCCAATGGCATCACTGGTGAAATCACCTATGTGGATGCTGGTTATAACATCATGGCTATGACAGAATTGAGTTAACAATCAAAGCAGCTGTATAAAAAAAGAGCCGAATTCTTCGGCTCTCATTTTTCTTTTAAAGGCTTGTTTGTCCTTCTGTCGTTTGGCTTTATTGGATTTCACATGAGCCCCACCTTTTTTCATGATGGCAGCTCTGGCAACCCAATTTCTGTGGTTGTTAATGGGCATAAAACCTCCTTCATTTAAGTTTAAAAAAGCTGTAATCAAAATTCCGTTGGTGCTGGCGGTGCCTTGATCAACTTCCTGGGATTTTTCTCCAAGTCTTTTAACAATTCCTGAACCGCTCTTTCGATTGAAGGATCTTTACCCGCAGCAACCAGTTCAGGTCGATCAATGACCTCAATGTCCGGTGTTACGCCTTCATTTTCAACCGCCCAATTACCCTCAGTATCCATAAAACGGAATGTAGAAGCCAAGATAGAACCACCGTCAGCCAGCGAAGGGTTGCCACTGATTCCAATCAGCCCACCCCATGTTCGGGTGCCAATAATTTTTCCTAAGCCAGCCTTACGGAAATAATATGGCAGCGCATCACCACCTGAACTTGACTGACCATTGGTTAACATCACTTTAGGTCCATCATGGGCTATTAATGGGGTGGCGTTGCTGTCTAAATCAAGCCCCCGGCGTTTCCAATAATTCAAAGTGGTGCGAGAAAGCACTTCAATCATGCGGTCCGGAATAAACCCACCGCCGTTATAGCGATCATCGATAATCAAAGCATCTTTGTTGATTTGAGGTAACAATTGTTTGAACAATTCACGATTACCATCAGTGGCAGTATTGGGTAAATGCACATACCCTATTCGTCCACCGGATAATTCATTGACCATCGCCCGCCTTGATTCAACCCAGTTGAAATAGCGTAACTGACTTTCTGATGCAATCGGCTTAACGTGTGCCTGCCACGCACCTTTAACCTCTGCTTTATCATTCAAATCCAAAGTAATGGTTCTGCCAACAGTGTGCTCTAAAAGTTGATAAATATTAGCCACACCTTTGGTACTGAAACCATTAATTGCCAGAATCAGGTCACCCACTTCTGCTTTTACTCCAGCTTCAGTCAGAGGAGAGCGACGATTCGGTGTCCAGTTCTCACCTTGGAAAATCTTGGTAATTTCAAAATAACCGCTTTTGTGTTTCTTGAATTCAGCACCTAATAAACCATTTTGTTGCCTTTTAATACTGGGCTGATCCCCAGCATTAACGTAAATATGTCCTGCATTCATTTCCCCAGCAATTTCACCAAACACATAATCTAAGTCAGTGCGATGAGTAGCTGCTTCTGCCATTGGCAAGTATTTGTCATGGATCGCTTGCCAGTCCATACCATGCATACCTGGATCATAGAACCAATCACGCAAGATACGCCATGCGTCGGTATACATTTGGCGCCATTCAACTGCAGGGTCAATTTTCATGGTCAAGTTTTTCAAGTCCAGTTTGTTGTCCTTAACTTTTTGTCCTGGTTTGGCTTCAATCACTGCATATTCGCCGTTGTGCTGAACCAGCATATGTTTACCATCAGCACTCAGCGCATAGTTACCCGAACCAGCCAAAACAGTTTTAGGCTGCTCATCCTTACTCAAATCAATCATTTTAATGGTGTTACCACCTGTACCATTTTCAACCACAAACACGGCCTTTCCATTGCTCTGTAAATTATTGTAGTTACTTGCTTTTCCTGGTAATGCCCTGACACGCTGATCAAAACCTTTAGGCTGCAAATTCACCTTGGTCACTTTCTCAGTATCTTTATCCTCACCCTTGTCATTTTGTTGACTGGGCACAACAATTCCATCATCTTCAAAAGGATATAAGGCTGGGACTGAATCATTTAAAGGTGCTGCATATACCCGAGTGGCTTGGTGGTATAGGTAATTGAATTCATAGCTGCTGAAAGATAGATTGTAATCACGGTTAGATAAGAAAAACAGATAATGGCCGTTGGGGTCAAACATTGGCGAAAAGTCATTGAAAGCCTTACTGGTCAGGCGATTGACTCTGTTTTTAGCGAAACCATAAGCAAAGACAGAGCTGAAACCACTGACTTCGGTTTTGGTATAAACCACCCATTGACTGTCTGGTGACCAAGTGTAATCTTGAATGTCATTGCGTGTAGAGCGATCCAGTTTCTTGGTTTTTTTGGACTCAACATCAACACTCCACAATGTTTGGTTGGTATCACCAAAAGCTATTTTCTTACTGTTTGGTGACCACACCAGTGGATAGCGCCACACATGACCATCTTTAGTCATTTGTGTCACTTTGCCTGACTTAACGTTTTGTATATAAACCTCATATTCACCTGTGGCATCACTCAAATAAGCAAAATGTTTACCATCAGGAGACCAAGTGACATCAATTTCACGAGCTCGGGCAGTGTTGCTGACATTCCTTATTTCACCTTTTTTCACTGGTGCAGAAAACACTTCACCGCGGGCAGCTATAACCACACGTTTACCATCTGGAGAAATATCCATTGATTCAATGTAATCTTTAACATTTTTACGTTTGGCAATTAAATTTTCCTCATTCGCTGTGATGTTAATCCTTAACTTTTTAGTCGTTGATGAAACTGGGTCAAAGCGCCACAGGTTGCCACCATTCTCATAAACAATGGCTACTGGCCCTGCTGATGGCCACAGTGAATCAAATTCATTGTGATCAGTTACTTTAACAGGCTCACCACCACCATCAACATATTGATACAAGTTCAAATGATAATCACGATCACTGATAAAGAATATATCATCACCTACCCACAGTGGCTGATGATCTGTGGCATCGTGTGCGGTCAAACGCTGACTGCTGTTATTTTCCAAGTCATAAATCCATACATCCTGAGCCCGTCCACCACGGTAACGTTTCCATGTCCTGAACTCACGATCAATCGGCGTATATACATATTTACTACCATCTGGTGATAACATACCGCCTCCAGTTTCAGGCACAGCTAAGGGTTGTTCCATACCGCCATCAGCAGGCACCAAATATGGCTGCCCCATGCGAACACCCCATGGCAGACGATTGGCTCTGACTAAGATGTGCTTGTTATCAGGTGTCCAATCCAAAATGCGGTAGTCAAAACCACCACGCGGCGGCATTGGCCCCACGTCGTTATACCACGTCAATTGTTTCAGATTACTGCCATCCAGATCCATCACATAAACCTGTCTTGAGCCAGTGTACTCCGCTGAAAATGCAATGCGTTTACCATCTCGGGAGAATTTAGGAAATGCCTCAAAACCATCAAATGAAGTTAAGCGTTTAGATACACCGCTGTTAATATCTGCTGTGTAGATGTCTCCAGCATAAACAAAGGTCACATGATTTTCATGTATGTCAGCATAACGTAAAAGCTTAGTGCCACTATCTGCACTGACCGTCAATGAACTCAGGACCAATGTCACAAATAAATTAATAGCAGTAATTATGGCTGGTTTACGGCGAATCTTTTTTTGCATGAAAACTCCCTCATGTATTTTTTAAAGACGTGATTTTAGCATCAAAATGGGTGGTATTGATGCCTATTATACAACTGGTGTTCTGGGCAATACATTTGACTAGAATGATTCGCTTGAGGATACCGAATGCTGCTGACAGTAGTTTTTATATAAGTATGAAGATAAAACTACACTTTTATGAAATGATAGCGACTCTTAAACTGTCTAACTTAATCCTTATTATATTGAATTTTTATCCGATAGATGGAATCGTTATATCAATCCAATGTATAATTGCGATTAATTCTTATTTGCAACAACAACCAATGGAAACATTCATAGCCATTTTTTTATCAATAGCATCTGCGATCTTTACACATGTCAGTGTGCGAAATTTCGAAGGAAAAAAACGAAGAATCATGCTGTATTTAGCCATTGTCTTACTGATTACTAGTTTTTATTGGGGTAAGTTTCTTGGTGGTTTTTGGCCGGGAATATATACGTTGATCTGCATCTATATACTCGTCACAGCGATCACGCCCTGGATCAGTTATCTTCATAGGAAAAAATATGATCGCTAAATCTATTGTGGCTGTGTTACTCTCTTTGCCAGCCAGCATTATGCTCATTGCTTTATTTCTACAAGCCACACCATTGATCGAAACCTTAAGATTTCCGTCTTTGTTGATGGTGTTCCCAGTGTGGGTAGCATTGGCAACACTAAGTTTTCTATTTACAAAAGCTCGTTATGCCGCTTTGTTATTGATAGGAATCAGTCTTTTAGGATATGCCCTTATCATTTTATTAAAAACTATGAACATAGGTGGTGCATGAAATCTTCTACTATAAAAACCTTTACCAAAGTACATACATGGACTGGGCTATGTGCTGGAACGATGTTATTTATAGCTTTTTATACGGGCTCAATTACCGTATTTACACATGAACTGGAAGGCTGGGATGAGTACAGCCCTACTCCAGTAACACATCAAAATTTTGATCAAGCACAGCAACTATTGGATGAAGTGTTATTCAAAAACCCTGGCGCCGCTCAAGCACTGAGGTTACATCCCTCTGAACCGGGTCATCATGGTCATTCAGTTTATTGGTTTGAGCGCATGGATAATGGCACCTTTGAAACCCACTCATATTACCTTTCAGAGGAAAACAAAATCATCAAAGGCGAGAACAATGCACATCTAGCAAATTTTATATATCGCTTGCATTTCACTGCAGGTTTACCAGCCAGTTGGGGCATTTATGTTCTCGGAGTAGTTTGTTTGATTTATGCACTGGCTTTAGTGACAGGCATCATCATATTTTTACCTAATTTCTTAAAAGATTTATTTATAGTTCGCTCACCCAAAAACAACAAAAGATTCTGGTTGGATGCACATAATGTAGTTGGTGTATTTTCACTGCCTTGGCACTTGATGTATGCATGGAGTAGCGCCATTTTAACCATAGGTATATTTTTCTTAGCGCCATTTCAATTCGTTGCATTTGAAGAAGATTTACTTGAGCTGTTAGGTCCTGAGTTAGGTGTTGTTCAGCCGTTAGAACCTTCAGGAGAGAAAGCACAATTACTACCAGTGGCAGAAGCAATGAGAATTGCACAAGAACATATACCCGGTATAGAGGCTAACCAATTGCGTTATGAACATGCTGGGGATACCAATGGCACAATCAGAGTTTTTGGTTCAATTGCTGATGGATCACTATCGCCCAGAGCTTCAGTCACAATGTCTTCAGTGACCGGCGAAGTCATTGATGTTTCTGAACCTCAACAAGCCACCATTGGCTCTACCATATACAGCGGACTGGTTTCGTTGCATTATGTTACTTTTGGCGGATACACGGCTAAATGGGTGTATTTTTTCTTAGGACTGGCAGGGGCCTTTCTGTTCTTCTCTGGTAATTTATTATGGGTTGAGTCAAGGCGCAAGCGCAGGAAAACCAAACAGCGTAAAGATACCATCTTTTTATCTAAACTGAATATTGGTGTTTGCGTCGGGTGCATGGCAGGTGTTTCAGCTGCGTTTTTAATGAGTCGAGCCACTGCGGACATGACAAGTCGCCCTGATTTAACTGAGTATGCTTATTACGTTGTCTTCTTTTCTTCAGTATTTTGGTGTTTCTTAAGAAGCGTAGCAAATGGTGCCAGAGATTTACTATATCTCTGTTCACTATTGACATTAGCGATCCCAATTTTTGATGTCATTTACACCGATATGCCATTCTGGCGTAGTCCTTGGATTGGTGAATGGGAAATGTTCACAGTGAGCATTCTGTCATTTTTAGGAGCTCTGGTATTTGGGCTCATGGCAAAAGCGGTTCAGAAAAGATCAAAAAATGGTGACCCTAACAGTGTATGGGCAACTGCAACCCCAAAAACGGCTCATGAAGGGATTGTGACATAGGTATAGAGTCCACTGTTTCACCAACTATTTGTTTTCAAAAACTGTTGGTTGGTCTAATTGTCAGTTTTGGCCAGTACATTTTTAATAAAAGGCCACTTTGCTTGGGTATATGCCTCTCTATCATAGGCATACTTTATGCTTAATTGGCGTTTTAATAACCCATATTGCTTAGCAATATGGCTGTCTTTTTGTAATTTATTTCTAAATTCAATCCTTTCATCCCAAAGCTCACTTTCAAACGGAACAAGGTGTAAATGATGTGTCCTAAATACATCTGAAGGTTTACACAACCAGTGCATAACATCATTTTTATACGGCCAATAACAGTACCCGCTATCAACCAATACTGGTATGGCAGCTTCGCTTTCATGCAGTGATTTCACGCCAAACATAATATCTATAATAGGTTTTGCTACCATCCCTCTAACAGCGGTACTACCCACGTGTTCAATTGATCCAAAACTGAACTCACCAATTAATTCAAGCAGAAAGCTTTTCTCTGATTCAAACATGATTGGCCAACTTGGGTTGTACGATTTCAATTCAATTCTATTTTCACTCATTTTTAATCAACCCAGATAACACATAAAAACCACCCGAAGGTGGTTTGATTAATAAGTTCATTTAAAGATGATTACTTAATAGCTACCAACAAACCTGACACCCATAACCCTAGGTGCTCCAGCGATGCTTATTGCTGTATCATCTGGTCCAAAGTTAACAGTCAAGTAATCCTCATCAAATGCATTATTGACAAAAAGCTCTGCTCGCCACTGACTGGCCTCATATCCTGCAATGAAGTCAAACACTGTGTAACTGTCATTAATGGCATCAGGAAGGTTCTCTGCAAAAGAAAAGCTTTCATCACTATAACGAAAACGACCATTAACAAACCAACCCGAAGCCCACTCATATCGTGCGAATGCGCCACCAGTTATTCGTGGTGCATAACTGAATTCTTTGCCAGTTAAATCTAGCCCCGCACCTACTACATCACCCAAAACACCGCTTCCATCTGTAAATTCTGTACGAACATAGCCTAAGTTACCACCAATTTCTAAGCCTGGATTGACAAAAAAACTGGTATCAATTTCTAATCCGTACATTTCTGACTCGCCTACATTCTCGGTTAATCTATCCAGTGGATTTGGTGTCAACTGAACACTGATCTGCTGATCGGTATAATCAATGTAAAACAAATTGGCATTCAATAACAGTCGATTATCTAATAATTGTGATCTGAAAGCAAACTCATAATTATTGGTAAATTCAGTATCAAAGCTATTAACCACCCCTAAACTTTCTAAATCGTTTTGACTGGATCCTTCAGGTGCCAATGCTGCACGAAATAAATTAATTGATAATCCTCCAGCTCGATACCCGCGCTGGTAGCTAAACGCTGTTGTGATATCTTCACTCCAGGCATAACTCAATGCTGCTTTTGGTAACCAAACATCATACTCATTGTTTACTTTTGTAATTGATACTGCATTAGTAAATTGATTGGCTAAAACAGCCAGCACTGGATCAACCACATCATTTCCTGTGATAATTGGCGGTACAATTGTACTGTCAAAAATATTCTGTCTGATATCTTCTCTGTCATAGCGGATACCCAATGTCATAGTCCAATCATCATTCAAAAAATAATCAAACTCACCAAAAAATGCAGTATTATCAATTTCTAAATCAGATGCTCGATCAAATAAAACCGGAAATTCTGGTACAGAATTCACTACAGCCTGGCGAATAAATGAAGCTTGCCCAATCTGTTCATCAGTAGGTGTAGGTGTCATGAATAACAAAGACGCAATAGTCACGGCATCAGGCAAAGCAAGATCAGTACCCACAAATGTTGTGCTCTCTTGTTCAGTGTCTCCTTGTTGATCGAATAGAAATGCCCCAATTAAGCCACGCATGTTTTCAGTTTCAAAATTAGCCCTGAACTCTTGGCTTTTCACCTTGTCATTGGTTCTAAAGTCACTTGAACTTTCACCACCGTTTTCATCACGCGTTGTATCGATAAAAAAGCGTTGAAAAGTATCGGTATGAGATGTGACAGAGGTCAAATTCCAACTATCATTTAAATCATAATTGAACTGAAGGGATGCAATATCCCCGTCCGTATCGATTCGACTTTGGATATTTTCAGTTGTCTGGCGCTCAGCTGGAAAAAAGTTTGAGGCCACGCGACCATCACCTCGAAAGTTTTCAATGTCAGTATAATTCAATTTCACAGTGAGCTCATCGACAGGTTTCCAAAGTGCTTTGGCTCTAAAAGTTGTGTTTTCTCTTTCATCTGATTTATCTGTCATCAAAGTTAAATTATCAATAAAACCATCAGTATGACTCTCATCAATTGCGACACGTAAACCAAAAGTATCTGACAAAGGTACTGATGCAGCACCAGAGAATCGCCATGTATTGTATTCAGAATAAACTGCTTGTATATCTGCATCAAATTGGTCACTTGGGTCAATGGTATTCATCACAATTGCACCTGCCAAAGCGTTGCGTCCTTGTACTGTTGATTGTGGCCCCCTGAAAATCTCGGCGTTGTCAATGTCCCATAAATTCATTGCACCGGATGTGAATAGGCTGCTGGGTAAAAAAACACCATCAACGTAAACAGCCGTAACACTGCTAGTTCCATCTGAACTTCCTGCACCTTGATTGCGCAACCCTCGGATAGTAATGATGCCATCATTGAATGCTGTGGAGACGTTCGCAGTTTGATTCAAGATATCAGACATATTAGTAAACTTTTGTTTATCTATGGTTTCTTTATCAAAAACTGCAACACTGGTGGACGTATCCTGTAATGACCGTTCTATTTTTGCACCAGTAACAACAACTTTGTTTAATATGATTTCATCACTTTCAGGACTATTTTCATCATCAGAATTGATGTCTTGAATTTGTTGCGCATTGATGCTGAATGCAAATGTGCATGATATTAATGTAACAAAAAATCTTTTGGAACGAACAATTACATCCTTCTTATTTTCTTTCTTCATCTATTTATACTCCACCAGTGCATAAGAATGCACTGGTTTAAAATGTCATAGTCATTATTGAAATCTTTAATAGATATATTTTTAATATATTTGCAAAATTAAACGAAAATGCAAATCGTTCGCAATTGTAATTGTTTTGTTAAACTATTGAAAGAAAATAATAAATTAATGCCATAGAATTTAGAATAAATCTTTGTTGTTAATGATAATCATTCTTGTTATTATTTGATATTTAGAGATTTGCGTTAAACGCTGTTTTACATAAATAAAAAAACCAGAAAATTTAAAAAATAAAGATGTATAAAATAGTTATTAAAATAAAGGGAAATAAATGCACGGTATCAGTGTCTTCAGAAAACAAAACACTAAAGAAATGGCAAGGCAAATTCGCAAAATTAATCATAGATGAAATAATCAATAAATATTACTCATATGATGGATCTTCATTTTTACTGTGCAGAGACCATATTAATCTGTTTTTACATAATATTGCGATGCTTTATAGGTCAGCAATTGTTTATTACAAAATTGAATCAAACCTTGAAAAACTTAAATTTAACTGCAATAGATATAACATTGCTGAGGTGGTGTTGTTACATATCAGGATGAATAATGAACCCATTGAAAATGGTCAACTGTTATCATACTTCATGGATGATTTTCCAAACCATAATTTCTTAAAATTTTATGACGTAATTGAAAAACTGAAAAGTCATAATTTAATTAAAAGAATTAAAGTTGGGGCTGAATATATTTTTTATGACAAAAATCCTAAACCAAAAAAATATTATCACGATACCAAGAGCAACAGGCTAATCGAATGTCACGATCAATTAATATCAGAAAACATAAATGCCAACAAAACGACTGACATCAACACAATTTATTATATGTAATGCCTTATTGATAAGATCAATCTGATATTAGATTAATTTCATTTATTAAGGTTTATCCACCAACAAATGCCCTTTCTATTACGTAATCACCTTGATAACCAATTCTTGGAGATATACACAAGTCGCGCTCATCCAAGATATCAACAATCTCATTAAGCATAGATGTACTACCACAAACCATGACACGATCAATTTCTGGGTTAATAACAGGCAAATTAAGATCTCTAAAAAATTTTTTATTTCTGATTAAATCAGTAATTCTTCCTTGATTTTTATAATATTCTCGAGTAACAGTTGGGTAGTATACAAGCTTATTTTTTATCAGATCGCCAACAAATTCATGGCTGGGCAACTTTTGTGTGATGTACTCCTCATAGGCCAAATCCTGCTTAAACCTGACACCATGCACTAAGATGACTTTTTCAAACTTTTCGTAAACCTCAATATCCTTTATGATCGATATAAAAGGTGCCAAACCTGTTCCGGTAGCCAACAAATAAAGGTGTTTACCTGGCTTGAGATCATGGAGCAGAATTGATCCAGTTGGTTTTTTGCTCAACAACACCTCATCACCGACTTGAATATTTTGTAAGCGAGAGGTTAATTTGCCGTCAGGTACTTTAATCGAAAAGAATTCTAAATAATCTTCATAATTGGCACTGGCAATCGAATAAGCTCTAAGCACAGGTTTATTATCAATGACCATTCCCATCATTACAAATTGACCATTTTCGAATCTCAATCCCGCATTTCTCGAACATTTAAATGAAAATAAATGTTCATTCCAGTGTTTTATTTTGATTACCTTCTCAGTGTAATAGTTTTTCATAATCAGTTAAACTTATACATTGGCTCTGGCTTGTTTGGTTAGCTCCACCAGCTGTACCCTGATGTCTTTGGGGTTTTCTATCAGTTCGCTGTAAGCCAAGAAGTAATTATGTTTGTGGTTGGCTCTGATGACACAACCATCAGGATACAAATGCGTCATGACAATATCATCTGCTTCATAGTTTTTAAAATAGGAGCACATCAACTGCATTGCATCTTGGTGATCTTCGTTCATGTGTTCAATAGCGGCCTGCTCATGTGCTAACCATTCAGGGTTTGGTAAAATGAATTGACTGGCATCTAACCAGTAAATTTGGCCAAAACCGCCAATGTACCTAACGTGCTCTACCCTGATTCGGTAAAACTTAAAATCGTGGGTGTCTTGATACTTTTTACTTTCGGGGAATTTCAAATAAAATTTCTCACTGATCTGTCGTACTTCACCTTCAGAGATTGGATCAGCATGCCCCAATAAGGTTAGCCTCGCTCCAGCATTGATATCACCTTCACTATCCTGACTAACCAGCAAACTGATTTTCGCATTTTGCTTAATGTTTTTGGTGTGTTGCGCCAGGTGACTGATATAAATGATGGGGTGACCTTGATAATCAGTCATGTAAGTGGTCACCGAACCGAATGGATAACCAGTTTTACTAAATGAATGGGTAGCAAGCATGGCTTTTTCTTGACTGCGCAGTAATGTTCGTGCTTCTTTAATGGCTTTATTCTTTTTACTCATAATTTTCACTATATAGGGTTACTGATAACGGGAGTGGCATGATTGCCATGATGTGATACTTCGATATTCACGTCAAATACCTGTTTCATCATTGATTGTGTTATTACTTCTCGGGGTCTGGCTTGAGAGACCAGCTTACCTGAATCAATCACCCATATTTCATCACAATAGCTGGCGGCTAAATTAATGTCATGAATCACAACTATGCTACTCAAATTTAAGTTTTTAAATTGAGTTAACTCATTGAATAATTGAAATTGGTGTTTCATATCCAGTGGTGCGGAAGGCTCATCCATCATCAAAAAACGCATGGCGTCACTTGGTTGGTGTTGCATCAACTGGGCAAATATTCTGGCCAAATGAACCCGTTGTTTTTCACCACCGGAAAGGCTTAAAAAATTTCTATCTGCCAACTCCAGAGCAGCCACCTTTTCAAGACATTGATGTATTAATTCATTTTGTTGCCGTTTTGAAACAGCGCTCAAAGCAAAGCTCATCCCCACCACATCTTTGGCAGGGAATGGAAAAGTTAAATGTGACTCTTGTGGTAATGCTGCCCTGACCATTGCTAATTCAGCAGGAGAATAAGATTCTATTTTGCGCTGATTCAATTCAATGGCTCCCTGAGTCAATATGAAACCCGACAGGCATTTTAAAAATGTTGACTTACCAGCACCATTTGGCCCAATGATGCCAATGACTCCAGGTTTGGTCAAAGCTACGTTAATGTCGGTAAGCAGCTGTTTGCTGCTGACTGAGTAGTTCAGTTGGCTAACGCTTAAGCTCATGTCATATTCCAAATGATAGCTTTCTTTTTTGTTTGATCAACAAAAAGATAAACACTGGTGCCCCAATGATTGAAGTGATGATACCAATGGGCACTTCTGCTGGCGCAGCCGCCATCCTGGCTACTAAGTCCGCAATCAACATAACTGAACCACCCAGCAACATTGAATTAACCAATAAGTAACGATAATCACTGCCTAAAGTGATTCTGAGGATATGAGGAACCACCAATCCAATGAAACCGATGATGCCACTGACAGAAACCGCCACTCCCACTGTTAACGCATTGAGCCATAACAACTGCTTTTTAACCTGATCCACCTCTATGCCCATGTATTTGGCGTTGGCCTCACCCAGCAGCAGTAAATTAAGTTCATTACGCTTACGCCAGATGCCCCAAATTGACCAAACCAATACAGGCAACACTATGGCAATGTTTTGCCAGGTGGCTGCACCTAAAGAGCCCATTAACCAATAAGTAATCAAACGCAAAGACTGATCATCTGCCAGATAACTCATTAAGCCAATGATCGCTGCAAATAGTGCATTCAAAGCAATACCTGAAAGTAACAACGTAACTATTTCCAAACGGCCATTCACTTGGGCCATCTTATTAATCAGCAAGGCTGTGATGGCTGCACCAACAAAAGCCAGAATGGGTAATAAATAGGGTTTAATGGCGTCAGGTATCGACCACTGTGTCATGAACACAATACCAATCACTGCTGCAGCTGCCGCACCTGAGGAAATACCCAGCAGGCCTGGATCGGCCAAAGGGTTGCGACATATGCCTTGTAACGATGCACCGCTGATGGCCAAAGCAAAGCCAATCAGTATACCTAACAGAGCCCGAGGAATTCTGATGTTATTGACAATGGATAAAGTCATGTCAAACTCTGAACCAGGAGTCATTGCTGAAGCAACAGATTTAAACAGTATCAAGTAATCAACCACAGCCGGCCCCACCGAAACCGCCAACACAAAACACAGTAACAAAAACAACAGCAGCCACAGTTGATCGCTGGCTTGAATCAGTTTTTTGAACATTCGCAACAACGGTTTAGGTTTTTCCAAACGGATAAGGTCAAGGTTGGTGTTCATGGTTGACTAAAATTTCTACAGCCTGATCGATACGCGTACCAAAACCCAATGCCAACAAAGCATCCATCACCAGGATGTCACAACCTTGCTCAACAGTGGTCATGGCTATGGTTGTGTTTTGACAAATTTTCTCTTCACCACCCATGCGCTCAACCACATGAGATGGCATAATGATGACATCTGGTTTTGTTTTAATCAGCTGTTCTACACTGTAAGGTTTATAACCCTCAAAACCTGTCACGATGTTAGTCAAGTGAGCGAGGTCCATCAACATATTAGGAACCGTGTTTTGTCCTGCCGCAACAGGTCCACGATCACCCACACCCATTAAAAATATAGCTGTTTTCTTTTCACCTGAAGTTTGGATTGATGGCAATTTGCTGAGCACTCCATCAATGATCCGTTGCGCATCCTCGGTTGCATTAAAATACTGACCCACTTCCAGCAGATACTGCTTCCATGAATCCAGTGTGTAGATCTCTTGCTTAAATACCTTGACCTCAACCCCCGCGTTACTGATTTGTTGCAAAGCTTCATCAGGCCCGGCACCATTAGATGCAATCAAGTGTGTGGGATTTGTAGAGAGCACACCCTCTGCTGACAGCCTACGAAAATAACCAACATGAGGTTTAGCAAAAGCTTCGGGTGGGTAGTAACTGCTTGAATCCACCGCAATCACTTGATCGCCTAAACCCAACTCATACATGATTTCGGTGATGCTGCCACCCGCTGAGATGAAACGATTTTCCGCTGCATCCAAATTGAATGAAAAAATCATTACAGCGGTTACATAAAAAAGCTTTTTCATCTTCAATCTCTCAAGTGTTTGTTAATGATTTCTCTGGCTTTAGCCAAACCCTTTTCAGAATCATATTTGTCACCATCCATAACCTCTTGTGCATAACCAAACAGAGGCATGAACAAAGAAACGTTATCTACTTTTTTATTTATCGCCAAAGTTTCGTTGTTGTTCAACAATTCGTTCCAGACGGTTCTGACATCTGCCCAGAAAAGTCCGGCTTTCTCCATATAATCAATACCTGGTTGAAAATCTGTATCCACTATCCTGCGGTATCGGCCCACACCCTCTTCTTTTGACTGATAAGCTTTCAGTGTGCCATCTTCATTAAGTGTCTTTTTCCAGTTTTCTTCTTCCTGCACCCAACCGAATCGATTGATGGTGTGTCTGTTAAAACCTTCCAACACATGATAATCATCTCTGACACTGTATTCTCTTCTGGGTAGAGGACGCTGAGTGGTATCGCTGATCCAAGTCGAAAAACTGGAGTTGTGTTGCCATTTGCCAATTGATTCATACCTCGGCGAGTCGTCAACCTGAAATACCGCTTGTGACCAACTGCCTTTGCGTTTGTCCTCATCAATGCTTTGTTTTTTCCATGAGTTATTGCCTTGATACCGCCACATCGTATCATCTTGATAAGTCCAGTCCTGTCGCCAATGCTTCATCACCATCGGTTCAGATATGCCACCTTCATCTGTTTTGAAATACATCACCATGATATGTTGTAAACTGATAAATTCTGGTTCATCTACCACCACATAAACATATTCTGTACCCCAGGAATGATAGGGTTTATCGCGTTTATAGTTTTCACTGAAACCAACAGTTTCCAAAAAATTAAAATCAACGCGGTATGGACCTGCCATAGCCAATATGGCTGCACGATCCTTTTGAAATTTAGTCAATCCCTGTTGATGTAATTTGAGCCAACCATCATGGGCTTTTTCATCATATTTAACTTCAACACCTTTAGATGTGCCCCCTCTGGGCTTGTCATCACAAGCATTTGATAATGCCCAACTGAATATATATTGTTCTTGGCTTCTATTACATTCATCTTTGACATCTTTTTCATAAGCACCTGCTTGATTGATGAACAGCACTGCTGAAACCAGGATAAATAATTTCTTTTTAGTCATAAAATCAACCTTTTTTGATAATATTAATGAGAATGATTTGCATTTACGTGTATTATCATTTACATTACAGCCCAAGTCAAACAAATCACAAAAAAAGCATGAAAAAAATACTTACAATTTCAGCATTAAGCATAGGTATCATGACAGCTCTGGATGTAAAAGCTGAAGAAGAGAAACCTGTTGATTTAGAGAAAGTAACTGTTACAGCAACAAGAACTGCTAAAGAAATAGGTGACTTAACCAATAAGGCCTCTGTGATCACTGCAGAAGAGATAGAACAATATTCTCACCGCAACATCCGAGATTTGGTGAGGTATGAACCAGGTGTGGTGGTTTCAGGTTTGGGGCGCTTTGGACTCAGTGGTTTCAATATAAGAGGTATCGGTGGCGACCGAGTTTTGACATTAATAGATGGCGCGCCTGTGGCAGATGAATTTTCCTTTGGTCCAAACCTGTCTGCCAGAAGAAATTATATTGATGTAGATGCATTAAAAGCTGTCGAAATCGTCAGAGGCCCTGCCTCAAGCTTGTATGGCAGTAATGCCATTGGTGGTTTGGTCACATTCATAACCAAAGATCCCAACGATTATTTCCTGTCCGATGATGACAAGCAATATTTTTCAATTAAATCTGGATTAGATTCGGTTGATTCATCATTTGACAACACATTCACCTATGCTGCAGCAGGAGATCACGTACAAGGCATGTTAATAGCCACTCATAGAGACACTGAGGAAACCGAAACATATTTCACGGCAGACAGAGGCACAGGACCATCCAGAATGTCAGCCAACCCAATTGATAACACTGAAATCAACTTACTGGGTAAACTGGTTTTCCAAGCCAATGACCTGCATGAATTTAAATTAACGGTTGAAAGCTACCAAGCAGAAACTG
Organism: Marinicella sp.; assembly: GCA_028284365.1. GTDB lineage: Bacteria > Pseudomonadota > Gammaproteobacteria > Xanthomonadales > Marinicellaceae > Marinicella. Next base: position 46,386 of record JANQRW010000084.1, read on the forward strand.
ACACCAATGCTTTGTCACAAGCAGGCACTGTGGTGTTTGGAACATTAAAAACTTCAGTGCGAGCTGAAGACAGCAGGGACCGCAATCGTTTTGCACTTGAATATATTGGTACGCCCAATGCGCGACTTTTTGATGAAGTTAACATTAACTTTTATGGTCAAGACTCTGAATCAGAACAGAAAACCTTTGAAGAACGTCTTTCTCCGGCCATGGCCAATCAATTCAGAACACGAGATTCGTTCTACACTCAAGATAATTTAGGCATAAGAGCCAACTTCATCAAAAACATCAATGGTTCAATGAGTCAACAATGGGTTTATGGCTTTGATTTTGACACCACTGACATCAAAACCTTAAGAGCAGGACAAACCACCAATACTGACACCAACACACCCGTACCAGAATTCAGTAACTTCCCTACCCGCGATTTTCCAAACTCAGAATATGAAAGTTATGGCTTTTTTGTACAAAATGAGCTGTCTTTGCTGGATGATAGGTTGGTCTTGGTACCGAGTGTGCGCTACGATCATTTCGAATTAACTCCAAAAGTCGATGAAATTTATTTATCCGGTAACACTGGATCACCCACACCTGCGGCCTACTCTGAATCACAATTCTCATCCAAACTTGGGGCAATATATCGTTTCAATCATTATTGGTCTGTTTTTGGACAATATGCGGAAGGTTTCAAAGCACCACCTATTGATGCGGTAAATACCGGGTTTACAAACTTTGCGGGCGGTTACACCACTTTGCCCAATCCTGATCTAGATCCAGAGTCATCCAAAACCACTGAAATTGGCATCAGGTTTCAGGGTGAACGTCATCAAGTTGAATTTTCAGCTTATCGCAGCTCCTATGACGACTTTATTGAGTCTTTGGCTTTCCGTGGTTTTAACCCCGCAACCGGTTTACTAGAGTTTCAAGCACGGAACCTTGATGAAGCTGAAATTGATGGTTTTGAACTTCGTGGCTTTATTGATTTTTCTGATTTTAAAGAAGGGCTACATCTACAATATGCCTATGCACAATCTGATGGTGAAGATAAAAGTACCAACTTACCATTGAATACAGTCCAGCCTGAATCATTTGTTGCTGGCATTGGTTATGACTCACCCAGTGGGCGTTGGGGCACTGAGTTCATTATGACACTTAATGACCGCAAAACTGATATTGATGATTCAGCCATCCAACCCGCTGATCCAGCTGAGCCACCAGTGCAAGCATTTAATACACCAGGATTCAGTGTTTATGACTGGGTTGGTTATTGGAATATAAATAAAAGTATCAAGTTAAATTGGGGCGTATTTAATTTAACTGACAAGCAATATTGGCAATGGAATGATGTTTTATTACAAGAAGCATCTTCATCATTGTTACCTCGATTAACTCAGCCAGGAAGAAATGCATCTATAACCGTTAAAGTTGAGTTTTAAAAATAGTCCTGGTGTGGCTTCTCCCCATACCAGGGTTTATTTTTCATTTTAAGAACCCCTGTTTAGCCAGTTCCAAGACTGGCTTTTTTTATTTTTTTAAAACAAATAATATATTTAATGAATATTGACCGAACGGTCAGTCAGTAATATAATGCGCAACATGGATAAAAGTAAAAAAGACAGAATACTCGAAGAGGCTTTGGCCCTGTTTGCCACACATGGTTTTTCACACGTATCAATTTCAATGATAGCCAAACAAGCAGGTGTAACCAAAAGTCTCATTTTTCACCATTTTGAAAACAAAGAACAACTATGGGAAACCGTAAAAGAACGATTTTTTCAAAAATATGCGATGAATCAAATGAATCTTTTTGAAGTAGAAAAAGACCCCATTGAATTGATACGAAAATCAATGCGCTACTATTTTGATTTTGTTAGAAAAAATCCATTGATTCCACGTTTCTTTGCTTATGCCAATCTTGAAAATGATGAAAATTGTGGCAAGTTGGATCAACCATTGATGGAAAAAGGCTGCGAGTTGATCCTTAAAGCACAAAAAAATGGTTTGATGCGTGATGGTTTTAATCCAGCCGTATTTGTCATGAACTTCATAGCAGTTATCAACCAATATGTTGTTGCTGAATGTCATTTCAGCCAATGGGATAAAAACCTTTACACCGACCCGGACTCATTCATTGAAGATTTCACAGAAATAACCATCGCAGGTATCAAACCATGATTAGCAAGAAAACAATTTTGTTACTGACCATCAGTATGCTGGCTTTTGGCTGCAACAACAACACTGAGCAACCCAGAACCGTTAATGACAGCTCATACAACTCTGCTCGGTTTGAGCCCACCCCACAATATAAAACCCACGAAGTGTCAGCTTTTGTGGTGCCGACAGATCAAGCCAGCATGTCTTTCCAGGTCAGTGGCATTATCGAAGAACAATTCATCAAGATTGGTGACAGTGTAGTCACCGGACAAAAACTGTTCAAAGTATCTAATCCATCTTTGGAACCACAGATCACACAATTCATCAGCGAAATCGCTGCCATTGATGCCACATTGGAACAAAATCAAGCAGAACTCAGACGCTTTAAAGACCTTAAAAAAACCAATGTCATCAGTCAGAATGAACTGGATCGTTTGACCAACCAAAGAGACAACCTCAAAGCCAGTAAAAAAAGCCTGCAAGCCCAGTTGCAACAAGCAAAATCCTTATATGACGAGTCATTCTTAAAAGCACCCTTTGCAGGTAATATTGCAGAAATTTACAAGGAAAAAGGTGAAGTTATCAGACCCGGAGAAGCGGTTTTGGTGGTAGGCGGCGTCACCTCATTGGAAGCGCCGATATTTTTACCAGCTTTTTTACATAAAAATTTGCAATTAGGCCAAAATCTGGAAGTGCACTACCAAGGTAAAACAATCAATGCAACCACCAAGGAAATCAGCTTAACAGCCAACCCTAATTCACAACTGTTCAAAGTCATGCTGGACGTGCCGATATTACATGACATTAAATCAGGTGAAAAAGTAGTGGTTAAGATTAAAGAAAAAATTGGCAATTATTACCGTTTACCTATTGAGAGCGTAATCGATGATGGTATCAATGAACCCTTTGTGTTCCTGATTGAGAATCAAGAGGTTATCCAAACGAAAATTGAATTGATTGACATGGAGAACAATGAAGTGATCATAAAAATACCACGACAAGATGAGGTTGAAGTGATCACAGCTGGTCAGGCAAAATTATCTCCCCATCAACAATTGAGTCGCCCATGAGCATTGTTCGCGTTTTGGTCGGCCAGAAAAGGTTGATTCTAACCACATCAATTTTATTGGCCCTGTTTGGCATTTTCTCATGGCTAAATATGAATCGCCAGGAAGACCCTTTTTTCCCTTATCGACAAGGTTTTGTGTTGGTGCAATACCCAGGTGCTGACGTTAAAAAAATTGAAAAACAAGTGCTTAAACCACTTGAGGAAGAACTGGCCCAAATCGAAGAAATTGATGAAATCAAGTCCACAGTCCGCTCTGGCTTTGCTCAAGTAATCGTTAAGATGCTGGATCACATCAACGATACAGATAAGGTTTGGGATCGCATTCGCATAGCCGTTGACAAAGCCAAAGTAAAGTTCCCTGATGGTGTATTAGAACCTGCTGTTGAAGATCGTTTATTAGACACAGCAGTGGCAGTTTATAGCTTGTCAGGCTTGAATGACATCATGCAGTTGCGTGATGCTGCCAAATCCATCAAGAATCGTATGTTTAACCTGCCTGGTATTGGTAAAGTTTTATTGTATGGTATGCCTGAAGAACAAGTGACCATAACCTTGAAACAATCTTTTAAAAACAGTGCCATAATCAATCACGAGTCGATAGCACAACAAATCAACGAAAGAACTCGAGCCCAACCCATCAACTCTTTACATGTTGGAGCCAATCGCATCAACATAGATGCCCACACTGAATTCAAATCAATCGAAGAAATTCGCAATACCAGCATAGAACTCGCCAATGGCGAACAGCTTCCACTTTCTGCCTTGGCTGATGTTCGACTTGAGGCAGAAAATGTATCCAATTCAGGTTTTTGGCATCACCGTGAAAGAGCCATTGCATTGTCGCTTTATGTGCCCATTAATCAACTGAATGTGGTTAAGTTTGGTGAAGAACTGCGGGCTTATATGGATCAAATAAAACTACTTTACCCTGATGTCACCATTGAAGAAGTGTTCTTCCAACCTGATCGAGTTCTCAATCGAATCGAAGAACTAGGAGGTTCTTTATTGACGGGTATGGCGCTGGTAACCATCATTCTGGCCTTTTTTCTTGGATTAAGGCCTGGTTTGGTTGTGGCCACAGTGATTCCATTGGTAACGTTTTCTTCATTGGCTATTTTTAACTTAGGTGGTGGCGTGTTACATCAAATGGCCATTGCTGGTATGGTAATTGGCTTAGGGATGTTGGTTGATAATGCCATTGTAATGGTGGAGAACATTCAATACCATATTGACGATGGGATGCGAGGCTCAGATGCTTCAGTCACATCAGTCAAAAACTTAGCCATGTCTTTAGGCTCAGCAACTGGTACCACCATCGCTGCATTCATGCCGATGTTACTCTCACAAGGCAATTCCGCTGATTTTACCCGTGCCATTCCAACCATGATTATTTTGTCGATTTCAGTCAGTTATATTTACGCCATCATGGTCACCCCAGCTTTCAGTCACATGTTCTTAAAACAACACACTGAAAACAAAGAATCGGCACTACAAAAACTAGGCCATAAACTGGGCCAAATCGCGACCAGAAAATCGAACTTAATACTGGTAAGCGCACTTGGATTTCTGGTTTTATCTGGCTTTATGTTTGGCTTTGTACAAAAAGAATTTTTTCCTGATACCGATCGCAACCAAGTGATCATAGACATCGCTTATCCAGAAAACTCACACATCATTCAAAACACCCAAAATACCCAAGCCATTGCAGAACAGTTATCTAAAAGAGAACATGTTGAGCAAACAGTGACTTTTGTGGGTAATTCTGGGCCTGTTTTTTATTACAACTTAGTGGAAAAACCAAGAGCCCCACACATTGCGCGCATCGTAGCCATTCTTGATTCAGTACACAACAGTAACAACATCATTCAATGGATCACCAATGAAGTTTCACCCAACTATCCACAAGCACAAATTGTGGCACGAAGATTGGGCCAGGGGCCACCCTCTGATGCGCCCATAGAAATCAAGGTCATTGCTGAAGACCGCAAAGAACTGACGGAATCTGTGCGGAAAATTCAACAAGTTCTGACAGCCACAGAAGGAACCCGAACACTGCGTAACACCATTGGCTTGGGTATGGCAAAGTTAACCCTCACGCCTGATGATGCCCTCCTTAATCGAAATGACATCACCAGAGACAAATTAGCTAGCGGCTTAGCACTCAGAACCTCTGGGCAGGTTATTGGCCAGTACAGAGGTGATGATGACCCCATCAACATCATGATGCAGTCGTCCGAGCATGTAAATTTTGACATACAGAACTTGGATGATATATCAATCAACAATGGACAATACGAATTATCTTTAAATGCCCTGACAGACAAATCAGTCGAATGGCTACCTGCCTCAATCAATCACGTCAATTTACAACGAACTGCATCAGTTTATTCTGAAACCAAAGAGGGTTATACTTATGATGATGTACTGTCTAAATTCTTACCAAAAATTGAAGAGATTGAATTTCCCACAAGCGTCAGCTACTACGTTGCCGGTTCAGTTCAAGAGTCAGGAAAAGCCAATAAGTCTTTAGGTAAAGCATTACCGATTGGTATCATTATGTTATTGGTTTTTTTACTTATTGAATTCAATTCATTCCGCAAAATGTTGATTATTTTGGTGACTGTACCTTTGGCATTTGCAGGTGTACCATTCGGTTTGCTTCTGACACATACTCCTTTTGGTTTTACCGCCACTCTTGGTGTGTTGGCTTTGGTGGGTATCGTGGTTAACAATGCCATTGTTTTACTAGACTTGATTCAAAAAAATCAAGATGCTGGCATGAACATGAAAACTGCCATTGAAAATGCTGTCGCCAGGCGTACCCGACCAATAGTTCTTACGACCCTAACCACCATTGCTGGTTTGTTACCCTTGGTGATGACAGAGTCAACGTTATGGCCACCTTTGGCTTGGTCCATCATTTCTGGTTTATTTGTTTCTACTGCCCTGTCATTATTGGTTGTGCCATCAATGTATCAAAAAATGATAAAACCTGAGCAAACAGCACCTAAAACCTGAATACGATGGACTGATCAAATGAATTTCAGTAACGAATACTTGAACCTGGGTGAAGTCTACAGCCGCCCTTCTTTGCCTGCTCAAGTAAAATCACCAAAATTATTATTATGGAATGAGATCCTGGCATCACAACTGGGGTTCAGGTTTAAACCAGATCAAGCAGCACAATATTTTTCAGGTAATGAAGTAATAACTGGATCAAAGCCCATTGCCATGGCTTATTCAGGCCATCAATTTGGCCAATTCAATCCACATTTAGGAGATGGTCGGGCTCACTTGCTTGGCGAAGTGATTGATAACAAAAATCAAATCCAAGAAATTCAACTCAAAGGATCTGGTCAAACACCATTCTCAAGAAATGGTGATGGCAAATGCGGCATCAAACCAGCCGTTCGTGAATACATCATGTCGGAGGCCATGCATGCATTGGGCGTGCCCACAACCCGATGTTTAGCTGTGGTCGCGACGGGCGAAGACATCTACAGGCAAACCAGCACCCCAGGTGCAGTACTCACCCGTGTGGCAACTTCACATTTGCGAGTGGGTACCTTTGAATACTTTGCTGCCAGAGGTATGCACGATAAAGTAAAAGCATTGGTTGAGCTTACAATCAATAGACACTATCCAGAAATCGATGAAAACAATGACATAAAGTACATTCAACTAATCTCCCATGTTATTGATAAACAAATAGATTTAATTATCAATTGGATGCGGGTTGGCTTCATCCATGGCGTGATGAATACTGACAACACCCTACTCTCTGGTTACACCATTGATTACGGGCCTTGTGCCATGCTCGGTGTGTATGACCCTGAAACTGTTTTCAGCTCAATTGATAGACAAGGCCGGTATGCTTATGGCAATCAACCCTGGATTGCACAATGGAACATGGCACGATTTGCTGAAACATTAATACCCTTGATTGCTGATGGTGGCGATGAAGCCATAAAACTGGTAGCACCTCTGATTGAAGAATATTCAGATAAATTCAAACAAGCATTCAGTTTAATGCTGGCTCAGAAACTTGGATTCAAAAAGAATTCAACTGAAGTGGCTGATATAAGTCATGTACTGCTGGATACCTTGTTAAAAAAACAACTGGATTATACTGAGACTTTTAACTTACTCACAGAATCACTTCAATCTGGAACAAAATTTCAAAGTTTCGAAAATGAAGCTTTGTCAAATTGGCACAACGATTGGCTCAAACGATTACGCAGTGAAGGTCAAACCCAAAAAGAAGCTAATAGAATCATGCGAAAAAACAATCCCTTGGTTATTCCAAGAAACCATCACATCGAAATCATTTTAGATGATGTAGAGCAAAATTTAACTACAGATGCAATCGATGAATTCTTACAAGTATTGAAATCGCCTTACTCAAAGACCCCAAAAATTGCAAAATTTCAAGACACCAACCCCAATTCAGACCTTAATTACCAAACATTCTGTGGTACTTGAGAAGACTTAATCCAGTCCATCAATAAAAATCAGGTCAACTGCGGGTAAATTAGGCTTCAAAATAAAAACACCTCTGTTGATGTCAGAAACTATAACCATGCCGTTGTCAAAAAATGGATAAACATTCCAGGCACCAGGAAAGCCAACACCCTCACCTTCTGGATAGGTATCAAAATAGGCCACCTCTTTCATTTCTGATTCACCCAGGTCGCCTAATTCCAGGATACGCAAACCCCTTGAATAATTCGCTTGGTAAGTATGAGCGCCAACAATGTATTGGTTGTGATCAATGGATTCACCTTCAGATTCATGAAACCCTTTGAAAACCGGAGCGTCAAGGTCTTTAAAATCCATCACCAATGTCCTGGTATTCACAGCATCGCGCCATTCATCCAATTCGTCATCAATCACAAAATAACGCTGGTCTTCTGTTAACCAGCCTTGATGGGTGTATTGGCTGCCCTTATATCCTGTTCTGGATAGTTGTCTGGGATTGTTTTTTACTGTCACATCCACCACTGTAACTGTATCTTCATTACTGGCGAAACAGATTTCCCGACCCTGGTAATCCTGGTCGGGACCTGCGTAAGTTAAGCATTGGGCATCATGGGTATAACCATCTGCACCAAAACAGCCAGCGAATGTTGGGTTGGTAGGATTCTGAATATTGACCATGTGCAAACCACCACTACAAGTATTACCACCAACTAAATAGGCAAACCCAGAATCTTTGTTAATTACTATGTTGTGTGCAAATTGAAAATCTCCACCATCATACAAGTCATCAGTTGTAAAGGTTTCAGGTTTGTTAGCAACATTAAGCAAACGAGTTAAATCAAACACCTGCATCCCATGATTATTGATGGTATCAGCAACAATGAAGGCATAATTGTTATAGGTTTTAATGTCACGCCAAGCACTGGAGCCTCTGGTGGTAGGAAGTTCGCCCAGAAATACTGGACTGGCTGGGTCGGTAATTTCTACAAAAGACGTGCCATTAGAGCGGCCAACTAAGGCAAAATATCGACCACTGGATTCATGTTTCCAGCCCCAAGAATCCGAACCTTGTCCACCACCGATTTTCGTAAGATCTAAATGTCCCATTAAATCAATGTTTTGGCAACTAAAAATATCCGCTTGACCATTGTCACAGTTTTGCGCACTTTTCAATTGATAGCCCTTATAAGACTGACTGTGAGCTGTATGCATCAGTTTAACAAAATCCGCATCCGGATATTTTTTTCCAATAACAGCAGACCTGGCAGGCGTGTGACATGCTTGTGTTGGCAACCATATCAACAATGTAATGATGACAATCAAGGATTTAATATTCATGGATTCGCTCTTTTCTGTTGTTATTTTTTAACTACTTTACCACCCTTAATAACCACTTTTATGTCATTCATGACATTAATGTCTTGCAACGGATCAGACGCCACCACAACCATGTCTGCATAAAAGCCTGCTTTAACTTGGCCTAAAGTTTTAGTTTTATCAAGTAATTTCGCTGCTTCAATTGTTGCCGCCTGTAATGACTCTGCAGGCGTCATGCCATTGTTCACCATTAAGGCAAACTCTTCACCATTACGACCATGCTCTGAAACACCACTGTCTGTCCCGAACGCAATGTTCACACCTGCCTTATAAGCGCGGTTGAAAGATCCGGCGATTAAAGGACCAATAGTAGCTGCCTTCTTGGCCACAACCTCTGGAAAAAAACCATCAATTTTCGATTTCTCAGTGACCCAATCTCCTGCTATCAATGTCGGTACCAAATATGTGCCATGCTTTTTCATGGCCTTAATCACTTCATCATCCAGATAAGTGCCGTGTTCAATACTGGCCACCCCAGCTTCAATGGCGCGTAACATACCTGCTTTGCCATGGGCATGAGCAGCAACTTTAAACCCATAGTCATTGGCTGTTGCAATCAAAGCATTCAGTTCCTCATCGCTGAATTGTGCATTATCACCACTGGCGGCCTGACTGAGCACCCCACCAGTTGCGGTAATTTTAATTAAATCCGCACCATCCTGATAGCGTTGTCGAACAGCACGCATGGCATCACCAACACCATTGATCACGCCGTGTTCGGGAGTGGTTTTCGGAAACAACCCATGACGATATCCATTACTTGGATCAGCATGACCACCAGTGGTGGCTAAAGATTTAGCCGCTGTGTAGATTCTGGGCCCATTAATTTTGCCTTGATTGATGGCTTTTTTCAGAGCCACAGAAACATTGAAGGCATCTCCAACATCTCTGATTGTGGTAAAGCCAGCCATCAATGTGCGTTCTGCAAACACCACTGCATTGAATGCCACATCTGCCTCATTGTGCTGAAACTTCTCTATGTACCTGGTTTTGCTGTTTTCATGGGTGATGTGTGTGTGCATATCCATCAACCCAGGTAAACAATACTGCTCTGAAAAATCAAAATCAACTTTCTCACCGTTGAAAGGTTTTACGCTTTTGACTTGATCACCTTCTATTGTGATTAATTGGTTGGTTTGCATTTCACCTGATGCTGAATCAAATAATGCCCCACAGTGAACCTCCATTGCTGCTGCATTGAAAGCAAATAAAGACAATACCAACAAGCAAACTACTATAAAACCTTTAACCTTCTTATTCATTAATTAACCCCTCATGGTCTGTTCAATTTCTGCGACAGTTTTTGGCGCATTTTTACTTAAAATAACGGGCCCTTTTTTGGTGACTTGGATGTCATCTTCAATTCTAACGCCCATACCACGCCATTTTTTTGGCGCTTTTGAGTTTTCACTGATATATAGACCCGGTTCAACAGTAAGTACTACATTTTCTTCTAACTCAACCCATAAATCATCTACCCGGTAATCACCTACATCATGTACATCCAAGCCAAGCCAATGACCGGTCATGTGCATATAATATTGGGTATAGGTTTTTTCTTCGAGCACTTCATCCAATGAACCTTGCAGAATTTTAAAATCCAATAAACCCTGGCTGATGGTTTTAGCAGCTGCCTCATGAAAATCAATCCAATGCTTACCTACCTGCACTTCATTGATGGCATCTGACTGTGCTTGTAACACCAACTCATACAAATCTTTTTGTCTGGCAGAAAACTTTCCATTAACTGGATACGTTCGGGTCACATCTGAGGCATAGTAGTCATATTCTGCACCCGCGTCAACCAAAACCAGTTCGCCATCTAACATCTGTTTGTTGTTGTTGATGTAGTGCATGATGTTGTTATTTTCACCACTTCCAATAATGGGCGGATAACTGCTGTGAGACTGCTGTCTCATTAGTTGGTGCTGATATTCTGCCTGCAATTCAAATTCATACATGCCTGGCTGACAGTTTTGCATCATTCGAATGTGAGCAGATGCGGCAATGTCTGCCGACTTTTTCATGCACTTGATTTCAGTATGACTTTTATACAAGCGCATGTCGTGAATGACATGGCTGATAGACATAAATTCTTCAGGGGCATTAGACTTTTCGCCTACACGGGTATCAATGGCTTTGACCCACCCAGCCAACTTTTGATCAAACTCATTGTTTTCACCAATTTTAAAACAAACTTTTTCACACCCCTCAAGCAGTAAAGGTAAGCGTCGATCAACCTCTTTGATATCAAATGCAGCATCAAAACCATAATTATCAACAGCGCCCTGAGTACCAACCATAGGACCATCCCAGATGATTTTTTTAGGATCAACCTCACGACAAAACAGGATTTGTTGTTGGCCAGTTCGATTGGGAATCAGTACCAAAACAGCTTCAGGTTCATTGAATCCACTTAAATAATAAAAATCACTGTCCTGACGGTAGTAATGATGGACATCGCCGTTACGAATTAACGCTGGACGACTGCTGAGTATCGTGATTGAGTTTTTACCCGCAATTTTCATTAACTGTTTGCGGCGTTTGATGTACTCGTTGGTTTTAATCATTAAAGGTGCGCTGGCTTCAACCTGGCCACTGAAATTCTGAAAGGTCTATTGTATCACCCAAGCCGAATTGAACACCCTCTTGTTCTAACTTTTTCTTCTGCCTTAAATAACCCGTTTGATCTTTCGGAATTGAAATTTTTCCAGCAGCTCCAATTACCCGATGCCACGGTAATTGATATTTGCTGGTACAGGTATGTAAAACCCTGGATACTTGTCTGGCAGCACGATCATTTCCTGCCATGGCAGCAATTTGACCATAGGTTGCCACCTTGCCTGCTGGAATGGCAGCAATGGTTTGAATTATTTTTAAAGTAAAATCTTGCAATTTAACCGGACGAGCCGAGAACTAACCCGACTCGCAAATTATTTATTATTTATTCTTGTTCTATTTGCTCGGGCTCGTCTTTGGATTTACCGCCAAATTTACTGCTTGCCCAATTAACAGCTTTGTCTTTTAAAGCCACAAACTTCTTCGAGCCACGCTCTAGTTTTGCTTCCCACTCCGGGTTAGGCTCTTGTCCTTCAGTCACTTTAAAGAACACTTGCATTAATGCCGTCATCGCAATTGGATCAATTAAAGCTGACTTAATCCCCCAAGCGGTAACTATGGCCAAAATAATGATCCAAACATTGCCAGTGTAACCTACCAGCGAGAACAATGCTGCCAAGGGCCCAAACACAATAATCAATACCAGCAAGGACAAAACCCATGTAATGATGGTCAAAAATACAGCGTTTTTCAAAAATGTCTTGTAGTTTTGTGCGTATAGCACCAATGCTTTACGTGAATCTTCCCAAGGGTTCTCAGAATTATTACGGATGTAGTAGGCCAAAATAACCTCATCCACATAGGTTAAAGACATGTTAATGACACCATTAACAAATTTAACTATAGGTTGTGGCACGATCGGTAAAAACGACATGATGCCAGCAAAAATCCGATTAAAAGTTTTTAGCACCCCTTTAATCAGTTGATCCACACCAAACAAAACCGATGATTCTTTAAAACGCTCTTTAACCACTTCTTGGGCATATTTGATTTGCCCCTTGTTTTCAGGAATGGGTTCATTATCTAAATGCTTAACGATGACAGCAATGTGCCCTGCTTTAACCAGATACAACAAATACTCACGAACGTAGTAAAGCACACCGCTGACTAAACTGAAGCCACCGACCATACCGTAAAACAAGCCGGTTTCTTTACCGTCACCCACACTACCAAGTAAATAACCAATACCGCCGCCAGCTCCCGTCCCAATAATGTATGCCAGTGTTATGCCCATATAAATTAAGAATCTGAATAACACAAACTCTTTGGTTTTCCACAATGTAGACATCACTTGTCCAAATTTAAAATCCACCATCTTTAATCTCCTCAATGTTCTTTGGTTAATTAACTGACCGACCTGATTCCCACAGCTGCTTTTAACTCCGCCAAAAAAGGCGTCGCATACTCACGGGCTTTGGCCGCACCCTTTTGTAATTCCTGTTCAATTATATCTGGGTTATTCATCAACTCATTGTATTTTTCACGAGCAGGTGCCAATTCTGTGTCGATCATCTCAAAAAGTACTTGCTTTGCACTACCCCATGCGATGCCGTTCTCAAATTCAATCTTCATCTCGTTAATCTGCGGTTCAGTTGCAAACGCTTTGAAGATATCAAATACATATGAATCGTTTGGATCCTTGGGTTCGCCCGGCTCCAATGAGTTGGTTTTGATCTTCATAATATACTTCCTGAACTTTTTCTCAGGTAACCAAAGTGGAATCGTATTGTTATAAGATTTACTCATTTTTCGCCCATCCAAACCTGGTAATACAGCCACTTTGTCATCGACCACTGTTTTTGGCATCACAAAATGCTCACCAAAATGATGATTAAAGCGTGCCCCAATATCACGAGCCATCTCAAGATGTTGAGTTTGGTCTTTCCCAACTGGCACCTCAGTGGCATTAAACATCAATATGTCCGCTGCCATCAAGACAGGATAACTATATAATCCCATAGTGATGCCTTTATCAGGATCATCTGAACCCTGTTCTGTATTTTCGGCCACCTGTGCTTTATATGCATGTGAACGATTCATCAATCCTTTGGCTGTCATACAAGTCAACAACCAGGTCAGTTCAGGAATTTCTGGTATATCCGATTGGCGATAAAACACTGCTTTGTCTGTATCAAGACCCAAAGCCAACCATGTAGCAGCAATTTCCTTAGTCGATTGTGCCACTCGCTCTGGTTCCCAACATTTAATCAAAGCATGGAAATCAGCCAAGAAAAAATAACTTTTGAAATTTGGGTCTAAACTGCGTGTAATGGCAGGTTTAATAGCGCCCACATAATTGCCTAAATGTGGTGAACCTGTGGTAGTGATTCCTGTCAAGACGGTGCTCATTAATTATCCAATGATTAAAACTGCACTATTGTATTCAAGGCTCAGAACTAAATACAATGGTATGAACAAATAATTTTTGGAGCCACCATGAAACATATAATTATGTTAGTTCTTTGTCTCAGTACTTTTAGCGCAAACAGTGAGACCAATGCTGAGGAAGCTGTAAGAAAATCACTGAAAGCAGTAACGGTTTTTATCGATGTTAACAAACTGACACGCAAAAACTTTGCAGCCAAGAAAATGACCCGTTCTCACAATGAATTTGCTGCAGTTGGTTATGAATTGGTATCGGTTAGCCCCTATACTGAAAATGGTGATTTAGAAGGTTTCTTTGTCTCCTACAAGTTGCAGCAACATTGAAATATTAGCATTTCATGATATGATAAATATTTTTAAAATCTAGACGTTTATATGGCTTGGAATGGCGAATATATCAACCCTTATGTTGAGCATGGCAAGAAAAGTGACAAGGTAAAAAAGATCACAGTTTCTATACCTTTTGATGTACTTAAAATACTGACCGATGAACGCACTCGCAGACAAGTTAAAAACCTCAAGCATGCCACTAACAGCGAATTATTGTGTGAAGCCTTTTTACATGCTTACACTGGCCAACCCTTACCTACTGACGAAGAATTATGTAAATCTAACTCAGAATACGAAACCACTCTGAAAAGTCACCAGTCTAAATCGACAGAATAAGTTTGACCTATTTTTACAGTTATAAAAGGGTGTTCAGGTTGAATTTTCCTCAACGCTTCAGCCAATGATTCTTTAGGCTCCCAAAATGGCTCGTGCGTTAACTGAAATGTACCCCAATGAATACCCACTGAAAATTCAGACTGGATGTTTGTGTGAGTTTGTATGGCCTGTTCAGGATCTATATGTTGTGGCGACATAAAATACCTGGGTGCATAGGCTCCTATAGGAAGGAATGCTCTTGGGTCTTCGGTCTCTGTTCCGGACTCGACTCTAACACCTATATCCCTATAGGCGTCGGTCTCTGTTCCGGACTCGACTCTAACAC
>JANQRW010000002.1 GCA_028284365.1 Marinicella sp.
CTGCTTTGGTGAATGCATGACTTAAAGATTCTTTGCCTTTGGCTTGTTGTTCTCTGACTTTCAAGCCCAAACCTTGCATCAGCATTTCACGCATGGCTCGAATGTCTGAGCAGGCTTGCCTCAATTCACGTTCAACCTCAATCGGTAAAGGCAATGTGCCTGTATGAGCCGCTTTAGCCAATTGGTTCATATTTTGAGGTAAACGTGATTTACCCAACACAGCCAGAAGTTGAGCTAGTAGTT
This sequence comes from Marinicella sp., assembly GCA_028284365.1. Classification (GTDB taxonomy): domain Bacteria; phylum Pseudomonadota; class Gammaproteobacteria; order Xanthomonadales; family Marinicellaceae; genus Marinicella. The sequence continues at coordinate 244 of JANQRW010000002.1, forward strand.
TGCTGTCTTTGGCTGGTCTTCGTCTTCTGCGTTTTCTTGGCATTTGAGCCTGAAACAGATGCTCTTTGATAAAAGCTGACAGTGACATTTCACCTGCCAAATCTTCCAGCTTGGCTCTTTCCTCGAAGCTGAGGCGCAATGAGAAGGGTGCTTGTCTTTTGCTACCCTCATCACCGCTTGTGCCTCGGGCGGTCATAACAAACCTCCTTTCGGAGAATTGCTTGGTTTTTTTAACCTCCTTTCATCTAATGGTTCATCAGTATCTTTGTAGTAATCGCAGTGACTTAGCTGTTCATTCCAATCTGCCAATTCATCAAACAGAGAGTTCGAACTTTCTCCCTGTAGGCGCGCCATATAATAAGAACCACCATCATGGTGGTTTTTTGTTCCTGCCATTCAGGGCTTGAGAAACTAGACTACTTCTTATGATATTGCCCAGAGTGTTCTCTTGAAAAAGCTCATATTCTTGCGACTGTATTGCTTGATGAAGCATCTTGTATTACTTCAGAGTCAGATAAAAGCCAAAAAACATTAACTCAGGAGACCAGTAGTGAAAAAGAGCCTTTCTACTCCTCAGGCGCTGCCATAAAAATCAAGGGGTCTGCTCCGGTCGGTTCCAAAGCCAACGTGCGTTATGACCTGAGTTCACACTTGCTACCAGGCGAATATACTTTGAGCGTTCACTACCTTGATGAAAATGATGGTCACAGTCCAGTCAATATTTATATCGGCAACCAGGTGTTTTAGACGAAGACACCGAAAGTGGTTTTGCTGATGAGGCGAATCTAAGAGAAACGCTCATCCCGTCTGTAACAATTAAAGCCAATGATGACATGGTTGTTGAGGGAGAAGTTTCCAGATACAACAGCGAACACAAAGAATTGGTGCGTCTTGACAAGTTTGTTTTCACCTTGAAATAACTGAACAAAAAAGTAGCCAATAATCCTCAACACAGCCAAGCATACTGGTTGGGCTGTTCTTTAACTAAATCATAAAAACAAATGCCACTGTTTTGGGTGTGGGTTGTGAACAAGGGGTGTGATACCTTGTTTATAGCGCGTTTGGGGCAAGTTGTGACTGGCGTGGATATTTCACCCAATGGCAAGCGACCTCATATAAACAGCAGAAAAAGAGAACCTAAACCAATAGAACCAAGTACAAACTTACCAAGTAAGAAAGCCATCATGAAAAGTTAAATACTGGAAAACCGTTTTAAAGCGTAGAACTTTTACATCTGCCAGCTCACCTCCAATCCTTTATAATACCCGCCCTTTAACCGTTGAGCCATTTACTTCATGAAAATCGTTACCACCAAAGGACATGGTCCTGTTTTAAATGTGTTACATGGCTGGGGCATGAATGCGCATTTATTTGATGATTGGTCGGAACAATTGGCGCAGCATTTTCAGGTTAATTTGATTGATTTACCCGGTCATGGTTTGAATCACGAGGAAACTTTATGCACCGACCTGGTAGCGTTGGCTGACGAGGGCGCTGAAGTGCCAGTGGGACATTGGCTGGGTTGGTCTATGGGTGGTTTTTTGGCCTTGAATCTGGCTTTGAAAAAACCGCAGCTGGTGCAGTCTTTGATCATGCTGTGTGCCACACCATGCTTTGTCAAACGCGCGCATTGGGTCCATGGTACCGATCAAACTGTATTGGATAAATTTGCTAAAAACCTACAACTCGACATCAAACAAACCATTCAAACCTTTCTGGCCTTGGAGGTGATGGGCGTGGAACATGAGCGTTCACAACTGCGAGAACTGAAACAAAAGGTATTCGGGCGGCCATTACCCAGCACTCAGGCCTTGAATGCTGGTTTGGATATTCTGGCCAATCATGATTTGACAACGGAATTGAAAAACCTCTCGATGCCCTCATTATGGATCAGTGGTCGGCGCGACCGTTTGGTCATACCAGCAGCGATGCAACAAGCGGCTGAACTCGCAGGTGGCCCAACTGTCAGCAAGTATCATGTTTTGCGCGGTTCGGGTCACGCACCATTTATTCGTGAGTCCGAAACTTTAACCCAATTGATAACAGACTTTATATGAGCTTAGAGCACCATTTAATCCAGGCTTCTTTTGATGCCGCAGCGCACCAATATGAAGAACATGCCGTGCTCCAGCGCGAAGCCTTGTCACGGCTGTTGGAACGGTTGGATGATGATTTAAAAACACCCCCAGCACAAATTTTAGATTTGGGTTGTGGCACTGGATGGGCCATTCCTGAATTCTTAAAACGTTACCCTGAAGCTCAAATCATCGCGGCAGATTTTGCCGAGCGCATGGTACAACAAGTCCCCAAACACGTCCAGGTTTCACCCCGCGTGACCGATGCCCATGCCATCGATGTACATGCACAGAGTTGTGATTTGGTTTTTTCTAACTTAATGATTCAGTGGTGTGACGAATCAACCGTGCTACAAGAAATCAAACGCGCCCTGAAACCTGGCGGGCTGATGCACTTAACCACCATGGGTGAGCACACCTTGCACGAATTGAAACTGGCGTGGCAGTCGATTGATGAAAAACCGCATGTCAATGAGTTTGTCCCCGCAGCCAAGGTTGCTGATTTGACCTTGCAGTTGGGTTTTGAGGATGTGATTGCCGATTCCGAGTTTATCACCATGACCTACGCCTCAGTGGTCGACATGATGCGCGACCTGAAAAACATCGGTGCCCACAACGTCGATAACCAACGACCACGCGGCCTGACCTCCCCCAAAGTAATCAAACAATTAGCCAAGAATTTTGAGGAATTTCGCACTGAAGACGGCCTGTATCCAGCCACTTATGAGCTGGTTTATTTGCGCGCCAGGAAACCGGAGGATGATAGGGGCTTAGCGGTTAGGATTAAGTGATTGGTATTGAAAAATATAAACTCCGTTATGCTTCAACTTTCATCTTAGTTCGAGCACTAAGATAATCATCTTGACCTGCTGAAAACAGAAAATCAAAATTAGCTTCCCCACTCGCACTTTCGGGCCAGAAAAATTCGATTTCAGCCTCTTTATTTGAAGCAGCTATGATAAGGTAACTACCAACCCAGCAACAATTTTTAAAATCACAACACTGTCACCTTTAAAGTCATACATAGGAGAGCTGCTGAGCAGCTCGACCCGCCGAGCCGGTTAGGCAGAGTATGAAATCATGGCGGTTTGCCGCAGGCAAGAAGCCTTGATGTAATGCCCGATTAGCCGTGAGCGAAGAGCAGGCAATGAAGGTA
>JANQRW010000003.1 GCA_028284365.1 Marinicella sp.
TACCTTCATTGCCTGCTCTTCGCTCACGGCTAATCGGGCATTACATCAAGGCTTCTTGCCTGCGGCAAACCGCCATGATTTCATACTCTGCCTAACCGGATCGGCGGGTCGAGCTGCTCAGCAGCTCTCCTATTACTGAGGGTCACAACAGATATAATTGCCTCCCGGCATTACTTTGACCAATGTCAAAATTAAATCAGCTAAACAAATGAATCCTTGATTTAGGTAATGATAATATCGATAATGAGAAGCGTTATTATTTGTCTCATGAACCCAAAAACCATGAAATCATCACACTCACCCATAAGCTTGGCCCAGGCGGAAGCTGGTCATACTTACGAAGTCAGCCACAAATCGTGTAGCGAACCCATCAGTCAAAAACTGACTTTGATGGGCTTGGGTATGGGCATGGTTATTGAGTTAATTGCACGATACAATCATGGGGCTGTGGTCAAAACCAGTTTTGGTCATATGGCTGTAGGCTCTGATTTGATCAATTTGATTTCAGTGGTTTCAATCTAAACGTTGCTCATGTCAAAGCCACCTCAAATTGCATTGATCGGCAATCCCAACTGCGGTAAAACCACACTTTTCAATCAACTGTCACTACAAAACCGCAAAACCGGAAACTGGGCTGGTGTCACTGTCAGCGAAACCAAAGCCCAACTGACCTACAACAACATGCCGTTCTCAATAATTGATCTGCCAGGTTTATATGGCTTGTCATTGAGTGAGCTTTCACGAGACGAATTGGTGGTTAAAAGCGCCATCGATCGCGGTGATATCGATGTTTTTGTTAATGTATTAGATGCCAACAACCTGGCCAGAGGTTTATTTTTAACCAGTGAGATTTTAGCACTGAATGTACCAACTATTCTGGTTTTGAACATGGATGATGAACGGGTATCATCTGGCAAGCGCATTGACACCAAAAAACTCGAAGAACTCACTGGCTGTCCGGTCATAACCACCATTGCCATCAAGGGTGATGGCGTTTTTGAATTGGCTGAACAGATGGCCAGTTTTATCAACAATCCCCAGCCCACTGAGCATAAAGTCATGCCCGATGATGGCCTCAAAAAATCAGGTCAGCTGTTTGATTTACGCTTCAAATATGCCAGAAAATTAGCCGCAAAGGTAACCACTAACAAACAACAAAATCAGACCACAGGTAAAAAATTTAACCAGGTGGATAAGTGGCTCACCAGCCCTTTTACTGGCACCTTGGCATTCCTGTTCGCGATGTATCTGATGTTCTTTTTTGCGATCAATGTGGCCAATGTTTTTATTGACTTCTTTGACCTGGCTGCAGGTGCCATTTTCATCAATGGTTTCAGCCAATTACTGAATGCTTTACACGCCCCAACATGGTTGATTGTCATCCTCGCCGACGGCGCTGGAGCAGGTATTCAGACTGTAGCCACATTCATTCCAGTCATTGGTTTTTTGTTTTTATTTTTGACTTTATTGGAAGAATCTGGCTACATGGTAAGAGCGGCTTTTGTGATGAATGATTGGTTACAAAAAATTGGTTTATCTGGAAAAGCTTTTGTACCATTAATTGTGAGTTTTGGTTGTAACGTACCCGCTGTGATGGCCACACGTCAATTAGCCCGGCAGGACGAGCGCATCATCACCACTTTGATGGCACCATTCATGTCCTGTGGTGCCAGATTATCAGTTTACGCCTTATTTGTGGCGGCATTCTTCACCCAACATGCGGCACTGATTGTGTTGTCATTGTATTTGGTTGGCATCCTTGTTGCTGTTGCAACTGGTTTGTTGATGCGCAAAACCATTTTGCCAGGAAAACCCGACCCCTTTGTGATTGAGTTACCACAATGGCGTTTTCCCGGCGTTATGTTCATTCTCAGATCAACCTGGCATAAATTGCGAGGATTTATGGTTGATGCCGGGAAAGTCATCATTGTCATTGTGATTATTCTGCAAATCATTTCATCGGTCAACCGCGATTTTTCATGGGGCAACGATGATGTCGATAATTCATTGTTAGCTGCCGGCTCACAACTGGCCACACCAGTATTCGCGCCAATGGGAATTGAAGAAGATAATTGGCCAGCGGTGGTGGGTTTGTTTACTGGCCTGCTGGCCAAAGAAGTCATGGTGGGCTCTTTAGATGCCATCTATTCAAAGTCAGTAGCACAGCAAGATACCTCAGTCAGCGATGAATTAATCGCAGCTTTACAAAGCATCCCGGAAAATGCAGCCGGGCTGGCAGATGCCTTTATTGACCCACTGGGTCTGTCACTGGCTGAAATTGATGCAGTGGAAACCATGGCTGAAAATCAGGGCGTCTCAACCCAGTTATTCGGTATCCTGCAAGATAAGTTCAGCAGTACTTGGGCCGCCTATGCCTACTTGTTGTTCGTGCTGTTGTATTTTCCTTGCGTTACCGTGATCGCCACCATGGCTAAAGAAACTGGCAAAAAGTGGGCATTGTTCTCAGCAATCTACTCGACTTCACTGGGCTATCTGATAGCCAGTTGCTTTTATCAAATAGTTACATTCAACAATCAACCTTTTTTTGCATCCTCCTGGTTGGTTTCATGCACAGTGGTTGTGACCAGTTTTTATTTCATCCTTAAACGCCGTGCCAACAGAACACAGAACAAAACCATTCCATTAAATATTCAGTAGTTTTTTCAACAAAATAAGAATCGTTTGAATACAAGCAGAATAAGCCCAGAAGCATGTTAAAATCACCCACATGCTAATTAAGAAATTACCCAACCAACTGATTGATCAAATCGCTGCTGGAGAAGTTGTCGAACGCCCAGCATCGGTGGTCAAAGAATTGGTAGAAAACGCACTGGATGCGGGCGCTACAGTAATTGATATTGACGTCCAAACCGGCGGTAAAAAACGCATTAAAGTGACTGATAACGGCAGTGGTATCACGCAAGAAGATTTATCAATGGCACTACAGCGCCATGCCACCAGCAAGATTCAGTCACTGGATGACTTGAAATCATTGTTGTCCATGGGCTTTCGGGGTGAAGCTTTGCCGAGTATTGCGTCAGTCAGTCGCTTTGAGCTGATTTCTCGACATAAAGATGCAGCAATGGCTTATCAGATCAATGCCCACGGTGGCGAAGTTGAAGGGCCAATACCAGCAGCCCATCCAGTTGGTACCACCATCATTGTGTCAGATCTGTTTTTCAACACCCCAGCAAGGCGCCGTTTTCTCAAAACAGACAAAACAGAATACCTGCGTATTGATGACTTAATCAAACGGGTTTCACTGTCACGCTTTGATGTCACTTTCAGACTCAGTCACAACGGTAAGATGATCCGCAATGCACAAGGAGGCAACTCTGAAATCCTCAAGCACCAAAGAATCAACCAACTCTGCGGCAAAGATTTCATTGAAAATGCCATCTTCATTGAGCAACAACGCGGCAACCTGAAAATGTCTGGCTGGGTGGCCAAACCATCCTGGAATCGAGCGCAACCTGATCGCCAATTCTTTTACATCAATAACCGCATGATCAAAGACAAGTTGGTTGGACACGCCATCCGCCAAGCCTATCAGGACGTTTTGTTTCACGGGCGCTTCCCTGCATTTGTACTTTATTTAGACATTGACCCAGAGTTGGTTGATGTTAATGTTCACCCCACCAAGCACGAAGTGCGTTTCAGAGATTCAAAGTTGGTGCATGACTTCATTTTTGGCTCCATTCATCAATCCTTGGCACAGACACGAGTGGGAGAAATGCCAGCCACCGTGAATGAGCCTTTGCCCGATTATTCACAGATGCAACATCGCCTGAATCTGGGCGGCGGTGCGGCCACTGGTGGCACCCAGAACCCATTTCCCAATCATCCCCAAGGCAATGACACCAATCGCACTGCCAGAGAAAATAGCTTTGATTATTTAAGTCAGGTTGCCAATACCAGTAACCAAATGCCTGCCTACCCCGAAAGCACAAATAATTTACCCAGCAGCGATCAAGATGGCCAGGACATCCCACCACTGGGCTATGCCAAAGCACAAATTCACGGCGTATTTATCATTGCTGAAAACCAACATGGCTTGATCATCGTTGACATGCACGCAGCCCATGAACGCATCACTTATGAGCGCATGAAAGAAAAATTTGCCCAGGATGCCTTAAAAAACCAAAAGCTACTTGTCCCCATTCAAATCAATGTATCGGCGCGGGAGGTTGGTGCCGTTGAAACACAACAACAATGGTTTGAACAACTGGGCTTTGAAATCAGCATCACTGGCGAGGAATCATTAGTGATTCGTAAAATCCCCGCCATGTTGGCAGGTGCCGATGTTGAAAATCTGATTAAAGACGTACTCTCTGAAATTGTGGCTTTGGGTTCATCACAAAAAATCGAAGCCCAAATCAATGAGATCATGTCGACCATGGCATGTCATGGTTCGGTACGCGCCAATCGCCAATTATCCATCATGGAAATGAACGCCCTGTTGCGAGATATGGAAAATACCTTGCGCTCAGATCAGTGTAACCACGGCAGGCCGACATGGACACAATTAGATATGAAACAATTAGATAAACTGTTTTTGCGTGGTCAGTGACAACAAATCAATGAAAAAAGATTTACCCAAAGCCGTGTTCCTGATGGGCCCAACCGCTGCCGGTAAAACCGATGCTGCGATCTTGTTGCACGACCTCTATCAGGCCGATATCATCTCGGTAGATTCCGCTCTGGTATATAAAGGCATGGACATTGGCACAGCCAAACCCGATGCAGTGACCCTGGCTCAGGCACCACATGCTTTGATTGACATCTGCGAAACCTGGAAACCCTATTCAGCTTCAAACTTTTGCCAGGATGCAAAAGCCTTGATGCAGCAAAGCACCAACCATAACAGGCTGCCTCTGTTGGCTGGTGGCACCATGCTGTATTACAACGCTTTACAACATGGTTTGTCCCAACTACCTGAAGCCAATACAGAAGTTCGCGCTAAAATCCAAGCCATCGCAACTGATTTGGGCTGGGAACATGTGCACGGTTTACTGGCCGAAATAGATCCCGAAAGTGCCGCCAGAATTCACCCAAATGACCCCCAAAGAATCAACCGGGCCTATGAAGTTTATTTACTGACCGGTCAGACCATGACCACCTGGCATGAACTAGACCAAGGACAGCAGTTAAACTATGACGTTCTGAAACTCATCATTTCACCAACTCAGCGCAGCATCCTGCACCAGCGCATCGCCTTGCGTTTTGAACAAATGCTGAATCAGGGTTTTCTCGATGAAATGAAAACCCTGATGGCTAACCCTCGAAACCATGAAGAACTGCCGTCCATGCGCTCAGTCGGATACCGCCAAGCCTGGGAGCATTTAACCGGCAAAACCAGCATGGAAGATTTTATTTTCAAAGGCATCGCCGCCACCCGCCAACTCGCCAAACGCCAGCTAACCTGGCTCAGAAAAGAACCAGATGCGATTTGGTTAGACCCAATGGAAGCTGATTATTTAGAGAAATTAAAGCTATTGGTTGATGGTTTTTTGGAAGATTGAATATTAAAACTCAAGACTGATGGTTCTACAGTCACTGCGCTCAGTGAATGCTCATTACATACAAATTTAAATGAGTTAACAAAACTGTTATCATCCATAACATGAAAATACTGATCCAAAGAGTCAAACAGGCACAGGTTGATGTGGCTGGCAAAACAGCGGGTAAAATCGATCAAGGTATCTTGGCTTTGGTTGGTGTTGAACATCATGACACTGCAGCTGATGCTGAAAAGTTACTCAACAAAATCTGTCGATACCGCATTTTTCCAGATGAACATGGCAAGATGAATTTATCTTTGAACGACATCAAGGGTGAATTGTTATTGGTGTCCCAATTCACTTTGGTCGCTGAAACTAAAAAAGGTAACCGGCCAGGGTTTTCACGCGGCGCATCACCAGAGTACGGTGAATTAATTTTCAATCAATTGCTTGAACTTGCTCACCAAACTGACCTGCATATCCAAACCGGCCAATTCGGTGCTGACATGCAAGTCAGTCTGATTAATGATGGCCCAGTGACATTTTGGCTTGAATCTAAAAAACCTGAGTAAATTGACAAACCCGGGGACAACGGGCAAGATTGTGCATTCACTTATTTAGGGGACATTGAATGAAATCTTATCTAATCAAAACCATTGGTATCATCAGCATCATTACACTGGCTGCTTGTCAGCCCAAACAACCCATGGTCACAGCAGAAGCTGTAACCAATGATTTTCAAACCTATTCAGCTGAGGACTTTTTCAAAACCACTTCGGTCTTTGGCTCATCAATCAATCACGACCAGACAGCAGTTTTAGTCAGCAGCGATGAATCCGGTATTTTTAATGCCTACCGCGTTAATTTAGATGGTTCTGGCAAAGTGCCACTAACCAGTTCTACTGAAGAATCTATCTTTGTTAACAGTTGGTTCCCTAATGATGACCGCATTCTATACAATGCCGACCAAGGTGGTAATGAACTGGATCATGTTTATGTACGTAACCTGGATGGCAGTGTTGTCGACTTAACACCTGGTGAAAACTTAAAAGCCAGTTTTGCTGGATGGCATGAAAATGACCAGCAGTTTTACCTCTCTACCAATGAGCGAGACCCTAAATTTTTTGATTTATACCTTTATCAAGTGGCAGATTACAGCCGCGAGTTAATTTTTCAGAACGACACCGGCTATCAATTGGGTGACATAAGCCCCGATGGGCACTGGCTGGCACTTTCAAAAACCAACACCAATGCTGATTCAGACATTTATCTGGTTGACCTCAGAAACACTGAAGCTGATGCCGTCATGGTAGCAGGCAGTGCTGATGAGGAGGTGGCACATGGCATTTATACCTTCACCCCAGACAGCCAGCATTTGATTTATGGCAGCAACGCCGATGGTGAGTTTAACCAAGCCATGGCCTATGATTTATCCAGCAGATCTCACAGCATCAGTTACCAAGCCGATTGGGATGTCAGTTTCAGCTACTTTTCCAAAGATGGCCAATACCGCGTCACCGGTATCAATCAAGATGCGCAAACTGTCCTGGATATCATCAACACCCAAACCGGAAAGTCAGTCATCATCCCAAATTTACCCGCAGGTGATTTGCGCGGTGTGAACTTCAGTGAAGACTCAAGTACCATGGTGTTTTATTTAAATTCTGATACCTCTCCTTCAAATTTATACACCTACAAATTAGGCAGCACTGCTGCCAAAAGACTGACCGACACTGGCAACTCCAACATCAACGAAGCACACTTGGTGGCTGGTGAAGTGAAGCGTTTCAAAAGCTTTGATGGCCTTGAAATTCCTGGCATTTTATACAAACCCAAACAAGCCACAACGGAAAAAGTCCCCGCTCTGATTTTCATTCATGGTGGTCCAGGAGGACAATCTCGCTTTGGTTATTCAGCTTTGACTCAACACATCGTTAACAATGGTTATGCTGTGTTTAAAATCAACAACCGTGGTTCCAGTGGTTATGGTAAAACATTCTTCCATTTGGACGACAAAAAGCACGGTGACCATGATTTAAAAGATGTCGTTTACAACAAAAAATACCTACAAACATTGGATTGGGTTGATGCCGATAAAATTGGGGTTATGGGTGGTAGCTATGGTGGTTATTTAACCATGGCGGCGATGGCTTTTACCGATGAGTTTGAAGTAGGCGTTAACATCTTTGGTGTTACCAATTGGGTCAGAACCCTGAAAAGTATTCCACCGTATTGGGAGGCTTTTAGAAAATCTTTGTATGATGAATTAGGTGATCCTGAAACTGACGAAGAGCGCTTATACAACATCTCACCGGTCTTCTTTGGCCACCAGGTTAAAAAACCCGTATTGGTTGTACAAGGTGCTAACGACCCGCGTGTACTCCAAGTAGAAAGTGATGAAATGGTCGAGGCCATCAGAAGTGCTGGCACCCATGTTGAATATTTGCTGTTTGATGACGAAGGGCATGGCTTCAGTAAGAAAGAAAACCGGATTGCCGCTTCCAATAAATACTTAACTTTTTTAAATGAATATTTAAAATAATGAATACCAGAGCAGGCCGGACTGAATTTCAATTAGGCCTGCTCTTTGATTTAGATAAGATGCGGTTTCAGTGGTTGTTAAAATAACAACAAGGTAACCAAAGCATCCACCCTGTTTCCACTCAATGGGTTATACGCATTACACTCTATCACAGCATCACCACCGCCATTGGTGGTTTTTCCGCATGAAACACCTCTGGGAAAATTCACCGCAAAAGTGGTGGTCATTAAATAAACATCACTGATATCAAAAGGTGCAGTCACTTCGCATCGACCATTTTCTGGCAAATTGCTGGTGACAATAAAATCACCGCCGCTTACATTATTAAATTGGCTCTCAATGGTGGTTCCACTGTTACCACATACAAAGGTGAGACCAGCTTTAACAAAACCACGTCGATTTAGAGCTTGCCTCACTTCGCCATTAACCAATAAACCATTTTCAGGTGCCGCTTGATTGGTTCCAACCGCTACCCCGCCATCGGCCTGTACGACAAATTTACTACCACCACTAATCCTGACTCGCAAAGGATCTTGGCCCAAGGCTGAATTGATTGTTGCTTTTGCTGAAGATTGGGAACCACTGCCCATACCAACTGAAATATCATTAATTGACCTTATACCGCCGTCATTTAACTGTTCCCAAGGATGCTCAACATTCTCTGTAAAACTGGACTGGATCGCATAGGGGGTGGCATTAATCCGCGTCCTTGGTGACAAAATGTTGTAACCAGCAGTACTATTACCTGGCCTGATACTTAACTCCAGATACCGTTCTTCACCCATAAATGGTGTATCACCAAAATCCAGTTCTGTGTTAATCAAACCATTACTGATTTCAATGTCATTAACCAGATTAAAATCCTGCGAGGTACCACCCGATGCTGCATCATAAAGCTGAATGATCAAATCATAAGTACCATTAGCAGGTGACCCATTATCCAGCAGTTCACCTTGGTAGTTAAAGCGCGTTCCTACATCAGAACTCCCGGCAAAACTCTGTTGAACAATAACTACCATGATTAAAATCACTATTTTGAAAATAGACATCTTTCTCTCCTCATTCAAATTCATTAATAAAAATCAGATCTCGGTTTTCTGTGATAAAACCGAGGTCCAATTCAAAAACACCGCCGCTACTACGACCAATTATCTTTTGGCCCACAGCACTGATCAGTTGATAACTCCCACCTTGAGCTTGACCACCACCAGTCACGACTTGTGATTGTCTTAATTCATATTGATTACCTGCATTAACTACCAAAGTGAACAACGTCATTAATACAAACAACCACGAAACTTTCTTGTTACTGTTTTCTCTCATAACCACTCCTATATTTTAAAACCTGCATACTCCAATTTCTTGTAAGTCTCTGACTCAAAAGAACAAAAAGGCACAAAAGCCTGAATGAAAATTCTATACACAGTGATTTGACTTAGCTGGACAAATACCAGACAATTAATAGACAACTCAGCGACATTTCGTAATTTCAGGAGATTTTTCCAGCATGACAAGTCAAGGCAATCCCACGACCTACTCATTTCTGGAATTCAATTTCATTCCCAGCCAGCACCTACTCCAGCACCAAAATCAAAACATACAACTGAGCAAGAAAAACCATAACATGCTCCTGGCTTTGGTAGAAACGAAGGGCGATGTTATCGAAAAAGATGAATTAATCGCTCGCATATGGCCCCAACAAATAGTGACTGATGCAGCGTTGAATAAACAGATCACCCGCTTGCGGAAGACACTTGCTGAATATGATTCAAACCCAATCATCGAAACCATTCGCGGGGTTGGCATTCGTTTGATCCCTGAAGTCAGTATTGAAAACCGTGAAAACGAGAACACTCACAAAACCAAAAAACAATCTGGCGGGGTAGTTGCCGCCATCATCTTGATCGGGGCTCTGGTGTTGTGGCAATTAAACCAAAGCCAAAACACTGAAACCAAAAATTGGGACTCAATAAACACCGTTAATATGGCCATCATCCCATCTTTTGCTGATAGCGACTGGTTGAATGTGGGGACCATTGATTACCTGTCAAAACAATTAAGCAGCCACCCGAATCTCCAGGCTCTTGAACCTGAATCCGACTGGTTTAAGCGCTCTGATAACGGAGTTTTGGGCGTAGAGCTCAGTCAGTTAGAGGGTATTGAATATGTTTTGATGCTCGAGAATCGTAACAATCACAACGGTTATTCAACAGACTTGGTACTGCGCAACTCTGACCAAATTGTTGCCAAAAAATCATTTGATACCAACTCGCTGAACTTATTGTTAAATCAAATCGAAACCTGGACTTTGCAACAACTAAGTATTGAAACCGAACTCGCAAAAAACGAAAAAAAACAACCCAATCAGACCACTGATTTTGTGATGGAAAGTTACCTCAGAGGTTTGGCAGCTGCCAGATCTCGATCCTATGAAAAAGCCACACTGCTGCTCAACACTGCCATAGAACAAGATCCTTCATTTTACCCTGCCTGGTTAACGCTGGCTGACGTTGAAACCGAACTGGGTAATTTTGATAAAGCTTTGGGGCTCATCAACACATTGACATCATCTGGTAAATTAAGCACTGAGCTCGCTAAGAAACTGACTCCAATTCAAGTAAAAAATCTGATTTATCTGAACCGCTTAGATGAGGCACAAACCATCTTGAATCAATCCCTGCAACAGGCACAGGCTGATCAAGACATCAACATCATCATGTATAACATGAACAATCAATTGCTGCTGAATGATTACAGCGGTGACAATGATGAAAGCGAAATCGCTCTGGGTGAAGAACTGTTGGCACTGACCAAAAAATTCGATCCATCACCTAACCAAATAGGTATGCGTGAACATAACCTGGCTATTATTCTGAACCAACAATCCAAAGAAGAGCAAGCCATCTCTTACATTAAAATGGCTGTCAATAACTTTGCCACTGCAAACAACTACGAAGGTTTATTATCCTCTTACCGCGTTTGGGCAGAAATTCATGCCTACCTGGCTCAATTTGGAGATGCCCGATTGGTGTTGGAAAAAGCTGAACCATACCTGTCACAGGTCGAAGGCGCCAGAACCCTTGTGCATTACTGGATCGCATATGGTTGGATCAATTATGAATTAGGTGACTTAAGTGCTTTTCAGCAAAGCATCGATGCATTGAACCAAATGAGTGTTGATTACGCCTCACTCCAACCAAAAGTCAAAGCATTGGTACTCGAGGCTGATATGGCAATTGCTTACGGTCAATATAGACAAGCCAGGACAGCCGTTAATACGTTGCTTGAGATCGTTGTTACCAGACCTGACGATTATCCAACTGATGCCCCTTATGTAGCTGCACTGGATATATACCTTACCGCACGCACCGAACCAGCGGCTGTTGCCAAAGCCAAAAGAACAAAGTACCTGTCCGCCTATCCAGAGCTGGCTGAATGGATTGGGCACGAGTTAATGTTTATTGATGCTCATATCATGGCTACCGAAGGATATAAACTACAAGCCACTAAAAAATTAGCGTCATTGGAAAACATTTACCTAAAAACTGGCGATATCAGCTTCGCCAATGACACCAATTATGCAATCATTCGTCTGCTGATAGACCAATTGGCTGATGAAAAAAGTAATCAAGTGGTGAAAGCCGCACTTGAACGTTTGGCAGGCCGCGATCATTTTGCTTACCCTTTTAAAAAATTCAAAGCCCAGTGGTTGGTACAACAAAACAAACTGATCCAAGCCATTACCTTGATGTCTGAACTTAAAGCACAAGCCAAAGATTTTTGGACACCACAAGACCAATTGTTGTTAGAGAAATGGCAACAAGAAAACACTCAAAACAAGGAATGATCTTGGGTCTTCGGTCTCTGATTGGCCTACATGGATGTAGGTCTGTCACGTGAGTTTGGAACGTAAGTGGCCGCTTTGCTCACGGCCTATCGCCCATTCCATAATGGTTTCTTTGCTTCGCAAAGCCACCACCACTTCATGGTCTGCCTAACCGAGTCCGCCGGTCGAACTGCTCAGCAGCTCTTCTCTTCTAAGCAAAACAGGTGTGCATTGAACGTGTTTGACGCTATATGATCCAAGCCAATACAGTTATCACCACAGCTATTATCAGTAACCATTTCACAACTATTGATTTATCAGGTACTGTTGGGTGTTGTTTTTTTTGTTCCAGAATCAAACGCTTCATGATGCCATCCACATCTGCCTCACTGGGTTTAATGGCTGGATCCAGTTTTTTTTCTGAGGTGACATCTACTGCCCTGAGGTTTGTTTCCAATTGATGTGTTTTGTTGACTTTTAGTGCACTTGAATCAACAGGTGCCTTATTGAGGCTGTTGTGTGTAGCATTTTTTACACCCTGTTCAACCCCATCATTCTTTGCGGGTTTAATATATTCGGCCTGCTTAATTTTTTCCAACAGCTCAATTAACTGCTTGCGCTCCTGCCAAGGCAGTTTACGTATAACCTCTGTATCATCTGTATTAAATTGATGGGTTTGGCCATTAATTTTAATGGTTATGTCATTTGACTCTGTGTTCATGAAGCCGTTGCTTTTTTACGAATATACAAGGTTTTAATGGCCCTGGCCACCACCTCGCCAGATTCATCAATGATTTCAACTGGGTACTCTGGCAAGTACTTGACCCCAGCTGCGGTGGCATGACTGATGTCAGTCAACATCTCATCAGTAATTACCATTGTGGCGGTCAGTTTACCTTTACCAGGTTTAATAAAATCAATTGATGCTGCCTTATCCCAAACCACATAACCCTTACCCAATAACTTCATCAACATCAACATGTAATGCGGATCAATCATGGCATACAGAGAACCGCCAAAATGAGTTCCAACAGCATTGCGGTTATACCAGTGCATGTTCATGGAAACCCGAATTTCTCGCCAATCATTTGCAATGTATTCAATTTTAACGCCCGCACCAAGATATGGACCATACCTGTTCATCAGCCGTTTCAGTTTCTTGGCTTGATTGGTTCTGTTAAATTTCTTATCAATACTCATGTGTTATTGGTCTCACACCAGAACTCGCAATGCAGTTTGTATAACCGCGGTTAACTCCTGTTTGGATTTTCCTGCCCTAGCTAATGCAGCAGTGCCATGTACCACACTGATGAAATATTGCGCCAACTGAACAACATCATGTTGTTGTGATAGCTCTTTATCTGCTTGCGCCTGTGTTAAAAAATCAACCAATACGTTTTCAGATAAAGATTTAATTTCAGCAATTTGCGCCTGTGCTGCAACCGGAAAATCATCACTGATTGATTCTGAAATCGAAGCCGTAATGAAACAGCCTAACGGTTCAGACTCACCACATTGGCCATTGATGATAGATAAAAAATAATGACTCAGCTTTTGTTCCACGGTTAACCCGGTTTGGTCCAAAAGTTTGGCATGCGCCACCGCATATTTTTCAATGTAGTTTTGCATGCTTTTGATAAATAACTGCTCCTTATTTCCAAAAGCAGCATACATGCTCGGTTTATTGATCCCCATGGCAGCAGTTAAATCAGTCAAGGATGAACCGGCATAACCTTTTGACCAGAACACTCGCATGGCCGACTCTAATGCCAGTTGTTTATCAAATGTTCTGCTCCTTCCTGCGGCCATAAACTATTAATCAAAAAAGTATTGACTATTTTATACCGGTCGGTATATTATTGCAAACATACCGTTCGGTACAAATTAAACTAATTAAAATAGGAAAACAATCATGAGCATTAATATCAATAACAAAACAGCCGTTGTGACCGGCGCCAATCGTGGCATTGGCCTGGCCATTACCGAAACATTCTTAAAAGCAGGTGCGAAAAAAGTTTACCTCGCTGTACGAAACCCTGACACCATTAAAAATTTAGCAACAACATACGGAGATCGTGTAGAAGCCATTCAAGTTGATGTCGCTGACAAAAAATCAATTCAAAATCTGGCACAACAAACACCTGATGCTGAAGTCGTGGTTAACAATGCCGGGGTTTTGAAACAGGCTGACGCTTATCATCCACAAGCTGAAGAAGCACTACAATATGAATTTAACATCAACACCGTTGGCTTACTGCGTATGGCTCAAGCCTACCAACCCATCTTAAAAGACAAACCAGAGGCTGCTTTTGTACAATTAAACTCAGTGGCATCGATCAAAAGTTTCACTCCTTTCTGCACTTACTCAGCATCCAAAGCCGCAGCTTACTCCCTAACACAAAGTTTAAGACAAAGTTGGGTCGATGACGGCATCCAGGTTCTGTCAGTACACCCTGGCCCCATTGCAACAGATATGGCAAAACAAGCTGGGCTGGAAGAAGCTGATTCAGCTGATGTGGTGGCTGAAGGCATTGTCCAGTCTCTTGCATCAGGCCAATTTCATTTATTTCCAGATACCTTGGCTAAACAGTTTGAAGCCGCATACAGCAGCTATGGCAGCCAAGTGGTTGAAGCCGAAGAATAAAACAGATAAATAATGATAAAAAAAGGGGCCATCTGTTGTCCCTTTTTTTGCTTTATATTTTTATCTCTCCTCAAACCCTGCTATCATGAACCAGTAGAATAGCCATAATCCAAAGTTACACCACTGATGACATACACGATTCGAACAGCTACTGAAGCAGATTTGCCTACACTTCTTGATTTTGAACAAAAAATCATTGCCACTGAACGACCCATGGACCCAACGCTGATTCAAAATCAGACCATCAGTTACTATCCCCTTGCTGAATACCTTGACGACCCTAACACTGAAGTTTTGGTGGCGCAGCTTGATGACCAAATCATTGGTAGCGCATATGGACAAATCCGACCAAGAAAACCTTTTTTCCAAACCACTCATTTGGGTTACATTGGCTTTATGTATGTCAGGAAATCTCAACGTGGCAATGGGGTCAGTCAAGCCCTGATTGAAGCCATCACCGCATGGTTTAAGCAACAAGGTATCACTGAAATCATCTTACATGTATATGCCAAAAACCCCCGTGCCATCAAAGCTTATGAAAAATCTGGCTTTGAGCCACATTTAATTGAGATGCGCCTTAACCCCAATGACTAGAACTTAACACCTATGAAAATCTTTAAGCCGTGGATTCTTATTTTTCCCTTAATGCTATGCAGCCATACCATTCAAGCGAAAGTCAGTCCGGAACAAGCGGCTCAATTGGGGCAAAAGTTAACACCTGTGGGTGCAATCCAAGCTGCTGATGAAAAACTAGGCATTCCTGCCTGGCCAGATAAAAGCACGATTAATGAAAATGAAAAACCGTTGTTTGTCATCACCCACAACAATTACCAACAGTACCAAACACATTTAACTGCCGGGCAAATTGCTTTATTTAAATCCTACCCAGAAACATTTCAAA
Source organism: Marinicella sp. (assembly GCA_028284365.1). Lineage (GTDB taxonomy): Bacteria > Pseudomonadota > Gammaproteobacteria > Xanthomonadales > Marinicellaceae > Marinicella. The sequence goes on from JANQRW010000003.1 coordinate 15,415, forward strand.
TGCCGATTCATAGCAGCAAACGAACCTTCAGCGCACCGGAAGCTGTTTACACCAACACCAAAAGCAATGCGGTTAATACAACCCTAAACCAAGATCAAACAGGTTTCATTAACAGCCAAGCCGGTATTCCCTTTCCCATACCGCAATCGGCCATTGAAGTGTATTTCAATCACATAGCAAGATGGCGTGGGCTACAACTCCAAAATTTTGCCAGTGATGCAGTGGTTAATGACTCTGGAAAAGTGACACTATCAAGCAGAGAATCTCTGATCAGATTTGATCATTACCTGCCAAATAACAAAAACCCAAACCGACTGTTTTCTGTCATTTCTAAAACCACTGCACCGGCTAAATTATCTGGTAGCGGCGGTTTGGTGCTCGAACCCATTGATCAAATCCAAGAGCCAAGATCAGCTTGGTTGTGGGATAAAGGCCGCCGCCGTGTTATCCGCGCACCCAATGTCTCATATGACCAACCAGTTGGAAGTGCCAGTGGGCTGAGAACTGCTGATGACACTGATATGATTAACGGTTCCCCTGACCGTTTTAATTGGCAAATGTTAGAAAAACGAAGCCTATACATTCCATATAACAACAACGCTTTAAGCAGTCGTGATTTAAAATACAAAGAAATTCTAACACCTGGACACATCAATCCAAAACACACCCGCTATGAGTTGCATCGTGTGTGGGTGATTCGTGCCACACTGAAAGATAATTGGCGTCACTTATACAGCCAACGCGATTTTTACCTGGATGAAGATTCCTGGTCAGTGGTGGTTGCTGACCAATATGATAAACAAGGTCAATTATCTCGCATCAGCATGTCCTATTTGAGACAAGATAAGAACATGCCAGGCACATTTCCTGTCATCAACGTTTTCCACGACCTCGACTCCAAAAAATATCATGTGATGGGCCTGCAAAATGAAGCTCCCAAGGATAATGTTTACCATGCAGAAATTGCCAAAGACAATTTATTCACGCCCAATGGTTTTAAACGGTATGTGAAGTGAGGTGGGCTAACCAAATACGCCAACTGTCTGCCTGCTCAATACCAACAACTCACCGGCCTGACTCCAAACTTTAGCATCACTGAATACATAGCCATCTCGAGCATGTTCTGTGTGTGCTTGATAAGCCACCCAGTCAGTGGCCTTAACTGGCGCTGCTGCTTGCGTAAACTCCAGATTCCAGTTCATGGTACTGGCTGGTGCTGGCAGTTTCAATTGTTGTAGCACGGTACAAGGCCAGGCATCTATAGCAGCAATCAGATGGTTGTCATTGAATTCAGAAGGTGCTTTTTTAAATCGCATCCAGCCGTGCATATAATCTTTTTTACTGTGCATGAATGGAAATCTGCCTGCTTGTAGGTTCATGTCAAAATGACGCAAAAATTTTGGAACAACCTTAGGAATTTGAGGTAAAAAATTGGCTTTTCTTGGCGGTGACATGTTGTGATTTTCTTTATCTGTGATGCTGATTTTGGACTGTCTTTGCACACCGAAACACCCCTGTGCCACCACACAAACTCGATCATTTTGTATGACCTTGGCAACCAATTGACTGGCACTGCGTCCAGCCCTTAACATTTCAACCGCTATTTCAAGTACCTCATCAGTCAATAAAGGCCCAATAAAACTCAAATTAAGGTAGCGTATGGGTCGCATTTCATCAGGTTTGTCAGCCAGAACCTCACGCTGCATACAATCAAAGATCAAAGCCGCAGTCAAGCCACCATAAACAGTTCTGCCCTGAGCCCAATTGGCTGGAACGGTCACCTCATTTTTCTGCGAAGCACGTAAAAAACTTAAAATTTCATCAATGTGCATAATTAACCTTTCCCTGCCAGGGTACCAGCAATGACTCGCCACACTTGAGCATCTACACCCATACCCAAATGTGAACAGTTCACCTCAATATTTCTGGCCTGCTCATTATAACCATCAACTGAAGCACGCCAGCCCACCACACCATCAGATTTGCTATATATCACTGTTAAAGGCTGTGTAATGCCTTGTGCATTAATGTCATGAATCTCCGCTTCATATGCATCCAGGTCAATTCCCATGGATTTGGCATATTTATTGGCCACCACAGTGTATTTGGGCCCACCGATCAGTGGTGTACCCATGGTAATTATTTCCCTTACTAATTCAGGATGAAGGCGTGCCACTTCTCTGGACAACACACCACCCAGTGACCAACCAATCAAAGTCACTGCCACATCACCATGATTCTCAACCAACCTTGTTACTGTCTGCACCAATAACTCAGTGTCTTGGGTTACATGACCTTTGTTTCGACCGTGGCCCCAATCAAAAACCTGATAGTTAATACTGTGAAGAAATTTTTTCAAAGGTCGCATTGACCACTCATCTGCACCATAACCCGGAACCAATACCACCACACGCCCATCTCCATGCGGCACATTGGCTAATTTTTTGCGATTGGTGTATGAAAACAACCACTCCAATGGCGCTCGCATCTCACGCAGGGTATTGAACTTAGAAGGTGGCATCAAAGGGCCAATTGATGGTGGGTATGAAGTCATTTATTTTATTAGTTTACTTGTGAACCGTTTTATTATACAGTATATAGTTCATAAGTGAACCTTTTGGCATAAATGACTCAAACAATACGCCCCAGCGACATCAAAGGCCATGCATCATGGCTTTCTGTGGTCAAATGCTACCTTAAATGCCAAAAAGTCATGAACACCAAATTAGCTAAAATTGACCTGACTGCAGCACAACATGAGTTATTGATGAACATCAACCACAAGCCAGGCAGCTCCCAACAACAAATCAGTGATCGTTTGCTGGTGGTAAAGAGCAACACTTCTGCGTTACTGAATAAAATGCAACAACGCGATTTAATCGAACGTCGTAAAGACCCAGATGATGCCAGAAACCATCAACTTCACCTCACGCCAATTGGCGAAGAAAAATTAAAACAGTCTATGGCCATTCAAATAGAAGTGGTTCAAGCAATGACTTCGGTATTAAGCGATGCTGAAATTCAGCTTAATCATGAAGTCATGAATCGTGTTTTTGACTCCCTGAATCAATTAAATGAGGTATAAGTCCTCTATCCTGCTCTTTAAAGAATTGGTCATCAGTTAGACCAACACATCGGAAAGCTGCTGAGCAGCTTGACCAGCATAAGCAATGAAAGCATGACGGTTTGGCAGTATGCCAAGACGACTGCAAGGATGCAGGAGGTAGAGTCGAGTCTGGAACAGAGACCGAAGACCCAAGAGTATTCCTTAGTTAGACCAACACATCTTTTACTGCCATCTACAAATTCTGTTCCGATACCAAACTTTTTTGTCAGAACCTGTAGAAATTGATGGGGTCAGTTCGTCTCTTGATTGAAATGTGCAAATGGTTGCACGTTCATTTAAACTAGAACCTGTTAACAGGCCCTAGGAACAACCTTTTAGAGAGGACAATACCATGCAATATTTATTAATGATCTACAGCGCCGAAGACGCAGGCCCTCAACCTGGCACAGATGAATTTATGCAAATGATTGGTGAATACCAAAAGTTCACCGAACAAACTCAAAATGATGGGGTGTTCATTGGAGGCGAAGCCTTGGATTCCATCACCACTGCCACCACCGTTAAAGTTCGCAATGGTAACCAAGAAATCACCGATGGCCCTTTTGCTGAAACAAAAGAAGCTTTGGGTGGCTACTACTTACTGGATTGCTCAGACCTCGATCAAGCCATCGCCTATGCCGCAAAAATACCAACTGCTGCTTATGGCCGCATTGAAATCAGACCTGTAATGAATTTTGACTGAAACCAATTTAACCATGTCAAAAAAATCATTGCGGAATAAGTTAGATAGCTTATTCCGCAATGACTACGGCTATTTACTGGCGGCTTTGGTTAAACGCATCAAGGACATTGAGCTGGCAGAAGATGTACTGCAAGATGCGATTGTTAAAGCGCATTTAATTTGGCCAGAGCAAGGCACGCCTCAATATCCCAAAAGCTGGCTATACAAAACTGCCTACAACAAAGCCATAGATTTATTGCGCAGAGAACAAAACTTCAAGCACAAATCTGAGTTGATCAATCAGCATTTAATATCTGAAATGGGATCAGAAAAAGCCGACAATGTTGTTATCAATGATGACCGTTTGCAATTGATTTTTACCTGTTGCCATCCTGCTTTGAGAGACAGCAGTCAGATTGCTCTCATACTCAACACCGTGTGTGGGTTAACAACCGAACAGGTGGCAGAAGCCTTTTTGACTAAACCACCAACAATGGCACAAAGGTTGGTGCGAGCCAAAAGAAAAATCAAAAGTTCGGGCATCCCATTCAACATACCCGCTGCAGAAGATTTACCCAAGCGTTTGAGTCAGGTTTTGACAGTCATTTATCTGATTTATAACCAGGGTTATTACAACCACCAAACTGCTGATTTGATGGATCTTAATTTCACAGAAGAAGCTTTTTATTTAGCCAAAACACTCAATCAATTAATGCCCAAACAAGCAGAGCTACTTGGATTACTGGCCCTAATGAGTTTTCATCAATCAAGATTTAAAGCCCGAAGCCAATGTGACAAAACCTTTGTTACATTGAAAAATCAAGACCGCTCACTCTGGGATAAAGGATTGATTAAATCTGCCAATGACTATTTCCAACAAGCCATTGGGCTTAAAGCACTCGGCCCCTTACAAATTCAAGCGGCCATCAGCGGAGTTCATAGTCAGGCAGCGAACTGGGATGATACTGATTGGTCACAAATAACATTGTTGTATGAAAAACTTCTGGTTTATCAGCCCACAGACACAGTCAAAATTAATCTCGCTGTGGCCAAGTGCTACAGTGGAAATCCAGAACTCGCCTGGCAACTGTTACTGGATATCAAAAAGAAAAACCTCGAACACTATCTGCCTTATTACCTGGCTCAAGCCGAAGTGGCTAAGCATCGTTCAGATGACAACACCGCATTCAACTGTTTTTCACTGGCCATGGCATTATCAAAAAATGTTCGGGAGCAGCGTTACATCAAAGAACAAATCGATTTATTGATGTAAAACAAACTCCTTAATCAGTCAGTCGATCTAAATCATGTGCTGCCTGTTCAAACTCCTTATTCAACTTCACACTTTGTTGCAACAGCTTAATCGCTTGTTCAACATCTCCTTGATTCTCATAGGCCAATGCCATGCGCCAGAATATCGCTGAATCATCCGGTAAATTCATTTCTGTCTGAACATCAGGTAAAGATTTTTGATAGTCTTTTAATAAATTGATGGCCACACCAGAATCCTGTTTTGCCAGGATGCGTGCTTTGGCACGTTGGTATTGAGCCAGCAAAGGCCAACCAGCGTCTTCAGCAGCAGTGATCTGTAACAAATATTCATCGGCTTTGAGGTAATCATTTTTTTGCATGGCCATGACCGCAAGTTGCATCAGCGGACCAGCTGCGGTGGGATTTAAGGTTAATATCTCCTGCAGTATTTTCTGGGATCAGGCTGAATCTTTATTGACACCTGCTAACTGTGCCTCCATCTCCAAACCTTTCAGCTTATCAACAGCCTTCAATGATTTAATTTTCTCCGCAGCAAGTTCTTTATCACCCCCAGCAATACCAGGTGCCATCATATAAAAACCAATCTCTTCAGTTCTGGCATCTACATTGCCAGGATCAAGCTCAATCGCTTTAGCCAAAGCTTCTTTGTAATCCCCTAATGAAAACATCGCACGTACCTGACTCACATCCTGCATTTTCACCCTGATGGCACTGGCCAATAAATAATGCGCGGCGGCGTTCTGCGGATAATCATCGACCAAGTCTTCGGCTAAGTCTAAGGCGGTATCCCAATCATTAACTTTCAGAGCATTTTGGACTGCTTTTTTTTGTTGTTCAGTGACTGCATTGGCCGAGAAAATGAATAAGGAAAGGAAAGTAAAAACGAAGTATTTTATATTTATCATAAGTATCACTTGTAACGGTTTGAGTTTATATTAATTATTCAGACTTGAATCATAAAGGAATACTCTTGGGTCTTTATTCACTTTTGCGTTGCACTGAGCTCAGTCGAAGTGTTCCTGACAAAAGTAAAAGCCACCGCCAAGGATGGCGGTGTT
>JANQRW010000005.1 GCA_028284365.1 Marinicella sp.
CTGCACGCGCCACGGTATTCAAAACTGGCTTCTTTATCTCCGATAAAACCGCCAATCTTTCATTACCTGCGCTGGTCGAGCCGATCATCGGCTCTCCTAATTCTCCAATAGCACAGTAATTAAAGTATCATGCGGCGCGGATAAATACAGGTGCCGTCAGTCATGAGATTTTAGGAAAGCATGTTCTGCAGCCTGGTTCTTGTGCTTTTGTATGGTTGATGAGGTCTTGTTATGGGGTTGTGGTCTATTGGCAGCTTATGGTGGTATTTTCTCGGTCTTTGTTATTTGGATCATTTGTTATCGTATCTATAAAAATCAATAACTTACAAGGATTATTTAATGTAAAATATCTGTTAAGTCATTGATACTACTCACTTTTTTACATTTCAAGCTTGACTTGCTTAGGTTTTCGACATAAAGTGCATATTTGTGGAGTTAAGTAGTATATTTGTGGGATTTAGTAGTGTTTTACGGTGAAATTGCTTTAAATTTGGATGTTAAGGGCCGGTTGGCGATACCTTCTATGTATCGTGAACCGATCAGTGATGTCTGTGATAACCGTTTGGTGCTTACCTATAATGCCTATGAGAATGACTCACTTTGGCTCTACCCACAACACGAATGGGAAAAGGTTCGTGACTCAGTGATGGCGCTGAGTACGTTTGATCCCATGCACCGTGCTTTGCAACGTCGCTTGGTTGGTAGTGCTTATCATGTGGTGCCAGATAAAGGTTCGCGTATCTTATTACCCATAACCCTGCGCCAGGTGGCTTCGATGGAGAAGCGCGTGGTGATGTTAGGGTTGGGCAGTAAGTTCGAAATTTGGAATGAAGATGCTCTGCAAAAAACCCGTCATGAAGTCCCGGCTATGAATGGCGAAGTGTCAGATGACATGAAATCACTGGTGTTGTGATGGGACAAGCGTTGCACCAAACCGTTCTACTTAATCAGGCAGTAGAAGCCCTCGCTGTGAAACCTGCGGGTTGTTACCTGGACGCCACTTTCGGCAGAGGTGGGCACAGCCGCTTAATTCTGGAAAAAGTTGATCAGAACGGCAGCTTGGCAGTGGTTGACTGTGATCCCGAAGCGATTGAGTTTGCTTGTCAGTTACAGCAGGAGGATCAGAGGGTTTCAGTACACGTGGGCGCTTTCGAGCAGGTGTTACAGGATTTTTTGGCTGAAGGTTTGACATTTGACGGTATTTTATTTGACTTTGGGGTGTCTTCACCGCAATTAGATCAAGCTGAGCGAGGTTTTAGCTTTCAGCAAGATGGTCCATTGGATATGCGCATGAACAATGCTGCTGGAATGACCGCGGCTGAGTGGGTTAATTCAGCTTCTGCTGATGAAATGAAAAAGGTTTTTTGGCGTTATGCAGAGGAAAAAAATGCCGGCCGAATCGCGCGTAAAATTGTTGAAGCGAGGTCGGATAAGCCGTTGCGAACCACGTTTGATTTGGTCGAAGTGGTCAAAAGTGTCAATAAGCCAAATTATAAAATAAAGAAACATCCTGCAACCAGGGTTTTTCAGGCGATCAGGATTTTTATTAATGATGAGCTGGGGCAGGTTGAGCGTGTTTTGCCAATTGCCTTGGAGTTACTTAAACCCCAAGGTCGTTTGGTGGTGATCAGTTTTCACTCGCTGGAGGATCGATTGGTTAAACGATTCATGCGTGATGCATCCAAGCCTCCAAAAGTGGACCGCCGGATGCCAATGATTCCAGTAGGTGTCAAGCAGCCAGATTTAAAACTGGTTTCCAAGCCAGTGAAGGCTGTTGACTTTGATGAAAATGTCCGCGCGCGCAGCGCCATTATGCGAGTTGGAGAAAAGCTATGAATTGGCAAAATGGCTTAACCGTGGTATTGGCTCTGTTGTTGATTGTGGTATTGGTGAATTATGTGTATTTCCAAAATGAAACACGTAAGTTGTTCGCCGCCACACAAAGTATTGAAAAAGAGAAATTAGATCTAAATGCTGAGTGGGCTCGTTTGCAGTTGGAGAAATCGACTTTGGTGGCTAATAACCGCATTGAGCAAGTGGCACGTGAAGAATTGAACATGAAATTGCCAGAAGATGAACAGGTTTTGGTCATAGTGCGATGAGAAAATCACAACACAAACAAGTCAACATCAGTTTCAGAATAGCCATTGTCATGGCTTTTTTGCTGTGTTGTTTTGTGGTGGTGGTTGTTCGGGCATTTTCAATTCAGGTCAAAGGTGCTGAATTTTATCAATCTCAGGGAGAAAAGCGCCATGTGCGCGAAGTTGAAATTCCGGTCTCTCGTGGTTCAATTTATGACCGCAATGGGGAGCCATTGGCATTAAGTACTGCCATGGTTTCTGTGGGCATTGTGCCAGGACAACTGTTGGATCAATTCAGCAAGGTTGAACAACTGGCCGAAGTTTTGGAATTGGATGCAGATGAGCTTAAACAAATCATCACATCCAGAAAAGACCGGCAGTTTTTATTCATCAAAAGGCGCATCACGCCAATGCTTGCTGACCAGGTAAAGGCATTGAACATGAAAGGTGTGGAATTCAGAACGGAATTCAAAAGATTTTATCCAACCGGTGAAATACTGGCCAATGTGGTTGGTTTTACTGATGTGGAAGACGTGGGTCAAGAGGGTTTGGAAAGAACTTATGACAACTGGTTGACTGGCTCTACAGGCAAGAAAACAGTGGTGAAGGATTTATTGGGTCAAGTTGTTGCTGATATAGATGTGGATGAGCTGGAACCAGCCAAACCAGGCAAAGACTTACACTTAAGCCTGGATCGAAGGTTGCAGTACGCAGCATATCTGGAGCTGAAAAAAGCGGTTTATAAACACCGGGCAACTTCAGGTTCAGCAGTGGTATTAGACGTCAAGACTGGTGAGATTCTTGCCATGGTGAATCAACCTTCTTTCAATCCCAATGGCAGTAAAGAAAGCTCTGAAGGTTTAAGAAACCGTTCTGTTACAGATATTTATGAGCCAGGATCAGTTATGAAGCCGTTTGCCGTGGTTGCGGCTTTGGAAAGCGCTGAATACACACCACAATCTGTAGTGAATACTTCACCAGGCGAGTACAAGGTAGATGGGTACATCATTCACGATTTTCGTGACTATGGAGAATTAAGTCTGGTCGATATTTTGGTTAAGTCAAGCAACATCGGGGTGGCTAAACTGGTTTTGGACTTAGGTAAAGAACACTTGTGGGATGTTTACCACCGATTTGGTTTTGGTCAATCATCGGGAAGTGGTTTTATGGGTGAGTCAGCTGGTTATTTGCCACATTTTGATCGTTGGCGCACGGCTGATCACGCAGCTTTGTCACGCGGCTATGGCTTGTCAGTGACTACCTTGCAATTGGCATCGGCCTATTCTGTATTTGCTAATCAAGGTCGATACCGAGCACCATCATTTATTAAAGGAAACATTAATGAGGACAAAGCCATTCTTGACCCCATGATTGCATCACAACTGACTGATATGTTATCGCATGTTGTGATGGATAACGAAGGCCATAAAGCTTTTATCCCAAATTACACTGTGGCTGGAAAGACCGGTACTGCTCGGATTGCTGACAAAGGTGGTTATTCAGATAGTTACATGTCTTCATTCGTTGGATTTTCGCCAGTGTCATCACCAAGATTGGTGGTGGCGGTCAGCATCAATGACCCACAAGGTGAAGATTACTATGGTGGTTTGGTTGCGGCACCTGTATTTACAGAAATCATGAAAACTGGTTTGCGCTTACTCAATGTGCCCGCCGACCAAGTTTCAAGAACTTTGGTTCAAGCTGATGCTGAGGGTGAATTTGAAGGAGCTGATGATGCGGAGTAATCAGTTACAACAGAAAGATTTGCAGTGGTTGTTGACTGAATTACATCAGCTCTCTGAAGGTTTTCCTGCGGTTGAGCCTTTTGATGAAGTTCATAATAAAATAATTCAGAATTTATGCCTGGACAGCCGTGAAGTGAAAGCTGGTGATGTGTTTGTGGCGCTGTCAGGTTTTAACGTTCATGGAATGGACTATGCTTATCAGGCTGAACGAGCAGGCGCCATTGCCATATTGACTGAACCACCAAAAGAAGACCGTGCTAAATACGTGGGCCGTCAAAAACCACTGAAAGTTCCAGTTGTTGAATGTACTGATTTAAGTGAAATTTTAGGCGATTTAAGTTGTGCCTTTTATGATCACCCAAGCCGCCAGCTAAAAGTGACTGCGATCACTGGCACCAATGGCAAAACTTCAACAGCATGGTTGATGATGCATGCGCTGCAACAACTGGGTGTTAAAACTGGTTACATCGGTACTTTGGGTGTTGGTGGCATTGAGCAGCTACAGTCGATGCAAAACACCACGCCATCAGCAATTGCAATCCAAAAAAACTTGGCAGATATGCTCAGAGGTGGATATGAGCATGTCTGTATTGAAGTGTCTTCACATGCATTGCATCAGAATCGGTTTAAGGGCACTCAAGTCAATGCTGCTATTTTTACAAACTTAAGCCGTGATCATTTGGACTACCATGAAAGTATGGCTGCATATGAAGCTGCCAAAATAAAATTATTCAAAGATTTCAGCCCTGAAATCAGCGTGATCAATGCTGATGATGTGATTGGCCAATCATGGTTAGAACAAAAAGGAATGGGCCGACAAGTCCTGTCTTATGGCATTGAAAACAAAGCGGCTATATTGAGTGCTACTGATGTGAAACTGTTAATTGCGGGTATTGCGTTTAATGTGGTTGTGGCTGATGTTAAACATCACTTTGAAACATTTTTATTAGGACATTTTAACGTTCATAATTTGTTGGCTGTATTAGCAGTGTTGCATGCCAGTGGCCATGACTTTTCAGAATTGGTTTCAGTGGTCAACCAATTACAGCCAGTACCGGGTCGCATGAACCGAGTGGATGATCGGCGCAATGGTTCTATCATGGTGGTTGATTATGCACACACACCAGATGCCTTGGAGCAGGTGCTTAAAGCACTGCGCCAACACACAGAACAAATCTTATGGTGTGTGTTTGGTTGTGGTGGCAATCGCGATAAAGGTAAAAGGGCCATGATGGGCTCAATTGCCGAAAAGTTAGCGGATAAAGTGATTTTGACTGATGACAATCCACGTTTTGAAGCTTCTGCTCAAATCATTGCAGACATTGAAAGTGGTATGCAGACCAAACCACATGTGATCAACAACCGTGAACAGGCAATTGCCTATGTGCTGGATCAAGCGAATCAGGGTGACATTATTTTGTTGGCGGGTAAAGGCCATGAATCAACCCAAGAAATTAATGGACACTTATTGCCATTTAATGACATGGAAGTGGTTAAAGGATTGTTGCAGGTGGCCTCATGATTCAAATGAACCTACATCAAATTTCAGCAGTGGTTGGTGGCAGCATGGTAGGTAAAGAAGCCCGAATCCAAGGAGTGACCACCGACTCCAGAGGTGATTGTCAAGGTAAGTTGTTCGTGGCACTTTGTGGCGAGTTTTTTAATGGAGAAGACTATTGTCAACAAGCTGTTGAAAAAGGTGCAGCTGCGGTCTTAGTGGCTAATGCAGTTGAAGTTGAGGTACCACAGTTAATTGTCAAAGATACACTGGTTGCCTTACAGGCCATCGCCACAGCGTGGATTAAACAAACGGGTGTGAAGGTCATCGGTATCACTGGCTCCAATGGCAAAACCACTGTTAAGAACATGCTCTTTTCAGTTTTGAGCCAAAAATATAAGTGTTTTGCGACACAAGGTAATTTCAATAATGAAATTGGTGTGCCATTGTCATTACTTGCTGTGAAAAGTGATGACGAAGTGGCGGTGATTGAAATGGGCGCGGCACAAATCGGTGATCTGAACAAACTGACAGATATTATCAAACCAGATATTTCTCTCATCACCAACATTGGAGATGCTCATGTGGGTCGTTTTGGCAGTGTGGATAACATTGCTGTTGGTAAAGCTGAGGTTTATGAAGCTTTAGATATAGATGGTAAAGGCATAGTGAATTTAGACTCGCCTTATGCTGATGATTTTAAAACAAAAATAAAAGGCAGTGTGATTACCTTTGGACAAAATGTGGCGGCCGATTTTAGGTTGGTGGAAACCACTGATGGTTACGAAGTGATTACCAGAAGAGGTGAAACCATAACAATAAAATTGCCGATTTTGGGGTTGCATAATTATATGAATGCAACAGCAGTCTTGGCAATTGCTTTGTCGATGAAATTGAAAATTGCCGAGGTTCAAAAGGGCTTGCATGAATTTGAGCCAGAAGCAGGGCGGTTACAAGTTCATGTAGTGAATCAGGGATTTAAAGTGATTGATGATGCATACAATGCCAATCCAACTTCAGTCAAAGCGGCTATTGATGTACTGACGCAAGAACAACAACCAAAAGTTTTGGTGCTAGGTGACATGTTGGAGTTGGGTGATCATGGCCAACGACTACACCAGGAAGTGGGTCAGTACGCTGCTGTACAAAAATTAGATGAAGTAATGGCAGTGGGGGAGTTCGCTGAAGACATCAAACAGGGTTTTGGTACTGATCAAGGTGTTTGTGAAGCGTATGCCAAAGTCGATGATCTGATACAACACATCAGTGCCAACATGCCAACGAAGGGTACAGTTCTGGTCAAAGGTTCACGCAATATGCGCCTTGAGAGGGTGGTAAATATGATGGTAGGAGGTGAAGTATGATTTATTGGCTAACCCAACATTTCAGTGAATCAATTTCAGGGCTGAACTTATTTGGCTATTTGACTTTCCGTTCGATCATGGCGGCATTAACTGCTTTGTTATTGTCATTGTTTTTGGGCCCTTGGTTTATCAAAACATTGCAAATCAAACAAATAGGTCAACAAGTACGATCTTTAGGTCCTGAGTCACATTTAAGCAAACAGGGTACACCAACGATGGGTGGCGCCATGATACTTGCGATCATTATCATGACTACTTTGTTGTGGGCTGATTTAAGCAACCAATACATGTGGGTGGCTTTATTCGTGTTGTTTGGTTTTGGTGCCATTGGTTGGGTTGACGATTACAAAAAGATCCATCTTAAAAGCTCTGCTGGTCTATCTGCCAAGTGGAAATACAGCATGCAATCACTGGTAGGTATTATTGCGGTGGTCTACTTATATGAATATGGACACAGCAGCATTCATGAGCAAATTGTTATTCCAGCCATCAGTAACTACAACTGGTCATTGGGCTGGCTGGCTATTCCTATGGGTTATTTCGTCATAGTTGGTTCCAGTAATGCAGTGAATTTAACAGATGGTTTGGACGGCTTGGCTATTATGCCAACGGTCTTGGTTGGGTCAGCCTTGGGCGTGTTTGCCTACGTTTCCGGTAACGCTGTGATTTCTGATTACCTGCTGTTGCCATTCATTCCAGGTACGGGTGAGTTAACTATTTTTTGTGCGGCCATTGCGGGATCCGGTTTAGGTTTTCTGTGGTTTAACACGTATCCGGCACAAGTTTTCATGGGTGATGTGGGCGCGTTGGCTTTGGGCGCAGCCTTGGGCTTGGTGGCGTTCATCACACGTCAAGAACTGGTGTTTTTTATTATGGCAGGGATATTTGTTCTTGAAACAGTATCGGTGATTTTACAAGTGGCTTCTTTTAAATTAACGGGTAAAAGAATTTTCAGAATGGCGCCGATTCATCATCACTTTGAATTAAAAGGTTGGGCAGAGCCTAAGGTGATCGTACGCTTTTGGATCATCTCAATTATCCTGGTGCTGATCGGGCTGGCAACCCTGAAAATTAGGTAAAACATGTCAACTAAGCAAAACAAAAAAGTCAAAGCAAGCTGGTACATCGTTGGTATTGATGTGTGGTTGGGTGTTGCCTTTTTAATGCTGTTAACAATTGGTGCTGTGATGGTGGCTTCTTCTTCAATTGCAGTTGCTGAAAATTCAGCCAATGACCCATTTTATTATTTCAAGCGTCACATTTTGTTTATTGGTTTGGGTGGCTTCATTGGTGTTTTGATAATGAATATATCCTCAGAATGGATGAGTCGATTGAGCCGGCCTGCTTTAATTTTAGGTGTTTTGGCTTTGATTTTGGTATTGATTCCAGGTATCGGTGTTGAAGTGAATGGTGCCCGCCGCTGGATTAACTTAGGCGTTTCAAGGTTTCAAGTGGTTGAAGCCATTAAGTTGGCTTTGATTATGTCCTTGGCTACCTACATTGTTAAGCACAAGAAAGGCATACAAAATTCGATGCTTGGCGTCTTGAAACCTTTGTTGGTTGCTGTTGTTATTGCCAGTTTGCTATTGGTTCAACCAGATTTTGGTTCTGCTGTGTTGTTGATGATCATTACATTAATTATGGTTTACATTGCAGGTGCAAGGTACCGTGACTTGACCTTATTGGGAATGTTGGCTGGTTCTGCCATGATGATGATTGCTTGGGCGGAACCCTACCGGGTTAAAAGGTTGGTTAATTTTGTTGATCCTTGGCAAGACCCATTTAATGCAGGTTTTCAATTGGTGCAGGCTTTAATTGCTGTTGGCCGTGGTGAGTTAACAGGTGTGGGTATTGGTTCAAGTATCCAAAAGTTGTTTTACCTACCGGAAGCCCACACTGATTTCATTTTTGCTGTTTATGCTGAAGAGATGGGTTTCATTGGTGTGCTGTTGTTAATCGCTTTGTTTGTGGTTTTGATTTACCGCATTTTCAAAGTTGCTCGTGATGCTTTCGATCATGGCAATGAATATGCTGGATTTATCTGTACTGGGATAGCAGTGTGGTTGGCGCTACAGGCATTTTTAAGTATGGGCGTTAATTTAGGCTTATTGCCTACCAAAGGTTTAACACTTCCGTTTATTTCATCAGGAGGCAGTGCCATCATGATGAATATCATTGCACTAAGCGTGGTGTTTAGAGTTTCGTATGAAAACCGCAAGCTCAATTTTCGCACCAGTCAAACGGAGGCAACAATATGAATTTTGCAATCATGGCTGGTGGGACTGGAGGGCATATCTTTCCTGGAATAGCGGTGGCCAAGTCGTTACAAAAGAAAGGGCACAAAATCTTTTGGCTTGGCGCACAAGGAGGCATGGAGGAGCGCATTGTTAGGCAACATGGGATTCAATTGACCTTGTTACCCATTAAGCCACTACGAGGTAAAGGCATGATGGGTTTAATGACCATGCCTTTCAGGTTACTCAAAGGCATTTGGCTGGCGCGTAAGTTTTTTAAGAAAAACAATGTTGATGCTGCCATTAGTTTAGGTGGTTATGTTGCAGCACCAGGCGGATTTGCTACAGGTTTGTGTGCCACCAAGCTGATAGTGCATGAACAAAACAGTGTATTTGGTTTGACTAATAAGGCTCTGGCAAAGCGGGCACAATTGGTGATGACAGGTTTTGATTTAAGTGGCCAGTTCAACTCCAAATGGGTAGGTAATCCAGTGCGAGACAGCATTGAAAATATAGACAAGAAGTCTGATCGGGTCAAACCTGTCAATGTATTGGTCCTGGGTGGCTCATTGGGTGCACAAAGCCTAAACCTGATGCTTCCTGATGCGCTATCGCCATGGATTGAAAGTGAAGCGATAAAAATTAAGCACCAATGTGGCCGTGAAAAGAAACGTGCCACACAAGCAGCTTACGGCAACATGGCGGTACAGGTTGATATTCATGAGTTCATTCAAAACATGGCAGCAGCCTATCAATGGGCAGATATTTGTATTTGTCGTGCTGGTGCGTTAACAATCGCCGAAATTACCACCGTTGGAATTCCAACGGTATTCGTGCCATACCCTTATGCGGTAGATGATCACCAAACAGAGAATGCCTTGAGTTTGGTGAAAAAAAATGCGGCACTGATGTGGTCAGAAAAACAGGATCAAAGTGAATTTGTACAACTGTTTAAGTCATTGCTGGATGTGAAAACACGAACAGACATGCAGCTTGCTTTAGCAGCGGTCAAAAAAGACCATGTTTCAGATGAGATTGCTTATTTGTGTGAACAGGTGGTGGCATGAGTTATTTGAATCCAGAACATAAGTTTGCCAGCCGCATGCGTCGTATTCACTTAATTGGTGTGGGTGGTTCAGGCATGTCTGGCATTGCTGAAGTTTTACATAACCTGGATTTTAAGGTAAGTGGTTCTGATCTGAGTGCAGGAAAAGTCACAGAGCGGCTTCAAAAGATGGGTATTAAGGTGATGATTGGACATGATGCAGCACAGGTTGAAATGGCTGATGTGGTGGTCTATTCATCAGCGATTAAGGATGACAATCAAGAATTAAGAGCTGCCAGGGCAGCCCAGATTCCAGTTTTAACTCGGGCTGAAATGCTGGCCGAACTGATGCGATTTAAGGTTGGGATTGCGGTTGCTGGAACGCACGGAAAAACCACCACTACGAGTTTGGTGGCCAGTATTTTGACTGAAGCAGGTTTGGACCCAACTTTTGTTATTGGTGGATTGCTCACCGCTGCTGGCACCAATGCCAGCTTGGGGGCAGGTGAATATTTAGTTGCTGAGGCTGATGAGTCTGATGGCTCGTTTCAATTGTTGCAACCAGTGGTGGCGATAGTTACCAATATCGATGAAGATCACATGGCGACTTTTGATAATGATTTGGATCAACTGAAACAGTCTTTTTCAACATTTTTACACCGAGTGCCTTTTTATGGTGTCACGGTGTTGTGTGTCGATGATGATCATGTTTATGAGTTGTCGCAACAAATTTCAAGGCATCAAATCACCTATGGGCTAAGTAACAGGGCCCAAATTCGTGGTGTTAATATCAGACAAGAACGCCAGCATATGTGGTTTGATGTGAGTATCAATGGTAACTTGGTGATACAAGATGTGAAGTTGAACCTGCCTGGTTCACATAATGTTTTAAATGCCTTGGCTGCTATTGCGATTGGTGTTGAACTGGATGTCGAACTGCCAGCGATGAAAAATGCTTTGGCCGAGTTCAATGGTGTGGGTAGGCGCTTTAATATTTATACGAAACATAACATTGGTGGTAAAAGCGTTACCTTGATCGATGATTATGCCCATCATCCAACAGAATTGGCAGCGGCGATCGAAGCTTGTCAATCTGGTTGGCCTGAAAGTCGCTTAGTGATGGTGTTTCAGCCCCATAGGTACAGCCGCACTCGTGATTTATATGATGATTTTGCTGATGTGTTAGATGCAGTTGATTTGTTGATACTGAGTGAAGTTTATCCTGCTGGTGAGGCAGTGATTTCAGGAGCAACATCCAATGATTTATGTCGCAGTATTCGTAACCGCGGTAAATTGGATCCAGTTTTTGTACAAGACATCAATGCGGTGCCTGAAGCCTTAGCGCATGTGGTACAAGATGACGATGTTGTGATTATGGTTGGCGCTGGTAATATCGGTGCATTGATCCAGAATATGGTTCAGACAAATGCCGGAGGACAACATGATTAAGCAACACGTGCTTTTGGTACAAGGTGGTCAATCGGCGGAACGTGAAGTTTCTGTGCATTCGGGTGCGGCTGTTTACCAAGCTCTGATTGAGCTGGGGCATGAGGTGACTGTGGTTGATGGGTTTGAAGGCATCAAAGTATATGATGCAGATAACATTGATGTGGTATTCAATATACTCCATGGTGCCGATGGTGAAGATGGTAAATTGGCAGCATGGCTGGACTTAGAAGGTTATACCTCAACATGTTGTGATTTTGCTGGCAGCAGCGCAAGTTGGCACAAGGATCAAGCCAAAGTCATAGTGGCAGCAGCAGGTTTAAAAACGCCAAGCAGCCAATTACTGAAACAAGCGAATGACTTACAGGTTAACGGAACGGGGCCTTGGATTGTTAAGCCTGCCACAGAAGGTTCCAGTGTCGGCTTGTTCAAAGCCAATGATGAGAGCGAATTAAAGCAAGCTGTTCAAGATGCTTTCAAAGTAGCTGACGAATTGTTGGTTGAGCGTTTCATTGATGGTGTTGAGTGTACTGTGGGTATTGTCGGTGATGTCGTTTTGCCAGTAGTCAGTATTGAGCCAGCCAGTGAACTGTATGATTATCAGGCAAAATACCAAAGTGATGCCACTCAATACCATTGTCCAGCTGGTTTTGATGAGTCATGGCAAGTGCGTTTACAAAAGGATGCTCAGATTGCCTATCAGTCATTGAATATCAATGGCTGGTGTCGGGTTGACTTTATCATTGATAAGCATGGTCAGCCTTGGTTCTTAGAGGTGAATACCACGCCAGGTATGACCAACAACAGTTTATTGCCAAAAGCTGCTGCGGTGCATGGTTGGTCTTTTAATAAACTGGTTGCAGAGATTCTGGCTACTGCAAAAGTTAACACCGGAGTTGCTCATGAGTAAATCATTACAGCTTACAGTGATTTTCAGTTTATTGGTGCTGCTATTGGTGGTGGCCATGATGAGTGGTTTGATCCAATCAGATCGCTGGCGTATCACACAATTAGAAGTGGCAGCCGAATACAATCGAATTACACCAGAACAATTACGTTTGATGGTTGCTAAAACGCCTGAACGGTCTTTTTTCCGCTTGGATGCTGAACAAGTCAAAGCAAATATTGAGTCAATGTCATGGGTTAGGTATGCACATGTGGTTAAACAGTGGCCTGATACCCTGAAAGTAACCATCAAAGAACATCAAGCCAGCGCCATATGGAACGACAAAGATTTATTGAACCAGACAGGTGAAGTGTTTCAGGTGGAAGCAGTTGATCATTTAAATGCATTACCAAGATTATACGGTTTAAATAAAGACTCAGTCTTAACTTTGGAATATTTCAATCGATTTAACCAGTTACTTAAACCCGTTGGTCATGAAATCAGACAGGCCATCGTTAATGAGCGTGGTGACTGGCAATTAATTTTGCGTAATGGTTTGGAAGTGTTGTTGGGTTCAGAAAAACATGAAGCCAGAATCTTGTTATTGGCTGAAACATGGGATCAGTTGTTAGTGGCTTCTAACAGATTGCCTGAGCGGGTGGATTTACGTTACAGCAATGGTTATGTGGTGCGTTGGCGGGAACAACAAAAAGTAACAGACAAGAAAATAAGCTTTGATCAGCAAGATATAGGATAAAAATGGCGAAGAAGCAAGAAACAAGATTACAAGTTGGTTTGGATATTGGTACATCTAAAGTGGTTGCTATAGTGGGCGAACATCACCCAGATGGGTCAATAGAAGTGGTTGGGATTGGCTCATCACCTTCGCGTGGGTTAAAGCGTGGGGTGGTGGTCGATATTGAATCAACAGTACAGTCAATTAAACGAGCCATTGAAGAGGCAGAACTGATGGCCGGCTGTGAAATTCAGTCGGTTTACGTTGGTATTGCAGGCAGTCATATCCGCAGTATCAATTCAGATGGCATCGTAGCAATCAAGGATAAGGAAGTTTCTAAAGTTGATGTGGAAAAGGTGTTGGATGCTGCCAAAGCGGTACCCATTCCCAACGACCAAAAAGTTTTGCATGTATTACCGCAAGAATATGTGATTGATGGTCAAGATGGTATCCGTCATCCGATAGGCATGTCAGGCGTGCGTTTAGAGGCGCGTGTGCATTTAATCACCGGCTCTGAGAGTGCAGCTCAAAACATCACTAAATGTGTGGCGCGTTGTGGATTATCAGTGGACCAAATGATCGTTGAACAGCTTGCGTCATCTACAGCGGTTTTGACAGATGATGAAAAGGAGTTAGGTGTGTGTATGGTGGATATTGGTGCAGGAACAACGGATATTGCGGTATTTACCAATGGTGCGATTCGTCATGTATCAGCCATTCCAATAGCTGGAGATCAGGTAACCAATGACATCGCAGTGTCAATGCGTACACCAACTCAACATGCAGAAGACATTAAATTGAAATATGCCTGTGCCCTGCGGCAGTTGGCGTCGGCGGAAGAAACCATTTCAGTACCGAGCGTAGGAGATCGTCAACCAAGACGGCTGGCTCGACAGACATTAGCTGAAGTGGTTGAGCCGCGCTATGAGGAATTATTCAGCTTGGTGCAAGCTGATTTGCAACGCAGTGGCTACATTGATTTGATTGCTGCAGGTATTGTTCTAACCGGCGGTGCATCACGAATGGAAGGTGCCGTTGAGTTAGCAGAAGAAATATTTCATGTGCCCGTACGTTTGGGTGTGCCAGTCGATGTGGCTGGTTTGAAAGAAGTTGTGAATAACCCTGTCCATGCGACTGGTGTTGGGTTATTGCAATATGGTGGTAACACAGATTTTGTTACTGACAGTGTTATGGAGTCAGAGGGCTGGCTGCATAAATTTAAAAAATGGTTTTTAGGTGATTATTAAAGGTGGTTTGAGAATGCCTATTGCGAATGAAACCATAAATGAGATTATTGATTAATCGGAGGTATAGAAAATGTTTGAATTAATGGAAACGGAAAATACAGGCGCAGTTATTAAAGTAATTGGCGTTGGTGGGGGCGGTGGTAACACCGTACAACAAATGGTAGAGGCTGATATCGAGGGTGTGGAGTTTATTTGTGCTAACACTGATATGCAAGCCTTGGAAAAAACACATTGTAAAAATGTGGTGCGTATTGGACAAAATGTAACCAAAGGTTTGGGTGCTGGTGCTAACCCTGAAGTGGGCAGGCAAGCGGCTTTGGAAGACACTGAACGTTTGAAAGAATGCTTGACCAATACAGATATGGTGTTTATCACTGCTGGTATGGGTGGTGGCACGGGCACAGGTGCAGCGCCAGTAATTGCTGCGATTGCTAAAGAGATGGGTATTTTAACAGTTGCTGTTGTAACCAAGCCATTTCCTTTTGAAGGGAAGCGTCGTATGGATGTGGCCAACAAAGGTATTCAAGATTTAGAACAGCATGTTGATTCACTGATTACGATTCCCAATGCAAAATTGTTAACACACTTTGGTCGTGATGTGACGTTGTTAAATGCTTTTAAAGCAGCTAATGATGTATTGCAAGGTGCGGTTCAAGGGATTGCTGAGTTAATCACTTGCCCAGGGTTGGTCAATGTCGACTTTGCGGATGTGAAAACTGTGATGTCAGAAATGGGTATGGCTATGATGGGCTCAGGTGTAGGTAAAGGTGATGATCGCGCTGCTACTGCAACAGAATTGGCCATGAATTCTCCTCTGTTGGAAGACATCGATATGCATGGTGCCAACGGTGTTTTGGTTAACATCACCGCTGGCATGGACATGACCATAGGTGAATATGAAGAAATTGGTGATTTAATCAAAGAGTATGCATCAGATGAGGCGACTGTCGTGGTTGGTACTTCAATTGACATGGATATGAAAGATGAAATCAGAGTCACTGTGGTTGCAACTGGTTTGAATAAAGCAGTAAAACAAAAACAGTTTAAATCTGTAGAGATCGTTCGCAATGCCACCAACAATCGAGTGGAGCAGCCGATACGTGCTACCCGTGATGAAGGCGAAACTGAAACGGCTAATCGCAGTAGCAGCAACGCAACAAACAATGGCCAAGCAGTGATTGACCAGTTGCGTGACGGTAAAAGCCCGGTCGAAAATGATGACTACTTAGACATTCCAACTTTCTTAAGAAATCAGTTGGATTGATTAAGCTTTACAAGTCGCAAAAAGATAACAATAAAGACAATCAAATTGGTTCAATTTAGGTTGTCATGAAAAACGTCAGCCTCGCCGGCCACGCCACCTCCAGTGGCCGGCATTTTTTTAGTTGACATTTTAGGAGCTGTGGTAATTAAGTCACAAGCGTTGTAAAAAAACCACAAAAGCCGTTGAATGAGGTATGCAGTGTGGTACAATCCACAAAAATTGGTCATTACAATCAATAAGATTCGCCTATGATTGCACAACAAACG
The DNA here is from genome assembly GCA_028284365.1 of Marinicella sp. Lineage (GTDB taxonomy): Bacteria > Pseudomonadota > Gammaproteobacteria > Xanthomonadales > Marinicellaceae > Marinicella. Next base: position 15,813 of record JANQRW010000005.1, read on the forward strand.
TTAAAAAACACCGTTCGAGCCACAGGTGTTGGTATACACTCTGGACAGAAAGTTTTCATCACCTTGAATCCGGCACCAGTAGATACTGGTATCGTATTCCGACGTGTTGATTATAAGCGTCCGGTGGCCATCAAAGCCATGGCTGAAAATGTGGGTGAGACCAGCATGTCGACCACTTTAATTAAGAATGGGATTAAAGTTGGTACGGTTGAGCACTTAATGGCTGCTTTAGCGGGAATGAACATTGATAACTGTTATGTTGATTTAAGTGCATCTGAAGTACCCGTTATGGATGGTTCAGCGGGGCCATTTGTGTTTTTGATTCAATCTGCGGGTATCCAAGAGCAGTCGGCACCCCGGAAATTCATTAAAATTAAAAAGGAAGTAGAATTTACTGTAGATGATAAGTCAGCTACTTTATCGCCTTATTCGGGTTGTAAGTTTTCTTTTGATATTGAATTTGACCATCCGGCATTCGAAGAGCATTGTAATCATGTTGATATAGACTTGAATTCTCAATCATTCATCAAAGAAATTTCCAGAGCCAGAACCTTTGGTTTTATGCGTGACATAGAAATGCTGCGTAATAACAATTTAGGATTGGGCGGCAGTATGGATAATGCGATTGTATTGGATGATTATCGTGTATTGAATAATGATGGATTGCGTTATGAAGCGGAGTTTGTCAGGCATAAATTATTGGATGCAATCGGTGATATTTACCAGTTGGGTCATCCCATCATTGGTGCTTACCATGGCCACAAATCAGGTCATTACTTGAACAACGAGTTGGCCCGCGCTTTACTGGCAGACGAATCGGCGTACGAAGTAGTGAGCTTTGAATCAACCAAAGATAAAGCAGAGCTCATGCTTCCAGCAGGCTTGTTTGCTTGATTGAATACCCCTACCGTTTGCTGTCAGTTGGTTAATCTCTTGGGGATTAGTATGATAATAAAGTATTGGGAGATTACTCGCACTTGATTTTGAAGCAGGTTCAAAATCTGACTTTCAATTACTTGACTACCTGATCACCTTCAACTACGTCATTCATTCACAGATCACTGGGTGTTTTTGTGGACCAGGGCTTTTGTACTAATCAACATTGCTTTATAATTCAAGAAAACAAAGGACTATGTCTCATTCATCCCTACTCACTTTAGAACCGTTATCAAAAGATGACAGAGTTTTGTTTGTTGGTATATATACTGATCCTGATACGATGAAACACATCGGACCTGCGCTCAAAAAAAATAAGGCTCTGGAGCTGTTTGAGAATGTGACCACTAAAAAGGACCGAAATCTATTTTACATCATCAGAAAAACACAAAATAAAGCTTCTTTAGGGGTCATTGGACTTATGAAAAACCATAAGAGTCAATCAGGCCATGAGTTGGGGGTGATGATTCTGAATAAATACAAAAATTTAGGATACGCCTACAAAGCCACAAGAATTCTTGTTAACTATGCATTTGATGAGTTGGGAGTACCATCAATTGTTGTTTTCTGTCAGCTAGACAATGCTGGCGCAAACAGAATCGCTGAAGCGTTGGGCTTTAAAAACCAAGGTGTAGAGATTAATCCAAAAACAAATGTAAAAAGCATCAAATGGGAAATAATTCGTGAATAATTCAAAAGAACAGTCAATAGGTAGCTTGGTTAATGTAGGACTTGGTATGACCCTTGGGTCACACATCACGCCACTTTCCAGAAACTACATAGAAAAAGCCGATGTGGTATTTGTGGCTGCTTCTAACAACATAGTCGAACAATGGGTTCAAGGAATGAATGATGATGTTAGAAGCTTGCAGCAGTATTACAGTGAAGGCACTTCTCGAATGATCACTTATCGGAAAATGGTTGATGTGATCATGTGTGAAGTGAGGGCAGGAAAAAAGGTTTGTGGTGCATTTTATGGTCATCCTGGTGTATTTGCCTGGGCGCCGCATGAGTCTATTAAACAGGCCAGGAAAGAAGGCTACAAAGCGCATATGGAAGCAGGGGTCTCAGCAGAAGATTGTCTTTATGCAGATCTTGGCATTGATCCTGGTAAATATGGTTGCACACACCTTGAGGCCACTCAGTTTATGTTCCGCAATAAAACATTTGATCCAACATCTTATTTAATTTTATGGCAAGTTGGCATTGCTGGAGACAAAAGCCTTACAAAATTTTCAACACCTGCTAAATATAGACAAGTGTTGGTTGACTTGTTGTTGAAAACTTATTCTAAGGATTTTGAAATTATTCTGTATGAATGCGCTGTTTTACCCATTGAAAAGACCGTCATTAAAAAGATCAAACTGATTGAATTGGTGCATGCTGAATTAAGTTTGAAGACCACTGTGGTTTTTCCTCCTTATGAAAAAAGTGTTCTTAACAATGACATGATCAAAATGATAGAAAACTTGTGAATGCTATGTTACGATAATTTTAAAGGTCAATGAGCTCAAGAGATTTCAAAACTTATGATCATTGTGAATAAAAATGCTGTATCCAACAGTAAATTCACCTTGTAAGTTTTGCTCTGGTTCTTCATGGACATATGTATTTTTCCCCAATAACAACTTAAAAGAGGTAGGTATGAATGTTGAAATAAAAAATTTAGAATTAATTGGTCAAAATTCTTCTCTCAAACAACATGGGAATTTGGTTGAAATGTTAGCAGACTTAGGAATTGCAAAAGACTCAATCAAAAGCATTCAGAAGAAGGAGTTTGTTTGTGCTCTTGTACCTGATGACGACGATGATTCAGAGGCTTGATAATTAAATAGTCTTTATAAACCAGAGTTTACACAGAAAAAAATGGTATGAGAATTAAGTACGCTATACTTGTTGTGTGCCTACTTTCTTTTTGTGTAAACTCAGAAACTGCTGACCTTTCGCTAAACTCCACTGAAAGATCAGCATTAAGTGGAGATGAAATTGATCGCTTACTCTCACAAACCGATGCGATCAGAACCAGCGATTTTGTTACATTTACTAAAAACTTATCTGAACTCTCTGCAATAAAAAATAGCTTTTCAGAAAGCCAACTCTGTTTTTACCGTTTCCTTTCAGCATATAAACTTGGGTTAAGTGGAGATGTCGAACAATCGATTCAGCAACTGCAGGTTATAAAAGAAGATTGCGAGTATTTGTCAATCACCATCCGAGTTGAGTCGTTATTGGCAAACATATATGCAATTTCAGGCGATTACCAAAAGGCTTTGACCAGTTTAGACAACATATTGTCTCAGATTGATAACGTCAATGATCAAGCACTTAAATTATTAATCTACTCGACGGCCTATGTGGTCTACGATTTAGTTAATCAAAACCAGCTAAGCCTGGACTTTTCTCAACTCGTTATCGACCAGAAGCCTTCCCCAAAACAGTGGTGCAAAGCGTCTGTCTATAAGTACGTTGCTCTCATTAATTTAAACCAGCTTGGAATTAAAGAAACTGAAATTGCAGAGGTATTGAATCATTGTCGCCAACAAAGTGAAAATATTTATGCACAAGTTTTAAATGTTAACTGGATAGATTATCAACTTAAAAAGGCTGAATCGAAACAAGAAACGAATTTAATACATCAGAGTTTATTGGCATCAGATGATTCCATCGTAGCCACCAGATACAAAAACTTGATTGTTTTCAAGGACAGTCTTATGGCTCGAATTTTAGAAAAATTGGGCAGATATGAAGAAGCTGTTGAATTTGCGAAGAAGGCATTAGAAGGAAGTGCATCTTTGGGTAATTCACAGCAAAAAATTGATGCACTTGATGTGCTGATTAATTATCACCAAAGCACCCAAAGTTATAAAGAAGCCAATGATTATTTGTTGAAGAAAAACCTAGCTAAAATTAGATATTACTCAGACAAACAAGAAAAGTTAATGGCCTATCAAACCATCAAACATGACAGCATGGCAAAATCCCACCGAATAGACTTTCTTAATCAGCAAAATGAAGTGTTGGTACTGGAGAAAGAATTGGCTGAAAAATCAAAAGCCAATCAATTGTTATTAAATTATCTGTTTGCTTCAATAGCTGTTTTGTTGTTGTATATAGGCTACAGAATTAAGAAACAACAAGAAATTTATAAGTCTCTGTCTGAAATGGATCACATGACAAAAATATACAATCGTAAGGGTATGAAGGATTATATGGAACACATGCTTCCCTATTCGCAAGAGAAAGAAGAAACCGTTGCTTTTGGTATCTTCGATTTGGACTTGTTTAAGAAAATCAATGACCAATATGGCCATACTGTTGGTGATTGGGTTATCAAATCAATCGTCAAGGCTTGTAAGGAACTTAATAATGAAAAGGCAACATTCGCCCGTTTAGGCGGTGAAGAATTTGCTCTTATCATGCGAGATTCAACATTAAATGATATTGCTGAATTTGCTGAAGCATGTCGATCCGCTATTAATTCCATCGAAACAGTATATGAAACAGGTCACCAATTTCATATTTCGGCGAGTTTTGGTATCACCACGACTCAAATTTCTGGATACAACTTTTCCCGCTTAATGAACGATGCTGATGATGCGTTGTATGAGTCAAAAGAAAATGGCAGGAATCAGGTGACTGTTTACAGGACAGCCGCTTAACCGTTAAACTTTTTCTGCAAATTTAATCACACCATCGGTACCTGAAGATCTATCAAAGACACAAAAATAACTGCTGATAATCGGCAAACCAATGACTGATTGATTGGGCCACTTTGGAATTTGATTTAACAAGGTAAAAAATGCCTGACCTGGAGCCAAAGCGTCCAATTGCCAATAGTGATCTGGTTGGCAACATAAGGTCACTTCATTCTCTTCAGTTCCCTCAAAAGTGAAATAAAGATTAGGCCACTGCTTCAAATCTAAATTTTTTGGACAATAGGCCGATTGACTCTCTTGTGTCTTTTTAAATTCGTTAATGAATGTGAGGAGGTTAGGGTCGATGGCTTTAAATGAATCGATGATGTGCTCGTAAATTTGTTGTTGTAGCATCAGGTAACTTGACCCTGAATCAATGATTGCATTACTGAAAAAATTATGTACATGCGCTTCATCCAATGGCGGGGCTCTGAATGCATCAAAGCCAGAAACCCTTACTGACAAGAGCTTGGTGTTGTAATAAGCATCGTGTACAACCTTCACCACTTGTGGCGAACCGTTGTATAAGCCTTTCTCTGCTTCAGCATCTCCAATAACAAAGAGACCTTTATTTAAATCTTCGTTTTCTTTTTGTTCTAAAGTCATATTCTTTTGCGGAACATAAACAATGGAACGGTGGATGGATAAGGCAAATTTATTGAGTGAAATATTTTCTTGTGCAAAGGCGGTAAAATTAGGTGTGATGTCCTTCTCAGGAAACTTTACTAAAAACTTTTTAAAAGCATCAATTCCAGTTTGCTCGATTTGTTCGGAAAAAGTCCATGGATACGTGTGCGTCTCATTGGTATTTTTTGATTCATAGTAGTTTGATAAATTATAACCTTTGTTTAAGTGGTGATAGGCAAGTCCCAGTATTCCATCCAAACTCAAAAAATTTTTTCCTTTTTCATTCGAAATGATTGAAAAAGAGGCATCATGGATAACAAATTCTGTGTCTCCATTAGAATAAGTAATTGTGGAATTCAACATTGGGCCAGCCCAACCGCCCATACCGTAGGTAACACACTGTGCTATCTGAGTTGTTGATGAATTGAGGTCTTTCTCAACTGAATAACGTGTGGCATGAAAGGCTAATGTGCTGCTGCCTGTATCTATTAATAGTTTTAATGGCACCTGCTCACTACCAACCAGCAACTCTAAGCTATAAGCACCTTGTGCTTGGGCAATATTAATTGGAAATTTAATGTGGTTATTTTTAGTCATAAACGAATTGAATCAAGACAGAGGACATTGGATGAAAGTGCCAAGCAATCATTCACTGGATCCTGTTGGGTCTTTATTTATGTAGTTAAGGAATGTCTTTTGGTCTTCGGTCTCTGTTCCAAACTCGACTCTACCTCCTGCATCCTTGCAGTCGTCATTCAAATTTGCGTTGCACTGAGCTAAGTCGAAGTGTTCCCGACTAATTTGAAAGCAACCACTACGCACTGTTATCAGTGTTGAGTTATTCCAGCTGGGAAGTGGCAAAATCAACATCCATTGCTTGTAATGCGTCTAACGGTTCAACTTCAGCCGCACGTTCATAATAAGCAGTGGCATCATTCATACCTTTATCGCCTTTCAATAATAAAACAGCATTACCCGCTTCAATCAAGTTAATGGCATTGGGCACAAGCTCAATGGATTTTTCGATGTGTTTATTCGCTGTTTTGGCATTGGCACCGTAGGTTAAGCTGCCCAATGTGGCTCCAACCTTATCAATGATTTCAGCATGATACATAGCCATGGCTAAATGTGCTTCTGCATGGTTTGGTTCAGCATCAAGCACCGAAGTCAACAAATTCTTTATTTTGCCGCCTAAACCTTTGGCCAAAGCTTTGGTTACGGAAATGGATTGTGAATAGCGTCCCATGGCCAAGGCAGTGGTGAATTGAGTGTTGGTACCACCTGTACCATCTTCGCCTAATAAGTAGGCCTGTTCCAACAGCTCTGTACACTCGTCTTCATCTTCACAGATATAGTCTGTGTAAGCAACCACTGAGCGCTGTACCACTGGAACACCCTCTGCACCAAGAGCCAGGCCTGCTTCGGCTGCTGCTGCATAGTGTCCATTGTGAAACAAGAGCCAAGCTGCTAATAAATCACCTTGAGGTTCTGTTGCTAAGTCAGCGGCATGTAGATCTTCCCAGCATGAGGTTAAATCATCTGCTGATAAGTCTTGAATGAATTGTGAATCGGTGGCGTCCCAGTTAGTGATTTTCATATTTTTTATTAATTTTGGAATTTTTTCTAATAAATTTCAGCTTTAGTGTGTTTACTCTACAACCACTGATTACTATACCCACATCATCAATAAAACACAACAGAATGAGGTGTAACTATGAACACAAAACAAATTAAAGAAACAGCAAGAAATGCAGTATTGGCCGGTTTAGGTGTCGTTTCAATTGCACAAAAAGAAGCAACTAAAGCTTACGATCAAGCAGCTAAGAAAACCAACAAGTTTTACGACACTTTAGTTAAAGAAGGTAAATCTTTAGAGAAGAAGTCAAAAAAATCAGTTGATCAGTTGACTGACAAAGCTGAAGGCAAATTCAATAACATCAAAAACATTGCCTCCAAGCAGTTCAGCAAAATTGAAAATGTTTTTGAAACAAAAGTAGAAAGCGCGTTAACCAAGTTAGACATACCAACAGTCGATGATTTAAAAGGTTTGAGTACTCGCGTTGAAACTTTGATTAAAGAAATCAAAAAGATTGAAAAGAAAGCCGCTTAATCGGAAGACTTTTCAATAACGAGTTTGAACCTCGTCCCCCAGCAGCAGCCAAGGAAGGTTGCTGTTTTTTTGTGCCTCACAAAAGCCAATAAAATGGAGTTGGTCTAGACCTGAGCATTCGACATTCTATTGCATTTAAGTACAGAGTTGACAATCAGCTCTTTAATGATTCATGATAGCTTAAAATTTCACTGCTGTGTTCTTGAAAAGAACAAAATATTCACCATAACACCACTGTTAAATTATAATATCGCTTATGTCTTTACAATTGACTCAACAAGCCGCTGATAGAATTCTGCATTTCATGTCCTTGGATCATAAGGCTATAGGTTTTCGTGTGTCAGTAAAAAAAATGGGTTGTTCCGGGTGGGGTTATGATGTGGCTCTGGTCCATCAGATTCACGCAGGTGAAGTAACCATGGAGGACAAAGGCGTAACATTAATTGTGCCGGAAGAAGCTTTGGATAAAGTGGAAGGCACGGTGATTGACTATGAAAAACAAGGCATCAATCAGATCTTTGTATACAAAAACCCCAATGCCACAGGTTCATGTGGTTGTGGTGAAAGCTTTACCACCAATTGATAAGAGTAACCCATCAGCCACAGGTGTTAATATTTTGAACCACCCTTGGTCGGCCGACATTACTGACCACAATTGCTTTACCGTATTCTGCGCCACGACTGTCACAAAAACGGATGGTTAAATTGGTTCCAGGTGCAAAACCGGTTTGAACGAAACGGATCTTTTGCCGGTGAATAGACGATTTAGCAACCAGATCTTGGCTCATCCTATTTTCGGCCAATAACATGGTGTCATCTCCGTCAAATCGACGGTTGCGATTCAAATCAGCAAACACCATCCAACCACCATGCCATTGACTGTTACCATCACAGGCATTAAATGATTCAGTGGCACATAATATGACATGTTGATTCAGTGTGACGCTGTGATTGCGGGCATAATTAATGGTGGTAGACAAACGGTTTAATTCTTGAGTCATGGTTTGTGATTGTTTAAAATCCCGGTAGTTAGGAACTGCATAGGCAGTTAGAATTGAAATGATACTTAAAGCGATAACCAACTCTATAAATGTAAATCCTTGATTGTTTTGTATGTTAAGCATTTCAATTTCCCTGACTGATTAAAGTAATTGTTATTATGCCAATGAAGCTTAGTCTGAGCTTTGGTTAACTTCTGAAAATATTGTCTATTTTTTCTTATAAAGAACGAAGTTCTCATAAGGAATGCTATTGGGTCTTCGGTCTCTGTTCCAAACTCGACTCTACCTCCTGCATCCTTGCAGTCGTCATTCATTTTTGTTCCCTACAAAAATGAAAGCGACCACGGCTAGCATGACTTGCAATCTCAGGCTCACGGCCTTGCGGTATACTCTTATGTTTTATTTTGCTTCGCAAAATCAGCAGTGGTTCATTACTTAGCCTTTGTTCATGGCTTATCAGTCTTTACGGTTAAGGTTTATTAAAACACCATTATCTCCAGTTCTTGCCTAACCGCGAGCGCCAGTCAGGCTGATCGCCAGCCTTCCTTGGTAAAATCAATGATCTCAGTTGAATAGGTTGTCAGCGCACCCTATAATCAAACTTTAAAATAATAATCAGGAAAATAGCATGGCAAGAGGTATAAACAAAGTCATTTTGGTTGGAAACTTGGGTAACGACCCCGAAGTCCGCTATACACCAGCTGGGGCAGCTGTGACCACCATTTCTGTGGCCACCACTGAAAGCTGGAAAGACAAGGAAGGTAACAAACAAGAAAAAACTGAATGGCATCGAGTGGTCTTTTTCAGTCGCTTGGCAGAAATTGCGGGTGAATACTTAAAAAAAGGCAGCCAGGTGTATATTGAAGGTAAATTGCGTACTAACAAATGGCAAGACCAAAATGGTCAAGACCGTTACACCACAGAAATACTGGCTAATGAGATGCAAATGCTTGGTGGTCGCGGTGGTGACTCAGGCCAAGGTGGGTTTGGTGGCAGTGGCGGCATGCCTTCTGCGCCGCGAGCAAACAATAATAACAACCAACAACAAAATAATAATCCAGCACCAAATTTTGATGATTTTGATGATGAAATTCCATTCTGACAAATACCTTAGAGTAAAACGTAAAGAATGATCTAGGAAGACCCAAAGACATTCCTTATAAATAAAACCTCTTTGTCTATGCTTAACCGTCGTCAGTTCAACCAGTACCTGTTATCATTGCCTTTATTCAGTGGCTTGGTTGCAAACAGAGTCCAGTCAGCCAACTATAATTTTCATGGCGTTGATTTACCTAAAATTGGAATGGGCACATGGATTACTTTTGATCAAAATCCTGCACAGGTTAATTTGGGGAAATACGTTGATATTCTGAATGTATTTTTTGCTGCTGGTGGCCGTATGATTGATTCATCACCAATGTATGGTGCGGCCCAACAATTGCTTGGCGCTGTCTTGCCTAAAGCAGACAATACGGACTTATTTGCTGCTACCAAAGTTTGGATCCCGGGTAAACAAATGGGTATTGATCAAATGAACCAGTCCATTAAATCGTGGGGCTTACAGCACATGGATTTGATGTTTGTGCACAATTTATTGGATTGGGAAACACATTTGCCAACGCTTAGGGATTGGCGACATCAAGGTAAAATCAAATTCATAGGTGTCACGACTTCTCATGGGCGCAGGCATGCTGAACTTTTAGATGTCATGCAAAATGAAAAATTAGATTTTGTCCAATTCACTTATAACATCAACGACCGTGAAGCTGAGCATCGATTATTGCCTATGGCAGCTGATAAGGGGATCAAGGTGATTATCAACCGACCGTTTCAAACTGGGGGTTTATTCAGACGAGTTGCCAATAAGCCTTTACCTGATTGGGCGGTAGAAATTCAATGTGTGAATTGGGCTCAGTTTTTCCTCAAATTCGTCATATCTCACCCTGCTGTAACTTGTGCCATTCCGGCCACAAGCCAAGTTGAACATATGCGAGAAAACATGCAAGCACTCAAGGGGAGCTTGCCCGATCATGCAATGCGCCAAGAAATGGTTCAGTATTTCGAAAGTTGATACAAAGGTCGTCGTTGCTTATTTCATTTCTACTCACTGAATGTTAAAATGCTTTTCTTTTTAAAACAAACGTTTGAATTATGGCAAATCTACCCGCTCCAGTCAAAGACATACAATTCATAGCTGACGAAGTTCTTGACCTGACTTCACATTACCAAAAGCTCGGTGTTCACGATGATATAGATGTGGAAACATTCATGACCATTGTTGAAGAGGCTTCAAAATTTTTACATGAAAATGCAGGCCCTTTGAATCGTGTTGCTGATGAGCAGGGTTGTCATCACGAAGGTAATACAGTGACCACTCCAGATGGTTTTAAAGCGCTTTATAAAGCGTTTTGTGAATCTGGTTGGGCAGCCTTAGATGGTGATGTTAAATATGGTGGACAGGGTTTAAGTTATTGGTTACAGCTTATTTTGGGTGAGTTAAACACGTTTTATTGTCCTGGTTGGTCGAATTACCCTGGTTTGACTCATGGTGCACGTGAATTGATTGAACACTTTGCAACAGAGGAATTAAAGCAAAAGTTTTTACCCAGATTGACCACAGGTGAATGGACTGGAACGATGTGTTTAACCGAGCCGCATTGTGGTACTGATTTGGGTTTGGTTAATACCGCCGCAAAGCCCAGCGATGATGGTTCTTACCAAATCACTGGGACCAAGATATTCATTACCTCTGGTGAACATGATTTGGCTGATAACATCATTCATCTGGTGTTGGCGCGTTTGCCGGATTCGCCTAAAGGCACCAAAGGCATTTCACTGTTTTTGGTACCCAAAGTTTTACTGAATGATAGCCATGAACTGGGTGAGCGCAACACCTTAGGTGCGGCAAGTATTGAACATAAAATGGGTTTGAATGGTTCTGCCACTTGCGTCATGAACTTTGATGATGCCAAAGGGTATTTGATTGGCGCACCTAATCAGGGTTTGAAGATCATGTTCACCATGATGAACGGGGCGCGTTTGAACACTGGGATTCAAGGTTTGGCCGCGACACAAGCATCTTACGAAAGTGCTTTGGTTTATGCCAAAGAACGCTTGCAAATGCGAGCAGCAACTGGTCCAAAATTACCAAACAAACCAGCTGATCCTATCATCGTCCACCCTGATGTGCGTCGTATGTTGTTAACCCAAAAAGCTTTTGCTGAAGGTAATCGGGCTATGGCGTATTTTGTGGGGCAACAGATTGAAATCATTAAACACAGTAAAGATGAAGCAGAAGTAAAACGTGCGGATGGGTTATTGGCGTTCCTAACACCCATCATCAAGGCTTTTTTAACTGAGGTTGCCTTAGAAGCAACAGATAATGGTGTGCAAATTTTCGGTGGTCACGGCTACATTCGGGAACATGGACAGGAGCAATGGCATCGTGATGCCAAGATTTTTACTTTATATGAGGGTACCACCGGTATTCAGGCATTGGACTTAACCGGTCGTAAAATGCTGATGATGCAACATGGACAGATTGGTGAAATGGCAGATATCATCCAAAACTTCATTAATGACACTGATACACCGTTGAATGGCGAACTGCAAAGTTATCTTGATATGTGGCAGGAAGTGACCCAATTTATTGTACAGCAAGCCCAGAAAAATCCGAATGAAGTAGGTGCTGCATCGGTTGATTATTTGATGCTCTCTGGCTATGTAATCCTTGCATATTTTTGGGCGCAATTGCATAATTCAGCAGAGCACAGCAAAGGTCAGTTAGGCGCCGATTTTTATAGTGGTAAGCAAAAAACAGCGAAATTTTACTTCGCCAAAATTTTGCCCAGATGTCACAGTCTGAAAGCCACCATCTTTACTGGTGCTGATCCTTTGATGGATATTGAAGAATCAGAGTTTTAATGCAAACGATTGGATAAATACAAAAAACATTTAAAAACAATCATTACATGGGTGCTGCTGGGACTGCTGGTGGTGTTGTGGGTTCAATTCTTGTTGTTTCCCAAACACAAGTCCAACGCGATTGAAGCAGTGACAGCACCACCCGCCCAATTAAGTAATCGGGCAGCCTTGCCCAAGCCATCATCCTATAACATATTTGGTTCCTCTGCAGTCAGTCAGATACCGTTGAGCATGCTCCAGGCAGAATCATCACTTAATTTAATCATAACGGGTATATTTGCCAGCAATGATCCGAGTCAAGGTCGTGCTTATATCAAAAACACCCAAGGTGATGAAAAGAAATTCAAAGTCGGCGATGAGGTCTTTGGTTTGGCCAAACTGGAAGCCATCCATGAAGAGCATTTGATTTTAAGCCGTAACGGCAAGCGAGAAAAAATGTCCTTAAACAAAGGCCATGATTTAAACACCCAAACAAGCCGAATCAACCAAGTTGATAAAACAGCGAAATTGAAAAAAAATGCCAGTTCATCACAGCGTATTGCCAATCACATCAAAGGTGGTTCCAACTGGCAGGATGTACTTAACCAACAAAAATATGACCCCAATAAAATAGCCAGAATTGCTGGCAACATACAAGTGGTACAAGATGGCCAAGGTCAAATAGCTGGTTTGCGTGTGTCACAGTTAACCAGTGGCAGCGATTTGATGAAGCAGGGCTTGCGTGCCAATGATCAAATCGTAGCTGTGAATGGTGTCGAAATTTCCTATCAAAATGTTTTGAGCATTCAAAAACAATTACAAAGTAGTTCAGATGTCAACGTGACAGTGATGCGCAATGGACGTAAAATGAACTTAAATCTTAACCTATCAGAGTTCCAATAATGAAGAAAACCCGATTAGCTTTAGTTTTATTGCTGAGTTTGTTGATGATGAAAGTGTCGGCTGAAGATCACATGCACACTTTAAATTTACAGGATGCAGAAATAAGGCTGTTGGTGGAAACCATCAAAGACATCACGGGGAAGAACTTCATCATTGATCCTGAAGTTACTGGCAAAATTACCGTTATTTCTGGTCAGCCGGTTTCTGAAGATAAAATTTATGATTTATTTTTATCAATCCTGAGTGTTAATGGTTTCACCACAGAAACTCAAGGTGACATCATTAAAATTATCCCGATTGATAAAAGCAATCCGCTTTCGGGTTTGACCAGCGATCATCCAGATCAACTAATGACTAAGATTTTTCGCATCAAGCACATCCCCGTTGAGGAAGTGATGAACATGCTGAAATCAATGAACAGTAAAGCCAAGTTAATCAGTAATAAAGATTCAAATTTACTCATCGTTTCAGATAAAGCGGGTAATGTTGAAAAGATGGGACAATTGATAGCTAATATTGATCGCAAATCTGATTCTTCGATTGAGCTGATTCCATTGCAATATGCCAATGCTCAGGATGTGGCCGATACCTTGTCACAATTATTAGAATCAACCAACGCTTTAGGCCCACAGTCTAAGATTGTGCCTGATACCCGGACTAATGCGGTGATTGTGAATGCCAACCCATCATTGAAAGCCAAAATCATGAACATCATCAGCCGCCTGGATGTGCCACTGGATACCAACACCCAAGCACAAGTGGTGTACCTGAAGTACGCATCTGCTGACAACCTGGTCCCTATTTTGGAGCAACTGGCTAAGCCTGGACAAGGTGAAAATGCCGACAATGGCGTCAGTATTCAAGCGCACAATGAAACCAACTCTCTGGTTATCAATGCCCCTCCTGCGATTTACCGCAACATTCAACAAGCAGTACAAATGCTGGACATCCGTCGACAACAAGTATTAATCGAAGCAATCATTGCTGAAGTAACTGTTGATAATTCCAAAGAGCTAGGCGTGGATTGGTTTGCCCCGATTGCTGGAGATTCAGATGATGGCATTGTTGGTGGTTCATTCACAGGTAGCACCTTGCCTAACCTCAGTGCTGATGAGCCGTTGGATGTGTTCGGTAGTTTATTATCCGGTGGTTTGAATTTAGGGTATTTGAATTTTGGTACGGGTAACAACGGCGAACAAATATTCAAATTCGGTGGATTACTCAAAGCCATTGCCACAAATGGCAACAACAATATTTTATCGACACCTTCAGTGGTTACCTTGAATCACCAAGAAGCTGCATTGTCTGTGGGTCAAGAAGTGCCCTTTGTAACTGGTCAGTTCTCAAACACTGGTAGCTCCGATCAGCAAGGCACACCCAACCCATTCACCACCATCCAGCGTGAAGACGTGGGCTTGTCTTTGACGGTCACGCCACACATCAATGAGGGTGGGCAAATAGTGGTAGACATTGCCCAGGAAATATCCAGCATTGACGCCACTGCGACCAGCGCTGTTGACCTGATTACCAATAAAAGGACCTTATCGACCTCAGTTATGATCCCTGATAATAACATCTTGGTATTAGGTGGATTGATTGATGATTCAGTGCGAGAAACCATCCGTAAAGTACCAGTCTTGGGTGATATTCCATTGATTAAAAATTTATTCAGGACCAAGAAAAGAACAAGAGTTAAACGTAACTTGATGATATTTATTCATCCGCGGATTTTACACAACGATGCCCAACAAGAAATCATCAGCACCCAAAAATACAATGAAATTCGCCAACAACAGCTAGAAGAAATATCACCTGAAAAATTCCGTCGTGGTGAGCCCATACTGCCTGAAATAGAAGAGGCAACCAGCGATTCTGGCAACCAATAAGGACAATGAGCACCAAACCTGTGAAACTGCCATCTTATAGTTTTGCCAAAAACCGTGGTGCCACCATCTTGCAACAGGACGCCGATGGCCAAATTATTTTGGCAGTTTCCAAGGAAGCATCACCGGCTGCCATAGCTGAATTACAACGGTTAAGTGAACAACCGGTAGAAATCAACTTCTTTGAGGTTGCTGAGTATCAACAAGTCATCCAAAAAATTTATCACCACCAACAATCAATGACTGACAATGTGGTGGCGGATTTGGATAATTCTGAAGCTGAATTGTCTCAAGTGGCTGAAGCATTGGCTGAACCTGAGGATTTATTGGAAAGTAACGATGATGCACCGATCATTCGTTTGATCAATGCTTTGTTGGCAGATGCGGTAAAAGTCAATGCTTCTGATATACACATAGAACCTGGCGAAGACTTTTTATCCATTCGCTACCGAGTGGATGGTGAATTACAGGAAGTCCTGACACCTGATCGGAGTTTGTCACAATTAATTGCTTCACGGGTTAAGATCATGTCTAAACTGGACATTGCTGAAAAGCGTTTACCACAAGATGGCCGCATATCTTTAAAGATAGCCGGACATCCGATTGATGTCCGGGTCTCAACCATTCCAGGTGCTTTTGGTGAGCGCATTGTGATGCGATTATTGGATAAAAAAGCGGGACAATTAAGCCTGAAGCAATTGGGTATGAACAATCGACATTTGGCGATGATGCAAGACTTGGTTAAATTACCACACGGCATCATTCTGGTCACTGGCCCAACAGGTTCAGGTAAAACCACCAGCTTGTATGCAGCGATAGAAGCCATCAATGAGCGCAACCGCAACATCATGACCATCGAAGATCCAATTGAGTATCACTTACAAGGTATCAGTCAGACTCAGGTTAACAGCAAGGTTGAGATGACGTTCGCGCGTGGATTGCGTGCTATTTTGCGACAAGACCCAGATGTTATTATGATTGGTGAGATACGAGATCTGGAAACGGCTGAAATTGCCATACAAGCCAGTTTAACAGGTCATTTGGTGTTTTCTACTTTACACACCAATACTGCCATCGGTGCCATAACACGTCTGATAGACATGGGTGTGCCTCCATTTTTGTTGGCCTCATCAGTCAAGGCGGTGGTGGCGCAGCGTTTGGTTAAAAAGTTAAATCCACAGACACGCCTGCCACAAACTGTAGATACAACCACACGAACAGCTTTGCAATTACCTGACCATGTATCCGAGGTCTATCAAGCCGATGAGCGTTTGCCGATTAATCAGGCTTATGCTGGTCGCATGGGTGTGTTTGAAATCATCACCATGGATCAACATTTAAAAACCATGATTCATCAAAACAAAGCCGAAAATGAAATGGCTGCTTACGCCCATGATTTGCACCCCAGTATTGAGGCAGATGCTCGTGACAAGCTGGTGTCAGGTGATACCAGTATTGATGAAATTCTGCGAGTTATTCACAGCGGCTAAGGCAGATGGAAGCGTTTGAGTATACTTCGCTGGATAACAGTGGTAGGCAACAAAAAGGCATCATTCAGGCTGATAATGAAAAACAAGCCAGACAGTTACTGCGCCACCGAAATCTAACGCCGATCCAATTGAACCATGTGGTTGATCGCAACACAGAGTCGAATAAAAGCCAAGGCATAAACCAGAGAACACAACGCCTTACCCTCAAGAAAACAGAGTTGCCTTTGTTAGTCAGGCAATTGGCAACACTGGTTCAAGCCGGCTTGCCTTTGGATGATGCGCTTAAAACCCTGGTTGAACAAAGTGAGTCTAAAAACTCTGAGCGAATCTTATCCAGCGTGCACGCTAAGGTTTTAGAAGGACAGTCTTTGGCAACAGCCATGCGTCAATTTCCCAAAGCGTTTGATGAATTGGTGGTGACCAGTATTGAAGCGGGTGAGCAATCGGGCCAATTGGAAGCCGTATTGTTGCAACTGGCTGATTATTTGGAAACCCGAGATGAAATGGGCAAACAGTCCATGTCAGCGTTGATATATCCAATTGTATTGATCGTAACGGCCATTGGGGTGGTCGCTGGTTTAATGATTTACATTGTACCCAAAGTGATTCAGGTGTTTGAGAGCAGTCAAGTTGAATTGCCTGCGATGACTCAGGTTTTGATTAACGTCAGTGGGTTTTTGTCGGGTTATGGCATCTATTTACTTGGTTTTATTTTACTTTTAACCTTTGGTTTTGTGGCCCTGCGACAATACCCGCCTTTTGAGTTAGCATATCACCGCTTGATATTGAAATTGCCTGGTATTGGTCGTTTGATCCGTGTGGGTCAAGCTGCGAGGTTTACCAGAACTTTGGGTATTTTGACCCAAAGTGCAGTACCAATTGTGTCTGCATTGGCGCTGTCCAAACAAGTAGTGAATAACCGTATTATGGAGTTGGCATGTGATGATGTGGCCACTGCTGTCAGAGAAGGTAGCTCCTTGGCGAAAGCGATGCAAAATACAGCTCAATTCCCACCTCTTAGCGTTAAGTTGGTCAATTCAGGAGAGCAAAGCGGTAAACTTAGCGAGATGTTGGTGAGGGCTGCTTTGGTACAAGAAAAAGATGTCGAAAACAAACTTAAAACCTTGATTGGTGCCATTCAACCCTTGGCTATATTATTTGTGGGTTTGATGGTATTATTTATCGTTTTAGCCATGTTGTTACCTATTTTTCAAATCAACACCATCATTCAATAAACCCTCATGATCATTGATTTTAACCGCGTCAGTAAATCCTATGGCAAACATAACAAGGCCTTGGTTGATGTCAGTTTTGAAGTTGAAGCTGGTGAAATGTTGTTTCTGACGGGGCATTCTGGTGCTGGCAAGACTTCGATATTGAAGCTGATCATGAAAATTGAAGAAATGAGCTACGGACAGGCACAGGTCAATGGTTTTCAGCTGCGGAATATCAAAGAACACCAGCTACCGAAATACCGCCAAGGTTTAGGCATGATTTTTCAAGATCATAGGCTGTTGGAAAATCGTACGATTCTGGATAATGTTGCTATGTCTTTGTGGATTCGTGGTTACAGCCAAACCGAAAGCTTAAAGCAGGCAAGAATTATTTTACAGCAGGTTGGTTTAGAAGATAAATTACTTTTTTACCCCAGCCAATTATCCAGTGGACAGCAGCAGCGAGTTGGTATTGCCCGCGCCATAGTCAGTAAACCGGATATATTACTGGCTGATGAGCCCACTGGTAACCTTGATCCAGATTTGTCACTGGAATTGATGGAACTGTTCATGAAAATCAATGAGGCAGGAACTACTGTAGTGATTGCTTCGCATGATTTGATTTTGATTAAACGCTTGCGCAAACGGGTGTTGATACTCGATTCAGGCCAGTTAATTGACGATTACCGTCCTGAATTGACATGAATCAACTAGCCAAACAAGCACCAGGTTCCTTCACTAAATGGTATCGTGGCCATTTAAGGGCGATGAAAGAAGGCTTGAAAATGCCTTTGCATGCGCCTTTCTCTAGTTTGTTTATGGTAATTACTTTAGCCATTTGTTTTTATTTACCCTTGGTGATGTGGACCTTGTGGCAAAATTTTGCTGAAGTGGAAGCCAGGTGGCAAGGACAGGGAAGCATGGCATTGTTTTTACAGCAGGGTTTGGATGGCAACCAAGTACAAGCAGTACAAGAAGAGTTAGGTGATCGGAATTTGATCAGTGAGGTTGTTCTGATTGATAATGACACCATCAAAACCAATTTGAGTCAAGACCCACAACTTAAGCAAATCATTGATGTGATCAAGTCTCATGAATTGCCTGACCAGATCATGTTAAAACCGCATCCCAATGCCACTACTGAACAAATTCAGACACTGGCACAAAAATTACAACTTAACCCTGATATCGAGTACGTTAGTTTTGATGCTGACTGGTTTAAGCAGCTTAAGAGCTTGACCCAGGCCTTTTATTATTTGATGCAAGCAAGTATTGTGGTTTTTTTGGTGATTATCTTTGTCTTTTTGAGCCATTCAATTGGTTCTGAAGTGGCCTTACACAAAGGTGAAATTGGGTTGAAAAAATTGCTGGGTGCCACTGCCGCTCAGATCAGACGGCGCTTTTTATATGGTGGTGTTTATTATGGTGTGTGTGCTGCTTTATTGGCAATTGTGTTTTTGAACATAACCCTTTGGTGGTTACAAAATCCTATTCAAGAGATTTCTCAATCTTTTGGTAAGGAAGTCATCATCACATCACCTGGTTTTAATCACTTCTTTTGGTTTTTGACACTAGCAGTTGTAGTGACTTGGTTGGGGTCTCGAATCAGTGCTACAAACCACATCAGGAAGTTATGATTTTGACAAATAGTGACAATACCTGCAATCAAATAAATCATTGGTGTACAATGTTGGCATGAATGAATCGCAGAAAGTTCTGATAGCTGACTCTTCTAAATTAGCCAGGAGATTAACAGAAAAGTTGGTTAAAAAAATTGCACCGTATACAGATGTATTTTCTGTTAGCTCGGTTGAACAGGCAATTGAAAAGCTAAAAAGTAACCGCGTTGATTTAATTATTTCAGCCCTTCGACTGCCAGATGATGATGGTACAAAAATCTGTGAATATGTTCGTGAGAATCATCATTATTTACCGGTTATCATAGTCTCTGGTGATGTAGACTCGCGCTTGCAAGACCGCATGTTAAGTAGCGATGTAACTGATTATATCGATAAAGCAGCTGGCCAAAAGGGATTGGAGATTTTTTTGCGTGGTTTATTGCGTCCTGATGATGAAATCAACGGTAAAATTCTTTACATTGAAGATTCTGCTGTGGTGGCACATGCCACTAAAAAACTACTTCAAAATCATCATCTGGAAATTACCCACAAAGTCAGCGTTACAGATGCGAAAACAGAAGCGTTGGAAAGCCAAGTAGCATTGGAAAAGTTCGATTTGGTATTGACAGATTATTATTTAAAGAACAATGAAACTGCTTTGGAAATATTGGATTATTTCCGCAATGATTTAGGGCTTGATAAAATAGAAATGCCTTTTGTAATAATGACAGGTGATGAAAACACTGAAAATCAAAAGCAGATTTTAAATTTGGGTGCCAATGATCTTATTGGTAAACCTGTTAATCAAGAAGCCTTAGTTAAGAAAATCAAATTTCAGGTTAGATTCACTCAATTTCATCGCCAAAAAAACGAATGATTAATGCAACCAAAAATTCATAAAAGTTGGTTAGAACATCTCAGTGATGAGTTTCGACAGCCTTATATGCAGAATCTAAAGGCTTTTCTACAGCAAGAAAAACAGGTCAGAAAAGTCATATACCCACCGGGTGGATTAATGTTTAATGCGCTTAATAGCACGCCTTTGAATAAAGTGAAAGTGGTGATACTGGGACAAGACCCATATCATGGTCCAGGTCAGGCACATGGTTTGTCTTTTTCGGTACCAGATGGGGTTAAACCACCACCGTCTTTGCTCAATATATTCAAAGAAATTCATCAGGATTTAGGCATTGAAAACCACAAGGGCAACCTACAAAGCTGGGCTGATCAAGGTGTTTTACTGCTTAATTCTGTTTTATCTGTTGAGAAAGCCCAAGCTGCGAGTCACCAAGGCAGAGGATGGGAACAATTTACTGACAAAATCATCGCTGTTATCAACGAACATTGTATTAACGTTGTTTTTATGTTGTGGGGTAGCTATGCCCAAAAAAAGGGCGCGCACATCAACTCACAAAAACATTTGGTTTTAAAAGCACCACATCCCTCGCCCTTATCTGCCCATCGCGGCTTTTTTGGGTGTGGTCACTTTTCCAGATGTAATCAAATGCTTGAAAAACATGGCAAGACACCAATTAACTGGGACTTGTATGATTGAGTTTATGACCATTGTGCTATGATAAGTAACTGTTTTTTTTGGTGCGGTACCATGAAGTACATAATTGTCTTATTATTTGTCATCAGCAATATTGCCAGTAGCAAACAAGAATCGAATACCAGTAAGCTGGGTGCTGATGGTGGCTATTTACAAATCCATACTTTTTATCGACTTTTAAATCAATTTGGAATACAAGTTAAAGACGGTGTTTCAGACAGAAAAGTTGATTGGGTACAAAATCCTAATAAATTAAGTATTCGAGCAGCCAGTGGCTTACAACTGAAATCCGTTTATGGTGGCTTGGATGCTGTTACCGGAGGTCGACTTTATCTAAACGGTTCATTCACATGGGATTTACCAGATGGTAGCCATTATGAATTTAAGAACTTGCAGTTACAACCAACGCAACAAGCACTAAAAACGGGTGATTTAGTCGTTATGGATGTGTTGGATGCCAATGGCCAAGTGTTGTTCTATTTAAATAACATTCATGCAGGGTTTGATCAAAACATGACCCAAATCTTTTTCGAGAATATGGATTTAAGGATCAGTCCCTATCTGGCCAAACAAATCAATCAACCAAATCTGGCTG
Organism: Marinicella sp.; assembly: GCA_028284365.1. Taxonomy (GTDB): domain Bacteria; phylum Pseudomonadota; class Gammaproteobacteria; order Xanthomonadales; family Marinicellaceae; genus Marinicella. The sequence goes on from JANQRW010000005.1 coordinate 37,341, forward strand.
ATCATGTTGCAGGCCATGCACACATGTATTCCAATTTAATTATACCAGCTGACTATAAGGCACAAGAAATTCCATTGGGGGCTTGTAATGCAGGTGATAATTGGCCACCTGCAAACCCTGATGTGGATGTGGCCTTGATTGGTATGGATGAGGTTGAGTACCTGGGTGATTTTGATGACAGTCACGTGATAATTACTCCTTCAGCCACTTTGGAGAATGTAGGTACTGCAGATGTGGCTTGGTGGCGAAAATTCACTGGAAACAATCCCCCCTATGATAATGACCAGCATCCTTATCTGGTTTGGAACATGTATCGTGAAATTGATAACCGATTTGAACAAATTGGCAGGTCTGGCGTTAAGCATGCATTCTTTACAGTGAACACTTCGTGTCCGTGTCCTGGCGGTCAAATTCTATTCCCAACCTGCAGGGATAAGTACAGTGTTGGGAACAACGATTCATCATCACATTTGGGCCCGAGAACTAACGTCAGTGCTTTTGCTGGTCTGTGGGAAAGCACAGGTTCATTCTTTGATCAAGATGGTAATGGAGTACAAGATACTTCATCTGATGGCTTGGGGCAAAATCGCATGGTTGTTGCTGAGTCCGATTTTGCAGACAGCAATCTGAAGTATTATATCTCATCATGGTATGTGATCAGAGATGATGTCAATATTTTTAACAACATGGGGTTCAGGCAAGTAAATTTAACAGCTAATGGAACTGGCTGGAACATTAATTCAACGCCAGGCAGCTTATTTGATCAAGGCTCAGCAAGTTCTGCTTATGTAAGCCCCAATCCTGCAAATCACTCCAATGGTGAAGCCTCACAAATGATAACGCGAGCGAACGAAGGTCACTTAACTGTTGCTATTAAAGTTATTGACAATAAAGATGGCACTTACCGTTATAACTACATGATTGAAAACCATGATTATGACCCACAGGTGCAAACAATTACTTTACCGTTACCAAGTTCTTCAAGTATGACTGACTTTGTGTTTTCTGACCTTGATGAAGATAACAGTAACAATTGGAGTGTGATGCACCTTAATAACCGTTTAGTCTTACAAGCTCCAGTAGCTAATGCGATAGATTGGGGCACACTTTACAGTTTTTCGTTCACCACTGATTCAGTGCCCCAAGCAGGCAATGTCAGATTGGCTGGATTAGAAAATGGTGGAGCTGAATTTGATGTTATGGTGATTACGCCATTTTTTGATGATTTAATTTTTGAGAACGGCTTCGATATTCTGAACTAAGTCTGAATAAGCAGGTATAAGTTTTCTGCATGGAACGCCCATATCTGTTAGAATACGCGTTTTTTAATACTTTAGGAAATTATTTAGTTTATATGGCGAAAGAAGACGTAATTGAATTGGAAGGTAAAGTCATCGACACCTTACCCAATACCATGTTCAGAGTAGAGTTGGAAAATGGTCACATTGTGACAGCTCATATCTCTGGCCGCATGCGCAAACACTACATCAGAATTTTAACTGGCGACACAGTCACAGTTGAACTCACACCTTACGATTTAAGCAAAGGTCGCATCACCTTCCGCAGTAAATAATTTTCTAAATAAAAAAAAGCCCTTTTCAGGGCTTTTTTAATGTGCTGTGGGTGATTCTTCAACCGCAGAAAGCATCAGCGTGCTGGGTACGATTTCAAAGTTTAATTCATCATTGATTACGTTGACTTTGACCAACCCCCCGTCTTTTAGTTTGCCAAATAGAATGTCATCAACCAATGGTTTCTTAACATACTGGTCTATGGCACGTTGCATGGGCCTGGCACCCATTTCTGGATTGTAACCTTTTTCTACCAGCCATTCTCTGGCAGCCTGATTGATACTGAATGTAATACCAGGTTCAATGAGTTGTTGTTCCAGCTCAATCATGATTTTATCAACAATTTTTTCGATGTGCGTTTTTTCTAATGCTTTGAAAGGAACGATGGCATCCAGTCTGTTTCTGAACTCTGGTGTAAAGTGCCGGTTCAGTTCAATCATCGCATCGGTGCTGCGATCCTGTTCGAGAAAACCAAAACTATTTTGTCCAAAAATACCAGCCCCGGCATTCGTGGTCATCACCAGCAGCACATTTCTGAAATCAGTTTCACGTCCGTTTGAATCAGTTAATTTACCGTTGTCCATTACCTGTAACAAGATGTTCATTACATCGGGATGAGCTTTCTCGATTTCATCCAATAATACAATTGCATGTGGGGTTTGGTGTACTTTATCAGTCAACAAACCGCCTTGGTCATGACCGACATAGCCTGGAGGTGCGCCTATCATTTTAGCAACCGTATGTGGTTCCATGTACTCAGACATATCAAAGCGAATCAGTTTTAAACCCAGGTGATGTGATAACTGTTTCACCACCTCAGTTTTACCAACACCTGTTGGGCCAGCGAAAATTAAGTTTGCCACTGTGCGGTTGTCTCTGTTCAAACCTGCCCGGGCCATTTTTATGGCGTTGGATAAGGTTTCAATGGCTTCATCTTGACCAAAAATAACATGTTGTAAATTACGCTCTATAGATTGTAATTTCTGACCGTCTTCTTGGCTGATGTCATCAACCGGGATCTTAGCTATGGATGCGATCACGCGTTTGATATCACTTGCGTTGATGTCCTGTTCATGTAAGCCTTGAATCTTTTGCCAAGATCCGGCTTCATCAATGGCATCTATTGCTTTATCAGGTAAAAATTTGTCACTGATGTGCTTGGCAGAAAGCTTAACAGCAGCTTTGATGGCATCGTCTTTGTAAGTGACACCGTGGTATTCCTCGAAGTGCGCCTGTAAGCCTTTGAGTATGTCAATCGCTTCATCCTGAGTAGGTTCTGCTACTGTGATTTTTTGAAATCGGCGTGACAAGGCACGATCACGGTCAAAAACCGTACGCACTTCGTCTTGAGTAGTTGCGCCTATACAACGCAGCTTGCCTTGACTCAATGCCGGCTTCAGAAGGTTTGATGCATCCAGTGAACCGCCTGAGACTGCGCCTGCTCCAATGATGGTGTGAATTTCATCGATAAACATGATGGCGTGATCTATGCTTTGAATATATTTGATGACGGCTTTCAGGCGTTTTTCAAAATCTCCACGGTATTTAGTCCCTGCCAGCAAGCCACCCAGATCCAGTGCAAAAACATGTGCATTTTGCATGACTTCAGGGACTTTTTTATTGACCACGTTTAAGGCCAGACCTTCTGCAATTGCTGTTTTACCAACGCCAGGTTCACCAACCAATAGCGGATTGTTCTTTGATCGACGCATTAGAATTTGTACCATACGCTCTAATTCGGCTTCACGGCCGATCAGTGGATCTATTTCACCTGCGGTTGCTCTTGCGTTCAAATCGATCAAAAATTCCTTACCGCTGTCTTTGGCTTCTGTATTGTCTTCGCTGTTTTGTTCAATGGTATCAGGTTTGAGTGCATCTTCACTGCTGCTATCACCGTGTGCTATGCTGCGAACCACATCAAACCTTGTGATGCCTTGCTTGTTCAGTAGATAAACCACATGTGAATCCATTTCATCAAACATGGCGACCAAAACTCGATCACCAGTTACGCTTTTTAATTCTGCTGATTGAGCTGAATAAATAGCTCGTTGAATAACCCGACGAAAAGCCAAGGTTGGTTGTGTTTCCAGTTCGGTTTCAGCTGGTAGAATCTTGACATGTTGTCCAATCAAAATTTCTAATTCTTGTTGCAACAATTGTTTGTCAGCACCTACCATTTTGAGGATGTTGCTGGCATGTTTGTTATTTAAGAGCGCCAGCATCAAATGTTCCATGGTCAATAATTCATGACGCTTCTGACGCGCTAATTTATAGACTTCATTGATGCTTTGATCTAAGTGTATGTCTAACATCACACCACCTCCGCCACACACAACAGTGGGTGCTCATGCTCACGTGCATACTCGTTGACCAGTGCTGTTTTGGTTTCAGCCACTTCATGCGTGTAAATCCCACACAAACCTTGCCCTCTTGTGTGTACGTGTAACATGATTTGTGTTGCTTTTTGTTCATCCATATCAAAGAATTTTTGCAGCACTTCAATCACAAAATCCATAGGCGTATAATCATCGTTAAGTAACATGACTTTGTACATTTTGGGTTCTTTGAATTCAGTGTCAGTTTGTTCAAGTATCTCGGCACCGAATTCGTGTTTATTATCTTTATCTGACATTTTTTCTTAATTTTTAATTCAACTGCATATATTTGAGTTTAACATGATAATTCAAGTGCATTTACCACTTCTAATTATAGCTCATATCCTAAATATAATACGGTAGAACTCTGTTGATAAAACAGCTGCAAGTTACAACCTACTAGATATTGACCTTTTCTAAAAATATTACCTAGTGGCTTAGTATAAGATTTTGTTGCAAATCCTGTCATATGATAGAATCAAAATAGTTGTCAGAAGTACCTAAAATTTAAAATGGAAAGATATTTCTACAATTAAAAAATATGATAAATCAATAAAGGAAATATTTTCCCATAACACTTATAACAATGGGAAAATATCGAATTTTCAAGAGGAGAGGGCTACATGAAAAAATTCATTATTTTAATGCTGATTTCAATTTCGTACAATTCAATGGCTGTATGTGAAGATGAAATGCAAGGCGTAGGTGGAAATTACATTGACGCAACAATACAAGTTGACAACATTTCATCTGGTTCAAATCATACCTAGTCCTTATGCGACCCTGGTGAGGATGGCGGTGGAGTCGTTTTGCCACCTATCACAGTTACCGGTTATGTCAATTTGGCAAGTTCAGCTATGTTTATTAGTGTCATTTACACGGTAGCAGGCAGTGGTGGTTCCAGCGGAGGCTCGGGAGATTCGTTTGTTAGTATCGATCAATTAGATGGTTGTCATAACATCACAGGAGATGCTCGAATGGATGTAGGGACGGCAGCTTTTGTTCTTGCAAGAAGCCAAGCTTTAACACCCAGAGATCAAAGAAGGTTTGCAGCGAAATATAGACCTGGCAGTACTTTTGAATTACCATTTCCTGATGGTAGCGTTGCAAGATTTGAGGTTGGTGTTTGGAATTTTACAGAACCGCTGGTTGCAGAAAAACCAAATTCTTGTCAATAAAATGACTGTTGTTAGTAAATATAAAACTTTATTAGTAGCTATTATCGCAGTGATTATAGCTATTGTATTTTTTTATAAATTTCCAAATGAAAGCATTAATTCTTCCAATCATCAGAACCTGGATGAACAAGATTCTCAAGTCAAAGATATTGCACAGAATTTATCTTATTTACACCCTGTAATTAAAGATCAATCTCATCTAACTGACTATGATTTACATAAATCATGTGGGTTTAGCGAAAATAAATTTCACGAGTCTATGGATGGTGTCGATTATAACTCAATGTCTGAGTTAGAACTGGCTCACATTGAAAAAACATTGGTTAATTGTGAAGACTGGTTTGAAAACTTGGCACAAATTAGCAGCTCAGAATTAAATCAAATTAAACTTAGAATAAGAGAAAAAAATCAAATTTTAAGGGAGTTAAATACTCTAAGCGCTGAAGCGAGCTATGATGTTAAAATAATTTCTAAAGCAAAAACATTAGTTCAACATCAGGATCCAGACATTTCAGCTTCCGCACTATTATATCTGTTAACATATGATAATGAGTTTATCAATAAAGTTGGTGAAGAGATGGGTACATCAGATGTGTCTTTCTTACGTGCTAACTTAGATTTATCTGTTTTATATAGTTGTCAAAAAGGATTAGACTGTCAATCAGATAGCGCTTTAATGCAAGATATGTGTGTTATTGATGAAAGTTCATGTAATTTATCTTTTAACGCTTGGTTAAGGCAGAATAAAACTATGAATCAATACGATGATATGATTATTTCTTTAAATATCATTAATTCAATTATTAGTTCAAATTGGTTTGAACAAACCGCTGGTATTGATTCGATAGAGTAACAGTGTTTTATTACTAATTTCATCAATGGTGATTCTTACTGTTTGAAAAAATTGATATTTAAAGTGTGTGTAATTATTCGCCATTTTAAATGATTTAACTGATGTAGTTTCAGCGGTGAAATGGAAAATTTAATAAAGTTTATCGTTGAGATAGAGTCTCGAGCCTGAGCACTAAGGGCGTTCTTTTTGGACTTTTTACATAAGTTTTTTGTTTTCAATTGGGTTTTTACCGATATTTTATCAATCAATTCAATTTATTATTCCTGGACGCTTTAAGAGTTGTCTTTTTTGAAATTGAGCTATGCATGTATGCTCAATTCAAACATCATAAACAAAAATCAATAAAAGATTGACCGAACGGTCAGCCAGTGATATTGTTTTCTATGATTCTCACAGACAATCAAGCATCATGACACAACAAAAGCCGAAAAAATATTTGTGGATTTTATCAACACTGCTGCCATTGTTAGGTTTGGCAGGCATTGGGTTGTACGAAGTGACCTCGGTGAGTTTTCTGCTGGTCACACCTTTACTTTTTATCTATATCGTTGTGCCGGCATTGGATCATGTGTTTTCACAAGATGACACCAATCCAAATGAGTCAGATGTTCCAAAGCTAGAAAATACGGCTTATTACAATTGGATTTTGTATTTGATGATTCCTGTGCATTTCTTTGTATTTACATTCATTGTTGCTTATATGGTCTCAGAGCCATTAATGTGGTGGATGTGACCTTCCCCCCGAACTTCTGCCATCCTGAAGTAGAGTTTCCATGTTAATTATGCCGCCTGTTTTGCAAATTGTGAAGGCGGTAAATAGTTCAATGA
>JANQRW010000028.1 GCA_028284365.1 Marinicella sp.
CATTCAAATTTGCGTTGCACTGAGCTCAGTCGAAGTGTTCCCGACTCATTTGAAAGCCACCGCCAAGGATGGCGGTGTTAGCGTTGAGTCTGGAACAGAGACCGACACCTATAGGGATATAGGTGTTAGAGTCGAGTCTGGAACAGAGACCGACGCCTATAGGGATATAGGTGTTAGAGTCGAGTCTGGAACAGAGACCGACGCCTATTAAGGATATAGGTGTACTGCAGGATAGCCAATGGCGTATTTGTGGTTTTTACCTAAGTAAAAGAAGCATAGACGAAATGGCGTAATCCGAGCTTGGAACGGAAGCGTAAGCCCCAAGAGCATTCCTTTTAAGTTGATCCGGTATATCAAACCTGGCAGGATTTAAAACAACAAACCAGCCTCAAGCTAAAACCACATCTCAACGAAATTGAGCACCCGACTTTTACACTGCGGCCTCTACCAATAAGTAACACCACAACAGCAAGACGACACACCTTAATTCGGGTAGGATTTGAGGTGTTGCTGTGCTATAATTCGACGCCTTTTAACAGACCGTAAAACTTTCATGAAAATTCTTGTAGCTATCAAACGCGTTGTTGATTACAACGTCCGGGTGCAGGTTAAACCTGACGGCTCGGGTGTGGCAACAGACGGCGTCAAAATGAGCATCAATCCATTTGACGAAATCGCCATTGAAGAAGCCTTACGCATCAAAGAACAAGGCAAAGCCGATGAAGTTGTCGTGGTTACCATCGGTAACAATGACTCACAACAACAACTCAGAACCGCCATGGCGATGGGGGCAGATCGTTCAATTTTGGTTGAAACCGATTCAGCCATCCAACCATTACAAGCTGCACAAGTGTTATTGAAAGTGATTAACGAAGAGCAACCTGGTTTAGTCATCACCGGTAAACAAGCCATTGATGATGACAACAACCAAACACCTCAAATGTTAGCGACTTTGTGGAATCGTCCACAGGCCACGTTTGCCTCTGAAATTGAGTTTGTGACAGACGATAAAGTCAATGTAACCCGTGAAGTGGATGCAGGTTTGGAAACCATTCAAGTTGAATTACCAGCTGTTGTTTCTACTGACTTGCGATTGAATGAACCACGTTTTGTTAAATTGCCAGACATCATGAAAGCCAAGCGCAAGCCATTAGATGTTAAGGCCGTTGCTGACCTGGTTCCCGATTTATCAGGTAAAGCCATTGAAGTATTACAACATGAGTCACCACAACCACGCTCAAAAGGCGTGATGGTTGAATCTGTTGATGAATTGATAGACATATTGAAAGACAAGGGGTTGGTAGGATGAGTAAAGTATTGATATTAGCCGAACACAATGGCAACCAAGTTAACCAGTCAACCGCTAAAGTACTGACCGCAGCAAAGCAACTAAACGCAGAGAGCATTGATGTGGCTTTATTTGCAGCAGATATTTCTCTGGCTTCTCAAGTGGCGGCCTTGGCAGGCGTTAATGAAGTTAAATTCATACGGTCGTCGGACAACCACGATCAATTAGCAGCATCGATAGCCCCTACCATTGCTGACATGGGTAAAGACTACACACATGTGTGGGGACCATCGACCACTTTTGGTAAAGATGTCATGCCACGTGTGGCTGCCCTGCTGGGCGTTAACCAAGTCAGCGACATCATGGAAATCATCGACACCAATACTTTCAAACGTCCTATTTATGCGGGCAACGCCATCATTACCGTAAAAACTGATACACCCCAAATTGTGGCTACTGTCAGAACAGCTTCATTTGCTGCTGATAAATCAAGCGATGGTAATGCGACAGTCAGTGAAAGCACTTTATCTACAGTTGCTGATCACACATCATTTGTTGAATTATCAACCGGTAATTCAGACCGCCCTGATTTACAAACAGCCAGCAAAGTGATTTCCGGTGGTCGTGGTGTGGGTTCAGAAGAGAATTTCCACATTGTTTATGACTTGGCTGATAAAATTGGTGCTGCCACAGGTGCATCGCGCGCTGCCGTAGATGCAGGTTATGTACCTAATGACATGCAAGTGGGTCAGACTGGAAAAATCATTGCACCGGACTTATATATGTGTTTTGGTATTTCTGGTGCCATTCAGCACTTAACTGGTATCAAAGATGCTGGCACCATTGTTGCCATCAATAAAGATGGTGATGCACCCATTTTCGAAGTGGCTGATGTTGGATTGGTTGGTGACTTATTTAAAATAATTCCTGAAATGATGGAAAAACTCTGAGGTAAAAATCATGGACTTTATGAAAGAATTAGGTCTGAAAGACATTAACTACGGTACTTATTCAGGTGCAGCTGGCTGGTCAACTGATGACTCTGCTGGTTTAATCGAATCACACAGTCCTGCGACTGGTGAATTACTTGGTAAAGTGGTTTCAGCATCAAAAACTGACTATGAAAATGTCATGACTGAAGCCGTTAAAGTAGCCAAAGAATGGCGCACAGTTCCAGGTCCATTACGCGGTGAAGCCGTGCGCTTGGTTGGTGAAGCATTACGTAAACATAAAGATGCTTTAGGTTCTCTGGTATCGGCTGAAATGGGTAAAATCAAATCAGAAGGCGATGGCGAAGTACAAGAAATGATTGATATGGCAGATTTTGCTGTCGGTCAGGCTCGCATGATGTACGGTAACACCATGCATTCCGAACGTCCAGGCCATCGCATGTACGACCAATGGCATCCACTGGGAGTGGTTGGCATCATTTCTGCCTTTAACTTCCCAGTAGCTGTGTGGTCCTGGAATGCGTTTATTGCTGCTATCTGCGGCAATGTTTCGATCTGGAAACCTTCACAAAAAGTACCCTTGTGTTCAGTAGCAGTACAAAACATTTGTAACGAAGCCCTGAAAAATGCAGGCTTCCCACCTATCTTCTTGTTATTTAATGACGACAGCAACGAACTGGCCAAAGAATTCGTTGATGACCGTCGTGTTAACCTGGTTTCATTCACTGGTTCAACCCAGGTTGGGCGTCAAGTGGGTGTTCAAGTGGCTAAACGCATGGGTAAATCGTTACTGGAATTAGGTGGTAACAACGCTTTGATCGTTGATAAGTCTGCTGATTTGAAACTGGCCGTACCTGCCATCGTTTTTGGTGCTGTGGGCACTGCTGGCCAACGCTGTACCACAACCCGTCGCTTATTCGTGCATGAAGACATTGCTGAGGAGTTAACTGAAAAAGTGGTTAACGCCTACAAACAAGTGCCCATTGGCAACCCCTTGGATTCAAGTACCTTGATGGGTCCATTGATCGATGAAACCTCGGTCCAAATGTACTTGGATGCCGTTGAACGCGCCAAAGCTGCTGGCGGCGAAGTATTAACTGGTGGCAACCGTGTTGATGGCCCAGGTAACTTTGTTGAACCTTGCGTAATCAAAGCCCAAGGTGACTGGGATGTGGTTAAAACAGAAACCTTTGCCCCAATTCTTTATATTATGACTTTCAATGACTTAGATGCTGTTATTGAAGCACAAAATGATGTGGCACACGGTTTATCTTCAGCCATTTTCACCAACGACCTGCGCCAAGCAGAGCAGTTCCTGTCACCTGCTGGTTCAGATTGCGGGATCGCCAACGTCAACATTGGCACCTCAGGTGCTGAAATTGGTGGTGCTTTCGGTGGTGAAAAAGACACCGGCGGCGGCCGTGAAGCTGGTTCCGATGCCTGGAAAGCTTACATGCGCAGGCAAACCAACACCATCAACTACTCCACCGAACTGCCATTGGCACAAGGGATTAAATTCGATATTTGACCAATTTCGGTTGGCTGAATTAAAAAGGGCCTTTCCAGGCCCTTTTTTTTGTAAAGCCTCATTAGTGAATGAACGCAGTGAACCGCAGAACCTCTTAAAACTGGCATTCACTTCGACTCCGCTCAGTGAACGGTGTTTGGTTTATTTTGACAGTTGATCTCACGATATCTGGCCGGAGCCGAAACTTTCTCTTAAAGACATATATAACTATCGTCATCCTCGGGCTTGACCCGGGGATCTATTTTAATTTACGTAAACAATGATTTTGAAAATCTAATAATTACTTCCAATAATAACTTGAAACTAATCATCACTTGATTGTTTATTTCAATGAAATGGATCCCCGGGTCAAGCCCGAGGATGACGATAGTAAGTTGGTTTTTAGGTATGAACATTTTGTTTATAAATGATTTAAAATAGCGCCATACTTCTGCCTTTTATACGAACTAACCATGCTCGAATTCTTCGCTCGCAAAACCCTACAAGCCCTGCCCGCTGAATTGGCGCATGATTTGGCGATACAGGCATTGGGTTCACCTTTGTCTATATTTACTCAGGTCAAACAAATCCAAAACCCGGTTAAATTAATGGGCATCACTTTTCCTAATCCAGTTGGGCTGGCTGCTGGCTTTGATAAAAACGGTGATGCGATCCATGGCCTGAGCAAGCAAGGTTTTGGTTTTTTGGAAATTGGCACCATCACGCCCAAACCACAGGCTGGTAATGATAAGCCAAGATTGTTCAGACTGACAGCAGATGAAGCCATCATCAACCGCATGGGATTTAATAACAAAGGCATTGATTATTTGGTAAAACAAGTCAAAAACTCCGGTTATAAAGGTGTTCTGGGCATCAATATTGGCAAGAACAAAATAACACCCAATGAAAAAGCCGTTGATGACTATGTGCACTGCTTTGAAAAAGCACGAACTTTATGTGATTACATCACTGTCAACATTTCATCACCCAACACACCTGACTTACGTGAGTTACAAAACGATCAGGCATTGGTTGATTTATTAACTGCGATCAAAACCAAACAAACCGAATTAGCTGACAAAGATGGTCAGTATACGCCTGTTGTGGTAAAAATTTCACCAGATCAAAATAAAATGCAATTGAAATTCATGGTGCAACAAATCACAGAATCAGGCTTTGATGGCATCATCTGCACCAACACCACCATAGACCGTCCTAGCACACTGCGCAGCAGCACTGACATCGCTGCCGAAATGGGTGGTTTAAGCGGTAAGCCATTGCTTGAAAAAGCCAACGAAACACTGCGTTTGGTGAGAAAATTTGCTGGCAGCGATTTCCCAATTATTGCAGTTGGTGGTATCATAGATAAAGAAAACGCAATGGAAAAATTTGCACTAGGTGCAGATTTAGTACAAATTTACACCGGGTTTGTACTTAAAGGTAACAGTCTAATCAATGACATTAACAAACAGCTAATCAGTGAAAATAATAGAAAAGCATAACCTTAAACGGCACAACACCTTATCAGTTGATTGTATCTGTGATCAGTTTGCTGAAATAAAATCACTGGCAGACTTAGAAGCCCTTCCCAAAGAAATAAAAATCACCGAAATGCTCATTATGGGCAGCGGCAGTAATATTCTGTTTACTGAGGATTTGCACCGTTTTGTGGTGCATTTTAAACCCAGAAAACACATCACTGTTGTTGATGGCTTGGTGGTTGCTTGGGCTGGAACACCATGGAATGACTTGGTCAACTGGTCTGTTGAGAAAGGCCTGGGGGGCATTGAGAATCTGGCTTTGATACCAGGTTTGGTCGGTGCGGCACCTTTTCAAAACATTGGTGCCTATGGCACTGAATTGCAGGACACATTGGTATGGGTTGAAGTTTACAATTGGCACACTGGCACGTACCATCGTTTGAGTAACGAAGAATGTATGTTTTCCTATCGCCACAGTATTTTCAAGTACCATGACCAGCCTTGGATAATAAGTCGCATTGGTTTAGATTTACGTCCTGACAGCCCAGTTAATCTGAGATATACACCATTGCATGAAAAGTTTATCAATGCCACAAAAACACCTACTTATAAACAAATTGCTCAAGCCGTCACTGAAATCAGGCAAAGCAAATTACCAGATCCCAACAAACTATCCAATGCTGGTAGCTTTTTTAAAAATCCTGTGATTGACTCACAAATTGCCAAACGCATACAACGCCGCCATAAAGATTTGCCCCTGTTCAAGAATAGACATTCTGAAGAAGAGAAAACCAGTGCTGCTTGGTTACTGGAACAATGTGGCTTTAAGGGGCATCGTGAAGGTGATGCCGGTTTTTATGATGAACATGCTTTAATATTGGTCAATCATGGTGATGCCAGTGGACAAGATTTATTGCGCATGACCAAAATGGCAAAACGAGCTGTGAAAATCAAATTTGGCATTGAATTAGAAGAAGAAGTGCGGGTGCTTTGATCGACCTGACTCATAACTTGATCTAGGTCAATTTTTATCCAGAACCTTTACACTTTAATCAAATTTTCACACACCTGATTCAACAAAATGGTATGCTACGCGTAAATTTAGTTTGGAACAAAAACATGAAAAAAATTACCCTATTTTTGACTTTAACCCTTTCTTCGATAACTGCGTTAGCTGGTGATATAGAAGCTGGTAAAGCCAAATCAGCTGTTTGTGCTGCATGCCACGGCCCTGCAGGGATCAGTGCCAACCCATTGTGGCCTAACTTAGCTGGTCAACAAGAAGCTTACTTGATTAAACAAATCAAAGCATTCAAAAGCGGCGAACGTAAAGACCCCAGCATGGCGCCAATGGTAGCAGGTTTGACTGATACTGATATCGAAAACTTAGCAGCCTATTACAACAGCTTAAAATAATACTGCAAAATAAAAACACTTGATAAGGGTTGCTTCGGCAGCCCTTTTTTGTGAATGATACAAATGCATTTGGTTTTTTGCGCTAATGCCATCAATGCCATTGAGTCAACTGGACTAACTGACTATAATGTGTGTTTTGATTAAATCTGGATTAGAATGAAAATAATATCGTTAATGGCATTCATGCTTTTATCATTCCAGTTGTCCGCCGCAGGCGATGCTGAAACTGGTAAGAAGATTGCCTATACCTGTTCAGGCTGTCATGGCATTCCTTTCTACCAAAACACTTATCCTAACTATCATGTACCACGTTTAGGCGGCCAAAATGAAGCTTATATTATTGCAGCGTTGAAAGCCTATCGTTCTGGTGAAAGAAGCCACCCAACTATGCAAGCACAAGCTGGCAGCTTGTCTGATCAGGACATGGCCGACATTGCAGCATTCTTTGCTAACTTTAACAAAGAGAAGGAGTCGTGATGAAAAACATATTATTTTTATGCATGTTGACATTCGCATCGACAGGTTTGGCTGGAGATCCGGCATTAGGCAAAGAAAAAGCTGCTCAAGTTTGTACCACCTGTCATGGTATGGACGGCGTTGGTATTGATCCCACTTATCCGGTTCTGGCTGGTCAGTATGCTGATTACCTGGAAAAAGCACTGCAAGATTATCGCTCTGGAGCCCGTAAGAACGCCATCATGGCTGGTTTTGCGGCCACTTTAACTGATGAGGACATTGCTAATGTAGCCGCATACTACTCACAGCTGAAAGAGAATCGATTATCTGATACGGTTTTCAAGTAAATCGGTAGCTACCATTTGATTTAATGGCCAAATACGGTTAATTCAGTATTTGGCTTTTTTTGGACTGAAAATAATGAACAAACAAAAGTGGGCACTTATCACGGGAGCCTCGGCTGGTATTGGTGCTGAATTTGCCATGCAGCTGGCAGCAAAAGGCTGGTCGCTTGTATTGGTTGCCAGACGTATCGATAAATTAGCAGAACTGAAATCAACTGTTACTAAACAACATCAAGTTGATTGTCGCGAACTTGTCTTGGATTTAAGCCAGGTTGATGCCAATCAACAGATTTTCGACTACTGCCAAAACAATGACATCAGTGTGTCCATGTTAGTGAACAATGCAGGCTATGGCGTACCAGGCGATTTTGATGCTGTTGATTGGTCAACTCATCAAGACATGCTGCAAGTAATGCTTAATTCATTGGTGGAACTTTGTCACTTGTTTTACCCTTACATGAAACAAACCAAAAACGGCCACATCATTAATGTTGCCTCTTTGGCCGGTTTAACACCATCAACTGCTGGACATACGCTTTATGGAGCGGTCAAATCATTTGTAATTAAGTTCAGCCATTCATTGCATCTTGAAGCCAAAGACCACCACGTGCATGTAACTGCACTCTGCCCTGGTTTCACGTACACAGAATTTCATGATGTCAATGGCACCCGCAGTATGGTTAACAAGATGTCAAAAAAGATGTGGATGAGTGCTGTTGATGTCGTTGCACAAGGCATCGAAGCTGTTGAAAAGAATCAAGCCATTTATGTCAATGGCTGGCGCAACAGATTAATAGCCCGCATGTGCAAATACTTACCCGAAAACCTGGTTCGGTTTTTAATGAAAGGCAGTGTAAAGAAATACCGCAAAAGATAACAGAAAATCAATTCACTCACTTCGGTTCCGTTTGTGCTGAGCTAAGTTGAAGTACTCAACACAAATGGAATCAAAGTCTTGGTTTCTATTTAGTCGCATTCACCAGTTGACTCAATGAATTAATCGCTACCATGATGGTGGGATAATCCACATTTTTCTCATGCTTGATTGAAGTCATCATGTCTTTCACATTCTTCACTTTGTGACCAAAATCTTGTGACCATGTTTGTAAAACTGTGTCACTATTTTTACCATAGCGTTTAATCAATGATGCAGTCAGTTCAGCATGATAAGCAGTTAAATCATCACGCAAGCCTCCACGGGCATGAACATGCCATTGGTTGTTCACTTTTAATTTTTCGATCATGTTTTGCAACCAGATCAAGTTCAGCATTTTGCCCACTGGAAAATACATATCAGCTGCATTTTTGACACTCACTTTTTGCTCATTAGCTACTTTCACCACATCTAAGGCCGCACTCAGGTAGGGTAAAGCAGCTATGTCTTGCGCTAATTCTGAGGCGAAGCCTTGCTTGCTGATGGCATTGATCACCCGATTCATAGCGATTTGATCCGCATCCGAGATGTACTTACTGAAGTCTTTACGGAATTGGTTTACACCTTTATTCAATTCATTAATTTGTCCATCAATATTTAAATTATCACCCAAATTATTCAACACCCAACGTATGGTTTGTCGGGTGAATCTCCAAATTGAAACGAACGATTCAGTCTGTTTCGCCACTTCAACCTGCCCATCATGTGCTTCAATACCATGCCATAAATCATTCAAGTTAAATAACTCAACCACAATATAAAACGCTTTACAAATCGCACCAATACCAGCGCCTGTGTCTTCATGCATACGCATCACGAACGTTGCGCCCATACGATCTATAACCTGGCTGGTCATGATGGTACCAATGATTTCACGTTTTAAACGGTGGTTATTTAAATACTTAGTGTCAACTTTTTGTAGTTTCTTCGGAAAGTAATTTACCATCAAACGTTTCAACCAAGGATCATTAAGCACCTTTGATTGCATGACCTGATCATACATATCTAGCTTTGAATATGACAACAACACACAAAGCTCTGGTCTTGATAAACCTTCATTGTTTTTTCGGCGTCGCTCTAATTCAGCATCACTTGGCAGAAACTCAATATCTCGATCCAACAATCCCTTGCTTTCGAGCAAGCGAATTAAATGTGCTTTGGCCCCCACTCGCTTGGCGCTTAAATGCTCCATAAAACTGAGTGTTTGGGTTTGCATGTAGTTGTTCTTCAATACCAGCTCACTCACATTATCTGTCATTGAGGCCAACAGCTTGTTGCGAGATTTAACATCGTATTTGCCATCTTCCATCATGGCTTTCAGTAGAATTTTTATGTTAACTTCGTGATCTGAACAATCCACACCAGCTGAATTATCAATGAAATCAGTGTTAATCTTACCACCGTTATTGGCATACTCAATGCGACCCTTTTGGGTTACACCAAGGTTACCACCTTCACCAATTACCTTACATTTCAACTGTTTACCATCAACTCTTAAAGCATTATTAGCGCTATCACCAACTTCTGTATGCGATTCATCAGAAGATTTCACATAGGTACCAATACCACCATTCCAAATCAAGTCTATTTCAGATAACAGTAATTTTTTAATTAAGTCTTGTGGTGCCAATTCATCATCTTTGATTTTCAACCAAGCTTTTACTTCTGCTGAAATAGGAATGGCTTTATCGAATCTGGAATAGATACCACCACCTTTTGAAATTAGTTTCTGGTTATAGTCTTCCCAGCTTGAACGAGGTAATTGAAATAACCGTTCACGTTCTTTCCAGCTGGTGGCAGAATCTGGGTTGGGGTCTAAAAAGATATGCATGTGGTTGAAAGCAGCTTTCAGACAAATATGTTTAGAGAGCAACATACCATTGCCAAAAACATCACCCATCATATCACCAATACCAACCACAGAAAAATCTTCAGCCTGACAGTTAACCCCTAATTCACGGAAATGCCGTTTAACTGACTCCCATGCACCTTTGGCAGTGATGCCCATCCCTTTGTGGTCATAACCTGCTGAGCCACCAGATGCAAACGCATCACCCAACCAGAAACCTCGCTCTTCAGAGATACCATTAGCGATGTCTGAGAAAGTGGCGGTCCCTTTATCAGCAGCCACCACCAGATACGGATCATCCTCATCATGACGCACCACTTGTTTCGGTGCAATGATTCGCTTACCTTTTATGTTATCGGTGATATCAAGCATGCTACCAATAAATATCTTATAACAACTGATCACTTCAGCCATCACTTCATCACGCGAGCCATTAGGTAAGTTTTTAACCACAAACCCTCCTTTTGAACCAACTGGGACGATGATAGAATTCTTCACGTTTTGTGCTTTCATCAAGCCCAATACTTCGGTTCGAAAATCTTCATACCGATCGGACCAACGCAAACCACCGCGAGCCACTTTACCCATGCGCAGATGGATGGCCTCTACTCTGGGCGAATATACAAAAATTTCTCTGAATGGCACTGGCTTAGGTAAAAAGGCCAAAGCCGAAGAGTTTACCTTGATACTGATAGCAGGTCTGAACTGACCGTCTTCATGTGTCTGATAGTAGTTGGTGCGCAAGATGGCATCAATGGTATCAACCACATGTCTGATGATGCGATCCTCATCTTGAGATTTCACTGAATTCAACAAGGCATTGATGACTTTTTTGATTTTGTCAGCCATCATGTCTCGGGAAAATTTACGGCTGCGAACATACTTATCCACACAAGCCTGTTGGTATTGGTTCAGTTCAATATTCAAATGCTGGCATTGAACACTGAACTTTTCACCGAATTTATCTAAATAGTTACGAGCACTCTTGGCTTCTATTTTATCCAATTCAGGTAAAAATTTAACCGTAAAAAACTCCACAATCCAACGTGAAATATGTGAATTCTGAATCATCGCTTTTTCGATATAACCTTCACTGTATGGCAACCCGGTTTGCAGTAAATACTTAACCAAACCACGCAGAAAGTTTATCTGTCTCCAGGTTAATCCCCCCAGAATAATAAGCTTATTCAATGGATCTGACTCTAATTCACCTTTGACCACATGTGCAAATGCTTCATGGAATCGTCCTTTGACTAAATCCAGCTCCAGTCCTTGGCCTGATGCCAATCTTAAATCAAAATCCTGGACCCAAATGCTGTGGCCATCGGCCATCTTTAATTCATAAGGCCGTTCACTGACCACATGAAGCCCTAGATTTTCTAAATCTGGCAACACTTCACTCAGTGGAATAGTATGGTGGTGACGAAAAACTTTAAACCTGAAATCACCCTGACGTTTGATGCGTGGTTGATACAGACTCATCTCAATGTCTCCATCACCATTTAACTTATCTGAATTTTCAACATCAAACGATGCAACCCAAGGACTCACATCTTCACGGTAAGCCACTGGGAATGAGCCTTTGAATTTACTCATTAAGCGCATGCTTTCGTCATTACCCAATCGTTCTGATAATGCTTGAGCCAATTTATCATCCCATGTGGTAACCACTTCAATGATTTCAGCTTTGATTTCTTTAAGCAAGGCTTTATCGAATTGTTGAATATCACGAATCACCACATACAAACGGGCATAATGCGATTCATCAATGGCCACTGCATACTCCACTTCTTCGCCGCCAACAGCCTTGGCTAACAAAGCTTGAATTTTGTGCCGGGTGTTGGTATTAAATAAATCTCTGGGTACATAAACCATGAATGAACAAAAACGGTTAAACTTATCCTGCCGCGCAGTTACTTGGGTGGTTATTTTTTCTTGAATCACCAAAGATTGATAAACAGCATTAAACAATTCTTTGGTGTTCGACTGCAACACTTCATCTCGTGGAATGGTGTCTATGATGTGTATCAGCATCTTGCCAGAATGTGAGTTGGGCTCGAATCCAAACTGTTTAATCAATACTTTGATTTTGGTATTTATATATGGAATCTTGATGACATTGGTATTGATGGCAGCAGAAGTGAATAAACCAATAAAACGATGTTCCGCAACAACCCTACCATTCTTATCCGTTTCCAATATACCTATGTAATCAAGATTTCCTTTGCGATGTATTTTTGAAACGACATTTAATTTAGTGATGACAACCAAATCAGATTGCTTTTTAATTTGGTATTCATCCACTGATAACTGGCTGGCATCATTAATCTCTGCATCTAATGCCGAGCTCAACAAACCCAAACCTGTTGCTTCATCAGCACTTAAATATTTACGCTTGCGTTCATATTTACGATAACCCAGGAAAGTAAAATTATCCGCCATCAACCAATCAACAAAAGCTTGCTGTTGTTCACGAACTGAGTCATCGCCCAGTGAACCAAGCGCTTCTCTGGCCTGATCCATTTTAGCCAGCATTGGTTTCCAATCATTAACCGCTGTTCTGATTTGTGAAAAAACCTGGGCCAAATACGCTTGTAAAGCTTGACTCTCTGCCTTATCTTCTATGCGCTTAATTTCTATGTAAATCAATGACTTGGCTTGAGTTTCACCTTTCTTCGGCTTTTCAATCAAAACCCGTTTTTTATCCTCACCCTTGATTTGAATAATAGGATGAGAAATCAATTTGATGCTTAGACCAAACTCTGCACATGCCATCGTTGCTGAATCCACCAAAAATGGAATGTTATCGTTGACCAATAGAATTTGTGAAACAGATGGGTCTAATTTTGAGGGTTCAACTTTTATAATTGGGTTTTTCAGCTTTCTTGCTGACATGCTTTTGATCATGTCATCAAAGGTTTTAATCCAGTATTCAGAATCGTGTGACTCAATCTCTTCCACAGACATGTGAGTAAACATTTGTTTCCCTAATTGTTTGATACTCTCTTTGTATTGTGTTTTGGTTTGATTGACTTGACTGGAAAGTTTTTTGATGAACTTTTTATGTTCTGCGGTTAATAATGATTGCATCAGATTCTCTTGTATCTATGTATCTTTGGTGCAGCACAAACTCAATTGTGCCAGCGTTAAATTAACAACACGACAAGCACCTACGACATAACCATCCTGCGTAAGTCCTCGACATTTTTGACACTGAACAAATTCCCCATGAATTCTACGAACAGTACAAAGTGAATTTTAACGTTTTAAAGCAGTGAATAACACCCTATTTTGAAATAATCAACATGCTCACAAATGGGCTCAGAAGCGAGTTGAGGAGCTTTCAGGTGAAATCAAATGTCCGCTTGCTAAATATGTTGATTTAAGCACACAGGAAAAAGCGTCGTGGGATTTGGCGGTCAATCAAGAGTTAGATCATGGCAAAGATCGTCAGGACATCACAATACAGTAACCGTATTGTTTCCCTTTGATTCTTCTTGCATTTTGGTGATTAAATACAAAGTCACCAAAATGCTTAGAACAACTAAAATAGAAAATTTATTGACCACAGGAATTTGGAACCTTTACGGACAGTGGTCGAGATGACACACAACTAAAAACGGTCAAGTCAACAGTATCACCATTTGGAAATGTATGAGTGTAAAAATCTATCATGACTATTTTCTGAAGTTTTGTTGTAGTTTTTATTAATTTTAACTTAACAGATATTGTTCTTGTAATATTTTGACAAACACCTAAAATTCGTTATATCTCTTAATCAAGATATAAAGATATATGCTGTTAAATGATTTATTTAAAATTCTATCTGATGAATCACGGATTCGTTTGGTTTTACTGCTACAACAACAAGAGTTGACAGTTGCAGAATTAGCAGAAATCACACGCTTGGCACAACCAAGGGTTTCAACACATTTATCAACCCTGAAAACACATCATTTAGTGATTGCCAGAAAACAAGGTGTCAGTGCCTATTACCGTTTGAACCTTGAACACTTTGACACTGAGTACCCAGAAGTATTGGCACTGCTCAACAAACATTACAAGGATAAACCCATCATTCAACAAGACAACCAACAACTGACTCAAGTTTTATCAAAGCAAGCCGTCAGCAACCAATGGGTTGATGCAGTTGCGGGAGATATGGAACGACACTACTCACCTGGAAGAACGTGGGAAGCAACAACCCGAGTGGTGGCTAAACTGGTTAATTTAGGCCAAGTTCTTGATTTAGGTTCTGGTGATGGTGTATTGGCAGAACTTTTGGCTAAACATGTTGCAGAATATACCTGTGTTGATAACAACGCCAAAGCCATCGATGCAGCAAAAAAGCGTCTAAAGAATTTAACCAATGTGAAATTTTTCCAAGGTGACATACACCACCTACCCTTGCCTGATAACAGTTATGACTGTGTGTTGATGCTGCATGTGTTGACCTACTCAGAAAAACCCAAACAAGTCATCGATGAAGCATTTAAGGTGTGCCGCAAAGGCGGACACTTACTGATATCAACTTTGCATCAACACCAACACGAATCTGTGATGAGTGATTATGGGCACAAAAATTTAGGCTTTAAAACAACAGAATTAAAAAATTGGTGTCTGGATGCTGGTTTTACAACAGTCAATGCCAATGTAAGTTCACAAGAACAACGCAAACCACACTTTAAAATCATCACCGTAGAAGCACACAAGTAAATGAACAAAACATCAAGTACACGCCTGTTAATCGAACAACACATGCAACAAAAAATCCTGCTCCTGGATTCAGCCATGGGCACGAAAATTCAAACTTTAAAATTACAGGAAGCAGATTACCGCGGTGATTTACTGAAAGACCACAGTGATGACTTAAAAGGCAATAATGACATTTTGTCTTTAACTCAACCACAAATCATACAAGACATTCATGAACAAAATTTAGCGTCCGGTTCCGATTTTGTGGAAACCAACACCTTTAATGCAACCCGTATTGCTCAAGCAGATTACGCTTGCGAACATCTGACTTACGAAATCAATAAACAATCAGCAGCCGTGGCTAAAGCCGCATGTGAAAAATACCAAAGTACAGACAAACCACGTTGGGTGATTGGTGTACTTGGCCCAACCAACCGCACTGCATCTATTTCACCGGACATCAACCGCCCTGAATATCGCAATGTAAACTTTAATGAGTTGGTGGCTGCCTATACTGAAGCCACTGAAGGACTCATTGCTGGTGGTTCTGACGTACTGATGGTAGAGACCATATTTGATACCCTCAATGCCCGAGCGGCTCTGTTTGCTTTACAATCAGTTTTGGAACAACAAAAACTCAATATCCCTATCATGATATCTGGCACCATTGTTGATGCCAGTGGGCGTACTTTATCTGGACAAACCTTAACAGCATTCTATCACTCCATCAGACACGTTAAACCACTGGCTATTGGTTTAAATTGTGCCTTAGGTGCTGACGATTTGATTCCTTATATCAAAGAACTTTCAGACATCTGTGAATGTTATGTCAGCATCCACCCTAATGCTGGCTTACCCAATGAACTGGGTGAATACGACCACACCGCCGAACACATGGCTGACATCATGGAACAAATGGTCAAACATGGTCACATCAACATCATGGGTGGTTGTTGTGGTACGACACCAGGTCACATTGCCGCTTTGAATGAATTGGCAGCTCGTTACCAGCCCAGAAAAATACCCAAACTACCAACCTTTTGTCGACTCTCTGGCCTGGAACCCTTAACCATTACCCCTGATCTAAACTTCATTAATGTGGGTGAAAGAACCAATGTAACTGGTTCGCTTAAATTCAAGCGTCTGATCAAAGAAAATGACTTACAGACAGCTTTGGAAATAGCTCAAGAACAGGTTGATAATGGTGCTCAAATTATCGACATCAATATGGACGAAGGTTTGATTGACTCAAAGGAAATGATGATCACATTCCTGAACCTGATAGGTTCAGAGCCTAACATTGGTCGTGTACCTATCATGCTTGACTCATCCAAGTGGGAGGTGCTTGAAGCAGGCTTACAACACATTCAAGGCAAAGGTGTGGTTAATTCCATCAGCCTCAAGGAGGGTGAAACGGAATTCATCAAGCATGCCAAATTGGCACAAAAATACGGTGCGGCAGTCATTGTCATGGCATTTGATGAAACTGGACAGGCAGATTCTTATCAACGGAAAATAGAAATCTGTAAACGTTCTTATGACGTATTGGTGAACCAAGTTGGCTTTCCACCCGAAGACATTATTTTTGACCCGAATATCTTTGCCATTGGTACTGGTATCGAAGAACACAATAACTATGGCAAAGATTTTATTGAAGCCACTGCCTGGATCAAACAAAACCTGCCCCATGCCATGATTTCAGGTGGTGTTTCAAATATCTCATTCTCCTTCAGGGGTAACAACCCATTGCGCGAGGCGATTCATTCGGTTTTCTTGTACCATGCCATCAAAGCCGGAATGGATATGGGCATCGTTAACGCAGGACAACTGACTGTTTATGACGACATCCCAACCGAGATCAAAAACAAGATTGAAGACTTATTGTTTAATCGTGACCCAAATGCAACTGAAGAGCTATTAGACTTAGCTCAAGACATGCAAGGCCAAGCCCAAGATGAAGGAGATAAGTTGGCCTGGCGCAATGACGAAGTCAAAGAACGCATCACCCACTCTTTGGTTCATGGCATCATCGACTATATTGAAGAAGATGCCCAGGCAGCCATGGAAATTCACAACGATCCTTTGTCAGTTATTGAGGGGCCGTTGATGGATGGCATGAACGTTGTCGGTGACTTATTCGGGATGGGTAAAATGTTTCTGCCCCAGGTGGTTAAATCTGCACGGGTGATGAAAAAAGCAGTGGCCTGGCTCACCCCTTATATTGAGGCACAGAAAGGCAAACAACAAGCCAAAGGCAAGATCATCATGGCCACGGTTAAAGGTGATGTTCACGACATCGGCAAGAACATCGTAGGTGTGGTGCTCGGTTGCAACAACTATGAAATCATTGACTTAGGCGTCATGGTACCTGCTGAAAACATCCTCAAAGCAGCAATAGAACACAACGCCGACATCATTGGCCTGTCTGGTTTAATTACACCTTCTCTGGATGAGATGTGCTACGTGGCTGAATTGATGCAACAAAAAGGCATGAGTTTACCCTTGTTAATCGGTGGTGCCACCACTTCCAGAACCCACACAGCCTTGAAAATTGAACCCGGTTATGAGCATGCAACGGTCTGGGTAAAAGATGCATCCCGTGCCGTTGGTGTAGTGGCAAATTTACTCTCGGAAAAAGAAAATTCAGGCTTTTGTGAAAGCATTAAGAATGAATACCATGAAATCAGAGAGCGTCGTAAAAACCGCACATCCAACAAGAATTTAATTTCATTGGAGCAAGCCAGAGGTAACAGCTTGAAACTGGATTGGTCCAATTTCAAACCAGCGCAACCACAATTCACCGGCATCAAAATCATTGATGACACCAAACTAAGCACCCTACGTGACTACATCGATTGGACACCATTTTTTCAAACCTGGGAATTGCATGGCCGCTTTCCTGCCATCCTAAGCGATGAAGTGGTTGGTAACAGCGCCACCGAACTCTACCAAGACGCTTTGAAAATGCTGGACCAAATCATCAACGAGGAATGGTTACAAAGTAAAGCTGTATTGGGATTCTTTCCGGCCCATGCAGAAGGCGATGATGTCATCATCCAACACAACAATGAATCACATCGTTTATTGAACCTGCGACAACAAGCCAATAAACCCAAAGCCAACCTGTGTTTAAGTGATTTTATTGCGCCCAAAGGTTCAGGCTTGAATGACCACATTGGTGCTTTTGCTGTTACCACTGGCATTGGCATTGAGCAGCATGTTGAACGATTTGAAGCAGCCAATGACGACTACAACAGCATCATGCTCAAAGCCCTGGCTGACCGTTTGGCCGAAGCTTACGCTGAATACCTACACCAACAAGTCAGAACGAGGTATTGGGGTTATGAGATTGATGAAAAGCTGGATAATGAAGCTTTAATTAACGAGGCATACCGCAGTATCCGTCCTGCGCCTGGCTATCCAGCCTGCCCTGATCATACCCAAAAAGAATTGCTATTTGAGTTATTGGATGTGACCAACAACACTGGCATTGAACTGACTTCTGGCTTGACCATGTACCCAGCCTCATCAGTCAGCGGTTTTTACTACGCCCATCCTGAATCACAATATTTTGTGGTTGGTAAAATCAACCAAGAACAAGTTGAAGATTATGCCGCGCGTAAAGGTATAACTGTTGAAGAAGCAAAGAAAACTTTACGGCCAAATTTAGAAGACTAAGAAGGCATTTGAATAAAGAAAAAATAACCCTCAATACAAAACAACATCCTCAATTTATCGTCATCCTCGGGCTTGACCCGGGGATCCATTTTCAAACCCAGTTACCAGATAATGAAGATAATCAGGTAACAATATTTTATGCTTATCAGAATACTGTTTTACTCAAAACCATCTAAAAATATGATGTTGTTAATCATTTCGAAAGCACCTTTATCACAACGCAGGATGCCATCGTTATCACCATCCATAGGTCTTACTTGACTGATCTGGTCTGTACCAATGCAATTATTAGGATCAGCAGCATCTATTGCTAAGCTTTGATAGCCTAAAGGATAAGCAAATGTGTATTGATCGACAGTTTGCAAAGCAGATAAATGAGCATTCAGGTTTTCAACATCACCAGTCATATTAAACCCACAATTATCATCATCAGAATGGTTATAACCACCACTCTGAACTGAGTTACTGGATCGACAGTTACCCCCTACATTATTGCTGATGATTGAATTATTAACTTCAATATTGCCTATCAGGCCTATGAGAGAATTATTGACTACAGTGGAATAAGATAACTCAATCCGCCCTGGAGTGGTAAATGGTAAATCACTGGAAGTGGCTAACAAACCACCATATCTACCTGCCTGGTTATTGGCAATGGTGGAATTGGTGATCAACGCATTTCCCGATTCAACATAAATTGAACCACCATCAGCAGCGCCATTATCTATTGTGGCTTGATTACCAAAAATGGTGGTTTTATCTAACACCAAATTGGCACCCAGATCAACAATAATGGCCCCACCATAGCTGGCAGAGTTACCAAGTAAAATTGATGAATTCAAATAACACTCAGCCTGTGATTCAAAACAAGTCAAGGCACCACCTTCAAAGCTGGCTCGATTGTTTTCCAGCCGCACATGATTTAAATACAAAATACCATCGTTGCGTATAGCGCCACCCGAACCATCAACATCTCCATTTTTTAAAGTGAGATTATTCAATGTCAAGTGTGCAGTCACGCCACCATTAACCGAACCCACATCAAAAAAGCGCATCATGGGAGCTGAGCTCGCCATGGTGATGGTTGCATGATTACCTTCTATGGTGATGTTAGTGGTTATCCTGGGTAATGCATTCTCCCCAATGGTGTCGTTATCAATTTGATGCAGAGTAATGGTTTCATTAGCAGGCAAAATAATAATGTCATCACCAGAGCCTGCGATACATGCACTGAAAGGGACATCAGATTCAGCAGCCCTGATAGCGGCCCTTAATGAACACAGTTCATTGGTACCAAGTCCGCCTCCATTACTGTTAACTGTAATAATTCCCGCCTTTGAACTGATGGTCAAAGATAAGAAAAACAATGATTTTATCCAAACCAACAGATACTTCATAACTATAATCCCTCAAACCGGCTGCACCCCAGCCCCATAATCAAACACCACCGCTAATACCAGCACCATTGCCGCTGCACCCATCAATTTTAAAATCAACGGCAGGCAGAACCTGAACCAAGCGTTATAGGGCACGCCAGCCATGCCAATAATGCCCATCAGAACCGCATTGGTGGGGATGATCATGTTCGAGAAACCGTCACCAAATTGATAGGCAAGAACAGCAATCTGTCGGTTAACACCAATCAAATCACCCACCGGTGCCATCAACGGCATCGTGACATACGCCTGACCACTGCCTGATGGAATAAACAAGTTCAACACAGATTGCATGATGAACATTCCCACAGAGGCCAATTCAGCACCCAAATAAGACAACGGCATCGACATGGCATGCACCAAAGTATGCAGTATCTGACCATCTTCCATAATCAGTGCTATACCGCGTGCCACACCAATCAATATAGCTGTGGTTGCTAATTCCTGTACCCCTTCAATGAATTTATTGGCAGCAGTATCAGGATCAAGTTTTCCAACAACAACAGTAAACAAGCCCCACAAAACAAACAAGGCACCCAGTTCATACAAATACCAACCACGCTCAGAAATACCCCACACCGCCGCAACGATCGTTGCCACCAAACCAAATAGAATCAACTTATGTCGTACATTCAAGGCGGGATAATCATGGGCATCCTGATTCTCCAAAGGGCAAGCCATTCCTTTAACCAAAGATCCTTCAGGATTGGCCTGAACACGTTTGGCATAACTCCACACATGATGGAACCCAATCAAGACGAAAGGGACAAAAATAGCCAAGCGCAACTCAATACCTGAATACAAAGGCACATCAGCAATTTGTTGCGCAATCATTACCGTAAAAGGATTAAATGCTGAAACGCCATAACCAATCCCATAGCCAGCAACGATCATCCCCACCGCTGTCATGGCATCCAGCCGCATGGCCTTACACAGCCCCACAAGTATGAGTACAAAAGGTATGTACTCTCCAGCAGTGCCAATGGCCCCAGATGCCATGGCAAAAACAAACACCACCATAAAAATCAACATATGTGGTTTTTTGCCAAATCGAACCAATAGGCTGCCGATCAAAGCATCGATGGTCCCAGTGGCCCTGGCAATGGCTAACACACCACCAACTATAAAAACAAAGAAAATAATATCCTGCGCCGCGGCTAAAGCCCGAGGTATTGCCACCAGAAAATCAAAGGGCGTTAACCGCACCTGTTCTTCTGAAGTGGTATAAGTATCTGGAACAACAGCCTCTCTGCCATTTTCCAATGTGACCGTATCAAAAAATCCTTGTGGCACCACCCAAGTGGCAATATAGGCCACCAGCATCATGCTTAACAGTAGAATCAGTGTGTGAGGAACTTTAAATGTTTTTTTCATGGGTAATTTTTGCTGCTTATTTGCGTCCAATAATTTGAAATATAATGAGTCAATGATTGGATCAGTGTAATTTTTTCAGCAAAGCATTTCAAGCCATCATTAACATCTAACAGTGATTTGGAATGCGTTAATTCGCCTTGTGGTTAGGCCGAGTTGCGTTAAAATAGCCTTGAATATCAAATGAAATGATTTATGAATTGCTACGAAATCGACGGTGTTAAACCAGTCATTGATCCATCTTCTTTTATTCACCCAACTGCCTCAATCATTGGTCATGTGGTCATTGGTAAAAACTGCTACATCGGGCCACATGCCTCTTTACGTGGTGACTTTGGCAAAATTGTATTAGAGGATGGCGTTAATTTTCAGGACGGTTGTATTGCCCACGGTTTTCCTGAAGGCATAACTCGAGTCAGAAAAAATGGCCACATCAGTCATGGGGCTGTTTTACACGGTTGTGACATCGGTAAAAACTGTATGGTCGGCATCCAAACTGTTATCATGGATAACGCCAAGATAGGTAAAGAGTGCATGATTGCGGCCTTGAGTTATATCAAACCCAATTTTGAGGCCCCTGCCCGTTCTGTCATCGCCGGTTCACCAGCTACGGTAAAAAAACAAGTGTCAGATGAACAGATCAAATGGAAAACTGTTGGCACAGGCATCTATCAAAATTTAACCAAACGCTGCCTGGACACTTTCAAAACATGTGAGCCACTCACCCATGAAGCAGATCAAGCCCCTGATGTGAAACTCAAAGTCAAAGACTTCAAACCACTTAAATAAAAAAGTATTGCGATATTGAACTGAATTTGATGAAAAAAAGGCACAAATTGTGCCTTTTATCGATTAACTTAAAATCAATTAATTTATTTTAGTTTCCACTCAGTCTTAAGTTGAGCAGTTGCTTTGTATTCATCACCAATACTGAACTCAAAATTTGACGATTCAGGCAAAGCATATTTGATAATATCAGCAAAAGCAAATGTCAGTACTTTTTGATTTGAATGCTTTTTATCATTTGCGATATTAATGGGTCTAAGTGGTTTAGGGAGTTTTTGACCATCTACGGCTGTAATTTCAACATCATTTGTATTGTAGTGATCTGAACCACTCACATAAACTTCAAAGTCTTTACCTATTTTACCTTTGCGATAATTTATTTTCTTTTTATATTCTTTGAAGCTGACATGAAAAGATTCAGTAACAGGTTTCGTTTCAGGCGCAGTGGTTACTGCAGACAGTTCATATGCACCATCAACTGTTATATCAAATTCAGTACCACGAAACATAAATGCAGCACGACCTTTAGCAAACAAGCCTAAAGGGCCCCACATCACTACATGAGCCACAGTCGCACCAGTTCTTTTACGGCCTTCCTGTGATAAAGGATTGCGCTCGAACTTAACCAATTCTCCGTTCGCTGTACTTAAACTACGCGGTACCAGTGTTAATTCACCACCTTTACCCATACTTTTTCTGCCAACCGCTTCCTGTACCATGCCTTTCACAAAAGTACCTGCTGCAATAACAACCTCAGAATCAACCACAACATTCTCTGTTACTTGAAAATAAACTGTTTCACCAGTGAAATTCATATTGCCATTGACATTTTGTACCAGCATGACAGGTATATCAGTGCCATCCTTTAAAGTTGCTGCAAAAGATGAAAAGCAGAAAAAAAAGAGAATAAAAGTGAGAACAGTTCTATTTATGGAAATCATATCAATTCCTTTTAAATTAAAACCAAGCATTATAATGACTTAAAAGGTTTAGTGTCAGAAAAAATAACTTTTTGAAAAAGAAAACTTGACTCTTACTTGGCTTTTAAAAGGATATCCACCTTCTTGGCACAGATAAAATCGTTGATGGTGAGGCCACCTGCTTCATGCGTAGTGAACAGGAGTTCGCAGTAATTGTAACCAAACTTAACATCGGGATGATGACCTTCTTGGTCAGCCAGATGAGCTATGGCATTAATAAAAAACATGGTTTTAGCAAAGTTTTTAAACTTAAAACCGCATGTTATGGCTTTGGCATCGTCACT
Source organism: Marinicella sp. (assembly GCA_028284365.1). Classification (GTDB taxonomy): domain Bacteria; phylum Pseudomonadota; class Gammaproteobacteria; order Xanthomonadales; family Marinicellaceae; genus Marinicella. The sequence continues at coordinate 23,456 of JANQRW010000028.1, forward strand.
GAGCTGCCAGGTATCATTGATGTGTTTGAGGTAGTCTTGTGCTTCACCCTCACTCATCGCGGCCACACCACCACTACAAGGTTTGCATTTCAGTTGGTTTAATTGATTTTCCATGCGACTTATCCTAGCAAGCTTGCGCCAGAATTGCATGAGGTTCTTGCAGGCCCATTTTTTTTGCAGCTTCAATGTCACTGATTAAATCTCGAGATGCAATTTCTGATAATTGATCAAAAGATTCCAGCACAAAATAAACAGGTTGTTTGATATCTATACGATACGGTGTGGTTAACACATCCATCATCTCAAATGGCCTGCGCTCAGGTTCTTTACCATTGGCAGCGTAAATCAACTCAGTAGGAGAAGAGGCCAAACCAGAGCCCATCGGCACAACTTTGCCCTGTTCGTTTTTAATCAAACCAAACTCTATGGTAAACCAATACAACCTGGCCAACCAAGCATACTGATCTGTTGCCAGTTGGGTGCCTAGCTGTCCTATCTTCTGCGAAAATTCAGCCACAATGGGGTGGGTAAGAAGAGGTGTGTGGCCAAATATTTCATGAAAAATATCAGGTTCCTTAACATAGGCAAAATCATCTTTATTCCGAATAAAAGAAGCTGCAGGAAACAATTTATTGGCCAACATGGTAAAAAAACGGTCATATCCAATCAATGCTGGCACCGGCTTAACCTGCCAACCAGTTATTTTTTTTAATTTTTCAGAGATTTCAGAACATTGAGGTATTCTGTGACTGGAAAGGTTAATATGAATCAATCCGTCTATATACTCTTTGATCATGTGCCGGTTAACCAGACTGATTTGCGCTTGGTACAGTTCAGCCCACATTTGATGTTCTTTCAATGTATATTCAATTGAGCCATCATGGTCGGCTTGTTTTGCCTGATATTTTGTACTGACGTATCTGGACATTTATTTCTTGGTTAATGTTATTTTGTTGACGTGGGACTATTTTATGCATATTTACAGAAATAAAATTCTTTATATTCTTTATATTTAGCAAGTTATGGAATATAGTTCCTTATACTGTCCAATTAATAGATTAAAGTTTCATGCAAGAATTAGATAGTCACGACATTGCCATTCTGAAAGTGCTACAAAAGAACTCAAACATCAACACACAGGAGCTGGCTGATGTGGTTAATCTGTCAAAAACACCGTGTTGGCGACGGGTCAGAAAACTAGAAGAACTGGGTTACATTAAGAAATACGTCGCCCTGCTCGACCCTAAACTGCTGGACCTAACAGTGATGGCCTATGTACAAGTCTCAATGAACAGCCATGATTTAAATACGCTCAGGGTATTTGATGAGTTTGTTGATCAATCACCCTATATATTAGATTGCAACTCAACCGCTGGGAATTTTGATTATGTGATGAAAGTCATTGCTCGCGATACGGAAGACTTAGAAAATTTCCTGATGCGCGAATTACTGAACACTGGCGTGGTGCAATCCACCAACACCAACTTAATTTTACGGCCCAAGAAAACCACCACTGAGTTTCCTTTGTGACCCCTAAATGTTCAAGCGCCATCTGCCCAATGGAGAGTTGCTGAGCAACTCGACCCGCCGAGCCGGTTGGTGAGCGAAACGAATCAGAGGCGAAGAGCGCGAGGTTACATGCCATGTCTGCCGCGG
>JANQRW010000033.1 GCA_028284365.1 Marinicella sp.
CATTCCCTCATGCTTTATTGTGCTTTGCAAAAATCAGCAATCGTTCATCACCTGGCCTTCGCTCACGGCTTATCGAACATTACATCAAGGCTTCTTGCCTTCGGCAAACCGCCATGATTGCATGTTCTGCCTAACCAAGAGCGCCGGTCGAGCCGATCATCGGCTCTCCAAATATTCTTACACAAATATCAAGTTTTTACCAATGATAGTTTGAGATTAATATTTTAAAGTAATTGGCTTGATTACAGCATTCATGAATTTTCCAGCCACACCAGAAATGTTGGTGGTTTTATCGGAGATAACCTCCCCCTTGAGAACATTCCTTTTTTTAGCTTTCTTCAAAATCCAAAAAATTCCAGCGCCTGTCGTGCAAACATAACAATCCTGTCACAAAACCTTGTTCAATTGATCATTAATCGCTACTGATATGGTGTTGATATGGTCTGGTGAAAAAGGACCTGCTATTTTATGCCCCTTGAAATACTGGCCGGGGGTTCAATTCACCTCCACTGGGAATGACCGTGTTTACTTTAAGTCAATCCTTCTCAAAATCCAAAGAGACCGAATTCACACAATAACGTAAACCAGTTTCACTGGGGCCATCATTAAACACATGACCCAAATGACCCTCACAGCTGGCACAGACAATTTCTGTGCGGCGCATGCCATGTGAATCATCGAATACCTCTTTGATTTTTCCAGCTTCAATCTCACTATCAAAACTGGGCCAACCACAACCCGCATCAAATTTTGAAGCACTGTCGAATAATGCTTCTCCACAAGCCTTACAAGTGTATTGCCCATCTTTGAAGTTGAGGTTGTGCTCACCAGTATGTGGTCTTTCAGTGGCCTTGTTCACAATCACTTCATAGCTCACTGGATCAAGTTTTTCTTTCAGTACTTTTTTCAAGTCTTCTTTCATAATTTCACCTTAGTTCAATCATCTTCCAGCAACAACAAGTAGTTCCGACCATTGCGGTAAATATTCAACAACGGTGTTTTTTTGCTAGACTCGATACTTTGGGTCATTTGTTTGAGGCTGTTGATTTCACGCTTGTTCACCGAGGTCACCAAATCACCAGCCCTTAAACCTTTGTCCCAGGCAACCGAACCCCGCTCAATTTCTTCAATCAAGACACCCTGAAAACGATCACGGTATTGCACCGGCAAATTACTCAACAATGTGCCTTTTAACAGCGCATGTAATTCTTTACCTTTAAGCTCATTGCGATCAGCTTCTGTGATCAAGGTCATCACCTGTTTGGCCCGATCATCACGCAGGTAGTCTATCTTGACCTGACTGTCCAACTCGATCAAACCTTCGTAATTCTGGAACTGCTTTTGGTTACTGATTTTATCACCGTTGAGTTGGGTGATGATGTCACCGGCTTGGATTCCGGCGCGATCAGCAGGTGAATCCGGATCAACAGAAGTCACCAGAACACCTTGTTTTTGACCCACATCAAAAGCCCGAGCCAGACGTTCGGTGATGTCTTGGACACCCATGCCAAGAGAACCGCGACGAACTGTACCAAACTCAACCAACTGCCGCATCATACGCTTGGCCAAGGACGATGGGATGGCGAACCCAATACCCACATTACCACCTGAAGGTGAAAATATAGCGGTGTTGATACCCACCAAAGCACCATTCAGATCAATCAGGGCACCACCTGAATTGCCTGGATTAATCGAGGCATCAGTCTGGATAAAATTCTGATAACCCAAGCCACTTAAACTGGTGCGGCCCAAGGCACTGACAATACCTGAAGTCACAGTCTGACCCAAACCAAAAGGATTACCTACTGCCACCACAAAATCACCCACCCGTAATTGTTTTGAATCAGCCAAAGGCAGGGCTGTTAAATTCTCTGCTTCAATTTGAATCACTGCCACATCGGTACCATCATCAGAACCCAGCAACTTTGCGTTGTAGGTACGACCATCATGTAACACCACTGAAATGTCATCGGCATCACCCACCACATGGTGATTGGTCAGGATCAAACCACGCACAGCATCAACAATCACACCCGAACCCAAGGATTGCGTCACCCGTTCGCGAGGTGTGTTTGGCAAACCATAAAACCAGCTGTAAAAATCACTGTTGCGTGAGCGCACATATTGCACCGATTTGGTGTTGATGTTAACAACAGCCGGCGTAACTTGTTCCAGAATCGGCGCCAATGAAGGCACTGGTTGTCCATTCACCGCAGCAGGCAAAGTGGCTTGAGCCGTTGCAACGAAGAGCAACGTGCATAAATATATATATAAGGACTCAATTTTTTTCATAACTGTTCAGACTCATTGATTTAATCAAAGTTCGATTGTTGTAAAATAGCTTCTTCCTTAATAATTTCAAGCCCATGTTTATTCAAAAACTGGAACAAGCCCAAACAATCAATAACTCACTGGTTTGTGTGGGTTTAGACCCCAACCAACAAAAAATTGAAACCCTGGGCTTGGATTTACTGACTTGGCTACAAACCATCGTTGATGCCACTGCAGCTCATGTTTGTGCTTTCAAGCCACAAATTGCTTACTTTGCGGCCATGCGAGCAGAGACCGAATTGCAACAAGTCATCCAGTACATTCACCAAAATCACCCCAATGTACCTGTCATTCTTGATGCCAAGCGCGGTGATATCGGCAGCACTGCTGAACAGTATGCCCGCGAAGCCTTTGAACGTTATCAGGCCGATGCTGTTACGGTGAATCCATATTTGGGTGGTGATACCATTGAACCTTATACATCACACCCCAACAAAGGCGTGGTGGTGTTGTGCAAAACCTCCAATGCTGGTTCTGGTGAGTTACAAAACCTGAAACTCGATAATGGCCGAACCTTGTTTCAAGAGGTCGCCCATAATGCCACTCACCATTGGAACCAAAACAACAATATGCTGTTGGTGGTCGGTGCCACTTATCCCGAGGAACTGGCACAAATCCGCCAAACAGTTGGCAACATGCCACTGCTGATCCCTGGCATCGGGGCTCAAGGCGGTGATGTACAAGCCACTTTAAATGCTGGCTTAAGAAGCGATGGCAAAGGTCTGATTATTTCCTCATCCCGTGGCATTATTTATGCTGGTGATAGCAAAGACAATCACACCCAAGGCGCTGAACAAGCTTGTGTGGAATTAAAAAACCTGGTGAATCAATACAGATAATTCATCGTGCAAGTGAAGGCCAGTATCCAGCATCCCTTGAATGGTTAGGTTAGGTTAACTTTTCTGAGGAGAGCCGATGATTGGCTCGACCGGCGCTCTTGGTTGGTGAGCGAAGCGAATCAGAAAGAGCAAGCCCGAGGTTATAAGTCATGCTCGCCGTGGTCACTTTCAAATTTGTCGGGAACAAATTTGAATGAAGCCCCAAGAGCATTCCTTTATGTTGATTTTCCAAATCATTCAATTTAAAAACATTGATCTGAGGCTTGACCTTCACATTGTGTTACCCTTTAAAGTGCCTCTCATGGAAATTTTGGGTTAATTAACATGTACAAAATCAAAGCATTTTCTGAGAAAGTTGGACTGAGTGTTCGTTCACTCAGACATTACGACAAAATTGGCCTGTTAGTTCCAGAACACATCAACCGCCACACAGGTTATCGTTACTATGGTGATAAGAATTTTTCCACCGTACAAAAGATACTGTTTTTCAAAGAACTGGGTTTCTCATTAGCGGAAATAAAAATCCTGGTCAACAATGATTTAATTGACCAATATGATGCACTTTGTATTCAGAGGAACCTGCTTGAATTGAAAAAGCAAAGGCTTGGTGAGATGGTTGAATATATTGATGAACTACTCATTGCAAAAAATTATGGGGCAAAAAACATGAATGATCAATTAAAAAATACCATGAACAACAGTCAGTTTGAAAACAAGAAAGCTGCTTATTTAGAAGAGGCAAAAAAGAGATGGGGTAACACCAAAAGTTTCAAACAATCACAGCAACGCATGTCTAGATATAACCAAGACGAACTGGCAAAAATCAATCTTATGCAGATAAGTATTTTTCAACAACTGGCTAAACTGATGTATCTAGGTGCTGAAGATCAACAAGTACAAGAATTAATACATTCTGCCAGGATGCTTATTAATGATTATTGGTACGACTGTGATGAACAACGCTATGTAGCACTGGGTGAAATGTATGAAAATGATCCAAAATTCAAAACCAATATTGATCAATATGGCGATGGATTGGCTGCTTTTATCAATCAAGCCATTGGAATATATGCTGCTTAACCCGATGGAAAAAATTGGATTGGTCAGCAAAGAAGCCAACCCAAGAGATGCTCGTGTTAGTTTGGTGGAACTGACTGTAACAGGACTCAAAACATACCAACAAGCCAGTAACACACTGAATCAAATGGCATCAGTCTTTTTTGAACGGGTTGATGCCAAAGATTCAGCGCGATTGCATAAGCTATTGGGAGGCCTGAATGTTTGAATAAATGATCATGACAAGTGAGCTATTTCACCTTTTTTAGAAATGGCTTAAAATATAATGATGAGCGCAACATCAGCACAGCATTCGGCGCTTACGATCAGATAATTGCCGATATTTACTTTAGGCCAACAAACCTGGAACCACACCATGGAAAAAATCAGTCACCAAGATTCAGACAAACCCCCATTGATCAAACGCCTGCTGCCTATTGCAGCAGTACTGGTTGTGGTCTTTCTGCTGTTACAGTTTATGGCTTCGATGAAGACCGAGCCAGCAAAAATCCCCGAACAGCCTAAAGGCTTTTTAGTAGAGACCACCACATTAGAGCCATCTGATTTGACTTTGACCATTGACTCTCAAGGTTCTTTACTACCGAAAAGACAAATTGCACTGTTAACTGAAATCAGCGGCAAGGTGATGGCGCTGAATCCAGCTTTCACTGCAGGGGGCCGTTTTGCTGCGGGTGAGGTTTTGGTCACTTTAGACCCAGCTGATTACCGTGTGGCAGTGGCTCGGGCTGAAGCCAATCTGGCCAGCGCTCAAGCTTCACTTGACCTTGAACAGGCTAAATCTGATCAAGCGCAAAAGGATTGGAACTCATTTGGTAAAAAAGGCCAACCCAGCGATTTACTCCTGAACAAACCACAATTGGCAGGCGCCAAAGCCAGTTTGAAAGCAGCACAAGCTGACCTGATGAAAGCACGCCGTGACTTGGAAAAAACTGAAATAAAAGCACCTTTTACCGGCACCGTGTTAAGCAAGTCTGTGGATTTGGGGCAGTTCGTTGCCATGTCTGGACAATTGGGTATGATTGCAGGTACGCAGGTTGGAGAAGTTCGCTTACCACTGACCAACAATGAAATCGGTAAATTAAACCTCAAAGACCGTGATCTGGTTGCGCAACCACTGACAGTAACATTCATCGATGATTCTGGCAGCCAAGTTGAAGGCTTAATCAAACGTTTGGAATCTGAAAAAGACAGCCGTACTCTGATGAATTATGCGGTTGCTGAAATTGAACAGCCATTTGCCCAGAACATCTTGTTCAACACATTTTTACAGGCACAAATCACCGGCTCATCTTATAACAACATCTTTGCCATCCCGTCAGCATGGATGATGCCTGAAGATCAAATCGCAGTGTATGCACAGGGCGACCAACTGGCCATCAAAAACCTCAAAGTATTTCACAAGACCGACGATTTTTTCTACGTCAATAATGGCCTCAGTGCAGTTGATGAAATCATCATCACCCCAATCCAGGCACCAGAGGTCGGTATGCAGCTGCGGCGTAAAACCCAAACACCTGAAAATCAGACTGAAATAACAAACGATAACCTCACCGCCGAGAACGACTCATGAAGCGGCAATGGGATCAAGGCATCATTTACTGGTTCGCCAGTAACCCAGTTGCGGCCAATTTATTGATGGTCTGCCTGATTATTGGTGGGCTGTATGCCGCCTGGACCCTGAAAAAAGAAATGTTCCCCGCCACTTCAGTCAATCAGGTACAAGTCACCATGATTTACCCAGGTGCCGCACCAGATGAAGTGGAGAAAGGCATTTGTGTCAAAGTGGAAGATGCGGTCACCGGGCTTGAAGGCATCGATAAAACCACTTGTCTTGCCAATGAAGGCTTCGCCAGTGCCAATATCGAAATTGGTAGTGATTATGATGTCAAAAATGTCATGGCCGAAATCAAGAACCGTGTCGATGGTATTAATTCGTTTCCTGAACAAGCGGAAAAACCGATCATCAGTGAAATCCTGATTCAACAACCGGTGCTGTTCTTATCAGTCTACGGTAATGTGCCAGAAGATGATTTGTTGCAAGCCACCCGCGATGTCCGTGATGACATCATCGATTTACCTGATGTGTCAATGGCTACTTTGGTTGGTAGCCGTGATTATGAAATTGCCATTGAGGTCAAAGAAAACACCCTGCGCCAATACCAAATCACTTTTGATGAAATTGCCCGTGCACTGCGCGCAGCATCTATTGATCTGCCTGGAGGCTCCATTAAAACTGACCGTGGTGATGTGTTGTTGCGAGCCGTAGGTCAATCCTATACTGGGCAAGAATTTGCTAACACCATCATCCGCACCAACCCAGATGGCTCACGTTTATTGCTGAAAGACATTGCACAAATCAAAGATGGTTTCGTAGAAACTGCAGACATCGGTACGTTTGATGGAAAACCTGCCATCAGCATCCAGGTCAATGCGGTAGAGAATGAATCAGTATTGATTATTTCCGATCAGGTCAACGCTTACGTTGCCCAGGCGCAAAGTAAATTACCAGCCAATATGTCGGTCGCCAGCTGGTCTGACACATCGCATTATGTGCGCGGTCGTCTTGACATGATGGAACGCAACATGCTGCAAGGGGCGGTGCTGGTGTTACTGACCCTAACGCTGTTTTTACGCTTGAAAGTGGCTTTTTGGGTGATGTTGGGTTTGCCTGTGGCTTTTCTGGGCGCGTTTATGTTTTTGCCATTAACTGGCATCAGCATCAACATGCTCAGTATGTTTGGTTTTATTCTGGTACTGGGTATTGTGGTCGACGATGCCATTGTCATCGGTGAAAGTGCTTATTCTGAGATCCAGCACAAAGGCCATTCCTTAAAGAACGTCGTAGTGGGTGCACAACGTGTGGCCACACCAGCCACTTTTGGGGTGTTGACCACCATCGCTGCGTTTGCACCCATGTTGTTTGTCGGCACCCTGTTCGGTTCATTTTTTGAGGCCATTGGCTGGGTTGTGATTCTGTGTTTGTTGTTTTCCTTGGTTGAGTCCAAACTGATCTTACCGGCCCATTTAGCACACATGAAATCTGATGACATTGGCACCAAAAACCCCGGCCCCTTGCTCAAGCTACAGCGCAAAGTCAACCGCGGATTAGAGTATGTGATCACCCACTGGTACAAACCCATCATTGGGCGAGCCATCAACCGTCCCGGATTGACTCTGACTGTATTTGTTGGCATCTTTGTACTCAGCATTGGTTTAATCAACAATGGTTTGGTGCGCTTTGTGATGATGCCAGATTTTGTGGCGGACTTTGTACAAGCAGATTTTGCCATGGCTCAAGGCACACCGCAGGAAAAAACTGAACAAATACTGACCCAAGTCGAAGAAGCCTTGGTGCGATTAGATCGAGACGTCAGTGAATCGGTCGGCATGGAAAGTGGTGCGGTGTTTAACCACCGCCTGTCATTCATTGATTCACAAGTCTCAGGCAAGGTGATTGTGGAACTGGTTAAAGAGGAAAACACCGTCATCGATGGCAAAGAAATGCTCAAACGCTGGACCGAATACATCGGTGAGGTTCCTGGTGCCACTCACATCGGCACCATGTCACTGACCGGGCCTGGACAAGGACCTGATGTCAGTTTGAAACTGGTCGGCAGCGACACCGAAGAATTGCGCCTGGCTGCTGAAATTTTGGCTGCTAAACTGGCCGATTATGAAGGCGTATCAGATGTGCGAAACTCAATTGAAGCGGGTAAGGATGAAATTGAGTTCTCAATCAAACCACTGGGTGAAAACCTCGGCTTGACCCAAAGCGACATTGGTCGCCAAATCCGTCAAGCTTACTATGGTGAAGAAGTGCAAAGACTGCAACGCGGCAATGACGAAGTGAAAGTGATGTTGCGCTATGACCGCGAAACCAGAGAATCACTGAAATCGCTGGATGAACTGCGCATCCGCACCAGCCAAGGTGACGAGCTGCCTTTGAATACCGTGGCCGAAATCAACCTCGGGAAAGCGGCCAATTCCATTGAACGGGTGAACCGCAAACGCGCCGCACGCATCTCTGCCATGGTCGATAAGGCCATTGCCGACCCACAAACCATCATTGCTGAACTGATGCCTCAGCCCGGCCAACCGATTGTATCGGAATATCCTGAAGTCACTTATGACTTGGATGGCATGAGTAAAGAGATGACCGAGTTGATGAAGAACCTGGGAATCGGTATGTTATCAGCCATCATTTTGATTTATGTGCTTTTAGCCATCCCACTGAAATCCTATATGCAACCCCTCATCATCATGCTGGTGATACCTTTTGGCATCACCGGTGCCATTGTGGGACATTTGTTATTGGGCATGACCTTCAGCATGATGTCGATTTTTGGTGTGATTGCATTAACTGGCGTGGTGGTTAACGATTCGCTGGTAATGGTTGATTACATCAACAAAGAACGCAGTCAGGGCATTGACATCATTGCCGCAGTCAAACACGCCGGTGCCAAGCGCTTTCGTGCCATTTTGTTAACCTCTCTGACCACTTTCTTCGGCCTGCTGCCCATCATGTTCGAGACTTCATTACAAGCCAAAGTGATTATTCCCATGGCCGTTTCCCTGGCCTTTGGTATCTTATTCGCAACTGTGATTACCTTGATTCTGATTCCATCGTTGTATGCCATTTTAGAACGGTTTAAATACCGCTTTGTGCGTGTTAAAGGTTATCAAAGACAAGGTGGAACCACTGCTCCTGTTAAAATTTGATTTAAAAGCAGAGGTAAAAAAACCATTGCTCCTAAGAAGCCCCTAAAACCTAGATTTCAGAGGCTCCACCTTACTTATTAATACCTAAACAGTATTAATAATCGAACAACTTAATAGCCACAACCTACCATACATCTCTCAAAGGTCAATTCACAATTCCACCACTCCCCAGTCCCTTGGGCAGATGAAATACAAGAACTGAAATTCAGTAAACATACTTGTTCACAAGTTTGGCTTTTTTGTTGGTTGTCCTTGATCTCTTTAAAAATTGAGCTTGTGTTATTCACTTGCGCAACTTGCAAAAAATCAAACGCACCAACCACTCCAGATTCCTTTTGAGTTTGAGCTGATAACCCAAATGAAACAACCAACATCATTGTTAAAATAATTTTTTTCATAGCATTCTCCCGAATTAAAATATTAATGTACGTGACCAATTTTGGACACGCTATTTAATATAAATTCTGATTTGATTTTTAGGTTATCAATTTAAGGACATTTATTTTAAGGAATGCTCTTGGGTCTTCGGTCTCTGTTCCGGACTCGACTCTAACACCTATATCCCTATAGGCGTCGGTCTCTGTTCCGGACTCGACTCTAACACCTATATCCCTATAGGCGTCGGTCTCTGTTCCGGACTCGACTCTAACACCTATACCTCTATAGGTGTCGGTCTCCGTTCCAAACTCGACTCTACCTCCTG
>JANQRW010000066.1 GCA_028284365.1 Marinicella sp.
CACGGCTAATCGAGCATTACATCAAGGCTTCTTGCCTGCGGCAAACCGCCATGATTTCATACTCTGCCTAACCGGCTCGGCGGGTCGAGTTGCTCAGCAATTCTCCTCTGTTGGGAGCGATGGTGGTCAATTTTATTAAATCAAACTAAAAGATTAGTTGAGTTGATCATTAATTTTTGTTTGTTCTTTATTGATTTTCCAGTTCATCAATTGTTGATAGGTCATGATGTTATTGACATAAACCACGGCAGTGCTGCCATCAGCATTACCAAAACGCAGTTCATGGGCAATGCTTGGATTATTTAATTTTGCTAAAAACGGTTCAACTTCAAACCAATCATCTGGGTTCATACCAGCTTTTTGGGTCAAAATACGGGCATCTTCCAAGTGACCAAAGCCTACATTATAAGCAGCCAGAGCAAACAATGATTTATGTGGGTCTTTGATGCGATCAGGAATTTTCTGTTTCATGTAACGGAAATACTTGATGCCACCTTCCAAGCTTTGTCGAGGGTCAGTGCGGTCTTCAACTTGCATGTCTTTGGCGGCAGATGCGGTTAACATCATCAATCCTTTGACACCAGTAAAAGATTCGGCGTCTACTTCCCAATGTGACTCCTGGTAACTGATGGCAGCCAACAGAGCCCGATCGAATTGGTACTGATCGGCAACTTCGAAAACCAAATCCTGTATTTTAGGCCAACTGGTTTGTAATTTATCAAAGAAAGTCACTGTATTAGCAGTATCAATATTGGGTAAATGTACCAGAATTTTATCTTTCAACTGTTTAAGTAAACCTGTTTGTTTGGCATCTATAATGAATTTGTCCAAGGCAAGTTTTAACTCATCGCTGCGGTATTTTCGCAATAACATGGCAGTATCAGCAGGTTCTGATAGTTGTATGGTTTGATAGATGCCTGGTATAAAGTATTGGTAAATATTTATAATTTCAGAATCCCCAAAGGTATAATCAATTTCCTTCCTGTTAATCTTTCTGATTAATTCAAACAGCGCTATGTTTTCTGATGTGGTTAAATCGGTCGGTTTAAAATCGGTCAGATCATTAAGCAATTCAGCATAGCTGCTATTGGCCACCAGTAACCCAGTTTTATCTTCAAACTCTTCGATGTTCTCAATGTTGCGATAATTAAAATGAGTGACTAAATCGATGGCAGTTTGGCTGATTGGGGCAGTGAATTGATATTTTTGAGCTCGTTGTTTGGTGATGGTTAAATGGCCACCAGCAATATCGATTTCGCCTGACTCCAGGGCAGCGAACATCTTACCGTTGTTGCTAAATAAAACGGGTTGAACTGTTAAACCATGGGCATCAGCAAATTTTTTTAATAATTGATATTCGTAACCGATGATGGAATCGCCTGACTTGAAATATGACAGTAAAGAAGTTCGGGTACCAAACAACAGTACCCCTCTTTTTTGAATCAGGTCCCAGCTGCTGGGTCTGACAAATGGGCTGAAGATGGAAAAAATCAGTAACAGTCCCAACAGCCCCAAAAAATACTTTTTGTGGTCGACTAATACTTGAAAAATACTTTTGTTTTGATCAGCCAAAGCAGAATATTTGGTTAAGTTTTGTCAATTGTGTTTTGTTGCTATGTAACTTTATCAGTGTACCTTATAATGTTCTTTTTTTGTTTATGAAAAGAGCATATTTATGAGTTTAAGTGGTTTTTTATTACGTTGGTTATTTGCATTTATTCTTGTTTTTGCCACTTTTAATCCTTCTGGTTATTCCTTATTTCATTGGATTTGGCCATTTTCTGACGAACAATTGCCTTTGAAAATACTGACTTGTATTTTGGTGTTTGGCTGTTATTTGTTTTATGTCACAGCAACGCTGAAGTCTTTGGGTTTGTTGGGTATTATTATTCTTTTTGCTTTTTGTGGCACTTTGATTTGGTTATTTGTGGATCAAGGCTGGTTAGATTTATCTAACTCTGGCATACTTTCATGGGTAATGATTTTTATTGTTTCAACAGTCTTGGGTATTGGCATCTCTTGGTCACACATCAAGAAACGGATTACCGGGCAGTTTGATACAGATGATGTGGAGACAGGTTAATGAGTTTGGTTAGTACCCCAATGTCAGTTGGTGAATTGCTAGATAAAATCACCATTCTAGAAATAAAATCAGTGGAAATTAATGATGTAGATAAATTAAAAAACATCAACTACGAGTTGGAATTGTTAAACAAAACCTGGATGGAGACAGGATTGAAGTCTCCTGAAACTGATGAGTTGCAGCAAAAATTAAAAGAAGTTAATCAGCGGCTGTGGCAAATCGAGGATGACATAAGGATATATGAGAAAAATAAAGATTTTGGTGATGAATTTGTACAATTAGCTCGCAGTGTATATTATCAAAATGATGAACGCGCTGATCTTAAAAAACAAATTAACATGGTTACTGGTTCAGATTTGGTTGAAGAAAAGTCTTATGAATCTTATGAATAATAACATAAAAAAGTCACCTGATAATAAAACAAATTTATGAAGAATAAAGCCACCAGGAGAGATGAAAAAGAAGTCATTGTAATGAGTCTGAGTATGACTTATGCAGTTGGTATCAGTATTTTTGCATTGATTCGGTTCGCTAGTGAGGAATGGGTGGTCGGCGCGGTTGATGCCATTTTAGCTTTGTTTGGTCTGTATGTGTTTTTACTGGTTTGGAAAACACACAGTGCAGAGCTGCCTGCTTATGCCATCGCTATTATTTCTGTCATAGGCACCATTGCTACCATTATCCTTAAAGGTCCTAACCAAATTTATTGGGCTTATCCATCGGTGGCGTTGGTGTTTTATTTGTTACTGCCAAAACATGCATTGATGCTTTGGAGTGTATCGGCGGTCATTATTCTGATATTAATACGAGAGTTACCCACCATTCAATTGATAGGCACTTGTATGACACTGTTTATCACCAGTTTTTTCTGCCACTTGTTTTCATCAAGAATGCAGCAGCAACATGATCGTTTGCGTGGTATTGCGAATGAAGATGTTTTAACGGGTATAAAAAACAGGCGCGCATTCAATCATGATACAGAGGAATTGGCTGATTCAAGAAATGTACAGTCAGGTATTCTCTTTGATTTAGATAATTTTAAGCAAGTAAATGACTATTTTGGTCATGCCAAAGGTGACGAAGTATTAAAACAAGCCGCAGTTTTCGTTAACAACATGCTGAAAAAAGAAGATCATTTATATCGAATTGGTGGTGACGAATTTGCCATATTGTGCATTGATAAAGATTTTGATTATGCCTATCAGTTAGCGCAAAAAATTCATCAAGCCTTCAATTGCAATGAAATCAATACCCAATACAACATCACCTTCTCTGTGGCAGTGGCGAGAAAAGAATCTGATGAGGCAGTGAATGAATGGTTGATTCGTCTAGACAGTGCTTTATATCAGGCCAAACGTTCTGGACGCAACCAAATCATCAAAGCAATCAGACATTAAAACCTGCGTGATTGATTTACCCTGATTGCTTGTGAAAGGGAGCGGTTTAACACAATGGCTGGAATAATTTAATTAACCGATGAGAACCTCAGATTTACAAGGCATCAAGCTATTTTTTAGTCACTCGGTTGAGAGGTTGGCTGATAAGTTGGCTCGGAAAGTAGTTGATCAACAGTCCCAGCAAAACATATTTTCTCCACTACAAATAATGGTTCCAAATGGTAACATGCAACGTTACCTGCAGCTTCACATTGCTAAACAACAAGGCATATGTGCGAATGTTGAATTTCCATTTCTTGAAACAGGTTTGTTCCAAATGGTTAACCAAGTGGCTGAACGGGATTCAACGCATTTAAATGGTAGTTTGTTGAGTTGGAAAATTTGGCAATTGCTTAAAAGTTCAGCGATTCAAGACAATCCGGTTTATCAGCCTTTGCAAAAATACATGGCTGAAGGTGATGGTAAAGGTTTAATCACCACCAAACAATTCCAATTGAGCCAAAAACTGGCCATGTTATTGCTGGATTATGAATCCCAACGCCCTGAAATGGTAAGAAGCTGGCTGGCAGATCAGTTGTTCTTTAACCGAAGTAATGATGAACAGCTTAAACAGTTAGAAGCCATGCAAAAAGACATCTATCAACGGGTGATACAGAAAGCCAGCCAAAATAACACCGATGATCAATGTTTCAGCTTGCTGCAAGCGGCTGATTCGCTGCAACAGTTCCCTGCGGTGCAGGTTGATAAGGCGATCCATATTTTTACACCGTCAAGAATTTCTCAATTACACCGCCAGTTGATGTTGCAATTGGCTCAATACATGGCTGTAAACATTTACCAGTTGAATGTTTGTATGGAGTACTGGGAGGACATGCAAACCAAACCAGAGCAGCACTGGCAACAAGGAAAACTGACAAGCTTATCAGCATTAAAAGTAATCCATTCAGATCAAGAGGGAGATCAAATTTCTGCCGTTAAAAACAATGAAACTTATGCTGAATTAGTAGCCAACCCTGATGAAAATCCATTGTTACAGGCTTGGGGTAAACCGGGCAGGGAGGTGTTGAAGTTATTCAGTGAAACTGAAAATGACGCGCTGTATTTTTCGGTGCATTTTAATGATCACTGGCTGGCAAGTGAGGATGATGTTAAGCCTTCTTTGTTACAGCATATTCAATCCAGTGTCATTAACCGAACCACACAACTCCCAGAGCTGGAGAGTTTGAGCCATTTATCCAGCCTGCAAATGGCGAGCGCTCCCTCGATCTATCGAGAAGTACAAGCTGTTTACCACAGCATCTTGTGGAACCTTAAAATCAATCCACAGTTGATGCTCAATGAAGTGGCTGTTTTAGTGACAGACATGAGTCAATACCGTTATGTCATTGAACAAGTCTTTGTTGAGCTTAACCAGCAATTACAAACACCACTGTCATTTACCTTGGTTGACTCTAGTGCAGATATGGAAAGTCGTTACGCTGCTGCAGTTTCTGGGTTATTTAAAGTGCTGGATGATGATTTTCTGCGTTCTTCTGTATTCGAATGGTTGGACAACCCATGTGTACAAGCTGCAAATAATTTCACCCCAAGTGATTGGAATGAGTGGCTATTAGTGGCTGACAGGCTTGGAATTTACGGAGGGTATGAACAATTGTATCCGGCAGATTCAGCAAAGTTTGCACAATTGTACACATGGCAACGCGGACTGAAGAAGCTACGTAAGTCTTTAGTGATAGAAGATCAATCTTTGAGCTTAGGTTTTATTGATGCTGAAAACATAGGTCAGTTCAGTGCTTTATTAGAAACTTTACAGCACCATCGCCATCGCCTTAATCAGGCTCGAACAACGATTCAATGGGAAGCTTTGTTAAATCGCATGTTTCTCACGTTCATCGCGGTACCAGCAGATGAGAACAAAGAGCAAGCCGTACAAATGGCACTACAACAATCTTTGCTTAACTTGGCCAAATCACAACCAGACTTGGTGCTTGAATATGCTGACATAAAATTGTTCATACAATATGAAATTCAACAAATACCGGCCAGTAGAGGTAATTACCTCACCGGCGGCGTGGTTTGCGCGGCTTTACAACCAATGCGACCGATTCCGTTCAAGATTACATATGTACTTGGCTTGGATGAAAAGTCCTTTCCTGGAAAGGTGGTCCAGGAAACTTTAGATTTAACCACTCGTTCAAGAAGGATTGGAGATATCAACTCAGTTGAAAACAAAAACTATTTATTTTTAGAAACACTGATGTGTACGCGTGAAAAACTCTATTTGTCTTATGTAGGGTTGGATTTGGTAAAAGATGAGCGCATTGAGCCATCACCAGTGTTATTAACCTTAAAAGATTACTGTGAGGGGTCATTGAATTTTAAGACCTGGGGTTTAACAGAATTTCCAGTGCTAAAGATCCCCTTGAACAGCAGCGATGATTTGGGCTTCGACCACCAGAAAATAGTGGCTCATGATTTACAAGTGAATTTTTCATACGGTGACTTTTTGATTAACCGGATCAGGCGTGGTTGTTTATCATTGCCTGAGCCAAAAAACACACAACAATCACAACAATTGAAAGTTTTTAAAGAGGCAGAAGCACATTTTAAAACAGTCACTGACAATGAACACTGCATTTCAGAAACTGAGCAGTTAATTCAAGTTAATGCGATTGAATTGGCAGCTTATCTGGAAAACCCACAATTGGCAATTTTAAAAAAACAAGGCATTACCAGCAGGCACACAGAAGATTTATCGCTGGTAGAAAATGAACCGATGCAGCTTTCAGGTTTGCTTAAACATCAAATATTCAATGATGCAGTAAATGATTGGTTAAACAATCGAGAAACTGCTGACTTTTCTGAGCTGTTGGATCAGCACTATCAAGTGCAATTAGAAAAATCACAAGTGCCGCTACCATTTTTTACCCAAATAAGTGAGCTGAGTTGTGTTGAAGATGACTTATGTAACAAACTGAAAGTTCAATTACAAGGTAAATCAGCATTGGGGGTTGTGCAATTGGGCGATGCGGCAGTAACACAAACGCCTGGCATGACTGATAAAGCAGTGATGGTTAATCTGGATTCTGGATTAAAAATACAAATAAATGGAGCTTTGGATGGTGTTTTTGGAGTCAATCAGACCGTGACAGATGTGGTGGTGATCAGCAACTCTTCTAAACATGCTGCTTGGCATACCAAGTGTTTAAGACCATTCATTAACTGGTGTTTGTGGCAATTGTCAGAAAAAATTGTTGTGCATCAGCCATTACAGGTTCATTTGGTTTTTCCGAAAAAAATACACAGCATTCAATTACAACCTTGGTATGGTGATGGCATAAGCTTTGCCACTCGTTCCACTGTTGAGAGTTACTTAAAGATGTTGTTGACAGCTTACTTAAATCATATGGATGATTTTTTACCCAGTGGCATGGCAAACTCTTTGAAAGTCTCGGTTAAAGCAGATAAAAAACCACAGGTACCGTTTTTAAAAGCCACTTCTAAAGCCAAACAAATCAATTACATGGCCTATGCTGAATCTGTGTTGGATGTTGCAGATCGGCAACGCCTGAAACAAATATATGAGGACCAACTCAACTGGCCAGCTTATCAGGAGGTTCTGAATCTTTTTGAGGTCAAACCCACAGCAGATTTTGCTGCCCTGTACCGGCAATTTTTGTTGCCATTGTTGGCAATGGTTGAAGGTGAGTTTGAAGAACTGGCGGCTGGTGATGTATGAACGAACCAGTATTTAAAAATTTAAATGGTGCAGAACAAATTAACCTGGAGCGACATGGTGTGATTGAAGCATCAGCAGGTACTGGAAAGACTTATACCTTGATTGAAGTGGTGATGCGTATGTTAATTGAAATGCGTTTGCCCCTTGAAAAAATCTTACTGGTTACCTTTACCGAGCATGCTACCGGAGAATTAAAGGCCAGAATCAGGTACCGGATTCAGGAAACGTTGTCATCTGTCAATCTGACAGCTGATGTGCGTGAGCATTTAAAACAGAGCCTCCTAAAAATCAATCAAGCCTCAATTTTTACCATTCATGGCTTTTGTCACGGGGCTTTGCGTGAATTTGCTTTTGAACAAGGTGCGGTGTTTGAAACGCAAGTAATCAATGACATCGATTTGAGAAAAATAAAACTGCGAGAAATGAAACGTGGTTGGCCGTTTAAACCACAACTGGCTGCACAGGTTAAATCTTTTCTCGGGGACAAGAAACTGAGTTCGATTGATGATTTGATTTTAGATTTGGCTAAGCAGTATAAACCTAATATTGATCATTTCTATCCGTCGACAGAAGATTTGGATGAAAGCCAAATCCTTACAGCGCTACAACAAATTGATTTTGGGTTGTTAGGGTGTTGGGAAACACAATTTAAAAACCTGCGAGGGTTGGCAAAAACAAGTTACGAAAAACTCTGGCAAGGTGTTATAAGTACTTTTCTCAAAAAGCTGCAAACCAGCATCAAATCTGAAAATTTGACAGACATTAGATCGCTGCTTAATTTTGAATTTGGGTCAAAAACAGATGTGAGAGAAGTGTTGTTGGCTCGATTGCCGGCGGTTTTTAAAACAGATCATGCCAAAAGTATGGCTGCTGAAAATGAACAAGTTGCACCAGAGTTATTCGCATTATTCAAACAGTTGAACCAAATCCTTACGTTATTCAACTCATTTGAAGCAGCACAACGGGTTTGTTTTATACCTGAGTTGGTCAGTGAGTTGATTCAGCGTACTCGAGAACATAAGTCAGAACTAGGACTGATCAGTTACGATGATATGATTGAACAATTATGGGAACAATTGTGTGAAGAACAAAGAAAAACAGGGACAGAACAACTTTTAACACTTGCTTTACAAAAAAAATACCAAGTGGCATTGATTGATGAGTTTCAAGATACGGATATCCGTCAGTGGGAAATATTTAAACAGTTGTTTTTAAGCAGTGTCCAGAGACATAGAATGTTTGTAATTGGTGATCCAAAACAGGCAATTTATGGTTTTCGTGGTGCTGATGTGAACACCTATCTCAAGGCAACCAGAGAAATAATAAATACTCACCAAGGCTGTGCATACCGCCTCAATATCAACTACCGCACGCATAAACCATTGATTCACAAGTTAAATGAATTTTTCAGCCAGGATGATGCTGGTGGTTGGTTTGAATCAAAAGCAGTAACAGTTAAAGCGCCGACATCAACTGATATCGACCCTAATGACATCCCGCAGGTTATCGAAAATCCATATCAACTAAAACCTCTTAATCAATTGTTGGTGTCGGTCGATAAGGCTGATGTGATGAAACAAAATTTGGCATTGCAGATGGCGCAAACCATTAAAAATCAATTGATTAATCAAATTGAATTTAGGTTGAAAGGGGAACGCAGAACATTAGTAGCCAGTGATATTTGTGTGTTGCTTAGGGGCAAAAAAGATGCTGTATTCATTGAACAAGCATTGCAACAGCTGAAGGTGCCTTACAGTTACCATAAAAAACAAGATTTGTATCAGTCCACTGAAGCCATTCATTTCCATGTCATGCTCACAGCGCTGGCCAGGCCACATGAACACCAACGCATTAACAATGCTTTGGCCAGTCTTTTCTTTGATTTAGAGCCACAACAGTTGGACGATTTTGCTCATGAGAAATTATCACAAATCAATCACTTGTGGTTACAGGTCAAAGAAGCTTTGACTCTAAAAAATTGGGTGAAGGTGTTTGATTTGTTACTCAATGACAGTGGAGCCATGTTCAGACATCGGCACAACACCCGTCGAATCGCCAATATCAAACAGTTGAAACAGGAGTTATTAACAGTGGCTTTACAGCAAAACCTTGAAGCCAATGGCTTGCTTAAAACCTTTCAGCATTGGCGTGAGAATCGGGCCAGTGATGAATCTTTACATCACAAAGACACCGAACAAGCAGCGGTCAAAATAATGACAATGCACATCAGTAAAGGTTTGGAGTTTCCAGTGGTTTTTCTGTTTGGTGGTATCACTGGTAAGGATTCTGATCGCTTTTACAAGTTTTATGATGAGTCAAAAGCCGCCATGGTATTTGATTTGACGAAAACCCATCAAGAGGTCTATCGCAAACAGCAAATTGGTGAAGCTCATCAGTTGTTTTATGTTGCTATGACGCGTGCGGTATTTATGTTGTTCTTACCCGTTATTGATCAAAGTGAGCAGGAAGTTCACAGCCCAGGCATTTATATCCAAACCGTGATGCAGCGTGGGAGTCAACTGAATGTACCAATTCATACACCTGCGGTTTGTGATGTTTATGATGACAGATCAAAACAACCGATGTCTTCAAAGCAGATAGAATTGATGCTGCCAGAGCTGCCAGAGGACATACATCATCGAAAGCGTAATCTGCATTCATTTTCATCTTTAAGTCGCTTGCAATCAAAATCAAACCATGAGCAAGTTGAAGATGCTTTTTCTGAGGACTTGGCTGCGGAGTTGATGTTGACCGAGGAGTGGAGTCAACAGGTACTGCCTGTGCGAGAAACTGAAATCCCTGGTGGTGTTAAAACCGGATTGGTGTTGCATGGTGTTTTTGAAAATGTTGATTTTGAAACCATAAACGCGCATGAAACACTTTCATCGGTGTTAACAGACAATGCAATAATGACAGTTATTGATGAACAAATGGAGTTATTCAAGTTGGAAAATAAACCACTGTTGAGTGATTCAGGAGACTCTCAAAGAGATTATCGTCAAGAAATGGCTTCATGGGTCTGGCATACCTTGAAGAAACCGTTGCATGCTTTGAATAACATGTCGTTGGCCACTGTCAACAAAGAAAACCGTACACACGAATTGTCTTTCTTTTGGAGTCATGGTGACACCCAACTCACTGGTTTTATCGATTTGTTGTTTGCGGTTCAACAGCAAGGAATAGAAGATTATTTTATATTGGACTGGAAAAGTAACCTCAGTCCAAATGGCTATGGCCCTGATGTGCTTGCTAATGAGGTGATGCAAAAGCATCAATACAACTGGCAGTATCAATTATATGCCATGGCAGTGCAACGCTGGTTTGATGCGCTGAACCTTCAGAATGCAAGGCTAAAAGGTGCGATTTACGTTTTTTCTCGTGGTATGAATTGTCAAGAACCTGAGCAAAACGGAGTCTTTTTTGATGATTTTTCAAAAACGAACTGGCAGGTTGCTGCAACAGAGGCTGAGTTGTTGCGTATTGATGGTTTAGGAATCAAGTCATGAACTTTCAAGTCAATGATCAATTACTTAGGCAGTACTTTTCCGGTTATGAGATTGATTTTGGTTTTGTGGCTGACCATTTGGATTTAGATTTGGGGCATGTTTTATTGCTCAGGGATTGCTTGGTGGATTGGGGTAACACTGATGCAATTGTTTTAGTGGTTTTGTTGTATTTGACTCATGAAATTAATCAGGGTTCTTTGTGTTTGGATTTACAGGATAAAAGTTTTCAAAACTATTTAACTGACATAGGTTACAAAGATGCTGAAATGCTTTTTACTGCTGATTGGAGTCGATTTAAACTTGAAGGTGAAAGTGCTTTAATAAAATCAGGTAACTATTTGTATTTTAACAAATATTTTCAATTTGAAAAACAACTTGAATTGGCTTTGACTGGCCTTTTGAATAACTATTCAGGGCCTGTTTTTTCAGCAAAACAAGTCAATCAAACGGCTTTAAAGGTAGTTGATGATTTGGCCTTCGATGTTATCGAAGATCAACAAGTGTTGGCAGTTCTTACCAGTTTGTTGCAGCCTTTCAGCTTGATCTCTGGTGGCCCTGGAACAGGTAAAACCACCATCATGGGCTCGGTTTTGCGAGCTTTGGTGAGTTTAGGCTATAAACCTAAAGATATAGTTTTAGCAGCACCTACTGGTAGAGCCGCAAATCGAATGACCGAATCGTTGCATGATTTGATTACAAACAACATTAAGCAAATAAACCTACTTGACCAAGAGCTGTTACAGTTGGAAGCAGTAACCTTGCACAGACTCTTGGGTGCTAACCCTCAACGCGGTGGGTTCAGCTATGGTGCACACAATCAATTACCATGTCACTTGCTGGTTGTTGATGAGGTTTCCATGGTAGACATTAAATTGATGAAGCAATTATTTCAAGCTTTGAAACATGGTTGTCGGGTCATACTGCTGGGCGATCAATTTCAATTGCCTTCGGTTGACTCTGGTGCCGTATTGGCTGATTTGATGCCACCAGTGGCATACAGTACAGAGATCAGCAAATCAATGGGTGAGCAATTGGCTGTCGCATTAAGTGGTTTTGTCGCTAAAGATAAGCTCCTTACACAGTTAGTCAGAACCAACGATAAGCATCTGTTAACAGATTGTGTGACTGTGTTAAATGTTTCAAAACGCAGCAGAAAAAATATTTCTGAAATCAGTGAATACATCAAGTTAGGCGTTGCCGAGGAGGTTTTTAATTCACCCAACTGGCAGCAGTATGATTTGAGCAAACAGCTAACCAAAACCAATAATGACTCAGGGGTTTACCACCTCAATCCTTTTCTCGAACAACAGCACTGGTTTCAATACTGTTTGCGTTGGATAACACAGCATTATTTTGCAACTGAGAAGCACTTTGTTTCTCACATCAAAGCGTTGGTTGGATTTGATGAAGAAAATATAGGTATTTATTGCGATCATCTGGATGCAGTTTTTAAAACCGTAAACAGTAACCGCATCCTTACTCTGGTCAATGAGTCACAGCTTGGTAATCGCGTTATTAATGAGCAAATATGTGACATGATGCGTTTGAAATTAGGTGTCAGCGGGTTTAAGCAGCAGTTTCATGGTTCAGTTGTCATGCTACAACGCAATGATAAGACCCTGAATATATTTAATGGTGATGTGGGTTTGCTGTTACAAGCGAAGAATGGTCAATTGCGTGCTGTGTTACCTCACAAATCAGGTTATCGATCACATTCTGTCCATGTGATTCCTGAATACACTTCAGCCTATGCCATGACTGTACATAAAAGCCAAGGTTCGGAGTTTGAACATGTTTTGTTGGTGCTGCCTGATGATCCGGCTCATCGTTTGTTAAGTCGTGAGATTATCTATACCGGTGTCACTCGGGCCAAAGAATCTGTGGTTGTTTATGCGAATCAAAAGGCGCTGGTAGCAGCTATTGAACGTTTGACCAAGCGGAAGTCTGGGTTAAATTTTTGGTGAAAGTTATGAAGATTTCCGACTTTAGAACAAAAAAAATCAGTAAGGTGTTCCATGTTTTGGGGTGGCTAAGTTGTTTGTTTTTTTGTTCAGGTGTTTTTGCCAACCCCAACCCCTTAGGAGGGCTTGACGGGTTGTTTTCAATTTTATTGTTGATGTTGGTAATGTTGCTTATGGTGCTGCTGTTTGTTGGTTATCTTTTGTATGTTTTATTCAAACCTCATATTGATTATAAAATCGTTGGCAGGGTCAGTAAAATCATGATGGTGTTAAGCGCAATAGCAGGTGTAATATGTGTCTTGTTTACATGGAAACACTACCCCAGCGACATAGCGTTTATTGGTGGTATTGTTGCATTAATTTTACTCATTAATGCACTGTTGTTTGTTATTAATCAAGTGATAAAAAAAAGAAATCCCGCTGACTTTATGGATTAATTTTAATAGCAGATTAATCTTTATTGTTTATAATATTGAATCAATAAGAGTAACTGAAAGAGAGGTTGGTGTTTATGCAAAAGGTCAGAGGTGTTGGTGGTCTGTTTTTTAAATGTAACAATCCAGAAAAACTAGCTGCCTGGTACAAAGAATATTTAGGTATAAACATGGATGGGCCCACCTATGGTATGTTTAACCCCCATGAGGCTAAAACTGATGATCGGACTGTGTGGAGTACATTCAGTAGCGACAGTGATTATTTTGCTCCATCAGAACAGACATTCATGTTTAATTTTATAGTTGATGATGTAGAGGCTATGATCAATCAAGTGGTCAGAGGTGGCGCGACACAAGCTGGTGAAATTGTTAAAGAATCATATGGTGACTTTGGTTGGTTTATTGATCCTGAAGGCTTTAAAGTTGAGTTGTGGGCGCCAAAGTCATTTGGTTGACTTTTGCAGAGTCATAAAGCACCATGAAATCGATACAAGACATAAGGGTCCGGTTCATTGGCGCTGGGAACATGGCTGCCAGTTTGATTGGTGGTCTAATCAACAAAGGCTTAACCGCGAGTCAAATCAGTGCCAGTGATCCAGGCGAAAACCAACGTGAATACATCGAACAACAGTTTCAAATACAAACCTACGGTGATAACAACAGCCATTTTGGTATGCCAGATATTGTTTTGATCGCGGTTAAACCACAAATCATGAAACAGGTATTGGCTGACGTCAGAGACACCATAAAAACAACTCAGCCCTTGGTTATTTCAGTGGCTGCAGGTATTACCACAGCACAAATTGCCACTTGGTTGGGTGCAGAGTTGCCAGTGGTAAGGACCATGCCTAACACGCCGGCATTGATAGGTCAGGGTGCTATTGGCATGTTTGCCAATCCTGCTGTTGGTGAAGAACAAAAACAATTAACAGAACAAGTGATGGATGCAGTGGGTACTTCAATCTGGGTCAAAGACGAATACAAGATTGATGCGGTTACTGCATTATCTGGCAGTGGCCCTGCGTATTTCTTTATGTTCATGGAATACTTACAACAAGCCGCTGAAAAATTAGGTTTAAGTGCTGAAGATGCAGCTTTGCTCACAAAAAAAACCGCCATTGGCGCTGCACTTTTGGCTGAAAGAAGCCCTGAAAGTTTAACTCAGCTGAAGGATCGAGTGACCTCACCTAATGGTACGACCGAAGCAGCTCTGAACAGTTTTAGCAATGCGAAAATTGAGCAGACAATTGAGCAAGCGGTCAAAGCAGCCAATGAGCGATCAATTACTTTATCTAAAGAGTTTGATTGATTGCTGCTAACTCATTTCGATTAATTCACAGGAAAACAATCTAACTGTCTTATAATGAACGGCTGTTATTAATTTTTGTTGTATCAATAGATGTTCAAGACACCTGTCAGTTTCAAGGGGCCAACGGGTCAAATACAGCAATATTTCGCTGAAGAAGTGGTATACCAAGCCACCCAAATGCTGCTTGATGAGAAGCTATGCAACTGGCAGTACAATGAAGTTTCACAACTGGCTCGAGCAGTTTTTACAGCAGGCGACCAACAACATCAACTCTGCATGACCTGGCCTTTAGTTGCCAACGATGAAGGCAAGGTGGGTAAGTGCACATGCCAAGCAAATAATAACTGTATGCATTTGGCAGCCTTAACCATCTATACCAAGTCTAAATTAGATTTACTGGCGCCTTTCACTCAACAAGTCAAAGCTTTGCAGAACATCAACAACACTTTTATGAGTTGGTTGACGCGTCAAAACCATAACCCTTACCCTAATATGGCACGCCATCGAGTCATTTACATACTCAACGAAACAGAAACGGGTAAAATCAAAGTCAGCCTGTATAAGGCATATTTATCTCAAGATGATCGCTATCAGGTAAAAGGAGACATCGACAGCAGTTTGTATTTCAAGAAACAACTGCCAAAGTTTATGAGCCTCGCTGATCAATATGTATTTTACCAAATGAATCAAAATGGTTTGGCTAAAGTTCAACATTTCACTTTAGATGGTCAACGAGATGAAGCCGTGTTACTGATGATGTTGAGAAGCCAAAGGTGCTTTTGGAAAGCTTGTTATAGACCACCCATGGTTTTACATCAGGTAACAGAGCGGCCACCACAAGCCAGCATTAAATTGTCACCTAATTTATCTCTGATTGGCAGTGAAAACGCAGTGGCATGGACTCAAACCCAAGAAGGTGATTCTGTGGTCGTTAATGAAACAGCTACAGTTGATTTTCAATTGAATATCACCACCGAAGTGATTGATATGCCGTGGTCACAGCAACAACCACAATGCATGCTTGATCTTGCACTGCCTGGTTTTTCTGTTGGTAATCATGTCTTTGATTTAGATGACTTAATCAAGGGCAGGGTGCAGGTCAGTGCCAATCAATTGGAAAAAGTAGCCACAGCATGTTATCAACTCGAAAAACTCCCCTCAGTTTATGCTGAGTTTGAACCACCCGTCAGCCATGGTTTTCAGGTGAATGATCGTTACCTGGGGCAAGATTTCACAGCGATTGCTCCGACCTTAGTGGTTTTGTTTGAGAATGGTTGGAACATAAATATTGAAAATGAATTCAGACTCAATCGAACCGATATAGATGGCTGGTTTGTTGATGTAAAAAGAACCGGCATGAAACATCGGGAGAGCTGGTTTGATATGCAAATTGGTATTGAAATCAATGAACAAAAAATCAACCTGATACCTTATCTGATTAAGGGCATTAAAAGTGGGGCATTCGATGCTGTTAAAAGTGAGTTGATGGTGCAGTTAGATAATGGTTCTTATGTGGGCATAGCGAAAAATCAGGTCTCTCAAGTCATTAACACCATAGAAGAATTGTTTGAAGTTAAACAAGGTGATGAAAGTCTTAGGCTGAATCAAAATCAATTGCTGGCAGTGGTCCAACAACAAAATCAGTGGCAGGGCGAATCGGCAGTTACAGACCGCCCCATTACCTGGATGGGGGTTGAAGAAGTTCAAAGTAAAGCAGCAGCTTTAAAAAGCGTAAAACAATTAGATCAAATGACTCTTCCAAAAGGGTTAAAGGCCGAGTTACGACCTTATCAACACATTGGTTTTTCATGGTTAATGTTTTTGGCCGAACACAACTTTAATGGCTTATTGGCCGATGACATGGGTTTGGGTAAAACCTTACAAACCTTGGCATTTATTCAAGCACAAAAGGAACTCGGTGATGCAGGACACACCAATTTGATTGTGGCACCTACCAGTTTGCTGGGGAACTGGGTGGCTGAAGCACAAAAGTTCACCCCCAGTTTGAGAGTAGGAGTCATGACCGGACCCAATCGACAAAAGTTGTATACCAACTTCGGCGATTATGATTTGATCGTTACCAGTTATGGTGTTATCAGCCGGGATTTCGTGAACTTAAGTCAAAAAGACATTCATTTGCTGGTGTTGGATGAGGCCCAAGCAATTAAAAATCGTAAAACCCAAGTTGCCCAAATCACCAAACGACTTTCATCAAAACACAGACTGTGTCTCAGTGGTACTCCGGTTGAAAACCATTTAGGTGAGTTGTGGTCCATCTTTGACTTTCTCATGCCTGGTTTTTTAGGTTCTGAAAAACAGTTTCAACAACATTATCAGTGGCCCATAGAAAAACAACAAGACCAAGCAAAACTGAAACAATTACAAGCCAGGCTGGCGCCTTTTGTTTTGCGCAGAACCAAAACCGAGGTCGCTCAGGAGCTGCCAGAGAAGAATGAAATCATTAAGTACATCGACTTGCATGATGAACAAGCCACTGTCTATGAAAGTATTCGCCTGACCATGAGTGAAGAAATTCGCCAAGCCATGAAAAACCAACGGAACAATCAAATCTTAATTGGTAATGCTTTACTGCGCTTGCGGCAGGTGTGTTGTCACCCTCAGCTGATAGATTTAAACAGCATTGATACCACTGCAGGTTCTGCAAAACTGGACTGGTTAAGAAATGCTTTGCCAAACCTGGTTGAAGAGGGCAGACGCATTTTGATTTTTTCATCCTTCACTAAAATGCTGGATATGGTGGCACAAACATTGACTGACCTGGAAATCGATTTTTATCAGCTCACTGGTCAAACACCACCGAACAAACGCACAGAAATGATTGCTGAGTTTCAAGATGAAAAAAAGCCAGTTTTTTTAATCAGCCTGAAAGCAGGTGGTGCTGGCATTAACTTAACTGCTGCTGACACAGTGATTCATTATGACCCTTGGTGGAACCCAGCAGCTGAACAGCAAGCCAGTGACCGCGCACACCGGATTGGGCAGAATAAACAGGTGTTTGTTTATAAGTTGATAACCCGCGGCACGGTAGAGGAAAAAATATTCCAACTCCAACAGCACAAACAACAATTGGCTAAAAACTTGTTGGTCAAAACCACCGATATTGCTGAAATTCTCAGTAAACACCAGTGGGAAAGCATGTTGGCACCTCTGAATACTCAGTAGTTATTAAAACAAAGGCCATCAATACTGTAACAACAGTAAAAAGAAAGTATGATGAAAGTCATTCACTCTGCTAATGCTCGTATTGATGAACAAAATGAAGGAATGTCTTTGGGTCTTCATTCAAACTTGTTCCCGACAAATTTGAAAGCGACCGCGGCAGACATGGCATGTAACCTCGCGCTCTTCGCCTCTGATTCGTTTCGCTCACCAACCGGCTCGGCGGGTCGAGTTGCTCAGCAACTCTCCAT
>JANQRW010000073.1 GCA_028284365.1 Marinicella sp.
GTTTTTTATCAACCGGTTTTTTATCAACCGGTTTTTTATCAACCGGTTTTTTATCAACCGGTTTTTTATCAACCGGTTTTTTATCAACCGGTTTCTTATCGACCGGTTTCTTATCGACCGGTTTCTTATCGACCGGTTTCGAGCCAGTTTTTGTCGCAAAATCAGAGTTGTTGTTTTCTTGAGTTTGCTTATCCTGTAAAGATTTACCCTCAACATTGATGCTGTCAATGGGTCTCGGTTTTTTGGCGCCTGAAGGTACTTTAGGTTCTTTTTTAGCAGCCAAATCTGCCACGCTACCTAAAGGCCTGCTCATTTTCTTGGCATCAACTACATTACTTTCGTTTTCAGGTTGATCTTGTCTTTTATCACGACTTTGATTTTTGTTGCCATAAATAGATTTGGTGTTTTTTGATTGTGGCTTGTTGTTTTGGTTTTTAGATTGGTTGTTGACCTTTTTACTGGCACCAGATTTTTGTTGTTGCTGGTTTTTGTTGGCTCCTTTTTGTGGCTGTTGTTTCTGAGCAGCCTGGTTTTGTTGTTGCCTCTTTTGGTTGTGATTTTTCTGGCCTTGGTTTTTAGCACCTTGTTTGTTATTAGGTTGATTTTTATTGTGCTGTTGTTTCTTTGGTTGTTGCTTTTGAGGCTGTTGTTTCTTCTGCTGATTAGAGTGAGCAGGTTTCTTCGTGCCTTGCTTTTGGTTGTTTTTGTATTTACCTTGCGTATTTTTATTGTGTTTGTTGTAAGGTTTCTTTTTGTGGTGAGGTTTCTTATATGACTTTTTCTTAGCTGGTTTTTTGTTGTTAGCAAATATGCTTTTGAACCAGGACGATATTGTCAGGCCTATAGAGCGTTTCGGTGCCTGATCTTTGGGTTTAACCATTCTTAAAGCTGGGTTTTCAACCGTTGGTGCAGGTGGATCAATCGAAACTGGCTTGTGGCAGTCTTCAGGTTTGACAAGCTCAATTGAATCAACGTTGATGTTAGATTCATTGGTGTTCAAACGCTGAACGTGGAAATCTGGAAAACTCAGGTTCTCATTTGAAATGATCGAAACCTGAACCCCATGACGGCTTTCCATTTCGGATAATTCGGTGCGCTTTTCATTCAGTATTTTGTTGGTAGTATCTACAGGTGCTTGGATGATGACGCGACCAGTTTTTGGCTTAATCATTTCTTCTTCAGTCAACCTGATGATAGAAATTACCAGTGAATCCATAGAGCGAATATAACCGTGACCACCACATGTTGGGCAGGTTATCTGGCTTGAATCTGAGATTGATGAACGCAGTCTTTGGCGCGACATTTCTAACAAGCCGAACTTTGAGATCTTGCCAATTTGGACACGGGCACGATCAGATTCGGCGGCATCACGCATGCGGTTTTCAACCTCGCGTTGATTCTTATGGTTGCGCATATCAATGAAATCAATCACCACCAAACCACCTAAATCACGAATTTTAAGTTGCCTTACAATTTCATCCGCAGCTTCTAAATTGGTGTTCAGAGCAGTGGTTTCAACGTCTATACCCTTGGTTGCTTTAGCTGAATTGATGTCAATCGAGAGCAAAGCTTCAGTTTGATCAATCACCAAAGCACCACCCGATGGTAGCTTGACTTCACGTTCGAATGCTGATTGTATTTGGCGCTCTATTTGATACCTTGAAAACAAGGGTGTGTTGTCATTGTAGTAAGACAGTTTTTTCAAATTATGCGGCATAACCTGTTGCATGAATTCGCGAGCTTTTTCATATGACTCACGATCATCAATCAATATTTCGCCTATGTCAGGTTGTAAGTAATCTCGCAATGCTCTGATAAACAAGTCACTTTCCTGGTAAATAAAGAATGGCCCTTTTTTCTGTTTGGCTGTGGTTTGGATGGCCTCCCAAACTTGCTTCAGGTAACTGAAATCCCAATGCAGCTCTTCAAATGTTCGCCCCAAGCCTGCGGTTCTGATGATAACACCGTCATTTTTAGGGATTTCAAGGCGGCGCATGATGTCTTGTAAATGCGCGCGTTTTTCGCCTCTGATTTGACGTGAAATGCCTCCAGCACGATTATTGCCAGGCATATAAACCAAATACCTGCCTGCCAATGAAATAAACGTACTTAAGGCCGCACCTTTGTTGCCACGTTCTTCCTTATTAACCTGAACAATGATTTCATCGCCTTCAGATAAGGCTTCATTGATGGGTAGCCTTGCTTTTCCTTTTGGAGCTTGTTTGCAATAAGCCGGACTGATTTCCTTGTAGGGTAAAAAACCATGTCTTTCAGAACCGTAATTCACAAAACAGGCTTCCAATGATGGCTCAATTCGAGTGATTTTGGCTTTGTATATATTGCCTTTCTTGCGGTAATGACCCGCTGAGTCGATATCTAAATCGTAGAGTTTCTGACCATCGGCGATTGCCACCCGAATTTCATCGGTATGGGTCGCGTTGATTAACATTCTTTTCATCTGTATTCCTTTTGTTATCAGGAACGATGAGCCTTTCAGTGATGTCAAATAAGCACAATTGTGGCTTTAACTAGCCAATCGGGCGGTTAAAGCTGTTTTCGATGTCGCAGTTATTGATGTTGAGCCAAACAGTGATGGCTGTTTTTGTTACCAGCCTGTTAATACTCATTGGCTGATTTTTTCCCACTCGCGTTGTTATTGGTTCGCTTATCGTTGGTTATTTTCTGTAATTGATAACCATTATTTATGTTATTTTTGACTGAAATGGTTTTCGTTCCATTCAGTGTGTTTATCATCTATCCAATGATTAAAATGTTCCTGCGAATACTTCATCGACTCCTTGGAACTAAACAGTTTTAAATCTTTTGCGTTCGGCAATTACATATGTTTTGTGCCGATAATTTTCATGTCTTGATCAGCCACTGGCTTCAAGATGCGCGAGATTTTAACATTTTTTTACCTTATTCACAGGATTATCTGTTAAAACAGCGGCACATGAGCGAAAAGCCTGCAAAAAAACCTGTTTTGCTTGTTTCAAATAATGAGGCAGGTCAGCGTGTGGACAACTATTTGTTCAAACACCGTAAACAATTGGCTAAGACAACTTGCTATAAATTGATGCGTAAAGGACAAATCCGAGTCAATGGTAAAAGAGTTAAGCCCATGTATAAATTAAGTGTGGGCGATGAAGTTCGTATACCACCCTTTGTTTACTTTGTTGATACGCCTGAAATAAAAGTTTCCACATCAGAACAAGACCGATTACTGAATACAATGTTATTCGAAGATAATGATTATTTGGTGCTTAACAAGCCTGCTGGTATAGCCGTTCATAAAGGCACTGGGTTTAATGTTGGTGTCATTGAGATTGTCAGATCAGTCATTGAGTATAAAGATGTTCAATTAGCTCATCGGTTGGATAAAGACACCAGTGGGTGTTTGTTATTAGCCAAGAATCGACAGGCCTTGTTGCGTTTTCAAGCGGCTATGAAAGAACAAGCTGTTGAGAAAACGTATACAGCCATTCTAAGTGGAACACTCGATAAAGAGGTTGTTGTTGACAAAGCATTGAACACATCTAACCGGATCAACAGTATGAGAACAGTGGTCATTGACCCAAATGGTCAAGCAGCCAAAACGATTTTTTCCCCAATCAAATCAAACAGCGACATAACCCTTTGTCAATGCCAGATTTTTCATGGCAGAACTCACCAAATAAGGGTACACGCACAAGACCTAGGTCATCCTGTTTTGGGAGACTCGATTTATGGTCAATTCAATGAACAGTTTGATCGTTTGTTGTATCTGCATGCAAGCCAACTTAAATGCTCAAAGTACCTGTTCCAAGCTGAAACGCCGAGTGAATTTGGTGTTCTCTTTGAGTAAAACATGACCTCAGGGCTATTTTTTTTAAATCCCAAAGTTGTGTATGATGAAGGTCTTCTACCTGTTACTTTTAATCAAAATGAAAAATCCCAAATTTTCACTTATCACCGTTATTGGTTCGTTGATGTTGAGCTCTTTTACAGTTGTATCCGCGGATAGCCAAACGCCCAAAAGATTTGAAGCACACATGAACTTTTTGGCTTCAGATTTACTCAGAGGCAGGGATACAGGTTCAAGAGGGCATGAAATTGCTTCGGAATACATAGCTTCAGAATTTGCAAAAATGGGGATCATGCCTGCTGGTGATAACGGCAGCTACATGCAAAGAATTGAATTTAAGTCAGCGCTTCTGGATGTCAATTCGCCTGAAATGTATCTGGAAAAAAATGGACAACAACACAGTCTTGAATTTTTAGATGATTTTATGGTTGGAGCGAATGTTAACCGTACGCAGTCTGAGGTAACCGGTGAATTGGTTTTTGCAGGTTTTGGTATTGAGGCCCCATTCTTGAATTATTCAGATTTTTCTGGTATCGACTTAAAAGGTAAGATTGCAGTGGTGCTTGCTGGTAAACCTAATGATTTTCCCAGTGAAGAAGGAGCTCATTATTCTTCAATGGGTACCAAGGCTTTGGTCAAAAGTGGTGCCATCGGTGTGATTTCACTCAGAACACCGCTTGCAGAGAAGATATTTCCATTTTCCAGAGCCAAAAACTACATCAAAAAACCAAGAATAAAATGGGTGGAAAGTAGTGGGGATGTTCATAATGGTTATCCAGAAATTTTGGGTTCAGCCATGTTAAGTATGGAAGCCAGTAAAAAATTGATGCAATTAGCTGGCATTGATATAGAAAAAATCTACCAACAAATTGAAAACAATGAACGGCCCAAAGGACAAAATTTAGGTATTAAAGCCACCATCAGTTATGCCTCAACTCACTCCAGCGTTACCAGCCCTAATGTGGTTGGTATTTTAGAGGGTTCTGATCCAGAATTGAAAAATGAATATGTTTTACTCAGTGCTCACACTGATCACATAGGCGTGGCAACTCACATTGATTTGGGTGATAAGATAAACAATGGTGCTATGGACAATGCCGCTGGTGTATCGACTTTATTAGAAATGGCACATCAAATAACTCAATCAGGTCAGCGACCTAAACGATCATTGTTGTTTACCATGGTAACTGCTGAGGAGAAAGGGTTATTGGGTTCTGATTATTTTGCCAATAATCCAACTGTTCCACTTGAATCAATTGTGGCTAATGTTAATTTGGATATGCCTGTTTTGACCAATAAATTTGACCAACTGATTGGTTTTGGCGCACAACACAGCAGCCTGTGGGGGGTCATAGCCGAGGCCGCTTCTAATGAGAACATGAAACTTATTCCAGATCCCATGCCTGAGCAAAGCATTTTTGTGCGCAGCGATCAATACAGTTATGTTAAAAAAGGAATTCCTGCGGTGTTCTTGGTCACAGCTGACAATGAAAAAATGGTTTTCGACGATCACGAAATTTCCAGTGGCGATTTTATCAAAGATCATTATCACCAGCCCAGCGACCAGTTGGATTTACCTATTGATTATGATGTTGCGGCAAAATTTGTTGCAATTAACAAAGCCATCGCTGAAGAAGTGGCTAATGCTGCGCAGAGGCCAACCTGGAATAAGAACAGTTTTTTTGCAACCATAACAGAAGAGTAAGTGCCTGAAACCAATTGCTATATTTTAGATATTGCGGTATGCTAATTAGTCAACTTCCAAGGAAAGGTTGGTAACAATTATTTTTCTTGGGAGGGGACATGACTAAAAATTGTATATTTATTTTTGTTGGTTTAATTTATGCTGGGGTAGGGCTGACTGGAGCTGGTTGGGGCGGTTGGTCAGTCAATGAGGTTTATTCAAATCAATCTGGTTCGGTGCAATACATTGAATTGGTTGCGGATACCAATGCCAATGTAAATATAGGTGGCAGCATCATTGAATTCATTTCAGATGGTCAGGTTGGGAGTTACACAATCCCTGGTGACTTTTTTGATACCAGTCAATATTTAATTGCCACTCAAGGGTTTGCTCAATCACCAGGAAGTGTTACACCCGACTTAATCATACAAGGCCAAATTTTTAATCCATTGTCATTGGCTTTTACCATTAACATGGATAATGATTCTTATGGATTTGATCCGTTGGTATTACCTACAGATGATTTTTATTCTTTAAGCTTTGATGCTTCTGTTGTGCCAAATAGCCCGACAAATAATGCAGGTGAAACCGGCCAATTGGCTGAAAATCCAATTTTCCAGAATGGTTTCGATGGTTGTGATAACCCCATCATCCAATATAGAGATGCCGATAGGGATGATTTTGGTAATGCCTTTGATCGCATCACTGCATGTAAAATTTTACCCGGATACACGACCACTGTGGGTGATTGTGATGATGGTTCAAGTGATGTTTTTCCGGGCAATTCTGATCAGCCAGACTTAATGTTTGTGGATAATAATTGTGATGGTATTGATGGTGACATTAATGACAGTGTTTTTGTGGTCGTTGGCGGTAATGGTGCTGGCTTAACTCCCGATGACCCAGCTGGTGACTTGGTTGCCGCCCAGCAATTAGCCTTAGATAATAATAAATCCTGGGTTTTGGTTGGATTGGGGCAATACACTTTTGGTTCATTTTTAGATGGAGCCGATTTATTGGCTGGGATTAATATGGCAGGTGGTTATCTCAATGCTTTTGAAAATCGAAGTGCATCCATTTCATCTTATACAACATTGAGCACACCTTTTAATGGTGCAGAGCTATCAACTTCTATTCAACCACAAACATTTCAATATTTGCGTTTCCGTGGTGCCAATAATACGCCAGCCAGTGGAACAGCTTATGCCTTGACCATACGTGATGCAGCAGAAGTCAAGTTACAAAAAGTTATTCTTCAACCAGGTAAAGGTGGTGCTGGTATTACTGGCACAAGAGGTCAAGATGGAGCAAATGGCTCAAATGGCAGTCCCGGTGGACATGGTGTGGAAGATTCTGGTGGTTTTGGATGCACCAGTGGCTCAAGGCCGAACGCAGGAGCTGCAGGAGGAAGTGCTTGTGGCCAACCAGGAGGTGGCGGTGGCAGGCCAGGTAAAGGCAACGTTGATGGAGACGATGGCTCAGTGGCGATAAATCTTGGTGGCGTTGGTGGTAATGGAGGTGAAGGCAATGGTAACAATACTGATCGTCATGGGGATAATGGCAGTAATGGCACCAATGGCAGTAATGGCACCAATGGGATGAGTGGTGTTAATTTCATAGATTTTGTCAATTTTGAATACCAAATCTCATCGGGAACAGGTGGCACAGATGGCAGTAATGGACGTGGCGGCGGCGGTGGCGGTGGCGGCGGTGGTGGTGCATTTGGATGTGATTCTTATGGCGGCGGTGGTGGTGGCGGTGCCTCTGGAGGGTGCGCCGGTACTGGCAGCGGTGGTGGGGCTGGTGGCGGTGCAAGTATTGCATTGCGATTAATTAATGCCAATGTTGATATCGAAGAATCTAACATTTTAGTATCAGAAGCAGGGGATGGCGGGTTCGGTGGCGGCAGGGGATTCGGCGGTGATGGTGGCAACGGCGGTAGTGGTGGCAGAGAAGAAGATGATTCTGGACGCGGCGGTCGCGGTGGCGATGGCGGCGATGGCGGCGATGGCGGCCAAGGCGGTGGTGGTGCCGGTGGGGCAGCTATTGGTGTGGTTTGTTTAGATGGTTCATTGCTTAATGTTGATGCATCCACCATTTTCAATGTTCAAGGAGCAGGCTCCGGCGGATTACCAGGTGGCCAATCAGGGCAAACACTAGATACTTATCAGTGTGTTTTATAAAAAAGAGCTTTTGATGAGAGTCAATTTGAAATATTTGATATTTTTGTGTTTTTAGTATCGAATCATGTTTTGGCAGACATGAATGGTTGGTTGGTGAATGAAATTTATTCCAATCAAGAATGAATTCATTTAAATTGCCTCAAATACTTTATACTAGTGGACGGGAAACACAACAGGACAGATGTTTTGATTCAATACCGACCCATTCCATTCAAGCCTATTAAGTACTTCAGAGCTGGGGGTGCGTCGCGTAGGTTTACCATTTACTGGTTGTTGGCATGTTTTTTGATTGTGCCCAGCGGCATGTTGACCCGTATCTTTGAGCTGACTGGGTTGTCTATCACTCTTCTCGGACTGGATTTGTACATCACAATCTATTTGCCGATGCTGATTTGCTTGCCGATGTGTTTGGTTTTTGGTTATTTCTGGGCAGCCATTCCGGCTTATTTTTCAACTGTGATGGTGGCTATTTTGGGTGACATGCCCCTCCAGTGGATTGTGGTTTTTGCATTTGCGAATCCCATTGGTTTGGCCATGTTGATTTTGATATACAGAACCACACCTGCAAAGATTAATTTACATGATATCCCATCAGTTTGGTTTTTTGTGGTGGCCAGTTTTTTGTCATCATTGTCAGGGTCAATAGGCTCTTTCATTTGGACCTATACCAATCAAGTGAATTTACATGACTTTTTCCGTGTTTGGCAGGGTTGGTGGCTGGGAGGCTTCATTCAAGCGCTTCTGATTTGTGCGCCCTTGTTGTATGTGTTTGCAAGCTCATTGATTCAGTACAAAAAAATGGCATTTCCAGAAATCGCAATCCACCAAGAAAAACGTTCAACCTTTAAGCTGGCGATCATATTAACCACTATGGTTTTGATTTTATTTACCTGGCTGGCTTTTAAAGTGGGCATGATGAATGTCAAAGATCAGATTGACATGTTGAGTGAAGATTCGACCAGAGCTTTGATTTTGGATGCGTTGAATGTCATTGAGTTTCCAGTGATTATTTATATATTTGTCTTGGCATTTATAGGGTATTTTGTATTTTACTTTATTGATTATTGGACTTTACGCCTAGAACAAGCCAATACAGAACTAACCAAACACAATGACCAGCTTTATCAGTTATCGATCAGGGACAATTTAACCAAAGCATTCAACCGTGGCTACCTTTTTCACCAAATGCCTGAACTGATTGAACAGGCCAAGGTGCAGCAAAGGGCATTGACTGTGATGGTGATTGACTTTGATCATTTCAAGAAGATTAATGATCAGTACGGGCATTCTGCGGGTGACCAGGTGCTCAAAGCTTTCATATCGGAGGTGCAAAAGATCTTATGTGAAGGTCAGGTTTTTGCTCGATTTGGTGGTGAAGAATTTGTATTGGCCACACATCAGTCTGCCTCTGATGAAGCGAAATCACTGGCGATTGATTTGAATGAGTTGGCCCGACAAATGGTTGTTCATGTCAATGATGACCGAATCAAATTCACCATCAGTATCGGTGTGTTTGTGACTCATGACTTAGGTATGATGCCTGATCAAATGATAGATTTGGCAGATCATGCCCTGTATCAAGCAAAAGCCAATGGCCGAGATCAATATGTGATGGCAGTTAAGACGTAACCTATGGACTCATTGTTTGATGTTAATGTTCACCTGTATTCGTTAAAATATTGGGTTTTAAGCGTATACTTGAGTTTTCATGTCAATTTACAACCAAAATGACTCCTTTCCTGCGGGACGGATTGAGCACCTTTCAATAAATTCAAAATTGTTAAAAGACAATCCCTTGAATGATCCGCATCTGCGGCAAGTCCCGGTTTATTTACCTTTTGGTTATGATAAAGCCCAATCTTACCCTGTGATGTATTATTTGGCCGCTTATACGAACAGTGGTGAGGGTGTGGTTCAGTGGCGGGCTTTTGGAGAAAGTATACCTGAGCGCTTGGATCGATTGATCGGTGATGGAAAAATGGGGCCGACTGTTGTGGTATTTCCTGAATGCTTTACCAGGTTAGGTGGTAATCAATATTTGGATGCACCAGCCATGGGTCAATATGCCAGTTACATTCATGATGAATTAATACCTTTGGTTGAACAAAAATTTGCGACCAAGACAGCAGCTAAGCATCGGGCAGTACTCGGTAAGTCTTCAGGTGGTTTTGCTGCCATTCGATTTGCCATGGATTTTCCTGGTCATTGGGGCGCGATCGCTAACCATTCTGGTGACGCAGGTTTTGATTTATTGTACCGACGAGATTTTCCTGCTGTGGCTGATATTTTGGCCCAATTTAATGGTGATACTGAAAAATTTATCAAACGTTTTTGGCAAGCGAAAAAGGTTATGGGATCACATATACTTGCGATGATGCATTTGTGTATGGCAGCCACTTATGATAATGAAATGGTGCTTCCATTTAACCTGGAAACTTGTGAACTGGATCAAGTGCGTTGGCAGAAATGGCTGCTACATGATCCTGTCAATCGGGTGGGACAGTCGATTGATGCTTTGCAGCAGTTAAATGGCTTGTATATGGATTGTGGGTTTCGTGACCAATATTTCATTCACTATGGCATGCGACAGTTGTCGAAAAAGCTTGAAAAAGCTCAAATTGAACACACTTACAATGAGTTTAACGGCACCCATTCGGGCATTGATTACCGATTGGATGAATCCTTACCCTATTTGTACGAGAAAATAAAATGATTAAAGTCAGTAAGTCAGCCATCGAGTTTCTGGCAGGCGTGATTAATGAACAAGACATCGATGATTTGCACTTAAAAGTGGATGTCCAAAATGCAGGCACCCCTGCTGCTGATTGCCACTTGGGTTTTTGTGAAGCCGATGAGATGGATGACAGTTATGATATTCAGGAGTTGGGTTCGTTTAATCTTTATCTGGCGAAAAATGATGAGGAATACTTTGTTGATGCAGAAATTGACTATGAAATTCAAGGCGCCAGTGGTCAATTGAATATCAAAGCGCCCATGCTAAAAGGACAATCTCCTGATGATGACGCACCTTTGTTTGAGCGTTTGTCATATTTTATTGATACCCAAATCAACCCCATGCTGGCATCACATGGTGGCCGTGCTACCTTAACTGCAATTGAAGAAGACAAGGCTTATATTGAGTTTGGGGGAGGTTGCCAAGGATGTGGTATGGCCAAACAAACCTTGTCCCAAGGGATGCAATCACAAATCACGAGTACTTTTCCTGAAATCAATAACGTGTTGGATGCCACTGATCACGCTTCTGGTGAAAACCCTTATTACTGAACATGACTGAAATTAATAACACAAATATAGTTGATGTCACTGCCGATACTTTTATGGCAGAGGTCATTGAAAAATCGAAAGATGTGCCGGTTCTCCTGGATTTCTGGGCCGATTGGTGTGAGCCTTGTAAAAACCTGACTCCAATTTTACACAATGTCATCGAAAAAAATCCTGGGAAGCTGGTGTTAGCTAAAGTTAACACCGATCAAGAACAGATGCTGGCACAACAAATGGGCGTTCAGTCCTTACCAACAGTTGCCCTTTTGAAGGATGGTCAAATAGTTGATAATTTCATGGGTGTTAAGCCGGAAAGTGAGGTTATCAGCTGGTTATCAGAACATGTGGATATGGCTGCTGAAGAAACCAGTCCGGTTGTTGATAATAATGTTCAAGCATTGATTGACAGTGAACAGTATGAAGCGGCGTTGACGGCATTGTTGGATATGCCTCAAGAGCAGGCCGTGTGGCAGATGATTGAAGTGCATTTGTTAATGAATAACATTGATGCGGCACAAACACTTTATGCTGGTTTAGCCGATGAACAGTTGAAATTACCAGAAGCTGATCAAGCCAAAGCCAAGATTCAATTGGTAAGCGTTGATGCAAGTGATGATTTGGCAGCCATTAAACAACAGATAACCCAGGGCCAGGTTGAGCCTGCGGTTGAGGCTTTGTTGATGAAACTACAACAGCAAACAGATAATGCTGATGTCAGACAGTTATTGTTGTCATCTTTTAGTCTCTTGAATGATGCTAAATTAGCAGCTAAATACCGCCGTCGCATGGGCTCATTGCTGAACTGAAAAAAACAAATCGGAGAATGAATATGTATAAATATGTAATGGTTGCGTTTTTACTGATAACTTATAATGCTTTGGCTCAAGATCAGAATAAGGCAACCAGCTATTTGAGTAAGGCCACTCAAGTCAATGACAATATCTGGATTGGACCACAACCGACTGAACAAGATTTTAATGAACTGGCAGCTGAAGAAATTGGAGCGGTGGTTAACACCAGAACAGCAGCCGAAATGGAGCAGTTAGACTTCAATGAGGTCGAACAAGCGTCGAAATTCAACATGACCTATGACTTGTTAGAGGTGGGTAAAGGCCATGCATACTCTCCAGCCAAGTTGGATGAATTCAATGCTTTAATGACCGCCAATGCTGGTAAAAAGATGGTTTTACACTGCCGTTCAGGCAATCGTGCCACCCAGTTGTATACAGCCTGGTTAATCAAACACCAAGGCAAGACGGAGACAGAAGCCTTAAAAACTGTAGGTTCTGATGCTGGCGAACTGAATGACTCAGTCAAAGCATTACTGGGCCGCTGAAACTCAGTTCAAATGATTAGGGCCTGTTAACACTAATGGAAGGGCTACTGTTAACAGGCCCTAAATACAACACCATCGGTGGACCGTTGCC
Source organism: Marinicella sp. (assembly GCA_028284365.1). GTDB lineage: Bacteria > Pseudomonadota > Gammaproteobacteria > Xanthomonadales > Marinicellaceae > Marinicella. Next base: position 12,421 of record JANQRW010000073.1, read on the forward strand.
GATGGGTCTTCATTAGTTCACATCCAATCTTTAAAATCATTTAAAATTCGGTGTTTGAACGATTATTCTCAGAGATATAAACATGAAAGTCATCACTCGATTTGCACCCAGCCCAACTGGTTACCTTCACGTAGGTGGCGCCCGAACTGCGTTGTTTTCATACCTTTATGCGCGCCATCATGGTGGTCAATTTGAGTTGCGCATAGAAGATACCGATGCAGTGCGTTCAACCGAAGCATCAGTCAATGCCATTTTTGAAGGTATGAATTGGCTGGGTTTGGAACATGATTCTGAAGTTAAGTACCAGAGTAAAAATTTGGCTCGTTATCATGAAGTGATTGATCAATTGTTAGACAAGAAACAAGCTTATTATTGTGATTGTTCCAAAGAAAGATTGGATAAAATCCGAGAACAGCAGATGAAAAACGGCGAAAAGCCTCGATATGATGGCAAATGTCGCGGTCTTGGTTTGGAAAAATCTGTTGATAGCATCATTCGTTTTAAAACACCACAAAGCGGTGAAGTACATTTTAAAGATGGTGTGCGTGGTGACATCACAGTGGCGAATGCTGAATTAGATGACTTGGTGATTGCTCGTGCCGATGGTATGCCTACTTACAACTTCAGTGTGGTCGTTGATGATGCAGATATGGGCATTACTCATGTCATTCGTGGCGATGATCACATCAATAACACCCCACGGCAAATCAATATCTACCAAACACTGGGTTTACCTGTACCTGAGTTTGCCCACGTACCAATGATCTTGGGTGATGATGGGGCGCGTTTATCTAAACGGCATGGTGCGGTCAGTGTGATGCAGTACAGTGAAGATGGTTATTTACCAGAGGCTGTATTGAACTATTTGGTTCGATTGGGTTGGTCACACGGCGATCAGGAATTATTCAGCAAAGATGAGATGGTTCAATTATTTGATTTGTCTGGCGTTAATAAGTCACCCAGTGCCTTCAACACCACCAAACTCAAATGGATCAATCAACAATACATGCAACAGGCTGATGATCTGAGACTGGTTGGTTTGGTTCAAGTTCGTCTCCAAACCTTAGGTGTCGATCTGCCCACTGAAATTAATTTAACGCAAGTGGTTAATATGTTTAAGGAGCGTGCTCAAACCATCAATGAACTGGTGGATATGAGCTTGTTTTTATTGCAGCCACTCGAGGCTTACGATGAAAAAGCCGAAAAGAAAGCTTTCAAGGAATCAGCAATAGAGCCGCTTAAAGCTGTGATGGTCAAATGTGAAATGATTGACGATTGGGTCAATGCTGACTTACATCAGTTAATCGCTGATGTGGTGGCTGAACTCGAAGTGGGGTTTGGTAAAGTGGGTATGCCAGTACGTTTGGCGCTATCCGGTCAAGCCCAAGGACCTGCCAATGATGAGATCATGCATGTGTTAGGTCAAAATGAAAGTATCACGCGCTTAGATTTGGCATTAAAGTATTTACTACAAAAATTCAAGTAGGCCATTCATCAGATATCAGCGTCTGATGCGTCAAATTTATGATTTTATTGTCGATATTAAAGAATGCTATTGGGCCTTTAATTTATTTTTGTTCCCTTCAGGTGAATCGCTATGTTCTCATTATCTGAGCCAGTCAGGCCGATCACCAGCCTTTTAATGAAACAACAATATTCTTTATAGATTTTCTGCTTAAGTTGACAAACTTGGTATGATTTCTGACAGATTTTCTGCTTAAGTTGACAAACCTGTTATGATTCTTTGCAGTTTTTCTAGTTAAGTTGACAAACTTGGCATTAAGTTTATCAATAAAATCTATACAATAGTGACCTATTAGATAAATCGAATATGGACCATGACTCCCAGCGAACTTAAAGTTTATTTAGAGGCTATTATCAGTAACCAAATTAATTGCAGTGTGATGATTTGGGGACCTCCTGGTATTGGTAAATCAAGTATTGTTAAACAAATTGCAGAAAGTAGGGAATTACAATTCGTTGATGTCAGACTGAGCCAGTTAGCACCGACAGATCTAAGGGGGTTGCCTGTTCCAAATAATGGTAAGACACAATGGGCAGCGCCAGATTTTTTGCCTCGCTCTGGACAAGGGATTTTGTTTATGGATGAAATTAATATGGCACCGCCTTCGATGCAGGGCGTGGCCCAACAGTTGATTTTGGATCGAAAAGTAGGTAATTATGAAGTGCCTGATGGGTGGTTTATTTGGGCTGCCGGAAATAGAAAAGTGGATCGTGCCAGCGTTTTTGATATGCCAGCACCATTGGCCAATCGATTCATTCATTTGGAAGTAGAAGCACATATTGACAGTTTTAGGCAATATGCATTTAAAGTGGGGATCAGCGATCGGTTGATTGCTTTTCTGGCTTTTCGCACTGATTTGTTACATAAAATGTTACCTAATGAGATGAACTGGCCATCTCCTCGTAGTTGGGAAATGGCTGATCAATTGCATCAGGTTGGTTTATCGATGGAACCTGCTGTAGGTATCAGTGCAACAGCAGAATTCCAGGCTTATCTTGATGTAACAGAAAAGATTCCTGACATTCACAGCATCCTAAAGGGTAAGAAAAATATTAAGTTCCCCAAAGAGACTTCTCTAAAATACGCCGCCACTATGAGTCTGGTTGGTAACTCAAAAACCGCTGATCAAGCATTGCATGCTTTACGCTGGTTGGTTAATGAGGCCAGTCCCGAGTGGGTACAATTATTTGCGACGGATGCCTTTCCCATTTTTCGTGATAAAGGCTTAATGGAAGCGATCCAAAAACAAATTATGCAAGAATCACAGTTGATAGATTTTTTGACCACGTATGCTCAATTGGTGGCCAGTTAATGGATGCGCAAGTCAGCAGTTACCTATTAAAACTGCGCAGAGCCAACCCATTTTTAGCCACAATTTCTTTACTGGCAGATTATCGCTTTGATGATAAGGTTGAATATTTTGCCACTGATTCGCAAAGTATTTTGATCAATACCCAATATTTTGAATCTTTAAACAACAGTGAAAAAACGGGGTTGTTATTACATTTAACGTTACATGCTGCGTTGTTACACCCAATACGTGTGGGTGCGAGAAATGCTGATGTATGGAACATAGCTGCTGATATTGTTGTAAATAATATCATCACTGCTGCTGGGCAGTTTTCACCGCCACCAAAAACTGCTGTTGAACCCAAATATCATGATTTGAGCGTTGAACAAGTGTATGAAGCACTGATCAGTTTACATAAGAAACATCCAGCTTTACAGCAGGCAGCTTTGAATATGCCGGCTTCAGCAGAATCAGCCACTCAAGAAACCACCAATACATGCCAGAACAAACAGCCCAATGCTTATCAATTACAGCAAGTTTTAAACAATTTGTATCCTTACCATGCTGACTTAAGCGCATCTTCATCTTTTCATAACTCTGATGACTTAATAGGAAATGAAATTGGCTCAAATTTAAACAACAATAAAAGCCACAGATCATCATCTGATAACTCTGAAAAAAACAATGTGGGGCAGCAAGCTGAAAACAAAAACCAGCTTGAAAAAATCACCCAACGTTGGCAAGGAGCTTTAAGGAAAGCTGAAGTTGCTGTTCGGATGTCAGGTCAGAGTAGAGGCGAAGTCCCAGCAGGCCTGCTGTTAGAGATTGATAAAATGATGAATCCAGAGTTGGATTGGCGAATGTTATTATGGCAGTTTGTGGTTCGAACACCTGATGATTTTGAAGGATTTGATCGTCGTTTCATTCATCAAGGTTTATATCTGGATCAACTGGAATCCAGCCGGCTGAATGTGGTAGTAGCAGTTGATACCAGTGGCTCTATTGACATAACAGAGTTAACTCAATTCATGAGTGAGCTACTTGCCATTACCAATACTTATGACTTTATTCAGGTCAGCTTATATTATGTTGATGCTGATATATATGGTCCTTATGATTTGACCGAAGGGTTTGATGAGGCGCCACCGCAGGGGGGAGGAGGCACAGATTTTGTGGTGTTTTTTAAGGAGGTGCTGGAAAATAAACCATTAAACGAAATAGATTTGATTGTCTATTTTACTGATGGTGATGGTTTCTTTCCGCATCAGGAACCAGAAATTGAAACGATGTGGGTGGTCACCGCAGGAGGCATTCCTGATGATGAATTTCCTTTTGGGGTGGTTGCACGACTTTCTCACTAAGCATGAATAAATAACAGGAACAATGAATGAATGAATTAGACCAAGAAATAAAAACATTATTGGTGACTCTTTTTGATCCAAACTCAAAAACAAAAGACCTACAAGATGTTTTGGCACAGTTCAACCAAATGCTGGTTGATCAGGATGTTATGAATAAGGGAAACTTACCTAAAAATAAAGATTCAGCCTGTATCTATCTGGCTTCTCAATCAGCCGATACCAGTGCCAAAGACCTTGAGTACTTGATCAGTAAATATTACAAGTCAATAGAAGTCGCTAAGCTAGTGGCCAGGCATCCTAATTTACCTATTCATTGGTTGGCAAGAATGATGTTATTCCTACCAGAAGATGCCAGAGCCAATCCAAAATTCGATACCTATTCGCAAGATGATCGGTGGGAAAAGTTATTGGAGGATAAACCTAAATCTGCCAAAAGTAGATACAAATATTCAATGGGTGGAGCGTTTGATTATATTGTTGATCATGATCGTCCAGATTACTTTAAATTAAATTATTGGTTTAAAAATGGTAAGGCGGCGGACAGAATTTATTTGGTAAGTATCCCTAAAATCAGTGAAGACTTGCTTCATGGCTTTACTAATGATTCGTCAGCACATGTACGTAAGGCTTTGGCAAACCGCAAGCGAATTTCAGAGGAGTTGGCGTTGGCTCTTGTGAATGACAAAGCAAAAACCGTGCGTCAAACTTTGGCTAACAATCCAAACTGTTCACCCCAGGTTTTGGCACAATTGACACAAGATAGGGAAGCCATTGTAAAAGCAGCAGCACTGGCTAATAAAGCTTGTCCAGTTGATGCCATTCATGCGGCTAAGCTGGCTGAACAAATGAAACCAAAGGCTGTTGCAAAACCCGCCACTGAAATGAGTGAGCAGGAAATCATTAGCCAGTTGGCAAGTGATACATTGGACGAGGATACCATAAAAGCCTTCAGCCGAATGTCTCAACCTTTTTTGAGAGCTGCGGTCGCGCTGCACAAAAGCAGTGATCAGAAGATACTTTCAAAATTAGCTAAAGACAAAGATCAAATGGTTCGTTTGTCAGTGGCTTATAACCCAAATACGCCAGTTTCAAGTTTACAACAATTGCTTAAGTTAGCCGAACCTGAGCTATATCCTGGGTTGGCTGCCAATCCGAGTTTGCCTGAGAAACAACAACTGGCTTTAATAAAAGTGGCAGATGAGGCTAGTTTATTAACACTCGCGAACACCACTGAATCGACTCTGGTATGGGAGGCGTTGAGAGATTCTGAGCCACCCAAAGCCGAAGCTCAGAAAAAAGACAATAAGAAAAAAACTTGGCGTGAATGTCTTGAAATTTGTTTAGACGCTAAAGGAAAAGGTTTGTATGCCTTACAAAGAAACAGGCACACAAGACACTTATTTGTTAATAAGTTGATTGCCAGACATCCTAAATGTACGGAGAGCTTGAAAGGCCCATATGCATTTTATTTGCTAGAGTCTTTGATGAAAAACCCTCAGTTGGCTTTAGCTATGTTAGAAAATCCTAACGCTGTAAAACCTGAGGAGTATGCTGAATGGAAACTTAAAGATTGGTTTATGTATGAAGATGCCCCAGGTCATGTGGTTAAGTACTATCTTAACTCAGATCAAATAAAGTACGCCAGAAAAGCAGTGATTTGTTGGACTGCTCAATTGGTAGACATTCAAGCTCAAATTTATAACGATGACATTCACATGAAAAAATACATGGCAGGGCTACCCCATGCCACCCAATTCATGTTGGAAATCTTAGCACGCGACCCAAAAGAATCGGTGCGTATGGCTGTACTTGATAATAAAAACACACCCACAAAAGTCCTGATGCATCTGACCACAGATAAAGTGGCAGGTATCAGAACAGCTGCTCAAAGCCACAAAAATTTTGATGCAAAAATGATGCCTGAAGGTGTTGAGGTAAAAGTTGAGTCGTTGAAAAATAAGGGGGCTAAGCGCATACGCATTAAACAGGCCAAAGATACGGAATCATTAACTGTGTTAAGAGATTTGGCTGGTGATAAATTGGCTGAAGTTCGATTGAATGTTATAAAAAATAAGAAATGCCCAATTGATGTTCTTGAACTGTTGAAAACTGATGAGGTGGCGGAGATCAGAGGATGTGCTACTGATCATCCCAATAGCAGTATCGATATTCGTAAACACTTATTGTCTGATAAAGATGACCGAGTTAGGATGAGCGCGCTAAGAAACTATATGTATGCAACAGCTAAAAAACCCAAGCTGGCTAAAGGTGAGAAAAGGGATTATCGAAACAGGGTGTTTGATGAGGAAATGCTGGGTCAATTTAAAGATGATCCCTATGAACCCATTCGAGCCTTGGTGGCACGATTGACAATAAACACAGAAGTGCAGTCCCAATTAGCCACTGATGAAAGCAGTCGAGTGCGGGAAAGTGTGGCTGAAAATTATCATTTGGAACCAAAATTGGCACACGCTTTGATTAAAGCTGGTGACCCCCGTGTTGTTAGTTTATTGGCAGAAAACACCATTGATCAAGATGTGTTTTTAGCCACATTAGTTCATGCTGATGTGGTTGCAAGCAGTTTATGGCGTAATGATCAAATGCGTGATAGGTTGTCCATTCATAAAGTATTGATCAAACACAAGAATCCAAAAATTCGCCAGGTTGTGGCTGACTATGCAACTGATCCTGAAATTTTAAGTAAGTGTGCAGAGGATGGTGCTACAGAGGTGGTTGAAACATTGGCTTATAACGAAAACCTCAAAGTGAATCACATCAAGCAAATATTAGCCAAAGCAACTGAATCAATCATGTCTAATTTATGTTCCTCCAATGAAGGATATTTAAAAAAATACGCCAATGAATTATCAGTACACCCCAACAAATGGGTACGTGCATACATAGCCAGTAATTTTAAGGTTTCAGCCGTTTGCTTGGAAAAATTAGCCGCCGATAAAGAAGCTGTGGTTAGAGATGGGCTGGCAGATGGTTATATCAACAAACTAAGTGAAAAACTGATTGAACAACTTCGTAATGACCCTAATGAAACAGTTAGGAAGCACATACAGTGGCGCTATGATTGAATATCTTTGTTTGCAACGTTGTTGAGCATGTCAAGCTATTTATCAGGGCTCCATGGTGGCGTACCAAGATTAATAGTCGTTGACTTGATACAATGAGTTGGACTCAACAACTCATAAAACCAAGTTTATGCATCAAAAGCTTATCATAAGAGCCACACTTGTTTGGCTGTTCATCGTTGTGCTGGCGATCATTAATGGTGTGTTCAGAGAATCATTGCTGGCGCCCTGGATTGGTATGCAATGGGCACTGCCTATCAGTGGTATCACCTTATCTCTGTTGGTGCTGGTCACATGCTATTTTACAGTTACATGGATGGGGTGTGGCATCTACCGTGAATGCCATTAGGTGGGTGTGTTGTGGGTAATGATGACCTTGGGTTTTGAATTTTTGTTTGGTCACTGACCATGCATGAAAGCAGGGTTAAGAAATATAAAGAAAAATAAATGTGATTATAAGTTATTGAATTAATTGATAAATCAAGAATTCTCTGGATTTTTTGAAAAAGGAGTTTGGATTATCGATTGATGATTAAAACCAATCCAATCAACACCAATGCCAGTGTGTTAAACCAAAATTTTAATTGGCTGAACCACTTTGGATACATATCGCTGCTGGTGGCATTCTGATCAATGGCAAAAGCAGCCAACCAAGCCATGAAAAGCAGTAAGACACCATAAAAATCACCAAAAGACCGGTAACTGAACCACACAACTACTAAGAGAAACAAATTAAACAACATGAACAGCGGCGAACTGTCTCGGTCCATGTCTCGACCAATTTGAATACCCGCCATCATGATTAATAGTAAGGCGGCCGTGTAATGAATGTAGATGTAAGCACTGATTCTGGCATAGTGTTTGGGTGTACCCGAAAGTATGTGCCAGTCGAAACGGTGATGCATCGCGAAAAATAACGCCAAAATGAGTGGGACCAAACCCAACCATGCGATTACTTGAATTATTCTGTGTTTATTCATGCCCTAACATCACATTGCTTCAGCAACGCATCATAACCGAAAAAAAACAATATTTGAAATTAACTGTTCAAATGACTCAATGTACTGAAGAAATCAACCAGCTCTGAATCATCAATTCGATGGTGATTTCTACCGACTTGAACTTCCGTGAAGATTTGTTCGTTTTCCAATTGCTTCCATGGTATGCAAGGTGACATATTATATTCTTGAACCAATGTTTGCATGTGTTTATTCATTGTGTGCTGATGACCCTTGAATTTGATCAAAAAACCGTTGGTTTGTGGTTGTTGGACATTCAAACCGTTGGTTGGGGATAGTAAGTTTGCGATTTGCTTGGCACGTATCACCCACTCAGGTATTAAAGGTAGTTGTGTATCTATGCCTTCAAGGCCTGTAATCAATGCTGGGAAATTGCTCCACATTTGTGAACCCAGGCGATTTCGCCAGACAGCAGTCGCGCTTATCAAGTCATGTTCACCTGCCAACAAAGCACCACTTAAACCACCAATGCCTTTGTATAAAGAAATGTAAATGGAGTCAAACAACTTACCGATTGTGGTTACATCTTTTTGGTAAAAAGGTGCTGACTCCCACAATCTGGCACCGTCCATATGTAAATGCACCTTATGCTGATGACACCAGATTCGTATGGCCTCAAGTTCGGCCCAGTCAGCTAACTTAAAACCAGCACGTCGCAAGGGCATCTCAATCACCAAAACTGAGGGGATGGTGGACAATTCTTGTAAATCTTTGGCTCTAATTGGATTGTTGTGAGTGCCAATTTTCAATGCTTCAAGCTGAGTGACGTTTTGATAGGCCTTATCTTCATCAAAGGCTATATGTGATTGTGAGTGAATGGCGATAACAGGATTGTTTTTTTGTTCGCAGATGGTTTTTAATGCAGCCAATTGACAAACTGTTCCTTTATTAAAAAATAAAGCGTTGGGCTTGTCAAGCAAGGCTGACACCTTGGTTTCAATCAGGTCTACCAACGGGCCTTCATTGTAGGTGTCACAATCGAACGATTTATACTTTGAATCGTTTATGATTGCTAACCACTCTTGGTGGCTTCGTTTGTGCATACCCAAATAACGCAAATGATTACTCCTTTTGTATCAATGAGTGTGGACTGTTGAATTCATGCTCTTGAAAAAAAATGGTGACCATTTTAAGAAAAAAAGCAGTGGTTAAACCAAACAGTATTAAACCTCCAATTGCTTCAAAACCACTGAGCAACTGATGTTGTTCAGATAATGTGATGTCACCATAACCCAGAGTGGTGGTTGAAAAATAAACGGCTTGGATGAAATCATCGAACTCACCAACCCTCATATACGTAAGTGCCCATAAGATAATTTCAATGACATGAATCAAAATACAATACAAAACGGCTAAAACCAGTAACACCATTTTCTTTAATAAAGTCAGATGGCCAGAGTTTAAGTGGAATAACTTGGCTGTTGCCGAGAGTATTCTACTAAGCAGCATCAAACCCATGACGTGAAACACCACACATACAGTGATCAATAGGGTTCCTGCAAGGTATTGATTCGAAAACATGATCTATGGTTAATGCATTTTCTTAAATAACATTATGACACAATTCATGACTGGTTTTTAGCTATAATGTTTTGCAAATAACAGATAGATGATTTCATGATTAAACTCACTGTCCTTCTGGTGGCGTTGTTAGGCATGTCACTGAGTACTCTTGCAAAAACCACCTATGATATTGGTTTCATGGTTGATAACCGCTCCAGTGACACTGATGTGCTGCTCAATAGGTTACAACAAGAGATTACCGCCGTGGTGGGTGAGGATGCTGATATTCACTTCCCTGTTGAACGGATGTATGTGAATAACTATCAATTGGCATCAGCAAAAATGCAGTATCAACAGTTGTTAGCTTCAGAGGTTGATATCATCATTGCTTTTGGAGTGATAACTAATGAGGTCATCAGTAAACAACTGGTTCATCACAAGCCAACCATTTTGTTTGGTGCCATCAATCAAGATTACAACGATCTGGACATCACCCAAAAAACTTCGGGCATCAAAAACTTCACTTATTTGATTGAGTCAGAATCATTCAAAGAAGATTTAAGTAAACTCAAGCAACTGACTGATTTTAACAACATTGGTATTGTTATTGATGCAGGTATTGTGCAGTTTTTACATCTTAAAGATACGTTTGATCCTGTTTTGAGGGAGTTAGGTTCTGATTATCAAATCATCCCATACAAGTCTGTTGTTGACATCATCGCTCAACTTGATGGTATTGATGCCTTATATCTGGCAGGTGGTTTCTTCTTGAAAAAGGAGGACGTTCAGCTGTTAGCTAATGAGCTGATCAATCGGAAGATCCCTTCATTTACTATCAACGGTGTGAAGCAAGTCAAGCAAGGCATCATGGCCAGTCATCAGGCTGCTGGTGATATTGATCAGTTTTTTCGTCGCATTGCATTAACGGTGGATGATTATGTAATGGGAACACCCTTGGCTGAGATGCCAGTATTCATAGATTATACGTCACAACTGACAATCAATTACAACACGGCCGAGGCAGTGGGCATCCCAATCAAATACAGTTTGTTGGCTGACACTGATTTTGTTGGAGAATTTTATAACATACTTTCTGAATCTAACTACAACCTGATACAGGTCATTGAACAAGTGCTGGATAAAAACTTAGCTTTGGAAGCGGCCAGAATTAATGTTGATTTGGTTAAGCAAAATTTAAAATCTTCAAAAAATAACTACAAACCCAACATCACCACTTCACTCAACGGTACTTATGTCGATCCAGATTTGGCTGCCATCAGTAATGGGTCAAACCCAGAGTATTCAAGTGCCGGTAATTTGACCATCTCACAAACGTTGTACTCCAATGCTGCCAATGCCAATATAGCCATTCAGAAAAGTTTGTTGCGAGCTGAACAAGAACAGTTTAATTCTGAAGAATTAGACAGTATATTTTCAGCCATCAATGCCTATTTCAATGTGTTGATATTAAAAACCAATGCCCAGATTCAATTGTTGAATCTTCGTTTAACCAAAGACAATCTAAAACTGGCCCAACAAAGCTTTGAAATTGGCCAATCAGGTAAGTCAGACACTTTGCGTTTTCAGAGTGCCAAGGCACAGAATACGCAGGCCATGGTTGAGGCTTCCAATCAATTGGAACAGGCATATATTCAGTTGAACCAGTTGTTGAACAATCCAATTGATTTTGAAATTGATATCAAAGATGTAACTCTGGATCAAGGTGTGTTTGAAAATTATAACTATAACCTGTTAACAGAGCTTTTGGATGATCCTGCTTTGAGAAATCCATTCATAGAGTTTGTGATCATGAAAGCCAAGCAAAATGCACCAGAACTCAAAGCACTGACTCATAATCTGGCAGCAGCAGAGCAAGAAATCGATTTAAATGGTAAGCATCGTTTTCTACCCACCATTGCTTTACAAGGCCAATATAACAAAACTTTTGAACGCAGTGGTGTTGGTAGTTCACCACCTCCGGGCGGTGTTTTCCTGGATGACAACTACTCGGTGGGTCTGTCTGTTTCAATTCCTTTATTCAGTCGCAATCAATTCAATACCGATTTACAAGCAGCAATCCTGCGACGTGACCAGCTGGATGTGAATAAAATCAACACCGAACAAAACATCGATGTGAATATCAGAACAGGGGTGTTACGTTTGGTCAATGAGATGTCAAACATCCAATTATCTAAAGTTTCTGAACAAACTGCTAAAGAGTCACTGGATTTGACCATGGCCTCTTACACCAATGGTGCTGTTAATATTGTGCAGTTGATTGATGCGCAAAATAACTACATCAATGCCCAGTTGGCCAAAGCCAATGCAATCTATAATTTTTTATTGAATGCATTACAACTCGAACGTTCTCTGGGATACTACTTTTTCCTCAATAACCAAGCAGATAATGACGCTTTTAAAGCTGAATTTTTTCAATTTCTCAATCGAGATAAAACCATTACTGTGGAGCCAGGCAAGTCATGAAAAATATCCCTTATTTATTGATGTTAATCACAAGTTTTCTGTTGTTGGCTGCATGCGGCGAAGAGGCTGTTATTGAAGAAAAAGTCATTCGGCCAGTGTTGTATCAGGAAGTGACATTTGCCAATGGCAGTAAAGAGCGCACCATCAGTGGTACCTCTAAGTCTGATCAGGTGATTAAATTGAGTTTCCGCAGCAATGGCATCTTATCCGAGTTAAACATGAATTTAGGACAAAAAGTCAAAAAAGGAGACTTGTTGGGTAAGCTTGATAACATTCAAGCACAATTGAATTACGAAAATTCTATTTCAGCCAAAAACAGTTCTGAATCAAGAATGAAAACCGCAAAACTCAATCTGGATCGGATCAAAGCTTTGTATGAGAAGGGTGGTTCCTCATTGAGCGATCTGGAAGCAGCCAAAGATGTTTATCGCACAGCACAACAAGATTACAATTCATCATTACGCAATGTGGCCATTCAAAAAGATCAGATCAATTACGGCTATTTATATGCCTCAGCTGATGGAGAAGTGGCTTCAGTCAGTGTTGAATTGAATGAAAATGTCAGCGCTGGTCAAGTGGTAGGAACCTTAAATTCTGGGACCCAGATGGACATTGCTTTGGGTGTGCCTGAAAGTATCATCAATGAGTTACAAGTTGGGATGTCTGTAGATGTGCGTTTTGTATCTATTGAAAATCAGGTTTTTTCCGGTGTGGTCAAAGAGCTTTCTCCTTCAATTGATTCCAGTACCAGCACATACCCAGTGGTGGTCAACTTGACCAATCCGAGTCCTGAAATTCGTTCCGGCATGGCAGCAGATGTTCGTTTCAGTTTGGGTGAAGTAAACAATCCATCGCAAGCAACGCCTAAGCTATTGGTTCCAGCCAAGGCCGTTGGCGAAGATGCCAATGGAAGGTTTGTGTTTTTGCTAGAAAAACAAGGGCAGTCATATTTTGCTCGTAAACAGACGGTTTCTATAGGTGCTCTTGCCGCCGATGGTTTTGAAGTGTTGGGTGGGCTGAGTAACGGTCAATTGATTGCTACTGCTGGTTTACAAACCTTGTTAGATGGACAAGAAGTGAAATTGCAAGCTGGAAACTAAACATGAACATTGCACAATTAGCAATTGATAAAAATCGCATCACTTTGTTGGTGCTGTTCAGTATCATCATGATGGGAATGGCCATATATTCCACTTTATCCCGAGACAGCATGCCGCCTTTCACCATAAGAGTGGCCAGTGTGGTTTCATCATTTCCTGGTGCCAGTCCAGAACGGGTTGAACAACTGGTGACAGATAAAATAGAAAAGGCGGCCCAAGAATTACCTGAGTTGAAAGAGGTTTCCAGTACTTCAAGAACTGGTTTGTCAGTGGTGTCTGTATCTTTAAAAGATGAAGTTGATGCCAATAAATTACAGGCAGTCTGGGATCGATTGCGCCGTAAATTAGAGAACATTGAAGGATTGCCAGAAGGGGTTAACCCTGATTTGAATGATGATGGTATAGGTGATGTTTATGGCATCGTGGTGGGCCTGACATCAGATGGTTTCAGCTATGCTGAGATGAAAGAGTATGCAGATGACATTCGAGATGATTTAATCAAAATACCAGAGGCCGCCAAAGTGGAACTGGGTGGTTTACAAGAAGAGCGGGTGTTTGTTGAATTTAACAATGCGAAACTCAATGAATATGGTTTAACAGCGAATATGCTGAAAAACTTCATATCGGCCACTAATATTGTCAGTTCTGGCGGACAGATTAATCTTGGAGATGAGCGTGTTATTTTAGAACCAACAGGCAACTTCAATGACATCACTGACATAAGAGGCATGCTGATTCCAGTTGGAGAGGGCAGTCAATTAATTCAGTTGGGTGATATCGCACAGGTCACCCAAGCTTATATTGATCCACCAGTGCAAATTGTATCTTTCAATGGCCAGCGGGCCGTCACCCTTCATGTGAATCTGAAAGACAATGCCAATGTGATTGATTTAGGTGTTCAAATTGATGAGGTGGTTAAAAACTGGCAACAACATTTACCTGTTGGACTGGAGTTATCTCGAGTTTCTTCAATGGATCATTACATCGAAGTAAAAATTGATGATTTCGTGGTTAATTTGATTCAAGCCATTTCGATTGTGTTACTGGTTATGTTGGTGTTTTTGGGTATCAGAACGGGTTTAATTATTGCGAGTTTGATTCCAATTGTAACCATCATGACTTTGATGTTGATGGGTGTCATTAACATTGGGTTGAACCAGGTGACCTTGGCCGCTTTGATCATGGCTTTGGGGATGTTAGTTGATAACGCCATTGTGGTGGCTGAGACCATCATGGTCAAAATGGAAAATGGCAAAAAAGCCAAAGTTGCTGCGGTTGAAGCTGCCAGTGAGTTGTTCATGCCTTTGTTGATTTCGACCTTGACTACCTCTGCTGCTTTCTTGGCGTTTTACATGTCGCCGACTACAATGGGGGATATTGTCGGACCCATTTTTGTGGTCATCAGTATTGCTCTGTTATCTTCTTGGATCATTGCATTGACGGTGATTACATTATTCTGCTACCAGTTCTTGAAAATAAATGTCGACCAAGCCCAAGCTGGGTTGGTAGATCGAATCATATTACGTCTTAAAGATACCTATAAGTCTTTTGTACTTAAAGCATTGGACCGAAGGATAACAGTGGTTGTTGTGGTTTTTGTGTTATTTGTGGGGGCATTGAATGGGTTCAGGTACATCGATTTTTTGTTTTTTCCTGACAGCGACCGAAATATGATTACTGTGGACGTTAACCTTTCTTCAGGTACTCAAATTGAAGCCACTTCGGCTGTTGTGGCTGATATTGAATCATTCATTAAAAGTAACTTGTTGGTGAGTGAAAGTCGTCCAGTTGGGATTGCAGATTGGTCTTCATACATAGGTAAAGGGCCTGAGTCATATGATCTGGGATATGCTCAGGAGGAAGCTGATTCAAGCTATGCGCATATGTTGATTAACACTTCATCATTCAATATCAATAATGACATGGTTGCGGCTCTTGATGAATACAGTTTTGAGCAATTTCCGAATGCTGAAGTGAAAGTTGGCGTATTGGCTGGTGGCGGTGGTGGTTTACCCATTGAAATTAAGGTCTCTGGAGAAGATCCAGATCAATTGGCCATCATTGCCGAAACGACCAAACTTAAACTTTCACAAACCGCAGGGACTAAAAATGTCAAAGATGATTGGGGTCCCAAAAGTAAGAAGTTTTTGATCAACATTGACCAAAACCGGGCGCAAGCAGCAGGCGTGACCAGCCAAGATATCGCCACATCATTGAAGACAGTTCTTGATGGCTTTAAAACCGGCGAATACCGTGAAGATAATAAAACCATCCCCATCATCATGCGTTCAGATGTTAATCAACAGCAAAGCTTGGCATCTCTGGAAACCCTTAATGTATATGCACAATCTTCTGGACGCAGTGTGCCATTGTTACAAGTGGCTGAAATCATTCCACAATGGCAGTATGCTAAAATAAAACGATTGGATTTAGCGCGTACCATTAACATCACCAGCAAGTTAACGGCCACAGGTAATGCCTCTGCGATTACTGCTGAAATGGTGCCTTGGTTAGAACAACAACAAGCCATAGTTTGGCCGGACGGCTACTCATTTAAACTAGGAGGTGATGCAGAACAAACGGCTGAAAGTATGGGTTCAGTGATCAGTTATTTACCGCTATCAGGCTTTATCATTGTGTTGTTGTTGATGGTGCAGTTCAATTCATTTCGCCATGTAAGTATGGTCTTATTAACCATTCCATTGGGTTTGATTGGTGTGACCACAGGTTTGTTGATCTTCAGAGAGCCTTTCGGGTTTATGCCTTTTTTAGGGGTGATCTCTTTGGCTGGTATTGTCATTAACAATGCCATAGTTTTGTTAGATCGAATTGGTATTGAAAGACAAGTATCTGGTCGTTCAGCCAATGATGCTGTTGTGGTGGCTTGCTTACAAAGATTTAGGCCGATTTTACTGGCAACATTCACCACTGTACTGGGCCTCATTCCACTTTATTTGAGTGGCGGTGAAATGTGGGAAGGTATGGCAGTTAGTATCATGGTGGGATTGTTGTTTGGTACCATGATTACCTTGTTATTCATTCCTGTGGTTTACAGTTTAATGTACCGGGTCAGTTTCAAAGGATATCGCTTCAATGAGGCATTGCTGTCAGACAATGAATGATCAGATTTGATCTATTGGTTTGACCGTTTACGAATTTCAGACACAGCATAATTTTCGCCAATTGAATAGGCTGCAATTTTACTCAAGTGAGTATAAGGTAGGCCGGTTTCTTCATACCAGTCATTAAAGGCTCGTTGAACTTGGGTTAAGTCGCGTTTGGAAGTGGGGTGGTCATTGGTCTCATAGCCGGCCCATTTGACCGCTTGAATGGTGTCGTGGGTGGTGGTGAAACAATCCTTACCAACGTGTCTGAGAAACCAAAAGCTGGTATTACCACCTAAACGTGATCCATGTTTCTTTAAATATGCCATCAATCCAATTTGATCTGATTCTGGCCAGTTGGCGATAAACTGTGCAAAACTGCCATGCTCCTGGGCCATATAATTGACGAAGTTGGCATTGTGCATCATGGATTTGATCTTGGTCCAATTTCTGACCACTCTTTTGTCTTGCACATAAGCTTCCCAATCTTCAGGCGATTTGTAAGCCAGTCTTTTTACATCAAAACCATGGAAAGCTTCTTCAAACTGAGGCCACTTGTTTTCAATCACTGTCCAATTGAAACCTGCTTGGTTGATGGCTTTGCACATCATGGCTAAAAATCTATCATCACCTTTTTTAGCCAGCAGCTCATTACTCATCACATAAGGCATTAATGACAGTAGGTTTTCTTCCCCGCCTTTGCGTTGCACGGCCATGTTGTAAATGTCTTTAAATTGGCGCATCAAGTTAGGTTATTAAGGATTAAAGTAACAAAGATTATAGCGTTTTAAAGTCATTAATGTTGTACGTTTAGCTCAGCGGTTGAAGTACAACAACAAGAACAATATCACCAGGACCAAGGTACTGATGTTGGTTCTGAGTAGCCAAAACCACTCTGGAATTAATCCAGATCGATAGGCATTTTTATCAATAACCCAGGCCAAGATGATGGCAACAGCTACCATCATTACGCCATTAAAACTGGCAAATGTAAACAGACTAAACCATGCCAATAGTGTCAGTAGATTACTGAGTATGAAATAACCTTTGTGTTGGATCTGATTCAGTGCAACTCCCCATTGTATACCTGCAAGGAAGCCAACAATAACCGCACCGTAAGTGTGAGCCAACATATAAGACTTGAACCTGGCAAACTTGACTTCAAAACCGAATGTTTCTACCAGGTTGAAATGGTCATAACAGGCGATGAGCAATGCGATTAAAAAAGGGATCGTGCCAAGGAAAGTGAGTGTCTTTACTTTGTTAATTTGGTTCATATGGGTGATTTTAAAGTAGGGTCGTCGATATTTTGTGGATGGCTGATTTGATGGGTTTTATCAGGAACAAATACTTGCTGCTAAGTTAGGCCTTGAAGTTATGGGTGAACTTTTTAGAATAACAAGGAATACTCTTGGGTCTTCATTCAAATTTGTTCCCGACTAATTTGAAGGCGACCACGGCGAGCATGGCTTTCTACTTCGGGCTTGCTCTTTCTGATTCGCTTCGCTCACCAACTGGCTCGGCGGGTCGAGTTGCTCAGCAACTCTCCAAATGGATAGTCGGGTTGAATCTAGCTGGTAAATACGTACCAGAGCTATGGAAAGAAGATCAAATCATATGATGGAAAAGTCGGGTAACACCTCTACAAAATTAATATGTTTTCAACAAGGTTTAGTTTTTATTGGATATTTACTATTGGTGGTTGCTACATTTTGGAATATTGGGTAAAAAGTGAAACAAAACACAGCTAAAATCACATTGGTGGCACATATATGTTGCACTGCGTCACCCAATAGGTTACAATATAAATGATTAGAACATTTAAACACAAAGGTTTAAAAAAATATTACCTGAAAGGGTCTACAGCCGGTATCCAACCTGAGCATGAATTTAAAATTCAAATGATACTTTCGGCTTTAGACAACGCGACAAATGTTCAAGACATGAACTTACCCGGTTTTCGGTTACATATACTTTCTGGCAATCGAGATGATATTTGGTCTGTTTGGGTAAGTGGGAATTGGCGCATTACCTTTCGATTTGAAGAAGGGTTTGCAGAAATAGTTAACTATGAGGATTATCACTGATGAACATGAAAAACCCAACACATCCAGGGGTGGTTTTTTTAGAAATGTACCTCAAGCCTTCGGCCATTTCAGTGACCAAAGCAGCTGAGATTCTAGGCTGTAGCAGAAAACACTTGTCTGGCATCACCAATGGCAAAGCAGCCATCAGTGCGGATATGGCAGCGAGGATTAGCAAAATGACTTCTACTTCAGCTCGTTTTTGGTTGGGTATGCAAAACAGCTTTGATTTGGCTCAATTGGATATGAGTAAC
Source organism: Marinicella sp. (assembly GCA_028284365.1). Lineage (GTDB taxonomy): Bacteria > Pseudomonadota > Gammaproteobacteria > Xanthomonadales > Marinicellaceae > Marinicella. The sequence continues at coordinate 31,226 of JANQRW010000073.1, forward strand.
TACGAAAGCATTCAAACTGATCAGTCTATGCCTGTGATCAACATGTAGAGATTTACCAAGAATATTAAGATGGTCATGCGTACATCGTCAATTATGAGGATTCTCACTGATGAGTATTAAACAATTTAAACCGATTCACCCAGGGGAGTTTATTAAGTGAACCTATCTTGAACCATTTGATTTGGGCATAAATGAAGTAGTTTGGAGATTGGGTGTTAATCCTTGAACATTTGGCGGCCTTGTTAAAGGTCAATTTAACGTGGTGCCACCTATGGCTTTATGCTTAAATTGTGTGTTGGTATTGTGGCTGGACAAGAAGGCAATCGGTGATGGCGTTAGAAGTGTGAGAACAGTGAGGAGAAGATGAAAAGATTATCGTTGTTAGTTTTGTTAGGTACGTACGGTTGTTTGGCATTTGCGCAACAAGCAGACTTAAATGTAGACATCAGACTCTTTCAGTCCCGTGTGATTACAGGTGATTTGGCTAAAATGGAAGTAACCATAAGTAATCAAGGCCCAGAAAATGCCACTGGAGTGAAGTTGGATATGAACGTGACCAGTGGTTTGTTCAGTGATTTAACCACCACTGCACCTGGGTCCTGTGAAGTGAATGTGGTTGCTGGTCAAATCATTTGTCAGAACATTGGTAATTTTCCAGCAGGTTCACAAAAAGTGGTGCTGCTTCGGGTACAGTTAGAAAGGCAAGATGAGCCTGAGAATCTGGTTATTACCTCGAGCGTTTCCTCAGCCATAGCTGATCCTGATGCCAGTAATAACAGTGCTACTTCAACATTTCAAGTGAATCCTTTACCATCGATTAATGACTATGCCTCGGGCATGTTAACTAACATGCCAGAATCAAGAAAGGCTCGATTTGCAAGGGCTGCAAGAGTTTTAGGTGCCTATTGTTCAGGTGATAATTTACACAGTGGTTTGGATGGCCTTTGTGATGATTTGTTGCAACAAGCCGAGTTAGGTGATTTTGAGACCCTAACACGGGTGTTGAGTTGGATGCGGCCCAGAAATGTGGTTCATCAAGCCAGAAATTCAACCAAGTTGGTTGCTTCACAATTGTCTAATATTGGCCAAAGAATCGCACAGTTACGCAGTGGTATCAGGGGCGTTTCAGTGGCAGACCTCGAATTGAGTAATGGCAATGAAGCGCTGCCATTTTCGATGTTGGCATATCAAAATGATGACAGTGCTGCTACCAGTTTTGTATCGCCCTGGGGCTTTTTCCTGAATGGTCGTATTTCAGCTGGTGATTTTGAATATGCTGATGAAGCAAATGACGGATTTGATTTTGATTCAGATAGCCTCAGTATCGGTGTTGATTACAGGTTTTCCAATCGCATGGTATTGGGTACCGCTTTGGGTTACAGCCAAATGAAGTCTAACACTGGTGCAGGTGTACAAATGGAGTCTGAAGGTTTGAGTTTAAATATTTTTGGTTTATTTACACCGACTGAAAAGTTTTATCTTGATGCCAGACTCAGTATCGCTCGCCCTGAGATTAAACAAACCAGAACAGAGTTTTTTGAACTGATTGATACGGTGGTTGATATCGAAGCAATTGGTAGAACTGATTCTGAACAAGTGACTGCTGCCATCAGTGCTGGATATGGTTTTAACTTTGGTGCTTGGCAATTCTCTCCTTACATAGGTATAGCGCATGTTGAAAATCAACTTGACCAATTCACTGAAACAGGGGCAAGGGGTTTTAATGTTTTCTATGATGAACAAGATTTTGAATCAACCAAATATAACCTTGGTTTCAATTTATCACGTGCCATCAGTACCAACAAAGGGGTGGTTTCCCCTCAGCTCAGTTGGCAGCATAATCGCGAAGATCAGGATGGAGGTATCATGGCCATGCGCTTGATCAACATGCCAGTTGATGAATTATTCAATGTTGAAACTAACTTCACTGAAAGCTCATCCAGTCAAGCCAGTGTGGGTGTGACTTGGGTGAGGGCCAATGGCAGGATGTTTTACCTGCGCTACCAGCAGGTTTTTGGTTTGCGAAACTTTTCCCAATACACAGTGAGTTTGGGAGCCAGATTCGAGTTTTGATGAGTTCTTCCAGTATTGAGTGCCCAGTGGGTTAAACCTTAACTTCTTAGTGTGGGTAAGAAGCCGCGGAACAGAGACCGAAGGCCCAAGAGCATTCCTTAGTCATGTTAATTAGCTTATTGGTGAATATTTTGTCAATAAAGAATGTGATTGAAGTGTTCACAGCTCGTTATTGAGAAAAGGACTTTTGGCACTATTTTTACATTGACATACTTAAAATAATAACTTTGATTTTTTATTGAGGACGATTATGAACCTATTCAATAACCCCAAATGGGCCAAGCAAACTGTTTTTGCCGTGATATTGGGAGTGGCATCAGCCACTTCTGCAGTGGCCCAAGCGCCTGCAACCCAAGCTCAAGAAAACCCATTGTTGGCCGAGTGGACTGGGCCTTATGGTGGTGTACCAGCTTTCGACAAGATGGATCTTAAATATGTGCCTGAGGCATTTGATCTAGCGATTGCTCAGAATTTGGCCGATTATGAAAAAATTGCTAACAACCCTGAGGCGGCAACTTTTGAGAACACCATTGTAGCGATGGAGAAGGCCGGTGAGAAGTTGGGTCGTGCTTTCACATACTTTGGTATTTGGGGCAGTAATTTATCCAGCCCAGAAGTGCGTAAGCTGCAAATGGAATACTCACCTAAATTTTCTGAAATGAGTTCAAAGATCTCACAAAACAAGAAGTTGTTTGCTCGGGTCAAGAAAGTCTATGAAGATGCATTGAAAAACCCATTAGCACCAGAGGCACAAAGGCTGGTATTAAATGCGTATGAGGGTTTTGCCATGAATGGCGCTAATTTAGATGACATATCTAAAAAGCGATATGCCGCGATCAATAAAGAATTATCTTCTCTTTATACCAACTTTGCCAACAATGTGCTGCATGATGAGGAAGGTTATGTGACATTTATTCATGAAAGTCAGCTCAGTGGCTTACCTGAGTCATTTATTAAAGCTGCTGCTAAAACTGCAGAAGACAAAGGCATGAAGGGACACTATGCAGTAACCAATACCCGTTCATCAATGGATCCTTTTTTGACTTATTCTGATGAACGTGAATTGCGCAAAAAAGTATGGACTAATTATTACTCACGAGGTGACAACGGTGATGAGTATGATAACAATGAAAATATAGCTCAGATACTAAAACTGCGCCGTGAACGAGTGAAGCTTCTGGGCCATAAAAACTACCCAGAGTGGCGCTTGCAAAACCGCATGGCCAAAACACCAGAAAATGCCATGAAGTTAATGGAAGCCGTGTGGCCAGCAGCCATTGGTCGAGTTAAGGAGGAAGTGACAGATATGCAAGCAGTGGCTGATGAACTGGGTCATAACATCACCATTGAGCCTTGGGATTATCGTTACTATGCCGAAAAAGTTAGAAAGAAAAAATACGATTTGGATTCCAATGAGGTTAAACAATATTTACAGCTGGACAACTTACGTGAAGCCATGTTTTACGTGGCTGGCGAACTATTTAATTTCAAATTCACAGCCTTACCTGAAGGTAAAGTGCCGGTTTATCACCCAGACGTGAAAGTTTGGGAAGTCAACGACAAAACCAGTGGGGAACACATTGGTTTGTGGTATTTGGATCCATTCGCACGCCAAGGTAAGCGTTCTGGCGCCTGGGCCAATGCATATCGTTCACATGAAACTTATGCTGGAAAAATAACTGTACTCTCATCAAATAATTCAAACTTCATCAAGCCAGCACCTGGGGAGCCTGTTTTGGTGTCCTGGGATGATGCGGAAACGTTCTTCCATGAGTTTGGGCATGCTTTACATGCTTTATCATCCAATGTGAAGTACCCTTCATCTAATGGTGGAGTGCGTGATTACACTGAATTCCAGTCACAGCTATTAGAGCGTTGGTTATCTACGGATGAAGTGATTAATAACTACATGAAACACCAAAAAACGGGTGCAGTTATTCCTAAAGAGTTGATTGCTAAAATTAAAAAAGCAGCCACTTTCAACCAAGGGTTCGCCACAACGGAATATTTGGCATCGGCCTTGATTGACATGAAAATTCATATGGCAGACCCAGAGGGTTTGGATCCGGATAAGTTTGAGCGTGAAACATTGGCTGCATTAAATATGCCTAAAGAACTTGTGATGCGTCATCGTACGCCACATTTTGGTCATGTGTTTTCAGGCGAAGGCTATGCCACTGCATATTATGGTTATATGTGGGCAGATGTATTGACATCAGATGCGGCTGAAGCTTTTGAAGAAGCACCAGGTGGTTATTATGATAAAGAAGTGGCGGCGAAACTGGTTAAGTATTTGTTTGCTCCACGTAATGCCATGGATCCAGCAGAAGCTTATCGTAAATTCCGTGGACGTGATGCATCCATTGATGCGCTGATGCGTGATCGTGGTTTTCCAGTCCCCAAGAAATGAAAATGACTTAAGACAGTTTAAGTTTATTAAAGAGTCACTTTGAGTTTAAGTGGCTCTTTTTTATGGAGATCAGAGCAAAGGTCTACAATCCAGTAGCATTTCTTTTATGACAGGCTTGTATCGATTTAAACCATTAAAAACAACCACCAGTGTTTTTTAATCAGTCTTGCGTTCACTGATGCGTTTTTTAAAAGCCATTAAATCTTCTTTGCGTTCGGAGTAACGATTAACCAAATGGTCCTTGATGTCGCGAGTCATTAAAGTAAATTTCACCAGTTCCTCCATCACATCAACGATGCGATCATATAAAGAAGATGGTTTCATGCGATCATCATCACTAAACTCCAGCCACGCCTTAGGTATGGATGACTGATTAGGAACAGTCAACAAGCGCATCCAACGGCCTAAAATTCGTAATTGGTTTACAGTGTTAAAAGACTGTGAGCCACCATTGACTTGCATCACTGCCAAAGTTTTACCCTGTGTTGGTCGCACCGAACCAACTGAAAGCGGAATCCAATCAATTTGGGATTTCATGATGCCTGTCATGGCACCATGGCGTTCTGGGGAACACCAAACCATACCCTCAGACCATTGCACCAGTTGGTGCAATTCCTGCACTTTTGGATGACTGCCATCATCGGTGTCGGGTTGAGGTAAGCCAGTTGGGTCAAAAGTTTTAGTTTCAGCGCCAAAGTAGCGCAAAATACGTGCAGCCTCTTCTGTTGCTAATCGGCTAAAAGATCGCTCCCGCAATGAACCATATAACAACAAGATCTTTGGCGCATGGCTCGACAACTGGTTATTAAATAAGGTTTCTTTATCAATCGGTTTAATGCTTTGGGCATCAATATTAGGTAGTGAATCACTCATGGTTTCTGCTCATTTCCTCAGGGGCTGGAGGCCTCTTTACAAAGTTTAATTTTCACTGGCAGAGCTGAGTCGAAGCCTTGTTGGAGAAAAGCCTCACTTCGACTCTGTTCAGTGAACGATTGCTTTATTCTTAATCTATCATTCATTATTATTTAGGCTCAAACCAGTGTCGCGTCCGATTGGCAAAAGCCACCAAAGACAGCATCACTGGCACCTCAACCAGAACACCCACCACAGTGGCCAATGCCGCGCCTGAGTTCAGTCCAAACAAAGAAATCGCCACTGCCACTGCCAACTCAAAAAAGTTCGATGTACCAATCATACAAGCCGGGGCTGCGATGTCATGCGTGAGGCGCATGCGCTTGGCAATAAAATAAGCGATGAAGAAAATACCATAGGTTTGAATCAACAGAGGGATCGCGATCAATACAATGGCCATTGGATTATCAATGATTTTCCCTGCCTGAAAACCAAACAGCAAAACCACCGTTGCCAACAAGCCAATCATTGACCACGGTTTTAAGGCGCTTAATAAACCATCAATCCGACCACCCATCAGTTTCCGTGTGATGGCACCTGCCAGCAATGGCAACAACACATACAACACCACCGACAGCACTAAAGTCTTCCATGGAATGGTGATGTCATTGATGCCTAATAAAAATGCCGCGATTGGGGCGAAGGCAAAGATCATAATCACATCATTGACCGAGACCTGAACCAAGGTGTAATTCGGATTGCCTTTGGTTAACTGTGACCACACAAACACCATCGCCGTACACGGGGCGACACCCAATAAAATCATCCCCGCAATGTATTCATTAGCGGTTTGCGGATCAACCCAACCCGCGAAGAAAACCTTAAAAAACAAATAACCCAAAGCCGCCATGGTGAAAGGCTTGATCAACCAATTAATCACTAAAGTCAGAATCAAGCCACGCGGGTTTTTCCCTGAATCTTTAACTGCAGCAAAATCCACCTGCACCATCATAGGATAAATCATTATCCAAATCAGTACTGCCACCACCAGATTCACATGCGCATATTCCAGGGTTGCAATCTGTTGAAATGCTGCTGGATACAAATATCCCAGCAGTACACCAGCGAAAATACAAAAACCCACCCAAACCGATAAATACCTTTCAAATAATCCCATCAACAATTCTCAGTACAATCCAAATTTAATCATTTCCTCAATGAGGCAGTTTCTCAATGATCACCCAAAACCTTTTCAATGCCCATCACAAAATCCCGAATTTCATCCCGCACCCGACGATAACAACCTAACTTGTCTGACTCATCCGAAAAAGCCAAAGCCAACTTAGGTGGGTCATCAAAACCAACATGAGTGATCTGGGTATCTCCAGGGAAGACTGGACAGCTCTCATGTGCATGTCCACAAACCGTAATCACGTGATCCAGATCGATGTCATTGAATTCCGATAGCAGTTGTGAACGTTGCGTTGAAATATCCACACCAACTTCTGCCATCACTTTCACCGCATGTGGATTCAAGCCATGCTTCTCAATCCCTGCCGAAAAAACCTCGAACTGATCACCTTTTAAGTGCCGCAACCAACCCTCCGCCATCTGTGATCGACAAGAATTGCCCGTACATAAAAATAAGATGTTTTTTTTCATTGAAAGCTCATGACTTAAATATTGTGATTACCCGACTTAATCGTGCTTGGCGAACCGAAAAGGTGCGGTGCAGGGGAGCTGCAATAATTCATAGCACAGCGGCCCCCAGTGGAGTTTGAACATTGAACCTGAAGGTGTAAACCAGTCATTAGCAACATCCTTTTTCCTGATAAACCTTTAACCGCTGTAAATCCTTCACAAACGGTTGTTGTCCATGCAAATGGTTCATATTTTGAATCAGCATGTCCCGTAATTCTGGTGCTAAATCAGGATTCAGTTGGTAATGTACCCATTGGTCTCGACGCTCATCGATCACTAACCCCGCATCTCGTAAATACTTAAAATGCCGTGAAATTCGCGACTGTGGGGCTTCCAGGATTGCCATAAAATCACAGACACACAAGCTCTCGCAGCGAGATAACAAGAACAAGCACCGCAATCGTGTTGCATCACTTAACGTTTTAAAAAAAGTTGTTGTATTGATCATGTTTTCAATTGTATATGCGTTTATGCGAATATGCAATATAATTATTTGTATTATAAAGTAATGCTCTTGGGCCTTCATTCAAATTTGCGTTGCACTGAGCTCAGTCGAAGTGTTCCCGACAAATTTGAAAGCGACCACGGCGAGCATGGCTTATAACCTCGGGCTTGCTCTTTCTGATTCGCTTCGCTCACCAACCAAGAGCGCCGGTCGAGCCGATCATCGGCTCTCCGATGGTGGTAGTGTTTGGTCGTCCAACTAATCCTTTTACTTGATCAATATTATTTGCTAATAGCCCAAATGATTGTGTACTTGACTATGACTTTAGAAACAATTAGATTAATCGCACATTTATTTAAAGGATTTTGTTACATGAAGTTAGTCAAAATCAGTGCTTTGTTAATCGCACTCACCTTATCTCAGTTTGCTTTCTCTAAGGAATATGTGTTTTGTAACAGTTGTTTTTCTCAAGATGAATTTAAAACTTATACACAAGGTTATCATGGTAACCAAGTTGGAACTAAAGTATATCAGGGGAAAGCTGCTCAGCAGCTTTCCAGTTTTGATCTTTACTTTCTTTACAAAGTCCCTACTCTTTAATATTATAAATTGCAACAGGGACTTTATTTTTGTCACGACACGCCTCTGGGTTCTGTCTTGAATGGTTGTGTTAGCGAGGCATTAGGGACAATAACAGCTGAGTGACGCTTTCTTCAATCTAACTCAATGCTATGTATGCTAAAGGAGTGAGAAAATGGAACCGATATATGACAAAATTGGAGCAGGTTACTCAATAGGAAGAAAGACTGATCCAAACATTTCATCATGCATTGATCAGTTTTTATCTGATTCAAATTCAATAGTGAATATTGGAGCAGGTACAGGCTCATATGAACCTGAGGGTAAAAACCTGGTGGCGGTTGAGCCTTCGATTAAAATGATTAATCAGCGTCCAAGTCACGCTTACCCTGTCAAACAGGCCTTTGCTGAAAATTTACCATTTGAGGATGCTTCCTTCACTCATTCAATGACGGTTCTTTCGATGCATCATTGGTCAGACCGTAAAGCCGCTTTTGACGAGATAAAACGTGTTACCTCTAAGCGGTTTGTGGCAGTTACTTGGAACCCGGATTCTGCTCCGTATTGGCTCACTGAAGATTATTTTCCACAAATTCATGAGATTGATCAGTCTATATTTCCTTCGTTTGCTGAACTTACTAATTCGTTCCCAGGTATTAAATTTCATCCATTGTTGATCCCTGCCAATTGTGCGGATGGTTTTACTGCTGCTTTCTGGGCCAGGCCTCACGCATACCTGGATGATAACGTAAGAGCTGGAATGTCCACTTTTAGTAAGATTGATAATCTGGAAAAGGGTTTAGATAAACTAAGGGCAGATTTAGAGTCTGGGCATTGGAGAAAAACCAATCAGCAAATTCAAAGTTTAAAACAGTTAGACGTTGGGTATACCATTGCAGTTTGGGATGTTTAGCTGTTATGTCAGATATTTATGTACAACCATTTACAAACACGGGAGTTAAAACGAAATTAAATAAGAATTTTATCTATTTACAATTTTTTTCAGGTGTGTTGTTTCTGATATGATAAAGTTCGAGCTTTTATCCAGTTCACTGAAGTGAGATCAGAAAAAACAAAAAATATCATTGTTTCTGGTCGTGGTTTGGCATCAACAATATTTAATACCGATCCTGAGTTTTGTCAGGTGCGAAATGAAAACAGCAAATCCACAGATTATTTTCAAATGGCAGCAGGTATGGCTCAAGCGTGGAGTCATAATTTAATAAATGCATAACAATGGCAGGTCCACCCACCCACTGTTATATGAACCAAATGTTCAGAAAAATGTAGAAAATAAAGTGGTTTTGTGGCCGCCTTCAAACATGAAAAGCATAAGATACCTGAATTTAGTTTTTTTCTTTCTGGCATGTTCAGGAAAAGCGCTTAGTTATGTTTCCAATGATGGGGCAGTGCAAATCAGTGCTGATTCTTCAATCTGGATAGAACCTAATTTTGTTGATACCCAGTATTCAGCACTGCTAGAAAGCCAGTCAGTGGTTAAAATAGCAAGCGACCAGGATATCTATGATCACATTCCTTTTGGTTGGATACCACATAAAGTCAAGGCTAAAGTTTTGGATGTCTATAAGGGTGATTTGATAAGAGGAGATGAAATTGATGTTTTGATTTATATTTCATTTTTATCAAAAAATCAAATTGAACAAATCAAGGGTCAGTTCTTGTTGAGCTTTTGTCGATCAAAAAGCGGCATATATTACAATTCCAGAGACTTTTTGGTTCAACAGGTCAAAGCCAGTAACCTCAAAAAATTTGCTCAAATCAGAGCTGATGGAACAGCATATGAAGGTTCAGGTGACTGTGATGGAAATTATCCATCCTTGAATCCAGATACGCACCAATGATGGTTGAATTTAAAGTAGTAACAGCGGACTTAGGGTTATGAAGTACAAACAAAGAATAATTGGGTTGATGTTTTTGGTTATGATTTTATTAAGTTCACCAAAAGTGGCGGCCAACCCAAACATGTTGTCTGGCCTTGAGGGTTTATTTGTTTTTTTAGGCATTGTTCTTTTGGCTATTTCCTTGATTATGTTATTTTTTGCATTCAAGGTTAAAAATTTGTTTGGAAAATCCCTGTTGGCACTGCCATCTGTTCTGCAGGTATTAATGTTTACTCCTGTTTTAGTGGCTTGGGAGTGTTCACTTTATTCAGTTTGCTTGCTATTACTTAGTTTAGGTTTGTCAGTGTTGCTGATTTTTCTTTATTTTCCGACAATGAAAAAACAGTTCAAGAGGTATATCTCTGGTGTTTTGGTGATGGTTTATATGGTGGCTTTGTTATTTAATCCAGCCTATTTTGGGTTAGTGGAAGTGGTGCCTGAGGACAATGATCCATTCAATGGTAAGGGTGTTCAGGTTAAGGGGGTTGAAGATGCTGGTTTTGTTTATACAAACGATGGCCGACAATACCGTGTAGACAATTATTTGGTATTGGAAGATGGTCGGCGTATTCCTGGTATATTCCACAGGACGCAGGCTGATGATAAGGTGCTGATTAAAAGTGTAACCTCGGGGGACTATGCTTATGAAGTTTATGGTGAAAGAAATATAAAGTTCAGGCCAATCAAACCATTTTTTCAATTTCCAAACAAACCCTGGTTACAAATAAGACAACCATTGAGCCACAAGACCGAAGTAATTGGTTGGGGTCATGATTTTGAATCAAAACCCTGAAGGTTTGGACTATCAAAAACCATTCATTGGAGTATGTATGAAGTTATTTAAATTATCCATAGTTGTTATCATTATCATGCTGTTATTGGCCTGTGCTGAAAAAAAACAACCAAAAACCGAAATTATTGGGACTGAGATCAAATGGCAGTCGGGTATGGATGTTGAAGTGTTTTGGTTGAGCTATGTTGAATCCAAAGGTGGACTCACTTGGGGGCGTTCCGCTGAATACCCTATATACAATCAAGTCAAGGAAGGTGATACATTTATGGTCGAAGTGGCGCAAGGGCCATGTTTGATGGAGTTTTTTCATAGCCGCTGGCGCCGCGCCAATGACGTTAGGCGCTGGGATGATTCAATCAACCAATACGGTGGTTGTCCTTATGTTTTTGATTAAAAGAATGTTATGAAAATGAATAAGGAATGCTCTTGGGTCTTACGCTTCTGCTCTAAGCTCGGATTACGCCATTTCGTCTATGCTTCTTTTACTTAGGTAAAAACCACAAATACGCCATTGGCTATCCTGCAGCACACCTATATCCCTATAGGCGTCGGTCTCTGTTCCAGACTCGACTCTAACACCTATATCCCTATAGG
>JANQRW010000090.1 GCA_028284365.1 Marinicella sp.
GTTCATCGGCTATTCTCTTCGCCTCTGATTGGCCTACATGGATGTAGGTCTGTCGCGTGAGTTTGGAACGTAAGCGGCCGCTTCGCTCACGGCTAATCGAGCATTGCATCAAGGCTTCTTGCCTGCGGCAAACCGCCATGATTTCATACTCTGCCTAACCGGCTCAGCAGCTCTCCAAGTTATTTTTCAACAAAAAAGTGAATTAACTCACCTGTTCTGACCTGAGCCAGCTGTGATAATTGATCTTGGTGCACTATTAAGATTCTGGGATAGCCGCCGGAGGTTTGTGCGTCGTGCATCGCTAATATGGTTTGACCATCTGGTGTGACTTGCAAGCTCCCGGGAACCAAACCTGAACTGGGTATTGAAATCTGTTGCGAAGTATTCAACGGTTCAGCAGTTAAACGAAAACCTTGGCGGTTAGCTACTTGGCTCAATTCATAGGCCTGCCCAAAAGCTTGGGCAATTGTATGATGATCAAAAAGGTTCACCTCGGGACCTGGCATGGCACGAACAATGTGTACGTTTTTTTGCTTAATTTTTTTCCAAACAGGTTTTTGTAAACTCGATACTTTTTGCGGAGATAAAAGTTCAAGCCGATCACCTCGCTGCAAGGCTCGACCATGAAAACCACCGAGTTTTGCGGATAACAAAGTGCTTCCGCTGCCGGCAAATGCTGACACATTGATACCACCCGCGAAAGCGAGATAAGCCCTAACACCAGTAACTAATCGAACCATGCTGAACCGACTGCCTGAAGATAAATGTACTGTGCGATCTGTAGATACTCTTTGGCCATCTAACTCACAAATAAATTCAGCACCAGCCAGAGCAATTGAACAGCTGACTTCACTGATGAATTCAATACCCTGCCAAGTTACTTCCAACACTGCAGCATTCTTGTCATTTCCAACCATATGATTAGCTATTTGAGCCGATCGCTGATCCATGCTACCTGATTGGGGTATGCCCAAATGGGCCATGCCAAAGCGCCCCAAATCCTGCACCGTGGTTAATGTACCTGACTGCGCGATTTCTATGGTCATTGGATATGATGCTGCATTGAAAGGTATTCGTCATAACTGATGGCTTTGAACTGAACCAAATCCATTGGGCTCAATAACATCGGTGCAGTTTGACTGTGCCAACTTAACAACTCAGATGGCGTACGTCCAATCACATGCCAACCGCCAGGGCTTGACAGCGAATAAATACCGGTTTGAGCATTTGCAACAGCAACACTACCCGCTGGAACAGAAACTGCAGGCGTTGTCTTTCTGGGTAAATTCATAACGTTCTTGTTACCAGTAAGGTAAACAAAGCCAGGTAAAAAACCCAACATCGCGACCTCATAAAATGGTTTTGTATGTATTGCAATCAATTCGGTTAAACTGAACTTCAAATGTGAACAAACTGCTGCTAAATCATCTGCCAATCTGTGATCGTAACAAACCGGAATCAGGTGTTTTTTAGGACAATCTTTGTTGGCACCAAGCGCATTTATTCTATCTTGTATGACTTGCCACCAATCTATTTCATGATTAACCGGTTCTGAAAACTGCAATACCAGGCTTTCAGTGGCTGGAATGACATTGATTTGACTCTTCAGAGGCTGTTCGCATAAGGCGGCTGCCAGCGCATGAATCCATCGCAAACGATTGTCTGATGCGACAAAAATAATCAATAAGGCACAATCACCATTGGGGATAATGGCATCAATATTTAAAGCATTTGAGTCATTCATCATACACTCGCCATTCAACACCTGGGCGGTTTGATGGTGTACCCTGACTCACTTAATTTTTGATGCAAATATTCAGCAGTCTGAATTGCAGTGGGGTGATCACCATGCAGGCACAAGGTATCAATATCAACTTTTATCATCTGACCTGTGACTGCTCTAACCTGATGATTTGCTAACATTTCAATAGCTTGCTCAAATTGTTGTTGAGGTTGTGTAATCAGAGCACCTGTTTGGTTCCGTGGCACCAAAGCTTTGTCTTCACCATAAGTCCTATCAGCGAAGCCCTCTGCTACGAAATCAAGCCCAACTTTCTCAGCAGCTACAGCCATGGCAGAGTCTGCCAAACCGTACAACAACAAATCAGAATCAATTGTAGCAACAACTTCTGCAATCAAGAAAGCCAGTTGTTCATCACCAGCAGCCTGATTGTATAATGCACCATGTGGTTTTACATGAGATAAAGAACTCCCTGCCAATTCAGTTACATTTTTAACCTTGAGAATTTGTTGTTGCAGTGTTTGTTGCAAATTAGCACCACTGAGATTCATAACTTTTCGTCCAAAATTTTCCCGATCAGGATAAGAGGGGTGCGCACCAATATTAACCCGATTTTTTTGTGCCACAGACACGGTGTGTTCAATCACAATCAGATTACCTGCATGCCCACCACAAGCTATGTTACAAGAGCTGATAAATGGCATGATTTGGGCATCTGTGTTCGCCGCGAATACTTGTTCATATTCACCCAAATCACAATTCAAATCTATGCTTTTCTGATTCATCAAGTCAACGCAAAATACAAAGATTTACCACCCAGAAACAAAGCCACAAAAATCACCATCACGCCCAGTATATTGTGCAGCCAAGTGTTTCGATAGCGACCCAATAAATTGGTTTGATTCATTACATACAATAAAAACATTGCCAGCAATGGCAATAAAATACCATTGGCTATTTGTGCAAACCAAATGATGGTGATGGGCTTATAACCTGACAGTGCCAAAACCAACCCCGAGAACAACACCACAGCCCAGGCCAGTTTAAATCGCACATCTTTACCATCAGTAGGCCAATCCAGCATACCCGCCAAAGCATAAGCAGCAGCGAGAGGTGCGGTTATTGATGATGAGATGCCAGCTGCAAATAAACCAATGCCCATTGAAACTGTTGCCCAAGAACCCAATAACGGCTCTAACTGTACTGACATATCAGCAGCTGATCTGATATTGACTTGTTGTCCAAAGAAAGCGGCAGCAGCGGTTGAAATAATCGCCAAAGAAATTAAACCTCCAACACCAATCGAAACCACAGTGTCTTTCCTGACCTGAGGTAAGTCAGAAGCATGGTGCCACTTACTTTTCACTGCCGAGGCGTGCAAAAACAAATTATATGGCACCACAGTTGTCCCCACCAAGGCCATAACAGTTAACCAAGCACCCTCTGGAACCTGTGGTTGCAACCCAGCAAACAATGCACTTAAATTAGGCTTGGTCATTACGAATGTAGCCAGAAATGCCAAACTCATCAACAACACCAAACCAATCAAAAATTTCTCTAAGACTTGGTAACTGCCTTGAAACAACACCACAAAAGCAATTCCAATAATGCCAATAGCCCATGGAAAATTGACATCGGGCAACAGGGCTTCTAAACCCAAAGCAGCCCCAGCAATGTTGCCACCCTCATAAGCACTGTTACCAATAAAAATAGCCACCGTCACTAATGCAAAAACCGCTGTTTTCAATACCGGGCTTTGAAATTGTTGTTTGAGCACCTCGCCCAGTCCCTGCTGAGTCACCAAACCCAAGCGTGCCGACATTTCTTGTAACAACATACATGCCACCACCGAAAAAACCAATGCCCAGATCAAAGCATAACCAAAACCAGCACCTGCCAAAGTACAAGTAGTAACCGTTCCAGGACCAATAAAAGCAGCCGCAACCAGCGTAGCTGGGCCCACTGAAAGTGTTCGAGTTTTCTTCATAATGTTGTTACCTTAACCCAGTCTTCAGTTTTGATATCATGTCGATTAATAAAAGGAATGCTCTTGAGCTTCGGTCTCTGTTCCAAACTCGGCTCTCCCAAGTGAATTATTAATTCGTTTAATGATGTCATGTTAACATAAAGCGTAAATATTCAATTTAAACTGCTATGAAAAAAACAGCTGTCATTACACTCTTATTGTTTTGCTTAAAGATCAATGCTGCCCAGTTAGATTTATTTCCCCAACAAGACAACACCATCTATGAAACCATCAGCTTTCCCTTGAGTAATGGTGCCAGCCAGTACTTATTCACTGGTAGGACAGGTAACAATAACGACAACGCACTCAGACGAGCGGTACTTAAATTTGATTTAAATCAGATCCCAGATCGATCAACCATCAATAGTGTAGAACTGGTGTTAACTGTTTCACGACAAGTTAACAACTCAAATGTTTCATTACACTTAACCGAATCTGATTGGGGGAAGGCGCTTCCAATGCTGGCACCCCAGGAGGTGCGGGAGCACCAGCTGAATTGAATGATGCCACTTGGATCAGTGCTTTTAATGGTGATGACAAAAACGGTGGTATTTCCTGGCATAATGTGGGCGGTGATTTTGCAACATCGGCATCTGCGACAACAGCGGTCAATAGCTCGGGGACCATCACATTCTCCAGTCCAAACTTAGCTGCTGATGTTCAAAACTGGATAGATGGAAACAATCAGAACTATGGATGGTTTCTCATCGGTGATGAAATCAATTCCAATTCAGCTGTGCGGTTCATTAGCAGAGAAAACTTAATGGAACAACCCAAGCTTGTAATTGACCTGAATATCCCTGACTTAATTTTCAGCGGTGGGTTTGAACAGTTATAACAACCCGCCTGCTCCTGACTTTTATGAAAACAAAACAACTCAAGCCAAAACGCTTGGATTAAGTTGCCACATCGCAAAATTTAAAGCTGCAGCAAAACTCACCCACATTAAATATGGAGCCAATAAAAACCCTGCCAATTTGTTCAAGCGCCAAAAAGTGATAACAGTAAACAGGATAAAGACCCACAGCACAACAATATTCACAAATGACCACAAGCCCAATTGCCACGCAAAAAACAACCAGCTCCACAAGGCATTCAATGCCAATTGGATCAAAAACAACCACCCGGCTGAATGCTGCTTTCTAAAACCGCCATGCCGCCAAACCAACCAAGCCGAGAGAGCCATCATCGCATATAAAACAGTCCAAACAGGACCAAATAACCATGCTGGTGGGGCCCAGTCAGGTTGCACCAAACTGCCATAAAATGACTGTGCCTGAATGGATGCCAAAGCACCAACTGCTGATACAGTAAAACACAACAGCAGAAAAGCAATCAGATAGATAACTTGTTTTTGAATTGAAATTTCCACAGCAACTAATCCTGAATTAAAAACGGATAACTTAACTTATTCAGTGTCAGCTTAATGTCGATTCAATGTTGTCGTGTCACTCATAACCATCTAAATGGTCTTTTAATTCACCCATCAATACCCGCTGCCATGAACCGTATGTAGGGTTACCAAAAACATACCAGGTCTGACCCCAACGCTGTTTATGTTTATCAACCAATTCAGCCCTTTGTTGGTGGTTGATGTCTTTTTTTACATGAGGTAAAAAATCACCTAAATCATCACCAAACAGCATAAGTATGCGGTACTTTTGGGCCACAGTCATGCGTCTGGATTGTTTTTCCGAAGTCCAACTGACATGTTCGTTTTTTAACATCAGATCGTCAATGTTGACGTTATTAATACCAACACTGCGTAGATTGACCAAAGTATCCATTTTCTGAGGACAAGCACCACCTGCTGCCGTACGTTGCATACATTCACGGTTAGTCAAAAAAATCACACGTATACCTTTCCTCAAAGCTTCGTTGATCAACTCAACGGCACCTGGAATCGCTTTGGCCGATCTCAGCGCAACCCAGCTGTCCCATGTTTGAAGCTCGAATGGTTTACCATTCTTTATCAATTGTGCCTGATATGGAGAGTTATCCAAGACAGTTTCATCCACATCTAAAATAATAGCTGGCGGCAAACCAGCAAACCCACTTGTTTGCTCCAATGCCGCACTTACACCAGTATCTGCTAATGAGGCAGCTAAATGGTTTTTTGCTGTGTTATATGTTTGAAGCGCACTGGCTTTAAATTCTGCTGAGTTTTGTAGCCACAAGGTGCTGTTTAAGTTATTGTGCGCTGACTGAACCTGCTTATCATTGTCTTGCATTCTTGTATTGGTGTGACAAGCAACTAACACGCTCACCAAACACAACACCACTGAAACTTTAAGACCAGAGAAGTTGTTTTTTTTCATGTGATTGAACAAAAGATAAATTTAAACCAATTCTACACGCAAGCGATAAATAAATTGTGACAATTATGAGGACATTTTGAGTGACTTGATTGAATTCATAAGAACCGCAGGCTTATCCACCCCCAAATAAATGCTGTGTACACCATTAACCGCTTGTTTTAGATGCAGACAAACATTCGGGTTAGCAATTAAGTTGAATACTTTTATACCCCTTTTCCTAGGCACGTAATCACTGTGTAGATGGATTGACCCGATGTTATCAATGTCTAAATTATAAACATTTAACAATCCCATTCTTATGATTAATTGTTTCTTATTAATTGATATAGGGCGGCAGCTCATTGCTCGATACTCTGCAATCATATAAAACAAACCAAACACGGTTAATCCTGTGACCACATTAGCAGCAAAGGGTGACCAAATAAAATGCAACAGCAGATGAACAATGGGAATTTCAAAAACAATCAACCAAATAAAACCCAATGCCGTACCATGTATGTCATCTTTGCGGTGGTAACTGAAATGTAAATCACCTTGGTAGTTTTCCTGTTTAATGCGTTTATTGAAAATCAAGAAACTCCACATTCTGGCTTCAAAACACATGATTTTGGCTACCAAACCGGAGCCCAACCATTTATAGACCGGCGCTGCAATCGCATCATCCGGGTCAGCAGCTCGATTCAAACCTGCTCGGATGGCCCAATACACCGTAACAACCACCGTTAATTCAAATAACAATAACATTGCCAGAATTACAAACCGCCCACTTTCCAGGTAAGACCAAATGACTTTGTTTTCTTCAGGGATGATAATACTACCGATCAAAATGGCCAAACACAAATAAACCACAGCTTTGATACTCGCTGCTTTTTTATCAGCCACACAAAACCAGCATAAAACCGGTAAAACCAACAAACCATCAAGCATAAACAACCATTCAAATTTCGCTTGTCCATAATCATTGAGGACATTGTTGCTGTTGTAGTAAAAAGCCCAGAAGCCCGCAATGGCAACTAAATAAATCAGTGGTAGGAACGCCCTAAGTGAGTCTTTCGAATAAGTTAATTGCATGTCAGGATTTAACCCTTTAACCCGATTATATTTTACACCTTGGCCAATGTTTGAGCCTGTTTCTGCCAGCGTTTGATGATTAAGTCACAAACTTTTGGGTTACTTTGCATCAAATCGGCAGCCATGGTTTTGGCGAGTTTAAACAGTTGGGCATCTTGTTCGGGATTGGACAAGCGAAATTCCATACTGCCTTTTTGGCGAGTGCCAAGTATCTCGCCAGGCCCACGTAGTTTCAAATCCTGTTGGGCGATTTTAAACCCATCATTGGTTTCCCGCATGGTTTGCAATCTGATTTGTGCATTTTCACTTAAGGGTGCTTGGTACATCAACACACAATGGCTTTGACGATTGCCACGCCCTACTCGACCACGTAACTGGTGTAATTGTGACAGTCCCAATCGCTCAGCATTTTCAATCACCATTAAACTGGCGTTAGGCACATCCACCCCAACTTCTATCACTGTGGTGGCCACCAACAACTGAATGTCATTGGCTTTAAAACGATCCATGACCTCCTGTTTATCATCACTTTTTAAGCGACCATGTATCAAACCCACTTCCAAATCAGGGAATTGGTTTTGCAGTTCTTCAAAGGTGTCTTGTGCCGCTTTCGAACGCATGTGTTCAGACTCCTCAATCAGGGTACAAACCCAGTATGCTTGCTCACCATTCGAACAAGCATTGCGAATACGCAACGCCAATTGTGGCATTTTACTGTTATCCAACAGCACTGTATTAATGACTTTGCGATTGGGTGGCAATTCATCAATTACTGATACATCCAGATTGGCATAGGCTATTTGTGCCAAAGTTCTGGGAATCGGCGTGGCTGTCATGATTAAACTGTGAGGTAATGTTTCTCTGCCCAGCCCTTTTTGCCCTTGTCCTTTGTTCTTGAGCATTAATCTTTGGTGCACTCCAAAACGATGCTGCTCATCAATAATCACCAAAGCTAAATCACGGTATTCAACATCAGACTGAAACAAAGCGTGAGTACCAATGATGACATCAGCATCACCGCCAATTTCTGCCAAAGCTTCTGTCCTTGGCCTGCCTTTGATTTTACCAGATAAAAACACCACCTTTTTATCTGCGAAGTAACCTTTCAAAGTCACTAAATGTTGCTCTGCTAAAATTTCTGTCGGTGCCATCATCACCACTTGCTTACCGTGGACCAATGCCGCTTGCATGGCCAAGGCAGCCACTACAGTTTTACCACTGCCAACATCACCTTGGACTAATCTTTGCATGGGATAGGAACAACTCATATCCGCCTGAATTTCTTTGATCACCCGTGCTTGGGCGCCAGTTAACTCAAAAGGCAAGCGTGATAGCAACGTTTGATTTTGCTTTTGACTGACAGGTAATGCCGGTGCTGTTTGCTGTTGTATCGCGGTTCGAGCCTGGTGCATGGCCAAAAAATGTGCCAGTATTTCTTCAATTTTTAAGCGCTGTTGTGCCGGATGTGTTTGGTTCAACAGTTGCATCACATCAGCATCTGGTGGTGGCCGATGTACATACAATAAGGCATCAATTAAACTTGGCATATTCTGTTTATTCAACCAATCTGTTGGCAACAACTCAGACAAGTCAAACTCACCAAACTTCAACAGCTGAACTGCTTGCGCTGTTGATTTCTGCAATAACTTTTGTGAAATACCTTCAGACTTTGGATAAACTGGCGTTAAAGATTCAGCCAGCGCGGGTTGCTTCTCACCCAATGAAAATTCCGGGTGTATGATTTCCATACCGTACATGCCATGTTTAATTTCACCATAAGCACGAATGCGTAACCCAGCCCGCATCTTTATTTTTTGTGAATAGTAGAAGTTGAAAAACTTAAGCTGCATAAATGCCGTGCCATCATCAATTTCCACCACCAATATGGGGCGCCTGCCTTGCGTTACATAGGATTTGACGATTTCACCTTCGACTTGAGCATGAGAGAAACCAAGCAAATCTTCAATCGCCGTGATGCAAGTTTTATCTTCATACCGCAGAGGCAAATGGAACAACAAATCCATAACATCATTGATACCAAGGGTATGTAATTTTTCAGCTGTGGTTTTACCTATTCCTTTGAGTTGGGTCAGTTCCATACGAATTCAAATCATTTGGATTGAGATATATGAACACTTCCAATCGACACTTATTCAACTGCAATGATGGCATCAATTTCAATCAATGAATCTTTTGGCAAACGAGCGACCTGAACAGCAGCTCTGGCCGGGTATGGTTCTTGAATGTATTCACCCATCACTTGATTCAATAGGGCAAAATCTTCCAAATCCTGCAAAAAAACATTTAATTTGATGGCATTTTGTAAAGATGTACCTGCTGCCTCTGCTATGGCCATTAAGTTCTTGAATACTTGATTGGCCTGTACTTCAAATTCGGGTGGCAACATTTCGCCAGTAGCAGGGTTAATTGGAATTTGACCCGATGTGTATAAAACTTGATTGTGAACTATGGCTTGTGAATAAGTACCAATAGCAGCTGGGGCTTGGTCAGTATTAATTATTTTTTTCATGATAAACTCGATTAACGTTCAAAACTTCTCGATGGCTTGATAACTGATCCATCAAGACTTGTGCATGTTTGGCGCTGGTCACCTCAACAGTAAACACCAACTGTGAAAAGCCAGTATCCCTATCGGTCTGGTCAATGGTGACAATATTGACATCTTCACCTGCTATAACAGCAGCTAAACTGGCCAAAACACCAGTGCGATTAACCACATCAACTTCTATCGAGGTTTTAAAATTGCCATTGGTGTTAATACTCCAGCTACAATATACCTTACGCTCGGGTGAGCTTTTCAAGGTCTCGGCCAAATTAATACAACCACTGCGATGGATAACCACACCTTTGGTTGGACTCAGATAACCAGTGATCTCATCTCCTGGTAATGGTAAACAGCAGTTGGGATAATTTACAATAGAGCCTTCGGTACCATCAATAGACAATGCTTCTTTCGGCTGATAATCTTTGTTCAGTTTTCTTTGTTTCATCAACGGCATCAGCTTTCTGGCTGCAATTGATGGTAATAGTTCACCGAAAGCAAAGGCCTTTAACAATTCGTCCATACTGTTCAATTGGTAATGCTTTAACACCCTTTTTATGGATTTTGGATCTAGTTTTTCAAAAGAATAACCAAAGGTGTCTAACGCCCGATCCAACATGCGATGGCCCAAAATCAACGCATCTTCATCTTTGATGTCTTTCAATTCCTTGCGAATGGCTGTACGGGCTTTACTGGTCACTACAATGCGCAACCATTCTGCATTAACGGTTAAACCTGCTGCAGTTTTTATAGATACGGTATCACCAGTATCCAGCACCTGAGTTAAGGTTGCCGGATTACCATTAACCACCGCACTTTCAGCATGTGAACCCACTGAGGTATGAATCGCAAAAGCAAAATCCAACACACATGATTTACTGGGCAATTGCACAATATCGCCTTTGGGTGTGAAGACATAAATTTCATCAACACCCAAGTCACCTTTAAAATTTTCATAAAACTCCAGCGAGCTACCAGAATCTTTCTGCAGATTTAACAATGAATTTAACCAGCTTCGTGCATTAGTCAATGAGCGAGTTAGTTGTGCGTTCTTGTGTTTGTAGAGCCAGTGTGCTGCCACGCCTGCTTCTGACATTTGATCCATTTCTTCGGTGCGTATCTGCACCTCCAACTTCATACCAAAAGGACCAGTCACCACAGAATGCAAGGACTGATAACCATTCTGTTTGGGTACCGCAATGTAATCTTTAAAACCATTCTCATTAGGCGGGTACAAATTATGAATAATCCCTAAAGCCAAATAACATTGATTCAATTCTTTAACCACAATACGAACACCAAATAAATCATGGATATCTGCAATTTCTACTTGTTTGGTTTTAAGTTTTTTATAAGTGCTATAAGGTGACTTTTGGCGCCCTGTCACTTCTACATGCATCCCAGAACCTAACAAAGCTTTTTCAATGTTCTTACGAATTTTCTCAACTGCTTTTTGACGATTGCCAGCTATTTTTCTACAAGCGTCTTTAATTTGTTTGTATTGGTTTGGATGCAAGGCTTTAAAGGCATGATCTTCTAATTCATGCTGAATGGCTTTTAGCCCCATACGCTCAGCTATTGGTGCATACACATCCAAAGTTTCTTTGGATATACGGCGTTGACCAGAAGCACTCATGGCTGCGATGGTACGCATGTTATGTAACCGATCAGACAATTTAATGATGATGACACGGATGTCATCTGCCATAGCAAATAGCATTTTGACAAATGTTTCTGCTTGCGCTTCTTTAAGATTCCTGAATTTTAGTTTATCTAACTTGGTAACCGCCTCAACCAAATAAGCCACATCCTTATTAAAATAATGCGTGATGTCGTCATGACTAACATCCGTATCTTCAATGGTGTCATGCAAGACACCTGCAATTAAAGTGTCTATATCAACTCGCAGCTCAGCTAAAACCGTAGCCACGGTAATGGGATGGGTTATATAGGGCTCACCAGACTTCCGAATTTGTTTCTCATGGGCATAGGCACCATAATGAACTGCTTCTCGCAGTTTGGCCTTTTCTTCAGGTTTCAGGTAAGGGTTGGTTTTTTCTTTGAGCGTTTTAAAAGCAACTTGAACAGCTTTGTGGCTCATGGTATCAGACGTGAACGACAATTCACTCACATCTGAAACCCACTTGAATTTTCAGTCAGACTACCGTTATTCAGCGTCTTCATTATCTTGAGTTTCAGCAGCTGCATTCCAAGCTTCCAACTCTCTGGCACGTTTGGCTTCCAGCTCCAACTCAGCCAATATTTCATCATTGATCTCGCCTTCAGCAATTTCGCGCAATGCCAATACAGTTGGCTTGTCATTTTCTTCTTCTACTTTAGGTTCTTGACCATTGGCGATTAAACGTGCTCTTTTAGCTGCCATCAACACCAAATCGAAACGATTAGGTACTTCTTCTAAACAGTCTTCTACAGTTACTCGTGCCATAACTTTCTCATTAAAATCTAGCTAATCGCGCATTGTAATCAAATTGAATCCAATTATCAAAGCCTAATTAGCCTTATTGACGTCGCCCAAGACCGCCATCAGCCGCTATTTCCTGACGACGTTCACGGTCAGTAATCAATGGCTCATAAGCAGCAATAAGCGCATTGATTTCAGCTGATTGGTAATAATCCAGACCGTCTTCTTTTTTCAGATTGCGCAATATTCTTACTGCACGATAATTGCGGCCCATATAATGTTCACGACGCGCCATTGCCTCCCCTGCATGCACCGGTTTCAAGGCATTGTAATAAGCGATAGATAACAAGTCATATAAATGTGGGCTTTCTGGTTGCAGCTGTACCAACTTCCTGATGTTTTGAATGGCCGCATCGACCCATTCCAGGTCTTTTGATTGCATCATTAATTTGGCCGTTGTTTCTAATACCACCTCATTATCTGGATATATTTTTAATGCATCATTAATCAATGCATGGGCTCGATTTTTATCCAGGCGTGTCATGATTTCAATCTCTAACAAATCTATGATGTATTTCACCCTAGGAGCAGGATCGATTTTTTGCAAAATTTGCCAAGCATTTTCAAATTTGTTATTTTGAAAGTGTAACAAGGCCTGGCCATAAAGCAAAGCATCACGATCAGATTTTTCAGTTGTTAATGTACCCCGATAATAAGCATTTAGGTCGGTGAATTCATCAGCTGTAAGAACCCTGACCCTCTCTTTGACGTAATGATACAGTTCTGATTCATTGACTGCTTTCGGTTTAAATGCTTTGATTCGATTCTTGGCTTCGGTTACCCGATTGATAGATAAGGGGTGCGTACGCAAATATTCTGGTATTTGGTAACGAGGATCTACACGATGTTTTTGCATCAATTTAGCAAAGAAAGTCGCCATACCTTCAGGGTTCAAACCTGCTTCATACAAGGTATTGATGCCTACTCGGTCTGCTTCATATTCATGATAGCGGGTAAAATTAATGGCCAGTTGCTGTTGGATTGCTGACATACTGGCTGCGATGGCGATTGGCGCATCTCCGCTACTGGATGATTGTGCTGCAGCCATGGCAGCTAACATCCCAAGTAAAATCGGGGCGGTTGATTTCTGTTGTTTAGCCAACATGCGCGAAATATGCCTTTGATTAACATGTGCAATTTCATGTGCCAGCACCCCTGCTAATTCACTTTCGTTTTCAGTTTCCAGAAACAACCCCGAATAAACCACAATCAATCCACCTGGATAGGCCGCCGCATTAATGATATCTGCAGGTATCATAAAGAAATCAAAAGGTTGTTCCGGCTTATTTGAAAATGCAGCCAATTGATAGCCCAAGTGATAGGTATATGATGCCACAATCGGATCAGTCATCATAAAATCATATTGGTACATTTGTTGTTTGATGTTTTGTCGATAACGTTGTTCATCATCAGCTGACAGCACCTTATCCGCTGGATTACCTAAATCTGGTAATTTAAACTCAGCCATAGCTAAACCACAACCAAACTGTAGCATCAAACAAATTGTGAATAATCTAATCATCTTCATATTGTAGGTCTAAGACCATTAAAACGGCGTAAAATTCAAACAAATCACGTTGTAATATTTAGTTTTATAACAAGACGACAATTAAACCACTGATTGGTTAAAATATCAGCATGAAATTTAACCTCATCATTAATGCCACTGAAGCCTGGGATAGCAGCAGCACCCAAGCATTACGCCTATGCCAAACCATCTTAGCTGATGGTCATGAACTGGGTATGGTTTTTTTCTTTGGACATTCAGTAAAGATTGTCAACTCTGCTCAACTTTTGCATTCATGGCAACAGTGGCAACAGGCATCTCAAATTAAACTGTTTTTATGCAGTGCGATGGTTCATCAACACCAAGTTACTTTACCTGGCACAGAGATTGAGGGTTTTAAAGTGGTTGGGTTGGCAAGCTGGATTGATGCCATCGAACAAGCTGATCGAATTATTGAGTTAAATTGATGCGAACCTTATTCATCATCAATCAACACATGAATGAAGCTCAAATTGAACAAAGTTACTTGTTGATTCTGGCCATGTTAAATTTTGACCATCATGTCAATGTGGTATTCACTGGCCAGTCTTATCGACGACTCATCACTGATGATGCAGCCAAAAAAAAATGGTCGGCCCTGAAAATATACGGTGTAGATGATTTTTTCGAATTAACCGAACACCAAAGTTCATGCATTGAAAACATCAAGCACATTAATCATTCAGCCTTTGCACGCCTAAAAAGCCAGGCTGATTTTCTGTCATGAATACTTTACATATGTACCATTGGCATGATGAGAAGAAACTGTTGACCAACTTGGGTTTGTTGACCCAAGGCGACAGTTTGGTGATTTATGGCACATTGAGTGATGATGATTTGTTGTCATTAAATCACCACTTAACAGGCTTGAAAAATACTTGGTATATTGTAAACCATCATAAAAGGCCACATATCAGTCACCAGTTCATTAACGAAAGCCAGTGGCTGGAGCTCATCATCAAACACAAAAATACATTATCATGGAAGTGAAATCAAAACATGACCTTTGAAACCGACCAAGATGGCCACCTTATCAATCGGAAAGATTGGAGTAGAAAAGTTGCTGAAACTTTGGCAACTGGCGATGGTATCAAATTGAATGAAGATCATTGGCAATTGATTAAGACTGTGCAAAAAATATATGACACCACTGGCGAAACTCCCCCAATGCGTTTGCTGATAAAATTACTGCGTAAAGAGTTAAATCCAGAAATTGACTCAAGATACCTGTATCGCTTGTATCCAGATGGGCCGGTCAGATATGCCAGTAAACATGCAGGTCTACCAAAACCCAAACATTGTATGTGAGAAAACCATGAATAAAGAAAACGAAATCATCATCTACAGCACTTTGATTTGCCCATATTGTAATGCCGCGAAACAATTATTAAAGAGTAAAAACCTGGACTATAAAGAAATACGCATTGACCAAGACATTGCACAACGCCAAATAATGATGGAAAAATCTGGGCGCACCAGCGTACCACAAATATTTATCAACGGCCAGCATGTCGGCGGTTTTGATGATTTGAATGCTGCCAATCGATCAGGCAAATTAGACCAAATACTCAATTAAAAGCATAGAGTGCGCTGATCGAACTTGACCATCAATCAGCCCTTCCTAGCAACAGCTTCCTGTTCAGGGGCAATGATGCTTTTAGGCCAGGAATCTATGATGGCATTAACCAGAGTTGCCAATGGGATAGCAAAAAACACACCCCAAAAACCCCAAACACCACCGAAAAACAACACAGCAACGATAATCGCTACCGGATGTAAGTTGTTCACCTCAGAAAATAACCAGGGCACCAAAACATTACCATCTAACATTTGAATGATCCCATAGGAAATCATAACGTAAGCAAATGGACCGGTCCAACCAAACTGGAAAAATGCCACCAAAGCAATGGGCAAAGTAACTGCAACAGCTCCAATAAATGGCACCAGCACTGAAAAACCAGTCAAAGTAGCTAAAAGTATGGCATATTCCAAATCAAAGAATATAAACACAATGTAACTGATTAGTCCAACCAACAATATCTCAAAAGCTTTTCCACGAACATAATTACCAATTTGCACATCAACTTGATGCCAAACCGACAAGGTCAATTTTGAGTCTTTGGGAATGAATTGTCTCAACCAACTGACAATAATCGCTTTGTCCTTTAATAGAAAAAACACCAAAATTGGCATCACCACCAAAAAGACCGCAATTGAAAAAGCACTGAATACAGATGAAACCGTGCGACCAATGATGGTTTGCCCCCATTGAGTGATTTCATTGGTAATGCCAGCAATAACAGA
Source organism: Marinicella sp. (assembly GCA_028284365.1). Classification (GTDB taxonomy): domain Bacteria; phylum Pseudomonadota; class Gammaproteobacteria; order Xanthomonadales; family Marinicellaceae; genus Marinicella. Next base: position 16,052 of record JANQRW010000090.1, read on the forward strand.
TTGCACCTGCTCTGGTTCAACCATATTAGGGTATTTCTCAGGCAAAGCCCTGAGAAAATCCAAACCAGTGGATAAATAAGCTGGTAACGCTTGTGCCAGTTGACTAACCTGGCTGGTCAATTTAGGCACCAGCCAAATGATCAACACCAGCATAACCACCATAAAAATCAAGAACACCAACCCCACAGCCAAAACCCTCGGAACGTTTAATTTTTCCAAGCGCACAATAACACTTTCTAGGAGATAAGCCACCACTATACTGGTTAAAAAAGGAGCCAGTGGCTTGCCAAAATAAATAATAAAAACAAAGCCGACTATCAATGCCGAAATCAAAATAACAATTTGTGGATCGGAAAAGTTTCTTTTAAACCAACTAGAAATGACATTCATGCTTTAATTATATGCTCGAATGAGCAACATGCCTAATAAATTAATGATAACAAAAGCGCTAAAAGATATTTAGAACGTATACAGCCAAGAAAGAACAGCTTCTTTATGTTTACCCAGTACCTCATTGCTGACACGACCAAAGTCAGTTCGTCCAAAATTCAGAGGCATTGGCGCGTAACTTGCATATAAGTCAAGTTCGCCACCAAACAGCGGCGTGGTCAGACCCAATCGAACACTGTATGAAGCAGATATCGCCTCTAAAATAGTGGTTAAATCCGCATCAGTTGCTGGCGGTTGTTGACGACCCGAATACTCTAAATTTAGTACCGCTCCATTGTTGAACCTGTGGTTAACATTCACCGCAAAAACAGTTTGGTCATCCCAATTGAAGTCCGGACTTTCCAAATCATTCAGAAAAGTTAAGAAAATATCTGGAAATGAGCGACTTACAAAGGCATTGATATCGCTGTAATAACTGTGTGTGGCTTTGAATGTAATGGCATTTTTACTGGTTAAATCAAATCCAAGCGCAACTTTAATTTGCTCAGGGATGTCAAAATCAGCTGGATCAGCCTGTACACCCAAAAGGCGACTGAAACCATCCATATCAATTTTAGATTGGTATTCAGTATCAACCGTTAGGCGATTAAAAAGCCGTTGTGACATACCCAAATTCAAACCCAAACCGTTGCTGGTCTCGGTATAACTCACAGCATATAAATCCAGTTGATCAAAACCATTGATTTCAGACGCCAGGAAATTAATATCCGAATAGTTTTGTTGCGCAAATACCACGGCCAGACTTAATTCAGAATCATCATTAACCCGATATGCAAAACCCGGTGCAAAAATACTGCGACTGAACGAGTCATTATCTCTGATCAGGAATTGATCAAACTCAAAGGCAGAATCCTGAAAATTAACTGGTTGCAATATCGATTGATCGTAATCGAAAGTAAAGAAATAAGCTTTACCATCGGTTAACTGACTGATCTCATTAAACCTCTTGGTATTAAAATACAATTTAGCCCCTTCCAAACTTAAAGCATTTGCAAATCGATTGGTCTGTGAAAACTGTAAATCAGAGTAGAAATTAGGCAGGATTCGCTGCGCTATATTGTCACGCCAGTGTCCCAGATTCATTTTGCTATGAACTCGGGCATGACCAGAATAGTGCAAAACCTCGTTATCCACACCAGAAGCAGCTGTTAAATTAAACCATGATAAATCGGCAGCCCTAACTGCAGCTGTGGTAAACAACTGTGTAAACAAAATTACTAGTATAAGTTGGTTGAGTGTTCTTAACATGTATTAGATAGTTCGCCTTCAGATGGATGATGTCAAAAAAACAACAAAATGTCAATTTTTACAACCTAAAACGTGAAAAAAATCACACATTTAGCTTAATTTGTTGCAAAAACACAACACAAGATTAGATTTAAGACAAAATCCTCACTTTCAGCTCTACTCAATTACCCGAGCCTTGAGATAACAGCATCGGTGAACTCAGCGGTTTTGGCTGAGCCACCTAAGTCACCAGTCAAGCGATCTTTTGCTAATAAAGTGTTCTTGATGGCAGCACGAATACGATTGGCTTTTTCAACATGACCCAAGTGTTCCAACATCATCGCCGCAGCCAGCATCAATGCCGTTGGATTAGCGATTTTCTTACCAGCAATATCCGGTGCAGAACCGTGCACTGCCTCAAACATAGCCACTTCTTTACCAATATTCGCACCTGGTGCCATACCAAGTCCACCAACCAAACCAGCGCACAGATCTGAAATGATGTCACCAAATAAATTAGTGGTAACGATCACATCGAATTGTGACGGGTTCATCACCAACTGCATACAGGTGTTATCAACAATCAAAGTATTGAATTCAATTTCAGGGTATTCCTTGGCTAATTCTTGAGCCACCTCCAGAAACAAACCTGAAGTGGTTTTCATGATATTGGCTTTATGTACAGCGGTTACCTTTTTTCTGCCAGCACGTTGTGCAATATCAAAAGCATAACGAACAATGTTTTCCGATGCTTCACGAGTCACTACAATTTTTGATTCAGCAACCGTGTGATCATCATTGATGGTTTGCCCTTCACTCAAATAAGCCCCTTCAGTATTTTCTCTGATGGTTAAAATATCAATGTCATCATAGCGTGCTTTGGTGCCCTCAAAAGTCACCACAGGCCGTACATTGGCATACAGATCAAAATGCCTCCTTAAAGCCACATTTATGGAGCTGAATCCTTTGCCAACAGGTGTGGTTAGAGGCCCCTTCAAACAAATTTTATTAGCAGCTATGGTATCCAAAGTGTCGACAGGCAACAACTCGTCGGTGGCATCTAAAGCAGCTAATCCAGCAACTTTATACTCATAATCAAAATCCATTTCCAAATGGTCTAAAACCCGCAATGTTGCATCCATAATTTCTGGACCAATACCATCACCTTTAATGATTGTTATCTTTTGTGTCATTCTCGTTCCTTAATTATTGTTTTATTGAATTGCAGTTTCATTAAACAAGCTGCTTCATACATGAGCAAATTATATCCGATTTAAAATCATAATTCTTTGACTACAGTCAATACTTCATCAACATGCCCAGGTACTTTTACCTGGCGCCATTCGTGTAAAACTTGACCGTTTGAATCAACCACAAAAGTACTGCGCACAATGCCCATGAATGTCTTGCCGTACATGTTTTTTTCTTTGATGACATCGAAAGCTTGGCACAACACTTCATCCACATCAGCCACCAGCTCGAAAGGCATGTCATATTTGTTTTTAAAATTCTGCTGTTTTTTTAAGCCATCCATTGATACGCCAAAAACTTCACAGTCAGCAGCTAAAAAAGCTTCATATTGTTCACTGAAATCTTTGCTCTCATTGGTACACCCTGGGGTATTCGCACGCGGATAAAAATAAAGCACTGCATACTTACCAACTCGTTCACCAATACTCCCAACCGCACCATCGGTAAACTGTAATTCCTGTTCCCACACTTTCTTAGTAATTTTAACCATTGTTTAATACACCCATATGAAAAAAAGCATATAATTATGCGCTTTTGTGAAAAACATACAAGCACAAATGGGGCAAATTCAAGCTAAAAATTTAACCGGTAGCATGGTGGCCTTAGTGACACCCATGCACTCAGACGGTCAAATCAACCATACCCAATGGCAACAACTCATCAAAACGCACATAAGTTCCGGCACTGATGGCATTGTCGTTGGTGGAACCACAGGTGAGTCTGCTTTACTATCAACTGATGAAATGCATGAGTTGGTCAGGATTGCTGTGGAATTATGCGCTGACCATGATATGCTGGTGATTGTGGGCACTGGCACCATTGACCCAAATAAAGTGATCAAGGCCAATCAACAAGCTGCCACTCTGGGCGCAGACGCTGTCTTGGTCGTCACACCTTATTATCTATTACTCTCACAACAAGCCCTGTTCAATCATTTCAAAACCATCGCTGAAGCATCAGAAATACCCATTATCATGTACAACGTGCCCAATCGGACCGGTGTTGACCTAGCCAGTGAAACCACAGCAAAACTGGCTCAGATTGAAAACATTATTGCCATCAAGGAAGCCAAGTCAGATATGAATCGCATTGATCATTTACTCAAAACTAAAAATTTCAGTGTGTTATCAGGTGATGACCACAGTTTTGTTGCGGCCATGAGTCGTGGGGCACATGGTGTGATCAGTGTGGCCGCTAATGTTATCCCAAGGTCAATCAAAAAACTCTGTACTCTGGTACAATTGGGCAACATTAATCAAGCCGAAAGCCTTGATGCAGAAAAAAGGCCATTGTATGATTTTTTATTTCGTGAACCGAACCCATGCCCGCTTAAAGCACTTATGGCAGCCGCTGAAATGATTGACACTGGCATCAGAGCACCATTAGAGCTAACTGATATAAAAACAAACGAATTAAACAGACACCTCAAAACCATAAGACAGGAGTTAAATACCTTATGAACTCATTGTTTAAGACAATACTAATCATTTCAACATGTACACTACTGATCAGTTGCAAACGCATTATAAAAGAAGAAGCTTATTTACAAGCTGCACCTGCACCTGAATTAAAACAAGCTGCAAATCATGACTTACCGCGCACCACCAATGCTTTAAAAATTCCAGATATACAAGTTGATGGCTCTGATGTTGCACCAGATTCCATGCCTCCTGAAATGGCTTTTGCTAAACGCCGCAGCAGCGATGAAAATGTGGTCATCATTGAAAGTGGAGGCATGCCAACCATTGAGATATTTAATGATCAAGATGCATGGAAGTTAATGACTGGTGATCACGGTTACAATTGGTTGCTATTAGATGAAGACCCTGATAATTGTCAGGCAACATTCATGTTTTATGACCCCATTACAGAAGAACTGGATCAAGGTTTTTTCAAAAAACTATTCCAAATCAACAACAGCTATGTTGATCGTTCTGGCGAATACATTTTGACCTGCTTAAAACTGCCACAAAAACAACAAATCTGGTTGCAAACTATGGACTTCAAAGCCCCCTCTTCCTATGTGGTTGATGATTTGTTCACTCACATCTTTGAAGCTGCTACAGACACTGACTGATAACCAATTAATACAAGCATAAAAAAAGCGCCCTCTCAGAAGCGCTTTTTTTATTTATGTTGAAAGTCAGTTCTCAATCACCGGTATCAAGCAAATGCGCTTTGTCTTTAACTTGTGCCCAATCATCTGCGTCATCCGGCGCATCAACCATAGCAGTAATTACCGGCCATTTTTCAGACAGCTCTTTGTTGATTTCAATAAACTTTTCCTGACCATCGGGCAAATCATCCTCAGGGTAAATGGCTTCGATCGGACATTCTGGTTCACACAGTGTACAATCAATACATTCTTCTGGATCAATCACCAAGAAATTAGGGCCTTCGTGAAAGCAGTCTACTGGACATACCTCCACACAATCGGTGTACTTACACTTGATACAGGCCTCAGTTACCACAAAAGTCATTCAATTGCTCCTTGATTTGATATAATGCCAAATTATACAACAAGCCGTTAAATCGCAGTCAATAAACTTGCTAAACCAAAACCTCATCACATACCACAAATCTGAACACAGATTGCCCCTTGCTGAAATAAGTTCAGCAGCCAAAAAAATCATCAACAAGTTAGTTGAACATGGTTTTGAGGCATATTTAGTGGGTGGAGCCATTCGTGATTTGTTGTTGGGGCTACACCCTAAAGATTTTGATATTGCTACTGACGCCACGCCCGAGGATATTAAAAATATTTTCAAAGGCAGGTGCCGCATTATTGGACGCCGATTCCGCCTGGCACATGTTTATATGGGTAACAGCATATATGAGGTAGCAACCTTCCGTGGTAGTGACCCTGGTGACCGAGTTATGAAGAAGGGGCAAATCATTCGCGACAATGTGTTCGGTACCATCGATCAAGATGCCATCAGAAGAGATTTTACCTGTAACGCCTTATATTTTGACTTACAAGAGGAATCCATCCTGGATTTTGCTGCTGGGGTCCATGATTTGAAAAAAGGCGAATTAAAGTTAATCGGCAACCCTAACAAGCGCTTTGTAGAAGACCCTGTCAGAATGCTAAGAGCTGTGCGTTTTCATGCCAAACTGGGATTGACATTATCAGCAGAAATGCGACAACACATCGTCAATAACCGCATGTATTTAAGGAATGTTCCCACTGCAAGGCTGTTTGACGAAACCATTAAAATGTTTCATTGCGGCAACATGGAAATTGCTTATAAAGAATTATTGGAGTTGAAACTGTTTGAAATCCTATTTCCAGCAGCCGCACAAATCGTACCCAAACAAAAGCAATGGCATGATTTTTTAATTCAAGCATTCAGTAATACAGATGACAGGCTGAGAAACGGCCTCTCAATAACACCTGTATTTTTAACCGCTTGTGTGTTGTGGTTAGAGTTTTTACCTATCTATCACCAAATTCTTAACAGCGGCAAGAACTCACATGATGCCTTACATGATGCAACCACTCAGGTCATGGTTAACCAAAGAGAACATTTAATGGTGCCAAAAGCCATCCAAAACGGAGTCAGACAAATGTGGATGTTACAGCTGAGATTCAAAAAAATGTTTGGCAAAGGCGTTTACAGTACCTTGCATCATCCCCGCTTCCGAGCAGCATATGACTTCCTGTTGTTACGCAATACCGTGGATGATAAGCTAAATCAACCAACTGAATTCTGGACTAACATTCAAGATATGTCGCCCGAAGGCATTAAAAGCCTGATATTTGGCAAGAAAGTCAAGCGACAAAAAATCAACCAAGAACTGTAAACACTCACCTTCTTAATGATGCACTCTGATCACCAGCAAATTTGTTTTCTTGGGCTTGGCAGCAATCAGGGCGAAAAAGCTCGAAATCTACAACAAGCCATCAAACACATAAGCCAGCTTCCAAACACAACATTCATTGAATCCGCACCATGGTATATCTCAAAGCCGTGGGGGGTTACTGAACAAGACGAGTTCCTGAATACAGTTATTAAAATCAAAACCAAACTCAAGCCATTGGCTTTGCTTAAAGCGATCAAGAAAATTGAATACAGCGTCATGAACCGACAAGTCAACAAACGCTGGCACAGCCGCAACATTGATATTGATATTCTCTTGTATGCTCAGCAATCCATAAACCGGCCTCAATTGACCATACCGCATCAACATTTAACAACACGCTGCTTTGTGGTTAGGCCACTGCTACAATTAAGCCCACAGCTTTCAACTCAATTAAAACAAAAAATAACCGCACACCACAAAAACCACCAATGTGCTTCTGAATTAAAAACATATAAAAAGACCAGGAAATTCAATAGTAGGCGGTAAAAAAACCATTAATTCGTTGTTTTTTTACAACAACTAATAAAAAAACAGCATATTTGTTGTATTTTTTTAACAAATAAACAAATTCGTGTTGCTTTTATACAAATGCTGTTGTATTATTATTCACAGTTTTAGAGTAAATCATTAAAACTCCAAGACAAGCAGGGCACAAAAGTAAAATATCGTATTTAACCCATCCAATTTGGATGGGTTTTTTTTTGCCTATCAGCTACAATAATCCGTTTGTAGAATCCATAGGTTTGAATGCGCAATAATCCAATTTGGCAACAACTGACACTCCATGCCCAGAAAACCAAACTCAAAGATCTGAGTCACTTGTGGCAACAACCTGATCGCCATAACAAGTTGACTTTTGAATCAAAGAATATCTACCTTGATCTATCCAAGAATTGGATAGACGATGAGGCTTTGAATCACCTGTGTGAATTAGCCTCCCAAGCAGGACTGAAAGAAGCGATAAAAAAGCTGTTCAATGCCGAAGTTGTTAATACCACTGATCAATTGGCCGCCACTCACACAACTCTGCGTGACCCAGCCCACCCCAATCACAGAAACAACACCAAAGCACTTTTTAGTTTAGCTGATGCAGTAAGTACCGGGCAAATCAAAACAGCATTTGGCAAACAAGTCAAACAATTAGTCAACATCGGCATTGGCGGTTCCTATCTGGGGCCGCGACTTGTGGTTGAGTCATTGACTGAACTACAAAGCGAAAGCAGAATTCCAGTTTACTTTGCAGCCAGTGTGGATGATTCCTTGATTAACCAACTGTTTCAATCCATAGACATTGAACACTGTCTGTTTTGTATCAGTTCAAAAAGTTTTTCTACCGTCGAAACACTGATGAATGCGCGCGCCATTCAAACCAAATTAAAAGAAATTTCAGGTTATCAACCCACACAAGAGCAAAGTTCGTTGATGGCCATCACCGCCAATACGAAACGCGCCATTGAGGTTGGCATCCCAAAGTGCATGGTACTGCCATTTGATGCTTCTGTTGGTGGTCGGTTCTCACTGTGGTCTGCAATCGGCTTCCCAATTGTTCTGGCTGCCGGTAAGGAACAGTTTCAAGCATTGTTGCATGGCGCACATGAAATGGATCTACATTTCAGAAATAAACCCTTTACAGAAAATATTCCGGTACTGATGGCATTGATGTCAATTTGGTATCGCAACTTCATGGGTTTATCAGCCTACAGTTGTTTGCCCTATGATGCTCGCCTACGCAGCTTACCCAAGTGGCTACAACAATTGATGATGGAGAGCACCGGTAAGATGCATAATGTAAAGGGTGAAGTGATTGACTACCCAACCACGCCGTGGGTATTTGGAGATCATGGACAATTATCCCAACACGCATTCTTCCAAGCCTTTCACCAGGGTGTGGACGCCTTGCCCCTGGATTTTATTGGTGTATTAGAACACAATTCACCAGCCCAAGACTTTCTGCTCTATAACATGATTGCACAAGGTGCAGCTTTAATGCGTGGCAAAGAAGAAGATCACAGCATGAAAGGTTGCCCTGGTAATAAACCCAGCACAACCATACTGTTAAAAGATTTATCTGCAGAATCGGTTGGTCAACTACTGGCCATGTATGAACACATGATATACACCCAATCTGTGATCTGGAACATCAATTGTTTTGACCAACCTGGTGTTGAACTAGGAAAGTCAATTGCCAGAGACATCCAAGAACATGTAGAAAATAACACTTTAAATGAGGTCGCTTTAGACCCATCTACAATGGCGTTGATAAAAAAAGTAACTGAATGAATCATGACCCATTTGACCAAAAACATTGACCCAGTCACAAACCAAGCGTTTGAGAAATCAATTGACTTTAAAGCCAATAAATCCCGAATAGAATTTCGTTATCCAATAGGTTCTTTTGAATCAAAATACCTCAAAGAGCTTAAAGCCATAACCAACACCACAACCCTCGATATTAAACAACACATCAGACAACATGCGGTTAAAGATAAAATCAAACCAATCATAGGGGTCAAAAACATCATTGCCGTTGCTTCTGGCAAAGGTGGTGTAGGCAAATCCACAATGAGTGTGATGTTGGCCAAATCATTGCAACAACTGGGTGCCACAGTAGGCATTTTGGATGCGGATATTTATGGCCCCAGCATTCCTAAAATGCTCGGTGTGAGCCAAAAGCCTGAATCTCCGGATCAAAAATCCTTTCTACCTGTCGATGCTGATGGCTTACAAACGATGTCTCTGGGTTATATTTTAGGCGAAAAAGACCCCGCTATTTGGCGCGGGGCGATGGTGACTAAAGCATTGATGCAAATGATTGAAGACACCCGTTGGTCACAATTGGATTACTTGATCATGGACTTACCACCTGGTACAGGTGATATTCAATTAACCATGATCCAAAAAATTCCAGTCACAGCAGCAGTACTGGTTACAACACCACAAGACATTGCTCTGTTGGATGCACAAAAAGCACTCGCTATGTTTCAAAAAGTCGAAATACCAGTGCTAGGGGTGATAGAAAACATGAGTACTTATGTATGTGCAAACTGTGGTCAGGAAGCTCATATTTTTGGCAAAGATGGCGGGGCCAAAATGGCAACTGAATTTAAGGTTCCTTTGCTCGGACAAATGCCGCTGAATATTGAAATCAGAACCCATATGGATGGTGGTAGCCCAACAGAAATATGGCAAGCAACCCATCCATTGAATGAAAAAGCATTGATGATTGCCTTACGTACTGGACAAAACTTGGCTAAATGCCCCATTAAATTCAGTTTAACAGACAGTTTAAAATTACATAAAATTTAACCAACAACATTAAAAACAAACAATTATGAGTATTAAGTCAGACCATTGGATTCGCCGCATGGCAGCAGAGCAAAACATGATCAGCCCATTTGAGGCCGGCCAAGTACGTACCACAGCCCGTAATAATAAAATTATTTCATACGGCACTTCCAGTTATGGCTATGACGTGCGTTGCTCGGATGAATTCAAAATATTCCACAACATCAATTCAGCAGTGGTAGACCCAAAAAAGTTTGACCGTAAAAGTTTCGTTGATGTTAAATCTGATGTCTGTATCATCCCACCCAATTCATTTTGTTTGGCTCGAACAGTTGAATACCTGAAAATTCCACGCAATGTTTTGACCGTTTGTTTGGGTAAATCTACCTACGCCCGTTGCGGCATCATCGTTAATGTCACACCATTAGAACCCGAATGGGAAGGTCACGTCACTTTAGAATTCTCAAACACCACACCTCTACCAGCAAAAATCTATGCCAATGAAGGTGTGGCACAATTCTTATTCTTTGAATCAGATGAAATCTGTGATGTATCCTATAAAGATCGCGGCGGTAAATATCAAGGCCAACAAGGCGTGACCTTGCCCAAAGCCTAATTCAATGAAAATCAACATCATCGGTAGTGGCTGGCTGGCCCAGCCTTTGGCCAAAGAACTGAAAGCTGTTGGTGATGATGTTTTACTGACCGCAACACACGCTGGTAAAGTAAAAGACCTGTCAGCCCATGGCTTTAATGCCATTCAATACCAATTGGGCGATGCTGTTCAGTCCTCAGATCCGTTATTTGATGCTGATGTATTGATTATCGCCATAACCAGTAAAGATATTGCCGGCTATAGTGAATTGTTGTCACAACTAGATTCATCAATCACTCAACACCTCATTTTCATCAGCTCCACATCGGTTTATAAAAATTGCTCAGAAGCACACGATGAAACAAGTCAGCAGCTTAACCGAGCTAACCCTTTGGTAAAAATTGAACAAATCATCAGCTCACACCCCAAAGCCACCATCATTCGCTTTGCTGGATTAGTTGGACCCGGTCGTCACCCTGGTCGTTTCTTTGAATCTGGCAAACCCATCAAAAACCCACAAGCTCGGGTTAATCTAATTCACTTGAATGATTGCATAGGCATCATAAAAGCCATTATCAAACAACAATCCTGGGGAGAAATTTTCAACGGTTGCGCCGACAACCACCCAAAAAAAGGCGAATTCTATCCAACCATGGCAAAGCAATTGGGGTTACCCAAGCCCAAAACTGCGAATACTCATGCTGAGGCGTCAGATAAAATCGTAAAAAATAAAAAAATCAAAACACAATTAAAGTATGTCTTTAAGTTCCCTGATGTTTATCATATGACCTTCGAGTGATATTAACGCTTTCGACCCAGTTTTATGTGTGCCCAAAGCAGCAGTGGCAATGAACCACCCATAGCCAGATGCAAGTATGAAACAATCACCCTGATGTCTTCATTAGCCAGATAATACAAGAGGTATGCCGTTACGGCCTGAATCACTATGAATGAGGAAATTGTGATACCGATTTTACGCAGCCTTTTGGTTTTCCATGTCATGGGTATGTGGTTACTTAGTATGGAACCGAACAGCATCAACATGATAAAAGCAGCAGCACCATGAACCAATAAGACATTGAATTGCCAAGGGTGCTTTTCTGGCCCAAAATCACCCGTTACTGTAATCCAATTATTCATCACGAAGAACAAGACACCACTGACCCAGCTTATAAAAAGCCCTAAATACAAAGTACGCCTGAACCAAGGCTCAATTTTTACCCTGACAGCACTCATAATAAAAATACTTCAGCCTCAAAATGATCAAAAACAGGATGGCTTGAGCCCACTTGAGCGGCTACTTTCGTTAATGCATCAGCAATCATACACCGATCGGAAAAAACGCTCACGGTCTGGGGCATTTCTATCGCTTGGCCTTGGGTGGTATCATAAATGGCACTGTTGCCATCTAAGTAGTAACTCGAGCTGGTTGCAATGGCTGCGTTGCGCATGGTTAATTGATGCATGCTTTTATTGGTGTCTGGAACCAATGTTGAATAATTTTCCCAATTGTATACTTTCAAATCACCACCAGCATTTACCGAAGCTTGTTGTAAACTACCACTCAGTTCATACTCAATACACTGCAATGCTAAATCCACCGCATAACCTTTAGCGATACCCCCCAGGTCAAGCAACAATGGTTTTTGAAAAAAAACTGTGTTATTGGATAAGACCATCACTGATAAATCCATGGAGAAATCCGAAGGCATATGATTTGAAGGCAACAACCCGTCTCTGATTAAGCAAGGCGCTACGCTGACATCAAACACACCACCTGAATGATAATGAAGATCTTGAGCGAATTTCAGAACCAAATACATAGCTTCTGAAACTTGCACTGGTTTTAAATAGGCAACCTGATTGATTTGGGAAAGCTCACTTTGGGTGTCATGAAAACTCATAACCTGTTGTACAGACTTAATCGCTCCAAATGCCAATTCACTGACTTTGAGTAAGCTCAAATCATCACAATCTGCCACAATACTTACTTCGACCATGGTGCCCAAAAGTGGCTGACAACGACTGATTGTTGACATCGATCAAATGTGCTGCAACACCTGATCCCAAGTGTGTGTTAAACGGTTGATGCCATCTGTCACATGACGACATGACATGGTGGCACCCGATATGTTTTTAATGTGTTGATCGAGTTTCAAAACCTTTTCCATACCTTTGCCATGGAACTGTGCCCGCCATTTAGGGTTCATAATTTCATCACCATATGACTCACGGTAGGTTAAAACCTCAATACCAGTGACTTTGCCATTGGCATCCAAACCAACTGCCAAATCAATAAACTCATGTTTACCAATCACTTGATCTATGATTAACCATTGGTTCTCTTTTGAACGAAAACCTTGCACCACATCATGCCTGACTCGGGTTTTAGAGCTCGATTTAATTGACTTCATTTGTGCTTTGCTCAGGGTAGCTTGAAATGCCTCCATTGCAAGGTCTGGCCAAATAATTTGTCTGGCCTGATCAACACTGAGGTAAGTCTTGGCCACAACGCAAGAGGAGCCGAACAACATGCCAGCTCCTATCACCAGTGATTTTTTATTAAATTCTCTGCGTTTCATATCTGTTTAATCAAATTCAAACCCAACAGTTGCACCCACATGAACACGTTCGTGCTCATCCCAGTTCCGGCCATTTTCACTGAATGAAAATGGTGAGCCACCACCAGCAACTTGCCATAAAATTGAACCTGTAATCCACCACTTCTTCTCAGCATAATGCAAAGAAGGCCCCAAGTAATTACCACGCTGATGCTGTGAACCAATCCTGAAGTCAGATAAATCAAAACTAGAACGGTCTAAATCAGGGTTAAAAACACCATCTTCCTGAGGATTCAAATAATCTGACTGATGTCTGAACTCAAGACCAACAAACCACTTAGGCTTAAACCGATAAGCAGCAGCCAATGATGCATCAAAAGCAATCTCCTCTTCTAATACACCAGGTGAAGTTCTTCGCTCCATTTCCATTTTCAAATTAGCCACCAACTGTAAAGTATTATCCAGAAAGTTCTTCTGCACTGCTGTAGATAACACAAAGCTGTCTTGGTTGATGTCGGCACCATCTAATCGGTATTTGTTACGGTTTTCATAAGCAACACCAAAAGTCAAACCAACCGGGTCTTTATATACGCTGAGTACATTGTACTTCAACCCAATTTCAAACCCACCTACCTGGGTACGATCAAATGTTTCGCCAGCACCCCCTTGCGTTTCAAACATCGGATTTAATTCTGGGTCATCCACTGAATAGTCATGATCAAAAATCATCAACTCGCCATATAATGCAAGTTTATCGGTGATGCCATACTCAATTTCAGGTCGAATGTCATTAAAAACATAATCACCTGAATCTTTATCGCGGCGCGAAATAACACCTACTTTATACTCCAAAGCCCCTTTGGGGAGGACATCAGTTCCTTTGGCATACATCCATAATGATTCTTCTGCCTGAACCTGTGTGGCCATAAACATAGCTGCAACAACAGCCGTTTTGATAACTTTTCTCATGATGTGAAATTTACGTGAATAAAACGTGAATTATAGATAAATGAGAATCATTGTCAAATAAAAATGATTATTATTTGCAGAAATAATTTAATGCGACTTATCAGTAAACAATGGCTTTAATCTGTGCCTCTAATTCTTGTACCAATTCGGTGTAATGTTCACCTGTACCAGGCCCCGCGAATCCTGAATGAATGTTAACCACCTGATGGTTTCTGTCCAGAAAAATACTGGTTGGATAGGCCACTACTTTATCCAAAAAACCTAAAACCTTGGCTGCCTTTTTTTTATCATTCATACCAGCACGCAATAAGGGATACCGTATGCCATAGCGTTTTTTAAATGCGGCAATTTGTTTTTTGTCACGTTCAACATCATCTGTAAATTCAAAAGCCAAACCCACAATTTCAAGACCATCACCATGGTATTTATCATAAAAATCAACCAACACTGGTGCTTCATCATTACAGTTAGGACACCAAGTGCCGAATAAATTAATTAACACAGGTTTTCCTTGAAATCGTTTGTCAGACAGTTGAACCAAATTACCATTCAAATCCTCAAAAGCAAAAGAAACCATATTATCTTCAGTGGTCACCTTAACCATGTTCCACGAATCTGGCAACACAGCATGAGCATCGTCATTGCGCTTGGCATTCCATGTGGCATGATAAGTGTCTCTGGACCAAAAATGACCATTAACAAGCCTGCCTGCTTTCAACTCCGCTTCAAACAAAAAGGCGTGCGCCCCATCAAAAGCCGACAGTTTCAATTGACCACCAGAGGCTGTACCCGCTAAAAAGCGGTAATCCCCGGTTGGCGTCAGAAAAGTACCTTTGACTTGATCACCATTTTGTTGGAATTCGCCCACAGCAACAGAATCACCATCCTCATCATTGAACTGGGCTTCCCAAATACCACCAACCACGCTTTTCTCAAGTAAATCATTGGTTCTTTCGAATCGATATGGATAGCCCCTGGTGGCTTGAAAAGGCAGTTTCGATATGTGTCCGGGTGCTGTTTTCGACCATTCCCCGATCATGCCATCACCTGAAGAAGTCACTTTGGCCTGTATGCGCGCATCATACCAATTAAACTGAATTTCCAGTTCATCACCACGAATAATCACCAAAGAAGTATCGGCACGCTCGGTCCCATTTAAAATCTTGGCTTCATAACCACCACTGGTTTTAACCAGCTGAATACCAAAAGGCAACTCTCCCCCTGGCGATTGTAAAACACCACGCCACAGACCAGCCAATGACGGCAAACTTTTAACAGTTTCCTCTTTGTTGACATGGTTTTGAGGTTGAACAACATCATTATCAGAACCACAAGCAACAACAAACAAGAATAAAATTAAAACGAATAATTTTTTCATGTTAAAAAGACCTTTATCTATCAAATTGCTTTCATCAAAGTTCATCCAATAACTGATCAGCTGCGGTACAGGCCGCCTGTAAATCATCATCTGAACCTTTCAGGCCCTGACTGATGTCATTGGCTTTTTTTGACAATTCCATGAGTTTACCCATATCACCCGTGGTGGCAATTTCCTGCACTTTGGCCGTGATTTGCATTAATTTCTCTTGCAGTTCCTCTTCAGTACAATTCGATGCACAACCTGAAAAACCAAATACAGCAACACCTACCAAAATAATATTCTTAAATTTCATACCAACCCTCTTTAATGTTTAGAAACAGCATCTTAACAGAATATTATTTCCACTAACTGTTATATACCTTTCATTTTAGCGCTTTAATTTGTTTATGTTCTACGACCAAATATTAGGGAGCGAGCTTTGCGAGCGATCCCAATGATTTTTTTGTTAAATTTTAACTTCTAGCATGGATATAAGTTGATATGCATAGTTTTGATATTTTCCATGTAGATAAAATTCATCATTTTCTTTGGTATAAATTTTCACCACAAACGTATCTAAGCCATTCGGCAAAATATGGGCTTCAATTATTTCACCTCTGTCTGTAGTAACTCTGACTGCTTTATAGCTTACATTCGGAATTCTCTTTACTGGAATTTTAGTGGTACAATCGGAAAGTAACATTTTCACAGTTTTCGCTATTTGAGCCTCTTTTACTTTATCAAAAAGAATCTCCTCTGTTTTTCCAATGAGTTCAACATTTGCTGCAGCTGGATTCAACCACCAAGAAGCTAAAATTAAAAATACATAATTTTTCATAAAATTTAACGTCTTTGGCACAAGCTTAGTCAGAGTGGAACCTTCTGCCATATAATTGCGAAGCAATGGCAAAAAGTGTAACGGCAATTAAGTCCTGTGCACAAACTTATTCATACTCTACCTGATTAATATTTTATTAACCTTAACATAAAGCCATACACTCATACCTGCCAGTATAACACTTAAAATTGTATAGACGTTAAATGTCATAATCACAGGCACAACAACACCTTTGGGAGTGCAAGTATGACAATAATGCCATTCACTGCGAGTAACCTGCCAAGATGCATAGGCAGGGAAACAGCAGATATAAACAAATATTGCGATCTTTTTGATGGCTTTACCATTCTTATATTTTAAGATTCGAGCAGTTATTAGTGTCACTATGCTCATGATAAATACATAAGATATGTATGCAGCTATTTGAAGTTTCTTATCCCATTCAAAGAGGCCACAAGAAACAGGTAATCGAAATGCACAACTATCAGTTACGCTTGAAGCAAGAAAACTTAAATATTCATGAACGATTAATCGTGAAAATATAAATAAAAAAACTAACAGAAAAAGTGATGCCAGCGTAAGAAAAAAATACCGTATATATCTCATCTATAACTACCTCACTGGCGCATAACGCTGCCATAAACGGCGAGCCGTCAGGCCAGTCCAGCGCGCTGAGCGTACGAGCTTAATGCTTTGTTAGGCTTTCTCATTTTTAAGCACTTTAGACAAGACTACAGACGTGATAACAAGATATAAAACTGTAGCAATGTGCTTTGCAACAACACCAAGCGGAGCCTCTGCCTGGTATGCCAGATAACCATCTGTTAATGGCATTACTGTACCAAATAAAGCCGCCCACATAAGAACTTTAAACGCTCGAAAGTAAAGCAAAACACCAATTATTAGAGATATGAATAGCGTACGAGAAGCATATATTTGTACCCAATCTATGTCTTCATTTGAAACAAGGGCTGTACCGCGAACATCAGCGAAAGCGACTGGGTCTAAATAGGCAAACACCCCATAGAACCCTTGAAGCAAAGCCATCAGTAAAACCAATACAAACCCTATTTTTCTTGTCATTTTTATTTCTCCTGTATGTTGTGTTTGTTCTATAGAGCCTAACGCCCAAAGCAGCGGGCGGCGAAGCCGTCCGACTGCCTTTGATTGTTATATTTTAGTACCACTTCAGCCCTTTATAGGGACTAGATTTCAATTCTTCCAGTCTGGATTCAAGGCTGCCAACGTGAATCTCCA
This sequence comes from Marinicella sp., assembly GCA_028284365.1. Lineage (GTDB taxonomy): Bacteria > Pseudomonadota > Gammaproteobacteria > Xanthomonadales > Marinicellaceae > Marinicella. The sequence continues at coordinate 33,709 of JANQRW010000090.1, forward strand.
GCTTATGCCCATCGGGATCAAGAATATAGAGTGACTCTCCTTCACTTGTATTTTTCTTCCACGTTTCTGCGCCAGACGAGAGTACTTTACTGCAATAAGAGTGAAAGTCAGCTTCGGCCACGGTGAAGGAAATATGGCTATAATCTTTTGCAGGCGAAACATCATCAACGGACAGACATACCCACAAATCACTAACAGATAAATATGCACCGGAGTCCCATTTTACCACGGGTTTCATCCCCAAGATTGAAGCATAGAAAGTGAGCGATTTTTCTAGCTCACTTACTGCAATGGTGATGTGATTCAGTCCCTTTAGCACGATATCTCCGAGAAAATATAACGCTCACATAAACGGCGAGCAACTTGTTGCGAGTCCTTTTTGGCGCCAAAGGCGACAAAAACTTGGTTTGATGTGATTGTTATACAAGCTCCTATTTATATCCAATCTTTGCTAAAGAAGCCTGAATCACTTCTGGCTGGTAGCCATAAATAACATCTTCTCCAATAATTGATAGCGGAACTCCGCTCCCACCCAAAGAACGAAATTCAAACTGAGCGATTATTGATTTTTCTATATCATACTCTGTATAAGATATGCCATTTTTATTTAATGTTTCCTTAAGTTTTTTACAATACGGACACCAACTTGCCGAATATATTATTATTTTTTCACTCCCTTCACTCGGTTGATAAATTTTGGGCCCAATATACCCCAAATAAACGACCACTATCGCTATTGATGTAAGGCTGGAATACACAACTCTTCTTAAAGTAAATCGTTTTTTCATTTTCACTTTTCTGTATAACGCTTGGTTCAGGTGAGCCGAAGGCGTCACCTGGAACCACTTGTTACACGCTGGTCGGTACGAATTTCATTTGTTTTTGTTACATGGTAATGACGTTCGACATTTTTTGTGATTTCTCCCCAGACAGAGTTTTTTACCCAGCTTTGGTGCAGCGCAAATGCTTCTTCATCTGTGAATTCTTCATAGACCATGAATTTATTAGGATTATACTCTTGCTGTTCGACGTTAAAGACCAAACAGCCAGGCTCTGACCTTGTTTTTTGGATATGAACAGGAAGCTCTTTGAGAACAACTGATAAATCTTCATCAGAAACGATGATATGACCTTCGAGAGTAACTTTTGAAATGATCGGTTCGATTGTTTTGCAAGGAACCCAGCCTACTTGCCCCGACGAATTTTCTGACCAAGCCCACTCATTTAGAACCTTTTTAATGAATAGAACCTCTCCAAGCTTTGTTGATAGCTCCGTTGCGTTATAGTCTTTGGCTGCTGTTGATTGAGTAGTTCCCAAGTTAATGTATTGTTCTGGAGCCCATCCTTCGTTTCCACATTTTGTCGTTACTCGAACCCACCCTTGATATTCATCATCTCTAACTCCAACAGAAAGCTTTTCTCCCTTTTGGAATTTTATTGGGTCTGGATAAGCTGAGGTATATTTCTCAATTACTTGATATTGCATGATTTCTCTTGAAGCGTATAACGCCTTAAACAGCGGCGAACGAAAGTGAGTCCGGCAGCGCTAGCTGCGAACTGATTTAACTTGTTAGAGGTTTTACTATTTTTTACGATCTTCAAAAGCTTTCCAAGGGTGTTTTTCTAAGATTTCGTCGCGTTCTTTTAGGTCATGCTTAGATTTAAAATAAACGATAATACTAATCATCGAGAAGCCTATAGCGAAATAAATACCTGTTTCTAATCCTAGCTGGCTTACAGAAAAGATTAATATAGCAATGAAAACCAAAGTGAATATGATAAATTTTGACTTAAAGGATGCTTGTTTCGCTAGTTTTCCAGATATTGGTTTGTTAAGAGCATTAGAGAGTTTATTACTTCCGCAAATACCTTTATCGATTTCTTTCATTATTCATGTACCTCTAACGCCGCGCACAGGGGCGGCCAAATAAGCGCAGCGTTTTGGGCGTCCCAGCGACCAACGGGAGCGGTTGCTGCGACTTGTTAGTGTTTAGCTTGCTTGAAGCCACGGATTACCCAGCCAATAGACCAGCCTAAGATTAGTAGAGCAATAGATGGTATTAACCACCAAAGTAATGACTGCAAATAGTGATTATTTTGCTTGCTGGGCAATTCATCTAGCTCTTTCTCAAATCTCTCATTAATGGCAGCCACTTGGGTAGAAAATATTTTTTGCCCTTCAGATGGGGTTTCAACTATTTTTCTTAGCGAATCAATAATTTCGTTATTTGTTCTATCTTTGAATAGAATATCCTTAATTTTATATGAATAGATCTCTTGGCCTTCGGCTTCCGATATTTTTTCAGCAATAACGTCAGTTGCTTCGGTCACCCACCTATACTCAATATATGAAAGACTTGGTTTCGTTTCATAAGAAACTGCAATTATGAGAATTCCATACACAACAATTAAAACTATCCATAGTCTAAACCAGCCACCTAGTTTCATATTTTCTCCCACAACACTAACGCCCGGCTAAACGGCGAGCCACGCAGTGGCGAGTCCAGTGGAGCGCCGTAGGCGCGCAACGGTGTTTAAGCCGCTTGTTAGGTTTTTATTGGTCGAATGCATTACCTTTGCCCAAATTACATTGCTTGCACTTAGATTGTAGGTTTTCTTCGACGGTTTCTCCGCCTTTAGACCAGGGTAGAATATGATCGACGTGTAACTCGACTCCCCGCTCCTTAATTGGGCTTGCACCACAAGATTGACAAGTAAAACCATCTCGAGACAGAATCCTGAATCGCATACGGTCAGATATGTTGCGACTGGTTCTTCTTTTCTTGGGTTTTGTTTCTTTGTTTTCTTGAGGCTGCAAGACTTCTTCTTGCTCTTCGGAGGGTGAGCTTTCATTGATATAAGTTACAAATGCTTCTAAGGCTTGCCGATAGCCACCAAAGCGCTCCCGATAAATATGTTCAGTATATTTAGATAGCGGCTTCACTAAGTCTCTAGTTACCGGCTGCCTCCCCAAGGCTATCCAGACATTTTCTAGATTAATGAATAGATCACGATCAGAAACATCCTTTTCTTCATTAATGTCCAAGCCTGCTGCTTTCAGAGCAGAATTCCATGACCCAAAGCGAGAAGCCATAGTGCTTGAGGAGTACTTTCCAACCTCGCTATAAGATCTGTAGTTCAAAGGTTCGTTGCTCTTTGAAAGAGCCTCATAGCTTGCCCTTAGATCATCTATAAGTTCTTCTTTACTGACGTTTCGATTAAATTTTTCTAGTTGAAACTTCATCGATGCTCCAGAAACCTAACAATTTATTATGTGTACATTGATGCTTAATATCATCTGATTCTCCTGATATAAGTGCACTGTTTTTAATAGCTTTTTATTATAAGTCATTGATTTCTCACTTTGTAGGAAATTATTACTGCACTAATAACTGGTTATAGGCGGATATAAGTGCATGAAATCACTAATATCCGCCGAAATCTTAATAAATGTGCATAATTATGAAACTGTTAGATCAAGTCGCTGTTAAATTGCGTTTTCTGCATTACAGCGAGAACACCTTAACCACCTATACCTCCTGGATAAAAAAATACATCCTTTTCCATCAAAAAAGACATCCTACCGAAATGGGCAAAGCTGAAATTGAAATGTTTTTAAGTCACCTTGCTGTTGAAAGAAAAGTAGCTGCCACAACTCAAAACCAAGCTTTTAATGCGCTTTTATTTCTCTACAATCAAGTATTGAACATATCTTTACAAGATGAAAATATCAATGCACTGCGAGCAAAACAGCGAGTGCACCTTCCAGTCATATTGAGTACCAAAGAAGTCAAAAAAATCATCTCTTGTATGCCGGATAATATCTATGCTTGTATTCTTAAAACTATTTATGGTTGTGGCTTAAGGTTGAAAGAAGTGCTCAATCTAAGAATAAAAGACATTGATTTTTCTTATAATCGTATGATTATTTGGGACAGTAAATCTTTAACAGATAGAAGCTTGCCACTTCCTAAGCAATTGATCCCTGCATACCAGAAGCTCATTGCCGAGAATCAAACTCAACATGAAAATGATATAAGAAACGGTCATGGTTCTGTCGAGTTACCCAATGCATTAAAAAGAAAATACCCTAATGCTGACAAGGAATTCAAGTGGCAATATCTATTCCCAATGAATAAAGTATCAAAGGAGCCAAAAACCAATGTGATTCGACGACACCATGTCTTAGAAAACACCTTCAGTAGAAACTTAAAAAAAGCCGTAAGCAAGTCTGGGATTAATAAAAAAGTGACTGCACATACATTCAGACACTCTTATGCCACTCATTTATTGCAAGCTGGCATTGATATCAGAACCATTCAGGAGTTGTTGGGACACAAAAGTTTAGAAACTACCATGATTTATACTCACGTGATTAAGGAACTCAGTCAGAAAAACCGATTCAGCCCTTTAGACTATCTTTGAAATAATTCCACTTAATACGTGCAAATAAGCCTTTGGAAACCTCAATAAACTTGATTAACGAGATAGTTGAGGTATACGTTCCCACACCGAATCGTGGGAACGAAAATAAAAAGAAGTGGTTTATGTTACCTAAATGTGTGCAGTTGGTGAGCCTCGGCAAAACAGAAGCTCACTCATAAAAATTCAGTTAATGGTTACGGTTTTCAGCCATGCTGAAAGGAGTGGCCATTGAATTACTTTAGCTGAGTCCATAAATGAGTAAAAGCCAAAGCCAATCGCTCTGCCAATTGTTCATTGGTACTCGAACCTCCATGTCCTCCTTCAGTATTTTCGTAATACCAAATCGGATAACCATATGACATCATTTTCGCGGCCATTTTTCTGGCATGTCCTGGATGAACCCGGTCATCACGAGTTGATGTGTAGAAAAAGGTCGCCGGATATTCTGTGTCTTGCTTTAGGTTCTGATAAGGGCTGTATTTTTTGATATAAGCCCATTGTTCAGGGACATCAGGGTTGCCAAACTCTCCCATCCAACTGGCACCTGCTAACAGTTTGTTGTAACGTTTCATGTCAAGCAAAGGCACACCACAGATCACAGCACCGTATAAGTCAGGTCGACGGGTCATGGTTGCACCCACTAATAGACCACCATTTGAACGACCTTCAATCCCCAGGTGTTGTGGAGAAGTGATTTTACGTTTAATCAAATCTTCCGCAACAGCCTCAAAATCCTCATATGATTTGGTCTTATTCTCAAGCAAGGCAGATTTATGCCACTTAGGTCCATATTCACCACCACCTCGAATGCTGGCAGATACATAAACACCACCACGGTCTAACCACATCTTCCCGTAGGCGCCTTCCAAAGCTTCATATGAACCGGAATAAGAAGGCGTTAAGGAATTTCTGAAACCTCCGTATGAAAAAATATGTGTTGGATTACTTCCATCAAACGCTGTGTTTTTGTTCATGATGATAAAGTAAGGCACAAAAGTTCCATCTTTCGATCGAGCAAAAAATTGTTCAACTTGATAGGGTGATGGATCAAAGCTTTGGGCTTGAGATTTAACCGCTTTGGGCTTTAAAGACTTACCATTAACATGATACAAAGTAGGCGGCGTAATAAAAGACTCATATTCTGCGAAAAAGCTGCCACTTTCATCATCAACTGCAGTTACATTGATCGCACCGTTATCAGGGAATTCAATTGCGTCTACATCCCAACCATTATCAACAGGTTTATAAACATAAACTTTACTGACCACGTCAGTAAGTATGGTTGCGATGACAGCATCATCTGAGGTTGAAATACTTTCAATGTTTTCATTGGCTCTGGGGCTGAGAAACACCGACCAATCATCATCTTCAACCAAAGTCTTGCGGCCTGTTAATACGTCTGGATTCATCATCAGAACAGTCCCCTCAGATAAAAACTGACCTTGGTACTGCCAATCTTCCTTCAAAGAAACTATCATTTTCCCCTGAAAAACCCCGTTGATCACTGCGGACTCAGGGATAGACATGGGTAAGGTTTTACCACCAATTAACTGATAATATTTACTGGTCCAAAATGACGTATTATCAACAATAAAATCTTTAGCCTTTACACCTTTACCTGATCTAAAAGCAAACACAGAGACTGATTTTTGATCAACTTCCATCAATGTTTTTGCTTCTGATAAGGCTGTGCCTCGTTGCCATAATTTCATGATTCTTGGATAGCCTGATTCTGTCAGCGAACCGGGGCCAAAATCCGTAGCTACAAACAAATGGTCTTTATCTCGCCAGTTAACACCCATCTTTGATTTAGGTAACTGAAATCCACCTTCAATGAACTTTTTGGATTTCATATTAAACTCTTTCAGCTCCACAGCATCGCCACCACCTGGTGACAATGACACCAGGCATCGTCGGTATTTTGGTGACAGACAATTCATGCCTTTAAACACCCAATTACCTTCGTTTTCGGTGTTGTATTGATCCATATCCAAAACCGTTTGCCATTTTGGATGATCATTTTGATTGAAATCTTTGATCTTGGCGCGGCGATAAATACCGCGTGGGTTTTTATCATCCTTCCAGTAGTTATAAACCCATTCTCCTCGTTGGCTTACTGAAGGAATCCTGGATTTGTTATTCAAAGTAGATAAAGCCTCATCATATAATTCTTGGTATATAGGCTTTGACTTGTATTCATCGGCCGTGTTTTTATTTTGTTCATGCACCCAATCCATAGACCTTTCTGCATCAATGTCTTCCAGCCACATGAATACATCATTGCCCGAATCTTTGGCCAAAACATTAAGAGAAAACAACAAACCAAGTAATAAGATTTTTCGCATCATTGTGTCCAATTATTCAAAAGAACAAAGATATTAACAGTTTGGGCCAAAAAATTCATCAGCTGGGCCTTTAAAAATGATTTTGAAAGCTGTTGCCCAAATTTAGGTCTAATCAACATGAAACTTATAAAAACAACCACCGCTTTAAGTGTACTTTTAATGACTTCAAGTGTTTGGGGGCAAGAAATCACTTTTACCAGTTCCCCTGAACAAACCACTATGATTGAACTGTATACATCAGAAGGGTGCAGCTCTTGCCCACCGGCAGATCAATTTTTAAGTCAATTTCAAAGCTCAGATGAAATATGGACAAAATACATCCCTATGGCTTTTCATGTCGATTACTGGGACTACATTGGCTGGAATGATGTGTTTGCCTCATCTGAATTCTCCAATCGCCAAAGAAGCCATAAGAGACAAGGTAACATCAGCTCTGTCTACACGCCGGGTTTTGTGGCCAATGGATTAGAATGGACTGGTTTTTTCAAGTTGTGGCGCGCGCTTCCTGAACCCAATAAATCACCAGGTGTTTTAACTTTGGAAGTAGACCGTCATTTGGCAAAAGTAAGCTTCCCATCAAGTGGCGAATTAAAGTTTAATTTGGCCGTACTCGGCATGGGACTCGTTACAGAAGTTAAGTCAGGTGAAAATGCTGGGCACCAATTAAGTCATGATTTTGTGGTTTTGAACCATCAATCCGCTTCTGACAAACAACAACACACTTTCAACCTACCTCTGATCCTGAAACACAAACCAGAACAATTTTCACTGGTTGCATGGGTCAGTAAAAAAGATTCGCTTAAACCAATTCAAGCGGTTGGTGGTTTTTTACCTGATGGAATCATCAAGAAACTTTAGACAGCCTCGAAGCCTTAATTCGATAAATCTCCAGCCATTTGCCATCAGGCTGTTGCTGTTCTAAGGAAAGCTGCTGAGCAGCTTTCCATTGGCGCCCTGATGCTGGTTCGGCTTGATCCAGAGGTGGTGAAACCCAGTCATCTTGTATTTGCATGACCATTAACAATGGTATAAAAATGCCACGAAGCACCTGATCCGGCTTGCCATTGACCATCCTTACCCAGTGATGCGTCTTTGATCTGCCAGTGCCCCAATAAATGCCTCATCTCGCTGTTTTTAATTTGTTCAGAAAACAAGCCCAAGTCGGCATGACTGATGCCACACATCTGGCAAGCCATGAACATCCAGATCACTAATCTACTGTGCATTTTTATCTACCTCATTGCTGGGAAAATAAAACCCGTTAAACCAAGGATACCAAGTCTTACCACCATCAATTGATTCTTCAAAAAATTGCTGCACCACACCATCTTCCAATGGTGTCCAGGTGCCCCTGAATGCCCTGACTTGGGGTTGTTGTTGCTTTGATGCGTAGAATATTTTTCCTTCTAAACGCATGACTTTTATTCCACCAATTTCAATCAGCCCGCCAGCGTAATCAGCCACTGTGCCGCCACCGCTGACCCACCTTTGAACCCACTGTTGTTTGATGCCATCATAATAGTTCATACTCATACCGGTACTGCCACCTGCACCCTGCCAGTCCTCCATGATCAAACAACCTTGCTCTGCCTGGGTGATTGAATTTTTTCCTGCCATTGGACCTGTTTTTGCCAAATCTCCATATACGTCCCACCTGCCAAGCCAAAAATCAAATTCTCGATATCTATCATCGTACATACAAGGCCTGAGATTCTTGTCCATGGCCTGACTGACCAGTGTGTATTGTTGAGTATCGCGGTGTGCCTCAAAAACAGGATCAGTTCGAAGGTTACTCAAGTTGCTGTAACCCTGTTCAGCGGCGGTCTGAAGGCTGCGCCACATGTCATTCGTTTTCCCTAACAGGCTGAAGGCTTGAGCCTTTTGAAACTGTATAAAAGAGGCCGGAATTTGTTGTGGTGCATTCAGCTGAGCGTTGGCATTCAGTGCTGCTTGTCCCTGCTTAAGCTGAATGTGCGCATTGGCTAAACGAAACCAGGCCAATTCATTCTGAGGCTGTAATTGGGTCAGTTGGCCATAGGTTTTAATCACTTCAGGCCATTTTTGTTCAGCGTGGTATTTAGCGGCTTTGGTGACCAGGTCATCATTGGCTGATGCGCCATTGATACAAAGCACCGCTAAAGACCATAAAATCAGATTCATCATTGTTGAACGCTTCATCATATTTACCAACTGCCAATAATTCCATGTTTACCAGCTTGTATTTTTAGTTGGTATTATTCTGACTGAAGCAAAACCATCACACTATCAAAAAATTGCTCAAAGCAGATGTGGCACTAAGATAACCTCAATGCAGCTGAAATTGTTCTCTGGTTTGACTCGGTGTCATGCCAAACCTTGATCTAAAGCTGGCTGACATGTGGCTGTGGCTACTGAAACCATAATCAAAAGCCAAATCAATTAAACCTTTTCCAGTGCTGTTCAATTCCAAAGACAACAGATGCAGGCGCTGCCGTTTGCGGTATTGGTTGATGCCTTCACCATTAACGACTTTAAATACCCGCGATAAGTGATAAGGTGATGTGTGGTGGATTTTTGCTAATTGCCTAAGCGACAGGTTAGCACTTAAATCTTCATGCAATGTGGCTTTTACTTGTTCAACTAATTGCTGGTGTTTTACTTGATTCCGATTAAAAACCCGATCGGCTTTGTTACTGTGAAACAATAAGTGTTGAAACAGACCGATTACCTCTTCCTCAATTTCCAAAACATTCAGGGTATTACCTTGGAATACCTTTTGCAACAGCATTAACTGGCTTAAAAAAACATTGGCCGGACACAAGGTGTTTTCCACCTCAAAATGATCTCGCTCTTTGCGTGATAGTTCAACCATTAATTGATCATCAATACGAAACCAATGGCAAATATCACCTACTTGTGAAATTGCAAAACGCTGATAAACCTGACCTTGATTGTAGAAATTAACCAAGGTAGGGTCTGAAACAAACGGTTCAGACCCTTCATGTTGAATCCAAATACAGGTTTTCGGGAAAACAATGATCGGGGCATCCACACAGCCTTGTTCAGAAAACATGGCATCTTGTGGGCTGATGGTAAATTCACCCACTTCCACTAAATCCGATTTAAACAAGGACTTCTCATGCATGTTTTTATTCTAATGCAATACAATCAAATCAACACGGCCAAAAGTAATAAATTTGATGGTTAACAGGCCCTAGCAAACGCTTCTAAAAGATTGATTGCCCTGTATCTGTGGTGAACTGTTCCAGGAATTTCAAACCACGATAAGAGTTCCCTTTTTCATTTAAACGGGGGCTCCATACAGCAATACTGAATTCATTAGGCAAGACTGCAACAATACCGCCACCAACACCACTTTTACCGGGCAAACCGACTTTGTAGGCAAAGTCACCTGCTTCATCGTAAAAGCCACAGGTCAGCATGATGGCATTGATTCGCTTGGTTTGACTTCGGTTGAGCAAACGATGCTGTTGATCAATGGTTTGACCATTGTTAGCAAAAAGCAAGAAAGTTTTGGCTAACTGCTGACAATTGATTGACACCGAACAACAATCAAAATACAAATCCAAGACTTCATCCACATCGTTGTGTATGTTGCCTAATGATTTTAAAAAGTTAACCAGGGCCACATTGCGATGGCCTTCGTTCTTTTCAGATTCTGCCACTTTTTTATCAAACTGGATACTTTCATCACCAGCAAAAGCCCTGATCATTTCCAGTAATGCTTGTCTCGGGTTTTCATACAAGTCAATCAAGATGTCGCTGATAACAATTGCACCCGCGTTAGAAAAGGGGTTACGAGGTATACCATCATCATGCTCTAGAGTGCCCAATGAATTGAACGGCGTACCTGATGGTTCCACACCAACCCGTTGCCATAATTGCCCGCCTAAACGCGCATATGCCATACTTAACAACAACACTTTGACGATACTTTGTAATGAAAACTGTGGTTCCCAATCACCCGCACAATAAATCTCACCACTGACGTGGGCTAAACAAATCCCAAACTGCTCATCATCAATACCCGCTAATTCAGGAATGTATGAGGCCACTTCACCATAGTTTTTACGCAGTAACAGGTCTTGATAAATGTGCTCAATGATTGGTTGGTAATTAATGATTGATTTGTTCATAAGAGCTGCTCACTACATGGTAACCAAAACTCGAATAGAGTCCAACTGTGGTTGGGTGTTGTTGATGGCAATGATGGCTTGCTCCAAGTTATCTTGTTGATGAGTGATTTCAACATCGCGGACTTGACCATTGCTGGTAGCCAATTGTTTCAGGCGTTTAATTTCTTGTTCAAGATTTACTGTCACTAGATTTGTCGCATGCTGTTTAATTTCAGGTAGTTTTTGGTGCATCAAAGCATCGGTCTTTTCCAGTAAAGATTTCACCGCACTGAGTTTTGCTTTTAACACCTCAACAGCCACATTCATAGGTACTGAGCTTTTGAATTTATTGATCAAAGTTTCGGTTAATTTATTGCCCACATCAACCCCAGCCTCAGCCAATAAAAAGCGCTGATTGATGGGAGGTAAATAGCGCGAAAGTTGCATGCTGCTTTTTCCTGAAGCCTGAATCAAATAACGGCACTCAAGAAAGATTTGTCCAGCGTTCAGTCCCGAATTTTGTAACACTGCAAAAGCTGAATTACCCTGTTCTTGGTTGATGATTAACTCTAATACCTCAGTCACCATTGGATGTTCCCAGGTGATGTAATGAAAAGTCTCGTTGGCCAGTGCAACCTCCCGGTCATAAGTGATGGTCATGCCATCTTCGATCAAATAAGGGAAATAACCATGCATTTCATCAGTGGGTCGGATGATTTCGCTACCAGCGCGGTGTTCCTCATAATGTACCCCAAACAAATCAAACACTTTGTGCATAAAGCGTGTTAACTTTTCAGCTTGCTCGAATGCCTCAGCTTGTGCGGTCAAAACTGTCGCTTCTGTTGGTCGACATGAATTGTATTCAAGCAAACGATCACGACCTTTGGTCATTTGTAACAACAAACTTTCGCTCATGGTCTGACTGTCTGAAATTAATTGATCTAATTCCTTAGCAGTTAAATTTTGTTGTAATTTTTTACTGAATTCAGCATAGACATGATGCGCTGCCGGATTGGTTCGTTGAAACAGATTCAATCCTTGAGCATACCACTTAAACCACTTTTCCTGCGCGCCACCAACCAAGTAAGACACATGAATTTGTATGGTTTCAGTTTGACCAATCCGATCTAACCGGCCTATCCTTTGCTCCAATAAGTCAGGATGACCTGGTAAATCAAAGAACAACAAATGGTGAGCAAATTGAAAATTCCGCCCTTCACTGCCAATTTCGGAACACAATAACACGTTGGTGCCATTATCCATATCGGCAAACCATGCTGCCGCTTGATCCCGTTCGATCAGGCTCATACCTTCATGAAATACGGCCACATGGATACCAAGTACATCTCTGAAATGTTGTTCCAATTGCAACACCGTTTCAGCATGCGAAGCAATGATAAGAATTTTTTCTTGTTTCAGTGCTTTAATTTGTTCACTCAACCATGCAACACGGGGATCGTAAGTCAACCAGGCCATTGGCTGTTCATCTTCAACTATCCTCTCCGGAGACAATGACTCGTTGTTTGGACTGTTTTTATAAGCATCAGGTAATGCCAACTCATAACGATGTAACTGACGTTCAGGAAAACCCTTGACCGATTCTCTGGTGTTACGAAACAATACCCGTCCGGTACCGTGCTGATCCAGTAATTGATTGATCACAGACAAGCCCGTTTCAGGTTCATCATTGATGGTCTTGATTTGCTTCAATAATTCTTGGTTGATGTGTCTTTTAAGCTTGGCAGAAATGGCTTGAACATCAATTGCTTGATTGGTGTTAACTGCTTCAATCAATACCTCAATGGCATCTGCCACTTGTTCAAACTCTTCTTCCTCAGCAATAAACTGAGTAAAATCATGATATCGATCTGGATCTAACAAACGCAAACGTGCAAAGTGGCTTTTACGGCCTAATTGTTCTGGCGTTGCAGTTAACAACAAGACACCTGGAATTTTATTGGCAAATGATTCAATGATTTGGTAAGCCATAACTGAATCAGTAACTGCTTGGTTTTCGGCTATTTCACCTTCAAACCACTCTAAATGATGCGCTTCATCAACCACCATTAGATCCCATTGAGCCGACAGTATCTGCTCTTCTCTTAAGGGGTTTTCAAGAATCATTTCTAGTGGTAACAGCACCAATTGAGTTGATTCAAAAGGGTTAGCAAAACCACTGGACTGCTCAATTTCCTGACATTTCTCTTCATCAAATACACTGACTTGTAAGTTGAAACGCCGCAACAATTCCACCATCCATTGATGTGTCAGACTTTCTGGTACAATGATGATGGCCCGTTGTGCCCGATTGGTCAGTAATTGTTGGTGCAAGATCAGGCAGGCTTCGATGGTTTTACCCAGTCCCACTTCATCTGCCAACAACACCCTGGGGGCATACCTTTTACCGACAACATGTGCAATGTATAGCTGATGCGGCAATAACGCCGTACGACAACCGGTTAAACCATAGAGTTCAGAGGACTTTAAACGCTGCTGATGATGTAAAGCTGCCTGGCGTAAGTCATACCACTTCAATTTATCAATTTGCGCATTCAGCAAACGATCGGCTGGACGATCCAGAGAAATATTATCATTGATTTCAGATTCTGGAATCACATCTTCTTCGCCGTCATCTTTGATTCCAAAATAGATGTTCAAACCATTGAGATTCTTGACTTCTTTGACTTTAATCTGCCAGCCATCCTTGTGTTGTAAAGCATCATCAACTTGTGCCTCATAACGGCTTAATGGAGCTGAGTCCTTGGCATATATCCGTTCCTCATCGACCGCATCAAACATCACTTTAACCATGCGGTGATTTTCCGCCACCACTCGCCCCAAGCCTAATTGCAAATCGGCGTTATTGATGTAGCGTTGTCCAATAATAAATTGCATAAAAAAGCGCTGAATACAAAGTCGGCTATTTTAACAGTGTTTAAAATAATTACATCTCCCATCGAATCAAATACAGAGACTAAAATAAATCTGCTGATTGGTCACTCCAGAGCGTCGTGTAATTAAGTTCGGTATCAGCTAAAATCAACTCATGCAAAAACTCCTTATCATTTTCAACCCCAATGCTGGCAGTGGACGCAGTCAAAAGTACCTGCCATTGATCGAAGCTTATTTAGAACAAAAACAAATCTGCTTTGAGTTATTAACCACTACTTATTCTGGCCATGCAAAAAAAATAGTGGCAACAACAGATTTAACTCAATATTCCGGCGTACTTGCCGCTGGTGGTGATGGTACATTGTTTGAGCTGGTTAATGGCTTGATGCAACATAAAGCAAATAGGCGCATTCCACTCGGTGTCATACCGGTAGGTACCGGAAATGCATTTGCCCGTGAATTGGGTTTGTTACCAACCGATTGGCGAGAAGGTTTGGACATTGTCTTACAACAACAAATCCAAATGATAGACCTGGGTTTAGCCAACACCAATCAGGAATCACTCTACTTTATCAACATCATTGGTATGGGTTTTGTGGTTAACGCCGGCCAAACCACCACCAAGATAAAAAAGCTCGGTAAATCTGCTTATACCTTAGCCACCCTCTGGGAAACGGCCAAATTGAAAAAACACAACGTTAAACTCACCATGATTGATGCCGAAGGTAAAAGTATTGAACTGACAGAAGATTTAGTCTTTGTTGAAGTGGCTAACAGCCGCTATACAGGCACCTCATTTTTGATTGCACCAGAGGCCAAAATTGACGATGGCTTATTGGATGTGATTGTATTGAAAAAAATTTCACGGCCAAAAATCTTGAGCTTGTTTCCAACCATTTACTCTGGCAAACATATCAATTATAAAGAAGTGATGACCCACAAAGTCAAAAGTATCACCATTGAAACCAAACAGCCCATGCCACTGATGCCTGATGGTGAATTTATTGGATCCACACCAGTAAGAATCGAATGTCTAAGTTCAGCAATAAAAATATATTCAACGGGGCACTAAACTAAAACCACACCCTTATCACATTTTAACAATCAACCCTTGCTTTGCTGGCATCTTACCTTGATTAATGGCAGTAAAATAATTACTTAAACCTTGGAGACCGTTGGCGTGTTTGATACCTAACCATCGCCTGCTATCAATCGCAGCTCTTTGCATAAATTGAGCTGCTTTAGATTCAAATACAGTTGCCCCCCAATCTTGATAACGCTTTTGGATATGGGCAGGTGCAAAGAACATTTTACTGCGTGCAGCGATATATCCCTCACCCATACCTGTTTCATCCAAGTGGGTAAACCCAACATGAGATGAAAACAGCATGTTCTCACCCAAATGACTGTGAAGCCTGCTTATGATTTGACCACTACCAGACATATCTACTACCACTGTTTTCTTAGTGGCATCAATGCCATTAATCTGATCATAATTAAAAGTGTCTTGATAATAAGCAGTTGATTCTACAAATGCTTGATTACCAGCCGAAGTAAGCCCGATAACCTTTGGCGCAGCGGCATCTTCATGTAGCGCGTAAGCCAAACCTAAACTGGTTTTACTGGAGGCGCTGATGATGATAATTTGTTCAGCACCATGCCATTGTTGGCTAGCCAACATGTCATGCAAACAGAAAGATGTGATGTGTAAAGGAAACAGCAACATGCGCAAATCATCATGCTTGGCATCATAACCAGATTCAGCCAGCACCCTTCGATAAATATTGTATCCGGGAGCCAAGCCTGTACGATGCTCAGAACTGTCAAACCAATTCAATCGGTTGACTTTTGCTGGCCGCATCACCAATTCTTGAGCGGTTGGGAAATAACCAAATAAACGCTCTCCCACTGGTACTTCGTTATGCGCTGATGCAACCACTTCAGCAAAGCCCCAAACCGGAATGATGCCATACTGATTATCATCATTTTTCGCTGCTGGAAAAAATTGCCAGTAATTCAACTTATCACCCATCGCCCAATAGGTGATGTTGTTAGAGGTGAATGAAAAGGCCTCAACCTTCGCTTTAACCTGCCCCGAAGATAAGTCATGTGAATCTCCAACTTCAATAACACGGGTTTGTGACAGGTCTTTTTTATTAACTTGAAACTCTTTCATTTTTTTATCTTTTGGTTTGTTGTTTTTTCAACTGGTGGTTTGTTCATAACTATCTAACATCCCGTGCATTGTCCCCTTTCTGTCATTGTCAGCAAAACTGGCATCAATCGCATTGTGCGTCATGCGCAATAACTCATCATCTGTGATACCACAATGTTGTTGTACAGCCATCATATTTTCAGAGAGGTAAGCCCCAAAATGAGCTGGATCATCTGAGTTAATAGTTACATTCAGCCCCAACGCCAACATTTGTTTAATTACGTGCTGGTTCATGTGTTCAAAAACATGCAAGCTCACATTAGAACAAGGACAAACAGTCAATGGTATTTGTGACTGTTGTAGGTATGCGACCAACTCAGGATCATCCAAACTTCTGATACCATGATCGATGCGTGAAACCTTGGCATCATGTATCGCTGACCAGATATAGTCGGCCGATCCCTCTTCGCCTGCATGGGCAACGGTTGGCAAACCTGTTTTAGTGACTTGCGTAAAAATTTCCTTGAACATACTGGCTGGATAGCCCACTTCTATCGCAGCCAGGCCCATGGCTAAAAATCGTTCAGTGTGGTGTTGATAAAACTGCCAATCTTCAGCAGCTTTTTCAGGACCCAAATGTCGAATAAAGCTGGGTATCATGCCTCCCGAAATACCCCATTCTTTTGCAGCTTGTTTAAAGCCAGCTTCAATTCCATCAAGTACCATTTCAGGTGGTAAGCCACGATCAGTATAAGTTCTGATGTCACAAAACACTTCGGTATGTATGATGTTCTGCTGCTGACATTTCTTTAAATAGGACAGCGTCAAAAGATAAAAATCTTCTGCTGATTTGATAACTTCAGTACCTTGAACATATAAATTGACGAATTCTTCCAAGTCTTTGAACTGGTAGGCTGATTCAACTTCTTCCAGAGTTTTATAAGGTAAATCGACTTTGTTTTTTTCAGCTAAATGCAGCAGCATTTGAGGCATCATTGACCCCTCAATGTGCATGTGCAGCTCTACTTTTGGCATCTTGGTTATGAATTCAGACATGGTTATATTTTTTTAAACAAAACATGATACCACTTTCTTGTGGTTTTCATGTGGCACATTATTCAGCGAAGACGTAAAATAGCTGTCTACTGAAAAAAAATCACCTTATGAATACTGACTATTTAGACTTTGAACAACCACTGGCAGAACTTGAGGCCAAAATCAATGAGCTGCAAAATGTCAGCGATGACAATTCAATGGATATTGATGAAGAAATTCAAAGACTGAAAGCCAAACTTAAATCAAAGACCGAAACCATTTTTTCTAATTTAACGGATTGGCAAATCACTCAACTGGCTCGCCATCCCAAACGCCCTTATACCATGGACTACATCAATATGATGTTTACTGACTTTGAAGAACTCCATGGTGATCGGGCTTTTGCAGATGATGCCGCCATAGTAGGTGGTTTAGCAAAATTGGATGGTGAGTCAGTGATGGTCATTGGTCATCAAAAAGGTCGCAATACCAAAACTAAGATCAAACGCAATTTTGGCATGCCCAGGCCAGAAGGTTATCGTAAGGCTCTCCGACTGATGCGTATGGCAGAGCAGTTTAATATCCCAATCCTAACTTTCATTGACACACCAGGAGCTTACCCAGGAATCGGTGCTGAAGAACGAGGTCAGTCAGAGGCCATTGCTAAAAATCTGGAAGTCATGTCACACCTGAAAGTGCCCATCATCTGTACCGTCATTGGTGAAGGTGGTTCAGGTGGCGCATTGGCCATTGGTGTTGGCGATGTGACTTTAATGTTGGAATACAGCACCTACTCTGTGATTTCTCCAGAGGGTTGTGCTTCTATACTGTGGCGCAGCGCAGAAAAAGCACAAGATGCTGCTGAAGCACTGAGTATTACCTCTGAGAAGTTAAAAGCACTTGGCCTGGTTGACCAAGTTATCGATGAACCTTTAGGCAGTGCCTATCGTGATACTGAGTATGTGGGACAACAGTTAAAAGCAGCCATCACTGCTCATTTGAATCAGTTGAAAGAGTTAGACACGTCAGATTTGATTCAAAAGCGTTACGAAAAACAGATGTCTTATGGTGCCTTTAGCGAATAAAGGTTCGCTGCTCAAATTTGAAGCTTTCCCACCAGCAAAACGATATTTTGTTGCTTACAGTGGTGGTATCGACTCCACAGCTTTGCTCCATGCTACTTGTCAGATACCAGAAATCAAGCAGAAACTGTGTGTCATCCATATCAATCACAATATTCAACCAGAAGCAGAACAGTGGGTAAAACATTGTGAAAGTTTTTGTAAATGGTTAGACGTGCCATTGGTTGTTGAATCGGTGTATCTAGATTCAAGCAGTGAAAACAGTTGTCGCCAAGCCAGATTAGCCTGCTACAACAAACACCTCTTAAAGGGCGACTGTTTGTTAATGGCACATCATGCCGATGATCAAATTGAAACCATATTATTTCGCTTGTTACGGGGCACTGGATTGAATGGTTTAACAGGCATGTCTCCCATTCAGTCCATGAATCATTATCAAATCTTTAGGCCTTTTTTGTCTGTAAACAAAACTGAATTGGTATCTTATGTAAAAGCACACCAGTTAACGCATGTCTCAGATTTGAGCAATATGGATAATAGTTACAGTCGCAATTACATCCGCAACAACCTCATTCCAGCACTCCAAAATTACAATAAACAAGCGTTTGCAAACATCATCACAACTGCCGAAAATTTAAGGCAAAGTGAAGAATTGTTGCGACAATTTATCAGTTGTAGTAACCCATTGAAAATAAATCAATACAGAACAACCAAAAGTCTATCTGCAGTTCTTTATCATTGGTTGCTACATCTTGGCCAAGTAGCTCCTAGCCACAAGCAACTTAACCAATTTGCTCATGACTGCCTCCGTGCAGCAGTAGATAAGAACCCAGAATTAATTTTCAATAAAAACAAGTTGTTCAGATGGCGAGGACAAATTTATGCACTGCGCCAACTAGCTGATCCCCAACATGCGAGTCACTCAATTGAACTACAACCAAACCGAAAGGTACCCCTGGATCACGGTCACTTGCTATTAACCAGTGATACAACAGAAACATTAAATGTAATAATTAAACACCAACAAGGTTTTGAATCCATACAAACAGATTTAAAACGACCACCCAGGTCCCTAAAAAAATTGTTCCAAGAAAATCAGATACCACCCTGGATTCGTCAAATCATTCCCTATATTTATGTAGATGATAAATTGGTGGCAGTGGGATCACAATTTATAAGTCATTCATTTCAGCATTACTTGAAGCAAAATAAAACACAAATAGAATGGTTATCACCAAAGTTTCTTTTGTAAAATACCCTCATGAGCCAAACACAATCATTTGAAAAGAAATTAGAACAACTCTCAGTTGTTATTGAAAAAATGGAACAAACTGACGTCGGTTTAGAAGAGTCACTCAAACTTTACGAACAAGGCATTAAGCTGACTCGTGAGTGCCAAAAAATCATTACAGATGCTGAACAAAAAATTGAACAGTTGATGGAACAATCTGGTGAATGATAACCAAGTATTGATTGATCGCATAGATCAATTTCTTACAGTTCAATTAGATGAATTAAAAATACACAAAACTGGTCAGTTGGTTGCAGCGATGGAATACACCTTATTAAATGGTGGCAAACGAATGCGTCCATTATTAGTCTATGCCACAGCTGAAAGTACTGGTCTTAATACAAACGTTGCTGACCACATTGCCGCGGCCATTGAAATGATCCATGCATATTCCTTGATTCACGATGATTTGCCAGCCATGGATGATGATGATTTACGCCGTGGTCAGGCCACATGTCACATTAAATTTAATGAAGCCACTGCCATTTTGGCCGCTGACGCGCTACAAGCTTTGGCATTTGAATGCTTAACTGCAACACCCACGAGCTCAGATGTCGTTCTTCGGATGATTAAAAAATTAAGTGGTGCAGCCGGTTCAATAGGCATGGTTGGCGGGCAAATGTTGGATTTGGAAGCTGAAGGTCAATCATTGGATATTAATCAGCTACAGGACATTCATGCAAGAAAAACAGGGGCTTTGTTACAAGCTTGTGTAATGATGGTTACTGACTGTGATGAAACTATATCAGTAGATAAACGCAATCATTATGAGATGTTTGCCAAGCATTTTGGTATCACTTATCAGATCATTGATGACATACTGGATGTAACTGTTGACACAGCGACGTTAGGTAAGCCAGCTCAATCAGACATCAAGAACCACAAAAGCACATACCCCAGTTTATTGGGTCTGACAGATGCCAGATTAATGGCTGCCAAGCACGTTGAGTGTGCCCGCACTCACCTCAATCATGTACCTGCTAATAAACGGCTGGCAGATCTATTGAAGCACATATCCCAAAGATCATTCTAAAGCCAGTATATTCAAACCAAAAAAAAGCCCCAACACATCATGTTGAGGCTTTTCTACTTATAAGATTCTGGCGATGTCCTACTCTCACATGGGAACTCCCA
>JANQRW010000044.1 GCA_028284365.1 Marinicella sp.
TGAGCAGCTTGACCAGCATAAGCAATGAAAGCATGACGGTTTGCCTGAAAGGCAATAAGTCTTGCTTGAATGCTGTCATGCGTGCACTTGGTTAGGCAGAACATGAAATCATGGCGGTTTGCCGAAGGCACGAAGCCTTGATGTAATGTTCGATAAGCCGTGAGCGATAGCGGCCACTTACGTTCCAAACTCACGCGACAGACCTACATCCATGTAGGCCAATCAGAAAGTGCAAGCCCGAGGTAGTAAGACATGCTCGCTGTGGTCTCGATCTCTGATCCAGTCTCGATTCTAACACCGCCATCCTTGGCGGTGGCTTTCACTTTTGTCAGGAACACTTCGACTGAGCTCAGTGCAACGCAAATTTGAATGACGACTGCAAGGATGCAGGAGGTAGCGTCGAGTTTGGAACAGAGACCGACGCCTATAGGGATATAGGTGTGCTGCGTGAGCTTGGAGCGGAAGCGTAAGCCCCAAGAGTATTCCTTTATACTTTCCATGCTGTCAATAAAACAGAACTTGAGCCACTACTGTTTTTATGAGTCATGGTTACACGGAAGGCTGGTGACCAGCCTTCTGTCGACCGTTTTCGCTAATCAAACCCATCCTTAAAGATCACATCTGAACCGTAAAGTTCATTGGACATGGTGCTGGTCGTTCCCGCCCATGTGTTACCAATGATACCATCGGCTGGGGCGGTACTGGTGGTGCGAATACCAAAACCAAATGGCAACGGGCCTGCCAAATTAAATGTAAAGTCTCCATTGTTATCAGCCAATGTTGAACCCAAATATACCAAAGCTTCTTCATTGGCATCACTGTTATCCAAATAAAAATCGATCAAACAGTTGGGACAAGGACTGGGATTACCCATGATGTTGCTGGAATTACTGCTACCGGTAACCAATGTGCCATTAACGCTGGTGATTACAGCTGGTTCAAACAAACGCTTTTCCGAAGAAATCATCGGTCCCATTTCAAAATACCTCTCTGGTCCATTGATCACAATATTTCTGCGAACTGTATTACCACCATCAGTGAAAGCCGGGCTGCTGGTATCAGTCCACAAAATCGCGCCTTTGGTGTTCTCAAAGCCATTTCGCGAAGAGTCGATCAAATTAGCCAGTACCATATGTCCATTATTTTGCGGATCTAAAACATCTGTTTGGGTAGAAAATTTAATGCCTTGACCACACACACCAATGGTTTCACCATTAATATCTTGACCAATCACGTTAAATTGGATGGTGTGTAATGCCCCAAAAACAGTTATAGCTTGTGGCGGCGTATCATTGGTACTTCGAATATTTTGTAAACCAGCAATGATGTTACCCTGAATCAATGCTCCGGTACCAGCAATGTTGATGCCCGAACCACCAAACCATTCAGAATCATCCAATTCATTCGGGTTTGGGCTGATGGTGGTAAAAGTCCGACATTCAAAATTAGGCAATACTGGTGGTACGGTACCATTGATGTCTAAACCAACCCAGTTATTCAAGATTTGCAGACCTGTAGTCATTGAACTGACCTCTACCGCATTGGTCCCGGCACCAGAAATAATATTATTTTGAACCAGTAAATTGGATGCTTTGGCAGTGCCTAAGATCCCATGATTACCAGCTAAATTATCGATGTTAGTGCTGGGCTCAGCAATGACAATCTCAGAACCATCTGGACTCAAGCCCCAGGTGCTGTTTTCCAAAGTAATGTTCTCCTCTTTGGCATGAATGCTCATACCACCAAAGAATCCCAAACTACTGATGCTGACATCACTTATTTCAATTTCTAAAGTCTTTCCTGATTCAACCATAATCAAAGGCATCTCATTGCTACCTTTCACATCCACCTGTGGCCCTTGAATCGTGATGTTGCCAGTCGCATCCAAAATCGTTTGAGGGTACAAACCAAAATCGCTGGCATTAGACGCATCTGATACTGGCAATACCCACTGACCGTTATTGAATTGTGCATCATCACCATCACCATTGGTGCCATTCAAACCATTGAAAACAATGGTCACCGGCGCACAACCATTACAAAAATCATTATCAGCAATGGCACCAGCTTCTCGCAAAGCCCTACGCAAAGTACATTTATTGGCACCTGAGCCAGTAGTATCTGGAAAAAACAACCCGCCCTGTGTGTAGTTACAAGTGTGATTGTTATTGGTTGGTTCTTCATCCAGTGCCCAATCTACGATGATGGTAGTTTGCGCTGATAAATGACCAAAAAAAACAATTAACGAAACAACTATAACCACCCTATTGAAAACAATTTTCTTCATGATTTTTTCCTCTTCCTCATATTTTTCAAACACCCTGGTTTAAATGCATAAACTTAGAGTAACTGATAAAAATTTTAGAGAAAACAGAAAATTTAGACTTGAAAAACTTATGAAATTTTCATGAAAAAACCAATAAAAACAATATCTTTAAGCGGCATAAAGGAATGTCTTTGGGTCTTACGCTTCCGCTCCAAGCTCACGCAGCACACCTATATCCCTATAGGCGTCGGTCTC
>JANQRW010000059.1 GCA_028284365.1 Marinicella sp.
TTCATTGAACTATTTACCGCCTTCACAATTTGCAAAACAGGCGGCATAATTAACATGGAAACTCTACTTCAGGATGGCAGAAGTTCGGGGGGAAGGTCATCTGTCATTTCTAATTTGTAACGTTTTGATTTAGGCCTAGCGCCAAAGATATGAGCAGCCTCTCCTATCAGCGTGGATTTATTTGGATCAGAATTTGGGCCAACTGTAGAAGCTCGACAATCAGGGTTTGAGCATATAAAGGCTGCTCTTTTTGAAAGTATATCAATGGTTTTTTTACTAAAATCAGGTGCTGTCATGATTTATCATTAATCATCCTAGTGATGATGAAACGCCCTCACACCAGTAATGGTCGAGTGGCACCAACGGTTTATGAACAATAGTATCTTGAGAACCAGAAGAGTGTCTAGAAAACTCAGGCCTTTCAAATGACTTAAATTCATGAAAGGTGAGAATATCACAACCCTCAACCAAGCATAATTACTTGGTCGAGAGTTGGCTGTGTAGGACGGACCGGCACACAGTTTCGGAGCCTGATGAGAACAGAGCAGGAACATAAACAATTATATTCTAATTTGATATGTTTGTCTTTTTACCATTAATAAAGAAAATTTAAAAAGCTTGATATAAATAACTGGCTTTAAAAAATAATTCAATTTGTGGGCCTCAAAAGTTTAACTTATATGTCCTTCAACGCCATGGTGTGAAAAGACTGATAAGTTAAACTTTCAAGAACTAACATCAATAGCTTAAGTCTCATTTTCAAATAATTTCAACACATAAAATCGAATTGAACGAACTATTTGGGGAAATTATTTGTTTTCTTGTTTTTTAGACACAAAAAATGAAAGAATTAGCCTTAAGCATAAATGGTAAAACTTGAATCTGTCCTGAATTTTTCGAGCCCTATCATTCCCCTCAGTATCTATAGTACTCTTAACATACTAATTGGGTTAACTATTTTGCATTCGAATCTTATGAAAAATTTAATTTACTCATTCAGGCTATAATATAAACTGTGCCTAAGCATTAGATTCAACTTATGAACCAGTAATAACTAAGGATTTTCAAATGATCTTTAATAATGAATTTTTAGATAGGAAACCAAAATTCCAAAAACAGCACCCACTATTCGATCTTGTGAATGGTGCAGCATATGTGGTTGTTGCCATTTTTTTGATGGCCTATATCGTGTATACAATCACTAAAAATTCGGTACCTGAGGTTGAGTCATTACTCACAAACTATTCTTACGGGTTGTATTCAGCGATTTTGATATTGGTGATAAGCCATCTCAGTGTAACTATATTAAGAAAGTTAGAAATGAAGCATTACAAATCATTTAATGCAGATGAAAAACTAGAGCTCTTAAGAAATGAGTCAGTAAATGTGAAAAAGTTAGTTGCGAATGATATCAAGGAAAACGGATATTTTTCAGCATATGGTTATTGGTTAGCTATGGATGTCATTAGTAGCAATAGAGATAAAGGTGAAGCAGAAAACCTTACCAATGAAGAAATCAATCTCAATAATAAGTTATCGGAAAAGTATCCAGACTATTTCAATAAAGTAGATCGTTAAATAATCCTTTCTTTAAAATATCAGTTGTCAAAATAATTAACTGTCACATTCTTATAACAGCCTCCTAATGGAAATTTGGTCTATTGAATTCCTGAAAGATCTTAATCTTTCACAGGTTTCTTAAGCAATCAAAATGAGAGGAAACCAACGAATTCATTCAAATAGACAACTCCATTAATAATTGTTTAAATGAAATGTGCTTAATTCCTCCAGTCAGTGAAAAGGTCGTATAGACCCTTCGTAGTGATTTTCTGAAAAATAATGACTATACCTATTGATTATAATCAAACCTTAATTTCACCAAAGAACCTAAGAACAGCAGAGGCCTATTGGACATACATAGCGACAACAAATGGAGAATCAGTGATCCTACCTGATGGACGCTGTGATGTGATTTTTCGACTCCATAAAAACTATCCCAAGAAAATTATTCCGGTAATAACTGGACCGAGCACAAAGGCATACAGAATTAGACAGGAAGTTGGGGATGTATGGATGGGAATTAGAATGAGGCCATCTAATGGAGTTTTATTATGGAACGAGCGTCTAGAGATGGCTGTTGACACAGTTTCAAGAGGAAAAGATGCGCTACGTTTGTTACCCCAGCTTGCAAACATAGATCCGGAACAAATTACTAAAAAGAACCTCGGCAATCTCCTTAGCGATTTATTTGACTGTAGCACAATCAATGAATCAGTAGACACGCAAAACAAAACAATTGATTTAATACACACCTCAGGTGGACGCCTAACAGTAAAGAGCTTATCCTCATTAGTAGGTTTTTCTGCGCGCCACTTAAATAGACTGTTTATCAGAAGCGTTGGAATATCAATAAAAAAGTACTCAAGGCTTGTTCAATTCCACCGATCATTGAGATTAATTCAAGAAGAAGGTCTTCAAATTGCTGAGGCAGCATTTGAAAGTGGGTATTCAGATCAGGCGCATATGACTCGTACTTTTCAGCATATTGGCGGGTTTTCCCCTTCAAAAATACCGCTAGGATTGACAATCCCTGAGTTGTTCAACTGATGTCCGTTTTGTTCAATACATTCAGTGATGGACCCACTAGAGTTAACGTTGATTAAACTTGGAAAAAAATAACTTATGAAATTTGGATACACAATTATTTACGTATCGAATGTTCTCGATACAGTTACCTTCTATGAATCAGCTTTTGGTTTAAAACGAAAGTTTATCCATGAGAGTAATCTGTATGCTGAGATGGAAACTGGCGAAACTGTTCTTGCGTTTGCCAGTAATGAGTCAGCTGAAATGAATGGAGTTGCCATTTTGCCAAATCACTCTTCGAGCCTGCCTGCAGGCTGGGAGGTTTGTTTTGTGACTCAAGAAGTAGAAAAAGCCTATAACCGTGCAATGGAAAAGGGGTGCATCCCCGTGAGTAAGCCTTTACAGAAACCCTGGGGCCAAATAGTATCATATGTGCGTGATTTAAATGGTTGTCTTATCGAAATTGCATCGCCTGTCTCATAATTTTGCATTAACAAATTAAACCCCTGCACCCTGTGATAAATAAATATGTTGCCATCACTGATATTTTTCGGCATATGGTTATTGGTTAGTTTATGGATGTCATTAATAGCAATATTGATAAAAATGATGCTAAAAACCATTCCAATTAAGAAATCAGAATCAGTAGAGATGGGCTAGTCTATCTCTACTTCATACAAATATTTTCAAAAAATCTCCTTTTGATTTACAAATAATAGATATTTTGTCAACTTTTTGTTGACCTATGGTTACATGTTTGCTATATTTGCCAACATCAAGTTTACATATATATGTAATTATGTAATCTATAAATTAACAAAACAGGAGATTTTTTATGCTTTCTACACCTATTACATATGCATTAAGAGTATTTACAAGACTCTATCCAACACAAAAACCGCTGGTATTTTCTGGAGTTGGTTCTACACAAAAATTAGCAAACCTTATGGTTGCTGCTGGACAATCAAAACCATTACTAATCACTGACAACTTTTTGTTAACCAGTGGTATGTTGGATGAGACCATCGCACATTTAAAAGAGAAAGGTTGTGACGTCGTTGTGTTTGATGACATTGCTCCAAACCCAACTTTCCAACATGTAGAAAAAGCCATTGAGGCCACGAAGCAAAACTCTTGTGACAGTATTTTTGCTATCGGCGGTGGCTCAGTTATTGATGTTGCAAAAGTTGTGGCAGCAGCTGTTACCAACGATAAGAGCTTGCACAAATTAACAGGTTTATTAAAGGTCAAAACACCACCATTACCGTTGTACATCACACCAACAACTTCAGGTACTGGATCAGAGGTTACCAATGCAGCAGTTATTTCAGATACTGAAACTCATAAGAAGAAATTTTTTGTTGATCCTCAATATTTACCTATAGCTGCTTCATTAGATCCAGATCTTCTGAAATCATTACCTGCACATATCACTGCTGCAGTTGGAATGGATGCGTTGACTCATGCTATTGAGGCATTTACTTCAAAAGTTAATTCTGCAGAAGTAGATCGGGATGCTTCTCTGGCCATCAAACTATTGTTTGACCACCTACCTAAAGCATGCGCCAACGGCAATGATTTAGATGCCAGAGAGACTGTAGCCCAGGCTTCATTCTTAGCTGGTTATTCGTTTTCTAAGTCCAGCTTGGGATATGTACATGCGATTTCGCACCAAATCAGTGCACATTATGACACCCCTCATGGATTAGCCAATGCAGTGATCCTGCCAAGAGTATTGGAGTTTAACAAAGTTGCATCCGAAAAACGCTTGGCTCAACTGGAACGCATGCTCAGTGGAAACAACACTGCCAGCAACACAAAAGAGTTGGCTGAAAACTTCATTGGCAGAGTTAATTTGCTTTCAAGAACCATTGGTATTCCAGCCAGCTTGACAGAGTTAGATCAAGCTGATTTTAAAAAGATAACCAAAGACGCATTAGCAGAAGCTCGCGCATCATATGCAGTGCCCAAAGTCATGCGACGAAAAGATGTTGAGGCAATTTTAACGTCAGTTTCTAACGGACATCTTGAACTTTCATTCGCATAAATAAAGGCCAGAAAATGTTTAACGTAACAAAAAATGACTCTCTGAATGCCAAAGGCGTATTGGCAACATTTTCAAAGTATGGCTTTCAAAAGACATCAATGGAAAACATTGCCCATGCCGTAGGCCTTTCAAGACAGTCAATATATAAAAAGTTTGGCTCAAAAGAAAACTGTTATGAGTGGACCATAAAAACATACCTGAATGACATGTATTCAAGGGTGTTCACAATCCTCAGTAACGAAGATGTATCAACAAAGCAAACGCTAATAAGGGTATTTGACATCGTTATTGGAGAAGCTATTGAAATAGTTAGTCAAGCTCACGGTACTGAAATTCTTGATGATGTTTTAAGAATTACCAATAGCTCTGATGACGACTGGCCTTTGAGGTTTCGTGCCAGATTAGCAGACTTCTTGGAGAGACATAACTACGTATCAAACATGAATGCCAATGTAATGGCATTTGCATTGATATCAGTAGGCAAGGGCCTCTTGCTTGAACAAACTTCAAGAGACCAATTCGTTGAAGACATGACCTTGATAATTGATTGTCTGATCAACCAAAAACAGTAACCAAATTTTTATTTTTAAATTAACACCAAAAGAGAAATATCATGAACGCAGTAGTAAATATTAAACAAGACAACAACACCTCAAATGCTCAGTTACAAGCTGACTTCGAAGCTATGAGGACACTTTATAACAAGAAACCAGCTCCCTCGTATGAATGCAGGAAAACTGTATTGAAAAGATTGAAAAAATCTTTGATTGAAAACGAGCAAAATATTTATGAAGCTTTGAAAAAAGACTATGGATACAGGAGTGAATTTGATTCACTGATTGCTGATGTATTACCCAGTGTCGCAGGCATCAATTATGCCTTAAAAAGGCTGAAAAAATGGATGAAACCATCTAAACGGCATGCTGGTTTAATGCTTGCACCATCTAAAGTCACCGTACACTATCAGCCATTAGGGGTTGTGGGCGTCATCACTCCTTGGAACTTCCCTGTCTTTTTGGCGCTGGGTCCAGCCATTCAAGCTTTGGCAGCTGGTAATCGTGTGATGATTAAAATGAGTGAGTTCACTCCTCATACCAATCAAGCTTTACGCAAAGTAGTCGAGCCTATCACCTCTCACGTGAAGATTGTTGAAGGTGAGGCTGAGACAGGTGCTGCTTTTTCAGCTTTACCTTTTGATCATTTGATTTTCACTGGGTCTACGAATGTCGGCAAATTAGTTGCTCGTGCTGCTGCCGACAATTTGACTCCGATCACTCTTGAAATGGGTGGAAAATCTCCAACCATCATTTCTGATGAAATCAATATGGATGCTGCAGTGGATGCCATCATTATTGGCAAATCTGTAAATTCCGGTCAAATCTGTGTATCTCCAGACTATGTTTTTGTTCCTGAGAATCGACAAACAGAATTTGTTGAAACGTTCAAAAAACGTTATGCAGAATATCATTTGTCTGGAAACAATACCAATATCCAAACAAATATCGTTACTGAGCGTCAGTTTGACCGTTTGAAAGGTTTTTTAGCAGATGCAGAAGACCGAGGCGCAGATATCCATCCTGTTAAGAAACATGAGCCAAGAGATGGAAGACGAATTTATCCTCACATTGTGACCAATGTGAATGAGGATATGAAGGTCATGCAAGAAGAAATTTTTGGCTCAATTTTGCCTGTGATTACATACAAGCACATTGATGAGGTCATTCAATACATTAACGAACGTCCAAGACCACTTGCTTTATACATCATGGCTACAGACAAAGGATTGATTAATAACCTGTTGCAAAACACTCACAGTGGTGGTGTATCGATCAATGATTCAGCCATGCATGTAGCTGCGGACGATGCTCCATTTGGAGGAATCGGCAATTCTGGAATGGGTCATTATCATGGCCATGAAGGATTCTTGACTTTCTCTAAAGCAAAAACTGTTCTGCATTCAAAAGCATGGTTGCCTAAGAATAGATTCATATTGAAGAACCGTGACTTTGTATTTAGAGCATTGCGTAGATTTTTATTGAAATAAAACCATAGGAAAAATTAAGAGAATAATTATGACCAACTTTACATTACATAATACCGACTCTTGCCCACAAGAGAGCAAGCCTTTGTTAGAGAAATCTCAAGCTGCTTTCGGGATGATTCCAGGGCTTCATGCTGTCATGGCTGAAGCACCTGGGCTTCTTGAAGCTTATCAAACAGTCCACGAGTTATTTGTAAACTCAAGTTTTAATAAGGATGAGTTAACAGTAGTTTGGCAAACAATTAATGTAGAAAATCAATGTCATTATTGTGTGCCTGCACATACTGGCATTGCAAAGTCTATGGGTGTTGATGATGACATCACCGAGGCGCTTCGCAATGAAACCCCATTGGCTGATAGTAAGCTTGAGGCTTTAAGAGATTTTACTTTGAATGTTATCAGGGAAAAAGGCCATGTTAATGATAGCAAAGTAAATGACTTTATTAATGCCGGCTATACCAAAAGACAAGTTCTTGAAGTGATCCTTGGGTATTCACAGAAAGTGATGAGCAATTACACGAACCACATTGCAAACACACCAATCGACAAGCCATTTGAAAAGTTTAAATGGCAAAAGCAATCGAGTAATAACTAACTTAATCATAACTGGCGCGATTCTATTCGCGCCATTTTCAAACAAATAGTAGGGGTAAAAAATTATGTCAGATCAAGGAAAATGTCCAGTGATGCACGGGTCAAGCAAAACTGTTGCAACTGGTAATACTGCCAACCAAAAATGGTGGCCAAATCAAATCAACTTAAAAATTCTTAACCAAAACTCACCACAAGCCAGTCCACTTAGTGAGTCATTTAACTATGCTGAAGAATTTAAGAAATTAGACTTAAAAGCGTTAAAGAATGACCTCACAGATCTTATGACTGACTCACAGGAATGGTGGCCTGCTGATTATGGGCATTATGGTGGCTTGTTTGTTCGAATGGCCTGGCACAGTGCGGGTACATACAGAACATTCGACGGTCGGGGTGGTGCTCGTTCTGGGTCGCAACGATTTGCACCTTTGAACAGTTGGCCAGACAACGGAAACTTGGATAAAGCAAGGAGACTGCTTTGGCCAATAAAACAAAAGTATGGCAATAAAATATCTTGGGCTGATTTGATGATTTTGGCTGGCAATGTTGCAATGGAGTCTATGGGCTTTAAAACGTTTGGTTTTGGAGGAGGTCGCGAAGATGTCTTTGAACCAGAAGAAGATATTTATTGGGGGCCTGAATCCGAATGGTTAGGAGATAAAAGATACTCAGGAGAGCGCGAATTAGATAAACCTCTTGGAGCCGTGCAAATGGGCTTGATCTATGTAAATCCTGAGGGGCCTAACGGTGATCCGGATCCAATGAAATCTGCATTTGATATACGTGATACTTTTGCTCGTATGGCAATGAACGATTATGAAACTGTTGCATTGGTTGCCGGAGGTCACACTTTTGGGAAGGGTCATGGTGCAGG
This sequence comes from Marinicella sp., assembly GCA_028284365.1. Lineage (GTDB taxonomy): Bacteria > Pseudomonadota > Gammaproteobacteria > Xanthomonadales > Marinicellaceae > Marinicella. Next base: position 8,140 of record JANQRW010000059.1, read on the forward strand.
TCCTGAGAGCTTTGTTGGTGCCGAACCAGAAGGAGCGGACATTGAAGAGATGGGGCTAGGTTGGAAGAACTCCTATGGAACCGGAAAAGGAGGAGATACCACAACAAGTGGAATGGAAGGTGCATGGACCACTAATCCTACTCAATGGGATATGGGTTATTTTGATGCATTACTTGGATATGATTGGGAAAAAGTAAAAAGCCCAACGGGAAATACCATATGGACACCAACAAAAAGCTCAAATGCAAAACAAGCACCAGCAGCTCATGATCCAAGTCGTACAGAACCATTGATGATGACCACTGCTGACATGGCTCTTAAGATGGATCCTGAATACGCAAAAATTTCAGAACATTTTCATCAAAATCCAGATGAGTTTGCCGACGCCTATGCGCGTGCATGGTTTAAGTTGACACACCGAGATATGGGTCCTATCGATAACTACTTAGGAGAAGAAGTTCCACAAGAGCAATTGATATGGCAAGATCCAGTTCCAAAACATGAAGGCGCCACAATAGGCAATGACGAAATTAAAACTCTAAAAGATCAAATCCTAGATTCTGGTTTATCAGTCTCTCAGCTGGTCAATACTGCATGGGCATCTGCATCGACTTTTAGGGTGTCTGATTTAAGAGGAGGTGCCAATGGTGCCAGAATAAACTTATCACCCCAAAAAGATTGGGACATCAATGTCACATCAGGTGTATCAGATGTTATAGAAACCCTTATGAAAATTAAGAATAAATCCTCTTCAAATGTTTCACTTGCTGATTTAATAGTTCTGGGTGGCTGTGCTGCAATTGAAAAAGCAAGTGGCGTACCAGTACCATTTACTCCAGGTAGAACAGATGCTTCTCAAGATCGAACCGATACCTCATCTTTTGATGTTTTGGAGCCTAAGTATGACGGCTTTAGAAATTACAAAAAAACCAACGATCATCGTTCAACAGAGACGCTGCTGGTTGACAAAGCCCAACTTCTAACGCTCACAGCTCCTGAGATGACCGTTTTGGTTGGTGGTTTGCGTGTTCTTGGCGCAAATGCCGCTGATTCATTAGATGGTGTGTTTACAGAAAATGTTGGCACTCTATCAAATGACTTCTTCATCAATATTTTGGACATGAATATTCAATGGCAAAGCAGTGATGATTCCAAAGAAATTTTTGTAGGCAAAGATCGCACTACAGGAACTGTTCGCTTTACTGGAACACGTGCTGATTTGGTTTTTGGATCAAATTCAATCTTAAGAAGCATTGCTGAGATTTATGCTCAAGACAATGCAAATGATAAATTCATCAGCGACTTTATCGCTGCCTGGAACAAGGTAATGAATTTAGATCGTTTTGACTTGAAAAAATAATGGTGGATCAAAAATGAAAAAAAGACTGAACTGGAACTTTGACACAGTTTCAAAACAACCCGATAAAATTGCAATTGTAACTGGAGCCAATCATGGTATTGGCTTGGCAACAGCAGAGTCCTTAGGACAAAAGGGCATTAAAGTGATCATGGCTTGTAGAAATGAAGAAAAAGCGATTGAGGCTTTAAACAAGCTTAAAAGTAAAAATAATGAATATGATATCGATATACTTAAACTAGATCTTAGCTCTCCTAGTTCAGTCATTTCTTTCTCTAAAAAGTTTAGAGAAAGGTACGATAAATTGGATATTCTGATTAACAATGCTGGCATGTTATCAGAAGAAACTCAGGTAAATGAAAACGGGATAGAAATTCAATTTGCTACCAATCATTTGGGGCATTTTTTATTGACTAGCCAACTTTTAGATTTGGTCCCTGATTCGGAATCCTCTCGAATCGTTTCGCTGAGTAGTGTTGCTCATGAGTCTGCAAAACTCAGGTTTCACTCTCTGAATATACCACCTGAACCAGCATCAGGAACACTTTACGGTCAATCAAAACTTGCCAGCTTGTTATTTTCCTTCGAATTGGACAAACGTCTTAAAGCCAAAGGAAAAAAAATCAAGTCGATTGCTGTTCACCCAGGAATTTCAAGAACAGGATTATCAAATAACATCTCAATGATTTACAAATTAATATATGGTCTATTCTCCCCCTTGTTATTGCATTCAAATCTAAATGCAGCTCAACCTAGCCTTTTTGCAGCACTCTCAAAAAATGCTGATGGTGGTGAGTATTATGGACCTCAAGGGTTTATGGAGTTTAAGGGTAAGGTTGGCATTGCACATAGGTCTAGATATTCGCGAGAACAAAAATACTGGAAAAATCTATGGGATTATTCAGAACAATTGTTGGACGTTAGTTTTGAGGTATGAAGCACACTTTTATTACAAAAAGGCAAACAGTATATTTGTTCAATGAGGTTTGTTAATACGGAACTAATTTCTATTATGAAGTATCTTAGATTTTAGTGATTCAACGTGGGTGGCTTTAAGTAAAGACACCCATATTCTTTATTTGAATGTATGGTAATAATTGAACTCCTATAATCAATTCAATTACCTAGTAGTTAATAATTCCCTTGAGTATGATAGTCATATGTTCAAGAAACTCATCTCTTTGAGATTCCTCTAATAAAAGTCCTTTGCCTGCTGAGATTAAGCCAAAAGCCATACCTCTTGCATTTTCTTTTGCTGCGTAATCATTACGAACAAGAAAGTCTGCCAGCCGTGCTCTAAATCTAAGAGGCCAATCTTCAGGGGATGAATAAGTTGTTTTCAGAGTGTCCCTTAATATCTCAGCACCATGAGTCTTACTTACGATACCAACAGCTTCACCTATGAAGATATCAAAAACATTGATCAACGTTTGGAATGAATCACCAGTGTCATCCTCTAAAGTGATAAAAATATGACTGTACATCCCAGAAAGGTATGTGTTTAAAGTCCACTCATAACACTTTTCTTTGGTACCAAACTTTTTATAAATGGATTGACGAGTTACACCTATTGCACTTCCGATGTCTTCCATTGATGTCTTTTTAAATCCATATTGAGCAAAAGTAAGCATTAAGTCTTTTGCCTTAATATGTTCTTGATCAAGGTTGGCCTGATTTAACACTGATTTATACCTCTAAATTGCTGTGAGAATATGCATTGAAAATTGTTAGGAGGTCATTTGCATTTATCAACTCATAAGTTACGCATCGATAAAGTGAAGTTAACCTTCTTTTGTCAAATTATACTGTAGATGTAATTAATAGAAAACTCATCAATACATTCAGAACGACTTATCCAAGTATTTCTAGTAGTCAAGTGTTAGTTAATCGAACACAAAAAAACCTGAAAAATTTTTCTTTCAGGTTTTCTGAGATAAAGTTGAATACTGAATTATTTACCACGAAGATTTTGATCCCATCCTCCACCTAATGCTTTATAGATCGATATCAACTTAATAAACACTTCTGTATCGCTTGCAGCTAAGCGATCTTCTGCATCAAGCTGCGTTCTTTCAGCAATCAGTACATCAAGAAAACTGTCAGCACCAAGTTCAAATCTCTTTCTAGCTAATTCAGTTGCTTTAGCGCTGGAAATAGCAGCTTGTTGAAGGCTTTCTCTTCTTAATTCTTCATGTGCAAAACTTTCAATATTTGAATCAATTTCTTCTAATGCCAAAAGAATAGTCTTTTCAAAGTTGGCATAGTTTTCATCAATTCTTGCATCGGCGGCAAGAATGTTTGCTTTAATACCTTTCCTATTAAATATTGACCAACTCAACGATGGAGCAATGTTGCCGGTATAAGACTTACTATTAGAAAGTTCAGAAAATGATAATGAATTAAAGCCGATACTACCTTGTAATGAAATTCTGGGATATAAATTTGCTACATTAACATTATATTGCTCAACAGATGATGCAAGCATCCTTTCAGCTATTAAGATATCAGGTCTGCGTTTAATCAAGCTTTCCGAATCTCCAATTGATACTATTGGGGGTACTTTCGGAAGAGGCTTGAGTTCAGATAAAACATCTTCGAACTCATTTGGGGTTCGACCGGTTAAGACACTTAATCTATTGATTGATAAATCGATAATTTCTCTTAATGGTGGCAATGAGGACTCGGTGAGCAATACTCTTGTTCTGGATCGTGCTATATCAAGATCTGTGCTTCTTCCGCCTTTCTCTAACCTATGAGTTAAATCCAGTGTCTTTCTTTGGTTATCCAAATTCTTTTTTGCTACATTAAGTCGATGTTGTCCACCTCGTAGCTCAATATAAGCTCTTGCAACTTCTGCAGCTACAATGACGTAGGTGTATTGCAGTCTTGCTTCATCTGCTTGAAGTAAAGCCAATTGAGCATTAATTTGAGAATCTATCCTCCCAAAAAAATCTAACTCCCAACTTGAATCAAAACTGACTTCATAATTACTGATCGTTGAATCGGGTGATTTCCCGTTGATTCCATTTTCACTCAAATGTAGATCTGTAATCTGGGCCTCGAAGCTTGTTTTTGGAAATTTGTCACCTTTGAACCCATGATAAAGTGCCCTCGATGCACGTACATTAGATTGAGCTATTTTTATGTCTTTATTAAATCTTAGAGCATCATCTATCAGCCTTGACAATATGGGATCTTCTAATTCATGCCACCAATTTACAACTGGTTCAGCAGCACTGAATTTAGAATTAATGGAGTTTATAGTTCTTGCTTTAGTCCCACTTTCAGTAAATTCAATAATATTTGGTTTTTGATAGTCTTTACCAACCATGCATGAAGTTAAGGCCACCGCCATCAAAAAGTTCATGCCCATTTTTAATATCATTTTATGATTCATGTTGTATCTCCAAATTTGCTGATTCATAGCCTTTAGAACGCCTGAACAAACTTTCAAGTTTTCTTGCTAACACATAAAATACAGGGGTGAAAATAAGGCCGAAGAATGTAACGCCCAACATCCCACTGAATACAGCAACTCCTAAAGCTTGTCTCATTTCAGCACCAGCTCCTTCTGCTATCACCAATGGAACAACACCAAGTATGAATGCAAAAGATGTCATTAAAATAGGTCGTAAACGAAGTTTGGCTGCTTGTGCTACAGCTTGATTGATATCAACTCCTTGATCTTCTTTTTGTTTAGCTACTTCTACAATTAAGATGGCATTTTTACTGGCCAAACCGACCAGTACGATTAAGCCAATTTGGGTCAAAATATTGTTATCCATTCCAGCCATCGAAACACCGGTTATCGCCGATAGTAAACACATTGGAACAATCAAGATAACAGCCAATGGCAAAGTCCAACTTTCATACAAAGCTGCTAACAGCAAGAATACAAAAACGACCGCCATTGCAAATGCAACCAGACCAGTATTTCCTGCATTTTTTTGCTGGTAAGCCAATTCTGTCCATTCATATGAAATCCCATCTGGAAGGATTGAATCAGCCAATGTTTCCATAGTCTCAAGAGCCTCGCCAGTGCTGAATCCTGGTGTTGTGCTACCGATTAAATCTACAGCAGGATACAAGTTATACCTCGGGACTCTTGAGGGGCCGGCTTGATCCTTGAATACCGCAACTGATCCAAGTGGTACCATTTTCCCCTGATCATTTCTTACTTTGATTCTGCTGATGTCGTCATGAGTCATACGGAATGGAGCATCTGCTTGTGCTGTCACTCGATATGTCCTACCCAAAAAATTGAAATCATTAACAAATGCTGAGCCCAAATAAACTTCCAATGCCTCAAACACGTTTCCGGTTGGAACGCCTAACTTTTCCGCACGTTCCCTATCTATATCTAGATAAAGTTGTGGAGTATTCGTTTCAAAGAAACTAAACACACTTGTGGTGGCAGGTTCTTGGTTAGCAGCGCTTGCCAAATCCCACATAGCTTTTTCTAAAGTTCTGAGTCCCTGACCCGTTCGGTCTTGTAGCATCATCTTAAAGCCTCCACCATTTCCAATGCCTGGAACAGGGGGGGGAGGAATCACAACGATGAAAGCTTCATCAACCGCAGCCATAATAGCTCTCATTTCAGAAACTATGTCTTCAACATTTCTTCCCTTAGCTTCACGTATTTCAAAATCCTCCAACACTGGAAATATCGCAGCAGCATTTGAAGCATTGGTAAAAGTTGCACCTGAAAAACCAGTAAACGCAACAGCGGTAGAAACGCCATCAACCTCTAGTATCTTATCGGTAGCCATTTGCACAACCTGGTCGGTTCTTTCAAGAGATGCACCAGAAGGAAGCTGAACGCCTACTATCACATAACCTTGATCCTGAGGAGGAATAAAACCTGTTGGGACTCGATTAAACTGCCATGCAGTTACCAGCATCAATCCTACATATACCACAATGACCAGTCCGCCAAATTTGATTATTTTCGAGACGAACGAACTGTATTTTTCAGATATCCAGTCCATCCCTCTGTTGAATTTTTCAAAGAAAAATCTAACAGGACTTCTCCAAAAACTTAGTTTGTTATTCTTACTTTTTGTGTGTGGTTTAAAGATTAAGTTGGCTATTGATGGACTAAGTGTTAATGAAACCAATACTGAGATTGTTGTCGCCACCGCAATGGTAATACTGAACTGTTTGTAAAATTGACCAGATATGCCGTCAATAAATGCGGTTGGGAGAAAAACTGCGATCAATACAATTCCAATAGCTACCAGTGCTCCTCCTACTTCACTCATTGTCTCTCTGGCAGCTTTTCTTACAGGCATTCCCTTTGAAATCAATCTTTCCATATTCTCAACCACAACAATGGCATCATCGACAACAATACCAATTGCTAACACCAATCCAAATAAAGACAAGCTATTTAATGAATACCCAAGCATATTCATCACAGCAAAAGTTCCTATGAGTGAAACAGGAATAGCCAAGATAGGTACAATTGATGCACGCCAGTTTTGCAAAAATAAAACAATAACCAGCACCACAAGGGCGATTGCTTCATAAATTGTCAAAATCACTGCATCAATTGATTCTTCAACAAACTCTGTTGGGTTGTAAACAACCTTAAATTCCAAGTCCTGCGGAAAATTAGCTGATAGGTCCTCCATAGTTGAGATAATGGACTTTGCAGTTTCTACTGCATTAGAGCCTGGTCGCTGAAAAATTGGTAAAGCCACCGCTTTACTGTCTCCAAGGTAGCCTTTGGTTGAATAGCTTTCAGCTCCTAGTTCGATTCGGCTGATGTCTTTCAGTTTAACAATACGACCATCGTTTCCAGACTTAACTACAATATCCCCGAATTCTTCTGGGTTAATCAGCCTACCTTGGGTTTGAATATTCAGTTCAAATGCATTTTGACTGCCAACTGGTGGCTGATTTAGCGTACCACTGGCCACTTGAACATTCTGGCTTCTCATGGCCCTGATGACATCTCCAGCAGTAAGGTCTAATGAAGCAATGAGATCTGGGTCTAGCCAAACTCTCATTGAATACAAGCTGGCCCCGAAAAGGCCAATATTTCCTACTCCATCAATCCTTGCTAACGGATCTATGATCTGAAGGGCAGCATAGTTTGCAATGTAAGTTTGATCATAAGTACCTTTTGGTGAAAACATATTCACCACTATCATTAAATCCGGAGAATTCTTGCGTGTAGTAACACCCAGCCGCCTCACAGGTTCAGGCAATCTAGCCTCAGCTATTGCGACTCGATTTTGAACAAGTACTTGCGCTTGATCAAGATCAGTCCCAAGCTTGAATGTAATGGTGATGGTCATTCGACCATTTCCTGTTGACTGTGAGAACATATACAACATGTCCTCTACACCATTGATTTGTTGTTCAAGTGGTGTTGCCACTGTTTTTGCCAAAACTTCTGCATTGGCTCCTGGATAAACAGCTTCAACTTGAATAGTTGGTGGAACAACCTCTGGATATTGTGCAACAGGTAAGTTTCTATATGAGAGTGTACCTACAATGATGGCTATAATAGAAAGAACCGACGCGAAAATAGGTCGATCAATAAAAAAGTGTGCTATTTTCATCACGCTTCTCCTGAATCTTCAGAGTTGATTTCTAAGCTTTCGAAAACTGGATTAACCCTCATGCCAGGTCTAATTTTTTGAAGGCCTTTAACGATAATATTGTCATTAGGGCTAAGTCCTGCATTGATTACACGCAATCTCTTATTGTGCAATCTACCTTGATCAATTACCTTCATTTCAACAATGTTTTCTTTGTTAACAACATATACAAATTTCCTGGATTGATCTGTGTTGATTGCTTCATCTGGAATCAACAAAGCTTCAAAGTTCTCTCGGCCTATGAGTCTCGCGCGACCAAACATTCCAGGTGTGATTACTTCATCTTCATTTGAAAATAGAACACGTCCTTGAATGGTTCCTGTACCACTGTCTAACCTGTTATCAACAAAGTCCATATGCCCTTCGTGAAGATATTCTTGCTCATCTTGAAGCTGAACCAATACTTTGTTATTAGCAGTTCGAGAGCCTTCTCGCTCACCGGATTTATCTAGCCGAATGTATTTAAGTAATTCTCTTTCACCTGCTTCAAAATAAAAATGGATAGGATCAATTGAAACTACAGTTGTCAGCAAAGTGGCGTTAATCGCACCGCCAGTGACTAAATTGCCTACATTAACAAAATCTCTGCTTGCTCTTCCATCAATTGGAGATTTGACTTCAGTGAACTCTAAATCCAAAACTGCCTGATCTAATGTGGCTTTTGAAACCCTGAACTCTTGAATTCTTCTGTCCAGGTCTTCTTGAGAAATTGCTTTTGATTGTCTCAGGTTTTCTGCACGCTTAAGCTCTTTTGTCGCAAGTTCATGTTGTGCTTTGGCTCTTTCTACTATTATCTTAAAAGGACGTTGATCTATAACAAATAATGTGTCTCCTTTGTTAACTCGCTGGCCATCTTTGAATCTAATCTCTTGAAGATACCCACTGACACGAGAACGAATATTAACAGCCTCTACTGGTTGAAATCTACCGGTAAAATCATCCCATTCAGTGATCTCTTTAAGAATTGGGTTGGATACTTTAATGTTGATTGCAGGGGTGGGCAGCTTACCCTCTGTGGGTGTTCCTTGACATGCAACCAATAAAGCCATAATGGCAGTCGTTGTAAAGGCCTGCAATAATCGCCTGATAGCTTTGTTGTCTTTTCTCTTATTCATTTTCATTTCTACCTCAAAAAATACAAATTGACTGATTTCATCTGTGCATTGGCTCGTATATAGAAATCCAATTAACAGTGATGTTCTTCTGTGTTAGCGTTGAATTTACATATAAATCAATATATGTAAACTTAATGCATGCAATTTTACCGATAAATTATCATAAGTCAATTTAAAGTTGACAAATAATTAATAATATGTAAACTAAAGGTAGGTTCTAAATAAGACAAATGTATCTGTTTAATTTTGAGCCATTAAATCTTTACAAACTATTAAACAGGAAAAAATGATGAAAATATGTCAATACAAGCAACCAGAAAATAACCCTAATATTCATGGGTACATTGCAGCTGATGTTTTCTGTGATGAGTGCGCTCATAGAATGGAGCTTATGGGTGAGCAAAGCCCAATATTAACCAGTGAAGAATATTTATCTTCATGGGATGGAACTTGCGTTTTATGTAATAAAACCATGGACATGGAACAAGAGGAAAGGCTCTGAGAAATTTTGCTGCATTCAACTAAATAAGTTCAATTTAACTTACTCAACTTATACCATTATTATGAAATCAATAACTACAACAAGCTTAATAGTATTAATAATATTGTCTGCGATCAACTTCTCTTCTTCAGCTGCAGAATATGACTGGGTTTCTACTACTTTAGATAATGATTTATTTGTTGGTACAGACAATGGGTACACAAATGGCATTTATGTTTCATTATTCGAAACAGGTCAAAAGGCAGGAGTCAAACCAGATAATGACTGGCTTGTTAATCCACTCATTTGGTCTATGCCCGAGGTCAAGGGAAGATCTGTTATTAACTCATATATGTTTGGCCAAACAATGATTACTCCAAGTGACATCAATATTGTTGATCCAGATCAAAATGAAATCCCTTATTCTGCGTTATTGGCAGTCAACAATAGTTATGTCACATATGACTCAAGTGTAGCGGATTTGGTTTCTACGACTGTAGGAATTGTTGGGCCGTTGGCATTGGGTGAGGAAACACAAAGTCTCATACATCGGATTATCGGTTCTGATGACCCTCAAGGGTGGGACACACAACTTGAAAATGAATTGGTGTTTCAATTCTCAAGAGCCAGGTTATGGAGGACATGGGTTTCAGAAAACAAGAAATTTGATTTACTAGTAAAAGCTGAAACGAATCTCGGAACAATTAGCAGTGACATAAATGCGGGGGCGACTTTCAGATATGGAAAAGGTTTAGATGATTCTTATGTAACATCAATTTATAGTAGTTCAAGAGTAATTAATCCAAGTGCTATCAACCGAGGTTGGTATGTCTTCTCAAGAATCAGTTCTGGATACACATTCAATCAAATTTACACGGATGGCAATACATTCAGAAACAGTAGATCCATTGATTATGAGAAAGAGTTTGTTGAGCTAAGCCTTGGGTTTACCTACTCATGGGAAAAATATTCCATCTCATTCAGTGTAACGGATGCAAATATTTTACAAAGTGGTGTGGAAAAAGAAACGTTACAGAATCTTACACAATATGGATCACTTACATTTGCATGGAAATTATAAGAATTAAAAAAGCCCGATAAGAAATACGGGCTTTTTTAAGATTTACCTTGTCTACATTAATTATCTAATTAACTGCAGGAACTTGATTTAAAGCTGATTGTTAGCTCAATCAACCTTATACCTATAAAAGTCATGTTTTTGTTAATTCTTCTCGATAATGAAAAAGTTAAATTCATTATTTAGTTCACAAAATTTCAACTTATTCGTTACAAAGTTTCATTTTATGAGTCACTGAATTTCACATTTTAGTTTAACTAATGGGGGTAATAAATCAATCCCAACTCAAGGCACCACCCGTCTGATACTCAGTAACCCTGGTTTCGAAGAAGTTCTTTTCTTTTCTTAGGTTTGATTGTTCATCGAGCCATGGCAGGGTGCATTCGGCGCCTGGGAAGGGTTCGTCGATGCCGAGTTGGCGGGCACGCCTGTTGGCGATGTAGCGGAACTGTTCGCTGTGGTCTTCAGCGGAGTAGCCGAGGATGGGGCGGCGCAGCAGGAATTTAGCGTAAGTTGATTCAGCGGCTTCTGACTCGTCCCACATTTCGCGGACTTTTGCTGGGTCGAGCTGGACGTTATTTTCCTCGATGATTTGTTTAACCACACGGATACCGAATGAGCAGTGCATCACTTCATCACGCATGATGTATTGTAACTGTTCGGCAGTGCCTTTCATCAGGCCACGTCTTTGTAGTGCGAAGATGGGGCTGAAGCCATTGTAGAACCAGCAGCCTTCGAAAATGGCACCAAAGAACATATAGGCCAGGACAAAATTCTCCAGCTCGTCTTTGTCGTTCAGGTCTATGTCCGGGCGCATCACAGAATTCAGGCGGCGGTTAGCGACTTGAATCTTTTGGTTGATCTCAGGGATCACGCGGTAGCGGTTGTAGATTTCACCTTGGTCCAGGCCAATGGTTTCAATACAGTGCTGGTATGTCCAGGTGTGTAAGGCTTCTTCATACACCTGACGTGCCTGATAAATCTGTAGTTCTGGTGCGGTCATTTTTTCCATCACCGCCAGGCCAATGTTGCGCATCGCCAGAATGTCCGAAGTGGTCAGGTATGACAACACGTTCTGGTAAACGTGTTTTTCATCATCTGTCAGGGTTTTGTTGTAATCATGAACGTCTTGGGTCATGTTGATGTCCAAGGGTGTCCAGTGATTCTTGTTGGCGTTTAGGAAGAACTTCCACGCCCACGGGTATTTGAACGGAGCCAGTTGGTTCACATCGGTTAAACCGTTGATCACACGTTTGTCTTCGGCACGCACAGGTTCAACACCGCTCATTGCATTCTGATAGGTGTTTTCCGGCGTGACGTTAATGGCAGCGGCTTCAGTTTCAACCGCAGCTGGTTTAACCGTGGTCTCAGTAACCGTTTCCTTTTTGGCAGCCGATTTCTCAGGGGCCGGCGGTACTGTCGATTTGACTTGAGGCTTCTTTTCCTCTTGATTGTTACCGAGTCCGAGTGGATCGTCCCAATTCATCATGTTTACTACTCCGCGTATTGTAGAGAACCTTGCACAGGTCGTGGATCATGTTAAAAACTTTGAAAACCAAATTTCTGTGATGGCCTTTCCTGCCTTGAAATTTTGCTTTTCAATTCTTTTTCCAAAGACCCTGACTTATGTAGAGATCTCAAGTTGTTGTTTTTTTGGTGAGGTCCAAGGGTTTCACACCACTCTGCTGACACTCTCTATTTATTTTACCCAATTTACGATACCTCATTCAAGGTTATTCGGGAAAGATCAGCTGACCATCACACCAGGTCAGCTGAATGATTTTTTTTACTGGCAGGCCTCACAATCCGGATCGAGAATTGAGCATGCTTGTGGGGCGGCAGAACCCGGTTGTGTATCTGGTGCCGGGGTTTGGTTTGAGCTGGAATCAACACTTTTTTCAACATGTGTTGCGCCCACTGAGCGCAAGTAGTAAGTGGTTTTCAAGCCACGTACCCAAGCCAGTTTATACAATGAATCCAGTTTTTTACCTGATGGCTCAACCATGTACAAGTTCAAGGACTGACCCTGATCAATCCATTTTTGACGTCGTGAAGCCGCTTCCACCAGCCACCGCGAATCCACTTCAAAAGCAGTGGCGTATTTGGCTTTCAGGTGATCAGGCACACGGTCAATCGGCTGTACGCTGCCATCAAAATATTTCAAATCATTAACCATGACATCGTCCCACAGATCCAGGGCTTTCAAATCTTCAACCAAGTAGGGATTAATCACAGTAAACTCACCAGAAAGGTTCGATTTAACGAACAGGTTCTGATAAACCGGCTCAACTGACTGTGACACACCTGAAATGTTAGAGATGGTGGCTGTTGGTGCGATTGCCATGGTGTTGGAGTTACGCATGCCTTGTTCTTTCACTTTAGCGCGTAAATCATCCCAGTCCATGGCCATGCTTTGGTCCTGATCAATGAATTGGCCGCGTTCCTGTTTCAACAATTCAACCGAGTCGATCGGCAAGATGCCTTGTGACCACAGTGAACCATCGTATGATGGGTAGGTGCCACGCTCAGCGGCCAAATCACTGGAGGCGTTGATCGCGTAGTACGAAACCGCTTCCATGGTGTTATCCGCAAAATTAATCGCTTCTTCAGTGGCATAAGCCATGTCCTGAATGTACAACGCATCCTGAAAACCCATCAAGCCCAGTCCAACTGGACGATGACGCAGGTTAGAACGACGCGCTTGTGGTACAGAATAGAAGTTATAGTCAATCACGTTATCCAGCATGCGCATGGCAGTGGTGATGGTTTTCTTCAATTTCTTGTGGTCAATGCCTTTCTCAGTCACATGATGTGGCAAGTTAACTGAGCCAAGGTTACAAACCGCGATTTCTTCATCTGAAGTGTTCAGGGTGATTTCGGTACACAAGTTAGATGAGTGCACCACGCCCACATGTTGTTGTGGTGAACGGATGTTACATGGGTCTTTGAAGGTGATCCAAGGGTGTCCGGTTTCAAACAACATACCCAGCATCTTACGCCACAAGTCATTGGCTTCCACTTTTTTGAAATTCCTGATTTCACCCGCTTCAGCTTTTTGCTCGTAAAACTCGTATTTTTCTTTAAATGCTTTTCCGTACAGGTCATGTAATTCTGATGCCTCTTCAGGTGAGAACAACGTCCAGCTTTCATTTTTAGCAACCCGTTCCATAAACAAATCAGGAATCCAATTCGCCGTGTTCATGTCATGGGTGCGGCGACGGTCATCGCCAGTGTTCTTACGCAGCTCTAAAAACTCTTCCATGTCGATGTGCCAGGTTTCCAAGTAAGCACACATAGCGCCTTTGCGCTTACCGCCTTGGTTAACCGCAACCGCTGTGTCGTTGGCCACTTTCAAAAATGGAACCACACCTTGTGATTCGCCGTTGGTGCCTTTGATGTGAGCACCCAAACCACGAACACGTGACCAGTCATTACCCAGGCCGCCAGCATATTTCGACAACAAGGCATCATCTTTAATGGCACTGAAAATACCATCCAGATCATCTGGTACGGTGGTTAAGTAACATGACGATAACTGCGGACGCAAAGTACCTGAGTTGAATAAGGTTGGGGTCGAGCTCATGAAATCAAATGAACTGAGTAAGTCATAGAATTCAATCGCTCTGGCTTCACGATCAATTTCATTAATCGCCAGACCCATTGACACGCGCATAAAAAAGGCTTGTGGCAACTCAATGCGGGTTTTACCCATGTGGATAAAGTAACGATCAAATAATGTTTGCAAACCCAGGTAAGTGAACTTTTTGTCACGCTCAGGTTTGATCGCTTTGGCTAAACGTGGCAAATCATAGCGGGTCAGCTCTTTATCCAGTAAATTCAGCTCTGCACCACGTTGGATGTATTTCCCAAAGTAGTCCGAATAAACCTCATTCATGTCTTTTTGGGTGGCATGTTTTTCTTCACCGTATATAAAGCTCAAGGCTTCGGTGCGGATCCCATCCAACAACAAACGCGCAGTGACAAAAGAGTAATTTGGATCCTTCTCAATCAACACCCTGGCTGACATGGTCAATGATGCATTGACATCAGCTTCAGCCATACCATCAAATACATTTCTGCGCACGTCTTTGGCAACCAGATCTTTGGTTACGCCTTTCAAGCCTCGGGTGGCTTCAGTGATCAAGGTGTCAATGCGGTTAAAATCCAATGGCTTGCGATTACCTGCCGCATCAATCACATGTAATGTCTCTTCAGTGGTCGCAGGTGTTGAATCTTTTTTATTGGCCTTGGCTTTGGCACGCGCCCGTTTCTCGTTTTGCTTTTCACGATACAGCACATAATTACGAGCAGCTTTGTGTTCACCCGCACGCATCATCGCCAATTCTACCTGATCCTGAATGTCTTCAATATGGACGGTACCACCATCTTCCATGTGTCTGAACAAAGCAAAATGAACCTGCTCGGCTAATTTCTCTACCGTTTCCCTGATGCGTCGTGATGCTGCCGCTTGACCACCTTCCACTGCCAAAAATGCTTTGGTCATGGCCACCTGGATTTTGGACTGGTCATATGATGTGACCTTGCCATTGCGCCTGATGACTTTAAAGCGGCTGTTTTGTTGGTTGGTTGTTGTGTTTTCTGTGGTGGTTGACTTGGGTTCGGTTCCTTGAACAGTGCTGGATTGGCTTTCCTGTTGATCTGTATGCTGCATGTGACTCGCTGAGTAAAAGTTGTTTGTTTAAATATTTAAGATTTGAACTGCTGATTACAACTCAATCTTGGCCCCTAAATTCCTCTCTGTAGCCAAGGATAATATCGCACCTATTTAACTTGTGGCAAGCAGAAAATTTTTTTATTTTTGCCACAAACACAATATCAATAACTTAGCAAATTATTCTCAATTTTGATTCAGAATCTTAAGAATTCAGCACCTGTATTTTATGCTCAAAGAGGTGTTTACAATGTGAAACAAATGTTAAATAAAGGAATGATCTTGAGTCTTCATTCACTTTTGTTCCCAACAAAAGTGAAAGCGACCGCAGCGAGCATATCTTTCTGCCTCGGGCTTACCCTCTCTGATTCGCTTTGCTCACCAACCGAGTCCGCCAGTCGAGCAGCTTAGCTGCTCTCAATCGCTCACGTTTTGTACTTAAATCGCCAAGTGTTCAAGATGGCCGCAGCGGTCAAACCAACAATGATTCCCATCCACAAACCTGGAGCACCTAAGCCTTGTTTAAAACACAAGTACCAAGAGGCCACAAAACCCAATAACCAAAAGGAACAGATGTTACTGAACATGATGAAGTTCATATCTTTGATGCCACGCAATGCCCCGGCAGCTGCCACCTGGATACCGTCGGACAATTGAAACACGGCGGCGTAAAACAATAACCCAACCGCAATCAAACCCACCGCTTCGTCGTTGGTATACAGCGACACAATTTGCTGCGCAAACAGGACGGTGATGGTGGCGGAGATGATTTGTGTGAACAACACCATACCCACACCAATAAATCCGGCATTTTTTATATCGACCGGATGACCACGACCCACCGCATTACCAACCCGAATGGTGATCCCCATGGACAAGCCCAAAGGCACCATGAACAACAAGGATGAAAAGTTCAGAGCAATCTGATGAGCAGCCACAGTTTCGGTAGTCAAGGATGAGGCCAATAAAGTGATCACTGCAAAAAAACCAACCTCTGCAAACATCGACACACCCACAGGAAAACCCAATTTGAAAAAGCGCCAAATCTCAGCCCAGTCAGGTCGATCAAATTGACCAAAAACATCAAAGGACCCAATGATTTTGTGTTTATGAGTGATGACCATGTAAGTCAACATTTGTATGGTGATGACTGTGGCCGTGGCATAACCACAACCTTGTGCGCCCATTGCGGGAAAACCCAGCTTACCAAACATCAGGATGTAATTCAGCGGGATGTTTAGCATCAGACCCAAGAAACTGACATACATGGTGGTTTTGGTCACCGACAAACCATCAGCCAAATACCTCATGGCCACAAAGAACGACAAAGGAATCACGCCCCATGCCAGTGCATGTAAATAAGCCTCAGCCTTAGGAATCACTTCGGGTTGCGTATTAAACAACTTAAACAAGGGATCCATAAACAAAATCACCGCGGTAAAAACCAAGCCCAAAATCAAAGCCAGCCACAATGCCTGCCTGAAAAACGGGGTGATTTTATGGTGCTCTTTGGCACCATCCATATCAGCCACCACCGCAGGTATCGCCATCAAAATACCAAACACAAACAAAATCGCAGCCGACCACAGCGAACTGCCTACAGCCACTGCTGCCAGGGTAACAGAACCCAAGCGGCCCGCCATCACTGTATCCACAAAGGTCATCGCCACCACCGTTATCTGACTGATAATCAGAGGTAATGACAGTTTAATGGTTTGTGTTATGTGCCTTTTAACTGGCATCACTTCATGAGACATCACTAAATTATTACAGAATGATTCAATAAATACAGCAGAATCGATTAAACTGTGAATCATTCAATTTCACATCAATGATATGACTGCTACGGCTTTTGTTACTGGTTCAACGGGTTTTTTGGGTCGACATTTATGTCAACAACTGGTCAACGCTGATTGGCAGGTTTCTGCCATGTGTCGAAGCATACCAGAAAACCCAATCAAAGGGGTTAAGTATGTGCAGGCTGATTTACTGGATAAAGCCTCAATGATGGCAGTCATACCAGAACAACCCTGTTGTGTATTTCACACAGCGGC
This sequence comes from Marinicella sp., assembly GCA_028284365.1. Lineage (GTDB taxonomy): Bacteria > Pseudomonadota > Gammaproteobacteria > Xanthomonadales > Marinicellaceae > Marinicella. The sequence goes on from JANQRW010000059.1 coordinate 25,505, forward strand.
CGACACCAGTACCTGGCGACCTGAAGCGATGCGACAAACCGAAACCAACATCCAAGGTACACTGAACTTATTACAAGCAGCCGTGGCACAACAAGCACAAAAGTTTATCTATGTTTCATCCATCACGACTTTTGGTGTTGATCATCACGGCATGGTTGAATTGAATGAGAACACACCTCAAGCAGGTCAATCCAGCTGGGTCAATTATGTCAAAACCAAAAGTCTGGCTGAAAAATTGGTTAAAGACCATGCCGACAAACTCAATACATTGGTTGTGAATCCGACACACATCATTGGCCCCGATGACCAACACAATTGGATTCGTTTGTTTAAAATGATGGCCACTGACACCCTGCCCACCATTCCAATTGGTGCGGGTTCCTTTGTTGATGTGCGAGATGTGGCTGATGGTTGTATTTTGGCAGCTGCAAAAGGAGCCTCTGGACAAAACTATATTCTAGGCGGTACCAATTTAAGCTTCGATACATTTATTGATCAAGTGGCGCAGGCTTTTGGACTTGAAATCACCAAAAGACACAAACCAACCTGGTTAATCAGTTGGGTCGCTAAAATTTCATTGGCCCTCAGTTACATCACAAAAAAACAGCCTGAGTTAACCCCTGAATCCTTACAAATTATCTCTCACAAATTCAGCACCACCAGTGCCAAAGCGAAAAAAGAATTGGGTTATGAAATCAGACCATTGGCCACATCCTTGCAGGACATCAAAACCAACCTCGTTGCCCGCGGCATCCTCTGATGTATAAATACAACAAAATCATCTTTGATGCCGATAACACGCTGTTTGACTTTGACCGAGCCGAGGCAACGGCTTTGGTTAACACTTTACAACATTTCAAAATGCCCGCCCCAGATGGATTGATCCAGTTTTACCGCCGAATGAATGTCGCCATGTGGCAACAACTGGACGCCAAGCGAATCACCATTGCTCAATTAAAACAACAACGGGCTGAACAAATTTTTGAGTTTGTGGGCGGGGCCAATACCGACCACCAGACTTTCAGCCTGCACTATTTAGATGAATTGGCCCGCCATCAGTTTCTTTTGAAATCGGTGGCCGAAACCTTGTCTCTTTTGTCACCACATTGTGACATGGCCATCATCACCAATGGTTTGGCAAGGGTACAAAAGCCACGGTTTGAAAACAGTACAATCCAACCGTACTTTGGTGCCTTGGTGATCTCTGAAGAAGTGGGTATGGCCAAACCTGATCCTGAAATTTTCGCCCACACCTGTGACCTGATGAATTGGTCAGATCCCAAAGAAGTGATGATGGTCGGTGACAATTACCGTTGTGATATCCAGGGCGCAGCTGATTTTGGTATGCGGACTTGTTGGTTCAATTTGCGCCAACAAGTCCACAATTATCAAGATCACCACCACGAGATTCACCATTTTGGTGAATTACTGGGTGTGTTAAAAAACTGAAGTTTATCTCAACCAGCAGCCGGCCACAACCAGGCAAAAGTACCCGCAACCACAGCAGCATAAATCAATGCGTCAATCAAATACCTGACTGTATTCGACCAGGGATGGCCATACCAAATTGAATAGGGAATCACACCATAACCGAAAGTGAGAAAACCTGTTGCCATAACCACGCGAAAAATGCTCATATAATCAACACCTGCAGGCAGTGATAAATGCGCCACGTAAGCAATGAATAAACAGGCTCCTATAAAAAACAAAATTTGTTGTCCTAATAATTTACCCATTGGCGGCATACCATCTGGCATCACACTGATCATCGCAACTGGTCCCGCTTTGAATTTATTTTGCATGACTTCATCATTCATGGCTTGCATATCCTGACAATGCGGTAGCGTGTATAAACCAGGCTTTGCACCTCGCAATGAATCAGCAACAGCATCTTCTTTGCTTAGCGGTTTGTAATCAGCATTGTGGTGTTTGATCACCATATGAAACAAGGCGCTGGCAACCCAACAGAAAATTCCACCCAATAAAATGGGCAGCCATAATTGTGATAATGTTACTGCCATACTGACCTCCTCAATTATTAATCCGTTAATGATTTTACCACATCTACAATTGTGCTGAACCAGCCAAGCTTTAGGTCTCGCACAAAAAAGGCCACCACCGCGACCTTTTAATACCATAAAACCTAAATATCTGGCTTACGATGATGCTGCCTCAAACTCCTCTTTGGCGTGTTGAAATTGTGCCAGGGATTTTTCAACATACATCATCACTTCATCAACATAACCATCAGTCGAGGCCGACCAAACGCGGTTGATGTAGCGCTCTCCAGCAGCAAAACTGGACATGATATCGGCAAAAGCCTGAATACCAAATAAATGCTTCATGCTGTCTCTGGCATCAGCAAAATTCATTAAATCATCACGAAATAACTTGTCAATTTCAAAACGCATCTCATAGGTGGGTATCTTGTCTTTGCGCCCGTTGAGTGATTCCAGATTTTCAAGTATGTTGTTCAATGAATCCATCAAAACCTGTTTGTTGTTTTGTAATAAGTCACCCCGCTTGGCGGCTGCACTGGCTTCTTTCTTATAAATGAATGCGCCAACAAAACCAACCAACATAACTGGAATGAAATAAGTCCAATTCATGGCTCTTTCATCTAAAGAAGCTAAAAATGCGCCTGCCAGAAATGACAGGATAACTAAAATAAATGCTATATTTTTCATGATATCTCTCCTTATCCAGCTGTGGCGATGACGTAAACGGCATTACCCACGCCAACCAGTGCTTCACCAACAATCAATCCCGCAGCGATTGGGATGCCTTTGGATTCTGACCAAACTTTACCTGCTTTGCGATCAACAATTTCACGCAACAATGTACCCAAAGCATAAGTCAAAACAATATTAAAAGGCAGGTAGAAACCAAGCCCTACGGTGATACCCAAACCCGCCTGTAATAATGACAACAAGCCACCGAGTACTGCACCAGCAATGTATTTTTCAGTTGGCACATCGCCGCCGGTGATGCCTTCAACCATCGAAGCCAGTGCTTGGCCTTGAGGTGCTGGGAATTCATCACCCCCCAAACCAAAAGCTTTATCAAGGGTGAAAATCAAGATAATGACCACAATAGGACCTAACCAGGCACCGAAGAATTGGCCCAGTTGTTGTTTCCTTGGTGTTGCCCCAACCAGATAGCCAGTTTTCATATCCAGCATCAAATCAGTCGCCTGACTCATCGCCACACATGTGGCAGCACCAACGGTAACCGCCGCAACCACCGCTGATGCGGTACTCATGCCACCAAAGGTTTGGGTAATCATGATCAGCAATGTCACCGCAATTAAGGTCATACCAGATAAAGGTGACCAGTTGGTGCGACCAATGGCTTCGGACAAAATGATGCCTGCCATCCAAATCCATAAAGTGCCTAACGCGCCCATCATCAAGCCACGCACAATACCCACCTCTTTGGTCGAAGTAACGGCCATAATACATAACAATACGGCAGCACCTGCAACCGCAAAATACAATAATTTAATCGGTAACTCATCTTTGCTTAGTGCAGCTTCACTTTTGGCTGAAGACTGCATTGACTTAACCGCTGATTTAATCAACGGCAAAGCAAAAATCACACCAACAACGGCGCCACCAATGAGCATACCAATACCTGTTGGACGAAATAACATCAAACGCAATTGATTGGGATCAGAAACCACTTCACCGGCAGCATTTACAGGAAACATACCTGTGATATCCAACAACGGAGCAATGATCCAATAACAAACAAAACCACCAATGATAAAAGCCAAACCACCCCGGCCAGCAATGAAAGCGACACCAACGGTCATTAAAGATAAATACCATGTGCCATTGAGGTAGGCAGGTAATCCAAGTTGGTCAAAAAGTGCCCAGTCATGGACGTCATAATAGATGGTAATCAAGTGTACCAAACCTGAAACCAGCATGGCCCCCAACAGCAACATGGCTTTGTTGATACCTGCACCAGGTGATTTGAGAATCGATGCCACTGCCACACCACCAGGATAAGTCAGACGCTCATAATCAATCATCTGTTTGCGCAAAGGAATGATAAAGGCAATGCCCAAAAATGCGCCAGCGATGGCTCCAAAGGTCAGCACATATGGGTTGAACTCTGTGGCATAACCCAGAATAAAAATCGCTGGCACTGAAAACATCATCCCCGATGATGCTCCATTGACGGCTGAAGCGACGGTTTGGGTCACGTTGTTTTCGATGATCGAGCGGCGTCTTAAAATACCCCGCAATATACCAAAACCGAGTATTGCCGCCAGCTCCGAACCTTCGATTGAGAAGCCCAATTTAAGTGATGCATAACCAATGGACACAGCCAGTACCACACCCAAGAAATAGCCCACAATCACTGCATGAGGCGTCAGCTCTGGATAAGCGCCACGCGTAATTGGACCTGTAGCAGTTACCTGCGAATCAGACATATATTGCTCCCGTTGTTATTGTTGATCAGTTTGTTTTTAAACCCAAAAGTTTTGGCCTTAACCAAATTATAACACCACACAAAATGGTGGTTATCGAAATTTAAAAAGTAAATCTCTATTGAGAGCAGCAGAGCTACTCGACCAGCATAAGCAATGAAAGCATGACGGTTTGCCTGAAAGGCAATAAGTCTTGCTTGAATACCGTAGCTCATCCGAAGTAGTATGACATGCTCGCTGTGGTCTCGATCTCTGATCCAGTCTCGATTCTAACACCGCCATCCTTGGCGGTGGCTTTCAAATTTGTCAGGAACACTTCGACTGAGCTCAGTGCAACGCAAAAGTGAATAAAGACCCAAGAGTATTCGTTGATTCTGTTTCTGAGTTTCCACTGATTAAAATCAGGTTATCAGCATCCTTAGACTGCTTGTTTTTTTCCTTCCTTAAATCTTTGGTTTTTTTTGGGATGCTTTCAGTGCCATCAAAGCTAACCACATTGGGCTGCGTTATTTGTGGTACATGATTTTTATCACCAGATATCCACACCATGGCCACAAACAAGACAAGTATTAATACAGTTATGAAAACTATTTTTTTCATGATACTTTTTTCACAATGATGGCCTTCATAAATTGAAACACAATACGATCAAATCAGCAGGGCTTTGGCGTTTTATTACTGGATAACAGGCGCCATAAATAGATGCTCGCCACTTACCTAACCCAGAGGGCTGAGTTTTACAACTCATAAAAGGTGTCTTCGGACTTAAACCTTTGATGCACCAGTCCCAAATCTTTCAAAGTTTCTGTGGTTTCGGCCAACACCACTTTTTTTAGTTCAATTTTTTTACCCCATTTGGTGTAACTAAACCAAGACTCTACATCCTCTGGCAATAAATCAAACTTCTTGGCCACAATCTCAACCCGGCTGGGATCATCATATAATTTTTGTGCATGTTTTAAGGTTGACTCAATCAGTATTTTCACCTTATCCGCGTGTAAAGCCAAAGTCTGATGACTGGCAACCACCACAAAACAAGACCAAGGGGTTGGACATTCACCGATGCGTCTGAATTCACCATTGTCCACATAAGGCTTGGTGGTGAATTTTTCCCAAAAGAACACATCAGCTTTGTCTTCTCGAAAAGCCATGCGCGCTCCATCCAAGTTATTAATTACCCGGAACTGTAATTTATGGACAGGCCAATCCTTCTGACGTGCATGTACATAAGGCATTAAATGCGAACCAGATCCATAGCGACTGATGGCATAACGGTGGTGGTAGATTTCGTTGACGTCATCTATATCCGAATCCGCTGGTACATGAATGCCCCAAATAATCGGAGACTCGGTATAAAAAGAAACTATTTTGTAATTGGCACTTCTGGAAATACCTGAAATGGCTCCTTCTGTCAGTAAAATAGCAACATCAAGATCATCATTTTTAATCGCCTGAATCATGCCACCAGTACCTTCATAAAAATCAGTCCATTCAGGTTTGATACCTTGTGCTTGTAGCTCACCTGATTTTCTGGCCATGTGCCAAGGCAAATTATAATGTTCTGGCACGCCGCCAATTCTAAGTCTGACCATGATATGGGCTCGAAAAAAAATCACATTGTATCATTTTCAAAGTGTGGCTTTGCTACAGTCATCACATCCTGAAATGCTCATGTGCTAAAATTTCACTGATGCGCTTTTTGTCCCTGTTATTGCTACTGATCTGCACCAACGCTTCTGGTGAAATTGAACTGTTAATTGTTGGTGGCCAAAACCAACCCATAAAGTTTATGGCCTTGCCATTTGAATATCAGGGTGATGGTCTGAACCCTGCGGTGACCGTTGAAAACCACATTGTTCAAGCACTTTCAAGCACTGGTTTATTTACCATGCCCTTGCGCTATGAAAAACCACAGAATGAAGCCAATATGTTGGCTTGGCAGTTCGCTGGTATCCGCTATGTTTTGCAAGGTGAGATTCGTGAACTTGAGGAAACCATACACCTTAAACTCACCATCAATGACACACTACTCCTTAAACCCACTTTAAGTACGGTGATTTTGAATCCCAAAGAACTCGAGTTAAGCAGCCAGCTATTTGCCGATCAGGTTTATCGCAGCATGTTCTATACCACGTTCACCAATGATGAAGACAAACAATATTTACACAATGAAGACCCCACTTTTACACGCTATTTGAATCAATTGGTTGTGTTATTCAAAGGTGCATGGAAAAGTCAGCTGAACCGAGGTACTTGTTCGGTTGAAATTCAACAGATGCCTGGTGGGGTACCATTTAAAAGTCAATTGCAAGAAGATTGTTTCAATGATTCTCAACTGGCCAAAGAAATTCAGGAGGCGCTGGATACCGTGAGTACACTGCCCTATGAAAAGTATCAGCAAGTGTTCGATAAATATTTAAAGCTACAATTCATCAGTACAGACTAATTGATCGGATGTAATATATCTGACTTAGCGTTTCTTTGTAAATGTAAATCAGTATCAATCAAATGACCGTCCATACCCCAGCTTTTCAACTTTTCAATGGCCCATTCCTGGGTTTTATCCTGGTGGCATTCATGGCAGGCATTGGGTGAGTTTTCAATCCCCAGTTTTTTACTCAATAATGGGTTCGGTATGGAGCCCATGTTGTGACTACGAACAAAGTGTGTAACACCTGCAACTGCATTGAGGATATTCTTTGGCATGTGACAATCATAACAGTAGGCACCAGGTCTGCCTGCTTTGTGGTTGGTATGTGCTGATAAATTTTCAGCTATAACCTCATGGCACCCCAAACAAAAAGCATTACTCTGTACGGTCGGCCGTAACAGCCCGGTTGCTGCAGCTTTTTTATTGTTATGAGGATCATGACAAGTGTAACAACGCATATCTGTCACTTGGTAATGACTGGAGTCAGCAAACGAACGAAATAATGTCCCCAACCCTTTTGGACGACCATCTGGCCAAACTTCAACAGTTGGGTGTTTTCTGCCAGGAACCAAAGGCGCTTCATCAAAGTACGGTGATAAATCATTCAACTCACCATTGGCGTTAAAACCAGGCTTATAGTTTCGATACAACGGTTGTCGTTTTCGGAAAATATCAGCACCATGACATCGGGCACAAACGCTCAAAGCAAAACCCTGTTCCTGATTCGCAGCATTAATGATAAAAGGTGCAGTTTTATTGAATAAATTTTGATCAAACCAAGAAACCAAACGATTCACAGGATGACCATTCATATAATTAACATGTTCACTACCTGGACCATGACAAACTTCACAACCCACACCTATTTCAGTCCACTCAACCTGGGCAATAGTGTGTGTATTGTTCTTATAATTTTCCTGTAAATTAGTGGTATGACAACGAGCGCAATACAAGTTCCATGCTGAGTTAAGTGGCTTCATTTGCTCCCATAAATCATGGACCGACTGCGGCGACTGTTCTTGCTCATTCCAATACGCAAAAAAGGCTTGTCTCGGTACCGACCATTGAATTGGCAAGCGCCGCAACACGCCTCCTTTTTCCTGTGTCAGATAAGTTTGACGGTATTGATACCCTATGACTTTGTTGATTTTAAATTCAGAATAACTTTCACCACCTATGTCTTGAATCGCCATGAAAAATTCACCACCACGTTCATACATTTTTGCAGCAGGTTCATCAAATTCAGGATCTTGTTGTGGAAAGAAATAAGACCCGGAACTGAAGTCACCAACCACAGAACCTTGCTCAGGCAAACGCGCTATGTTGTGATGTGGAGAAATTTTCCAGGCATCATAGTTAATCCAATGGCAGTCGCCACATACTTCACTACCAACAAAGTCTGCATGAAAGACCTTTGGTGCAGGATCTCTGAAAAAATAAATGCCCAAAACAGCCGTTGCTAAAAATATCAAAAATATAAGGAGGTATTTCATTTTCGTTTCTGAATAATCTGCAATGTGCCATCAGTTAATTGGTCAACTGCAAAAAGACTGCCTTTTAATGCTGCCACTAATTCGCTTTTGTCCTTTTGGGTAGCATCATAACCCCAGTGATTGAATAAATACAAATCTGTATCGCGTTTATGACGTGTTAAACTACCTCGAAAGTGCTCCTCTGTTCCGTTTTGTTCTGACCAAATTCGCAACACAATCAACTTATCTCCTTGCTTTTCACTCATTAACAATTTTTCAACTTCACCGCGATGTACATATGAAAACAAAGGCAACTCTTCAGCCTCAGGCTCAACTCGCATGGCTTGATAAACATTACCCCATGTTCTTGGTTCCTGAACTTGCCAACCTAGTTTCATCAATTGATTCTTGAAGTCAACCAAATCTCCCATGAGTGTGATGTCCAATGTTTGTTGGCCATTGTTAGCCCATCCTGTGGTTTTGGCAGTAATTTGTTGCTGCAGCCATACAGGTTTAGTTGTTACCGTTGATGCTGCAAATAATACCCAGGCAACAAAAGGCATCAGTAAAGTGGTGGTTATGTATGCAATTTTTATGGGCAAGCCAAGAAATTGTTTACGACTGCGAGTCCGGTAGGCAATACCAATCAACATCGACCAAATACTGGCAGTTAAAATCGATGACATCACCATAGCCAGGTTCATTTGATAGAAAAACAAGCTACTGAAAGCAAACAATAGGGTCAATATACCTGCCACCACATAAGGCCAACTGCGCCACTTAACCGGATAAGCACCGGCCACTACAATGGCCCAGAAACTGGATACTGCAGTGAACCAAAACACATGGTGAGATGACCACAGATGCCAACCATCGTGACCAATAAAACAGATGAATATTGAGAATACGTAAGAAGAAATTGAAACCAATAACCAATGCTGTAACACTAAATTTAAGCGCCGATAAATCAACCAGAATGTCACCACCATGGTCACAACCACAATACTGATGTCATGTCCAATGAACAACAGCCATTTCATTGGCACCACCGTCCAGGGGTTGTGAAAAGCAAAGAAAAAAGATTCGGTGCTTTGATTCCATCGCAACAAAGTTTCATTAATCGCGGTAAACCAAATCGTGGCAATCAAAAACAACAACAACAACATCGCCAGCATGGCCAAAGAACCCTTTTCCTGTTGTCTAGGATCAACCAAACCAGAAGTTAACTTGCCTAATGTGGGGTGTCTTTGGGTCCATGCCAATAAAGAGCTGAGCCATTTATAGGTTTTGGGTACCAACAAAGCGTATACAAAATTTATCAACCAGTAAACCACCCAAATTAATACCACCAGCACCAAAACCAGCACCGACAGTTTGACCGCAACTTTAGCCATGGTTTCCATCGCTGAACCAAACAATACGCCAGGCAATAAGTAAAACGGTGCCCACAAAACCGAAGCCACTGAACTGATGATGACATAACGTTTCACCGACATACCCATCATGCCACCAATGGCAGGAATAATTGGTCTGACTGGTCCCACAAAACGACCAATGAAGACACTCACCCCACCATATTTAGCAAAAAAGTTTTGGCCTTTTTCAATCAAGTCCGGGAATTTATACATGGGCCAGATTTTAAGCAGTTTTTGTTTGTATTTATGACCAATCCAAAAGCTGATACCATCACCCATGAAAGCACCCAAAGTTGCCCACATCCAAGCGGTGTAAAAGTCCAACACACCCAAACCAATTAACGCTCCCAAACTGACTAAAAAGGCCGCACCTGGGAAAATGATACCAACCAATAAAATTGATTCTGTAAAAGCAAACAAAAAGATGAGCACCCCAGTCCAATTGGGGTTGGCTTGAATCCAATCATAGACGTCTTTAACCCATCCAGTTGGTTCCATAATTAAACCCTAATGGCGTTTTTCGCTGCAATTAAAGTTTGTTCAATGATGTCATCTGAGTGCTTGGAACTGACAAAGCCCGCCTCATAAGCAGAAGGTGCCATGTACACCCCAGCTTTAAGCATCGCATGGAAAAAACGTCTGAAATGAGCTTCATCGCACGTTGCTAAATCGGTAAAACCCTGCGCTTTTTCTTCCCGGAAAAACAAACCAAACATACCACCTTGGTGACAAGTTGAAAAAGGGACTCCAGCTTCATCGGCCACAACTTGTAAACCTTTTACTAATTTTCCAGTTTGAGTCGCTAAATGATCATAAAAACCATCAGCTGAAATGATGTTCATCATGGCTGAACCGGCAGCCATTGCCAACGGGTTACCAGATAATGTACCAGCCTGGTAAACCGATCCTGATGGTGCAATGTAACTCATGATGTCTTTGCGACCACCAAAAGCGCCTACGGGCAAACCACCACCAATCACTTTACCAAAGGTGGTTAAATCGGGCTTAACTCCATACAACTCTTGGGCACCACCCTTGGCCACACGAAACCCGGTCATGACCTCATCAAAAATAAGCACAGAACCATGTTGGTCACACAAGTTTCGCATCCCTTGTAAATAACCATCAACAGGTTCAATCATGTTCATATTGCCAGCTATGGGTTCCACAATTATGGCAGCCACATCCTCACCCACTTCAGCCATTACTTGTGACAGGCTGTCCAAATCATTGAATGGAACAGTTAAAGTCAAATCTGCCACTGCATCTGGCACCCCTGGTGAACCTGGAATACCTAAAGTCAACACCCCACTCCCAGCTTTAACTAAGAAAGAATCAGCATGACCATGATAACAGCCTTCAAATTTGATGACTTTATCGCGGCCACTAAACCCTCTGGCCAAACGAATGGCACTCATGGTTGCTTCAGTGCCTGAATTAACCATCCGCACCAGCTCTATCGATGGAATCATGGCACAAATTTGTTCAGCCAAAGTCACTTCCGCCTCAGCCGGCGCACCAAAGCTCAAGCCTCTATCCACAGCTTTATGTACCGCCGCCAATACAGTTTCATTGCTGTGGCCTGCGATCATCGGACCCCAGCTACCAATGTAGTCAATGTAAACCTTACCATTGACATCGTACATATGTGGGCCTTTGGCTGTGGCAATGAACAGTGGCTCACCGCCCACGCCTTTGAACGCCCTCACGGGTGAATTAACGCCGCCTGGGATGAATTGTTGCGCTTTGGTAAATAGCTTGTGGTTGTTATTCATTTTCTGCTTTGGGCATGTCATAAATGAACCGCCATTATAAAGGTTTTGACATGGATTTGGGATGGCATACAATGGTCAATTTGTCATAATTCAGTATTTTGAAAAACTCTTCACAAAAGTCAAACACCAAACCCTATGCCATCGCTGCTGGACACGAACAAACAGCAGCAGCAGCGCAACAAATTTTACACCAAGGTGGCAATGCATTTGATGCCATCCTGGCAGCCATGATGATGTCGTTTGTGGCGGAACCGTTGTTATCATCCCCTGGTGGTGGTGGATTCATGATTGCTTCGGGATCAGAACAACCACCCAAAGTATTGGATTTTTTTTCCGACACCCCTAACATTTCAGCAACAAACATTAACACTGAACAAGTTGATTTTTATCCGATCATGGGCGACTTTGGGCCACGCCAGCAAGAGTTTCACATTGGCCATGCCGCCGCCGCAATTCCCGGAGTACCAGCAGGTATTTTTAAAATTCACCAAGCACTGTGCTCTTTGCCTTTGTCACAAATTGCCGAACCAGCTATAAACGCTGCCAATCAAGGCATTCTGATTAACCATCAACAGGCTTATGTGGCCTTGATTCTGAAACCCATCATTGAGTCAACACCAGAAGCCAAACAGTTGTTTCAGGGCTTTAGCGCTGGACATGTCTGGAAAAACCCCAAGCTAGCAAGTTTTCTTGCCACCCTGTCAAAGGCTGACCATGATTGGTTTTACCACGGTCAAATTGCCCAAAACATCTCTTGCCAAGATGATGGGTTGCTTGAAGAAATTGACTTCACAAGCTATCAATGTGAAGTAAGAAAACCTCTGAGTTTAGAGCTGGGTTCACACCAAATATTAACCAACCCGCAGCCCAGCAGCGGCGGGTATTTAATTGTTGAGCAATTACGCCGATTGAAAAACAGACATGATGAGCTTGCCGTTTTGGAAGCCATGCAACATGCTGACGATTTAAAAAGAAACCCGATGACAGAAGTCTCACGCGGCACCACCCACATGAGTGTAGCAGATGGTCATGGAAACCTGGCCAGCCTAACCCTGTCTAACGGCGAAGGTAATGGACAAGTCGTTGAAGGCTGCGGCTTTATGTTGAATAATTTTTTGGGAGAAGAAGACATCAATACCCATGGTTTTTTCTCATGGCGAGGAAAAAAGCGCATGCGCTCCATGATGTCACCCACTTTGGTATTACATCCAAAATCAAGCTATGCGCTGGGTACAGGTGGTTCCAACCGCATCAAAACTGCTTTATTCCAAGTCATCAACCACCTCATCAATGGTAACAAACACCTTAAACATGCCATTGAAGCGCCCAGAATGCACTATGAGAACGGACATTTAGATATAGAACCAGAATTCAATTCTGCGGTTTTAGAACAATTGAAAAAAAACAACCCAATCCACTCAGAATGGCATAACCACAACTTGTACTTCGGTGGCGTCAATGCAGTTCAAAATGGCCTCACCACCGCCGCAGTTGGCGACTTTAGACGCAATGGTTGTGGTATTGTTGGGCATCAGTCACTGAACAGATAGTCACTCATCACAACTGATGTCAGCCGGTTGTGCGAAAAGCGTCATGTCCATACTTCCTGCTACAAAATCAACACCATCAGCCGGACTCCAACTGAAATTCATATTGGCACAATCAGAAAACGCCAGTGTAAATGTACCCCAGTTACTGGTGACCACATCAGCAGCATTGAAGTTGGGAGGAAATAGCCCTCCAGTTACCAAGGTGACATCTAAAGTGGCCGTGCTACCTTCTACATCACCAGCACCAACCAACCACAGCTGGTTACCGTTGTTATCAAAAGTATACCAATAAACAACCATGCGATTATCTGCCAAAACCACCACATTCAACCCATGCCCATTTTGTTCTGGGTTAAACCACAAACCAGAGTGATGTGACTTAATATCAGCCAATTGCTGAAGCTTTGGTTTAACGATAAAGACACCCCGATTGATGTCAGAAATCAGCACCGTGCCATTATCAAAAAATGGATAAACATTCCAGGCACCGCCAAAATTTGAACTGCTGTCAGGGTCAGGAAAGGTATCGAAATAGGCCACCTCTTCCATCTCGGCAGAATCCATATCACCCAGTTTTAAAATTCTTAAACCACGGGTGTAATTAGCCTGATAAGTGTAACCATCAACGATGTACTGATTGTGATCAATGGCCGCACCCGAGGCCTCATGAAAGCCAGTGATGGTTGGGTTATCCAGATCCATCATATCCATCACATAAGTTCTGGTAGAATCGGGAACACCATCGCCCCTATCCAGTTCATCTAACTCATCATCAATCAGAAAATACCTTTCATCAGCAGTCAACCAGCCTTGGTGCGTGTATTGTTGGCCGTTGTAACCGGTTCTGCTGATCATGGTTGGGTTTGATTTGTTGGTCACATCCACGACCGTAATCGTGTCTTCATTACTGGCAAAACAGATTTCTTTACCTCTATGATCTGCATCTGGTCCATCATATATCAAACATTGGGCATCATGAGTATAGCCATCATCACCGAAACAACTAACCAATTGAGGATTTACTGGGTTTTGAATGTTGACTATGTGCAAACCACCATTACAGGTATTGCTACCTACGACATAAGCAAAACCAGTGGCTTCATTGATCACGATGTTGTGTGCGCTTTGCAGATTCCCTCCCGTATAAACCTCATCTGGTAAAAATGTTTTTGGTGCGTCTTGTACATCTAGTAATTGAGTCAAATTAAATACCTGCATGCCATGGGGCTGATCATCTGCCACTATGTAAGCGTGTTCCTGATAGGTTTTGACATCACGCCAAGCCGATGCATTACCACCGGTACTGGGTAGGTTGCCCAAGTAAACTGGGTTAGCAGGGTCTGTTATTTCTACAAAAGAAGTGCCATCTGAACGACCCACCAGCGCGAAGTAACGACCACTGGCTTCATGCTTCCAACCCCAACTGTCAGAACCTTGACCACCTCCTATTTGACTGAGATCTAAATGACCTAGCAGGTCAATATTATTACAAGCAAAGATATCTGCTTTACCATTTTCACAAGTTCTTGGGCCAGCGTATTTGTAACCTTTGTAGGGTTGGTTATGAGCCTTATGCATCATCGCCACAAAATCCCAATCCGGATACTGTTTATTCAATTTAGCTGATTGTGTTGGGGTATGACAGGCCCAAGCAGTGAAGTTGATGATCAGAGCCATAAAAATGATGATATTTAGTTTTCTCATTTCACAGTCCCAGTGAATATTTGGTACGCCTATTGTATCGATAAACTAAGCCCTGAAACAATGACTATTAAATCTTTCGTTGGCAGTATTTCAGACTCGGAGTTTCCGATCAGTCAAAGCCATTAAAATAAATAATATCTTCTAAAGCTGGAAATTGACTGACTTCAGGTTGCTTAAACGGCACATCAAAAAGTGTTAGCCGAGCAAAATCACCAGCACTGTTCTCCAAACCAGTTGATACAATATCATCTATCATGAAACGCATGATTGTTGCTGCATTATCTATAACTGCCTTGTTATTGGTATCTGTGGCTGTGAATTGTAGAACGCCATTCACATATCCACTTAACTGACCAGCACCACTGCGACTGAGGATAACCTGGAAATATTCATCACCAATCACCGAGTTCACTGGACCCACTGCACCACTAACAGCTTCAAAGTTCAAAGCAGAATTGAAGTTATATAAACCCGCATCACCGGCTAAATCATTGAAGTCAATCAGCTTCACATAGCCGTTAGCGTCATCGATTTGTAACAACATTGCAATGGTGTATTCATCATCCAAAACCAATCCATCAACACCAAGTGAAAACCCTTCTCCAGCATCAAAAGGCAACACTGTTTTGCTCATTCCAAGCACCTCATCGCTTAAATAATCCAGTGAGCCGTTATAAACCAGGTCAGGTGCTCCCGGAATAACACTGCTCAAAGTATTTTCAAACCAATAATCAGCAACCCTGGCAGCTCGTACAGCGAGTTCACCACTGACAACCAAATCCGCTGAACTCGAGGCTGACAGCATTTCACCGTTTGCCAGTAAGCCTCCAATTTCACTACTAAATACGCCAAAAGATTGCTGCTCTGACAAGCGCACTGTCAAACTGAACTGGCAACTTGAGTTTCCGCTCAATGATGCATTTTCCAAGCTCAAAGTTTCACCTGCGATAAAATTTGATCCTTCACCACAAGGATTTTGTGGGATACCACCAATCACTTCATAGTCAGCAGTAACCAATTGCAAGGCATGTCCAAAACGGAAACCTTCAATAGTCTGGTCCGATAGGTTTTCAATCGAATAACTCACAACTGTCGTTCTACCTGCATCAGTTGGATTATCAAAGGTGAAGCTTAATGACAATGGAAAAATCTGCAGGTCAGCGGTGGCTGGCGAACCAAAAACACTCAACCCATTTATCGAGCCATTTACCGCCGCTGTTGTGCTTGGATAAGTGCCACCGTTTGCATCCATTGGCAATTGCATCGTTACGATAAACTCACAACTTTCACCAGCTGCAAGCTGACCACTGGTGAAAGCAAGCACCTCGGTTCCTGAAATAACAGAACCAGCACCACAAACATCATTCACAGGGGTAACAGAAGCAACCAACCCCCCAATGGTGACTGATAAATCATGGGTGAAAGACAAATTTGACAAGGCCTCAGTACCACTTAGGTTCTGCAACGAATACTGCAATGAAACAACATCTCCTGGTGAATGGGGGCTGTCTAAAAATGCCATTGCAAAACCAATTAATTCAGAGTCGACAACCAAAGTACTTGAAGATGCCGCAATCACAGCACTGGAGGCATTGATGGTGGCACTGAGGTTACTGGTCAGGCTGTTGTATTGGCCATCAGCCGATGATACCGGAGTTTGTAAAGCCACTTGAAATGTGCAGCTTTCACCTGCAAGCAAATTTCCACCAACAAAAATCAGCACGCTTGTACCTGATAGTGATGAGCCACTGCCACAAATACCAGACAGCGTACCATCTGTGGACACCAGCCCAGGCAAAATTTGATTCATGTTATGAGTGAAAACCATACCAGTGCTGTCAAATATCGAGTTATTCTCTATGGTAAATTCGAGCGTGACAGCCGCTCCTGATATCACTGGATCATCTAAAAACTGATGGCTAAACGTCAACCCCCCAATGACCAACTCATCTTGACCTGCTGATGAGGAAGTTGATAGGCCGGCAGTGGTCGCGCTTAACACAGATGTGATACTCATGTAACTTCCTGGGGCAGCACTGGCCGGCACTTGCATACTGATATCAAATTCACAACTTGTCGCTGGCTGTATGTTGCCTCCTGTGAAGGTGATGAGACCTGCACCTGAAACAGACGAGCCTAAACCACAAACATCATTCAATGGTAAATTAAGGGCTGTCAACCCATTCAGGGTAGCGCCCAAATCCCAAGTAAAGTTCATGGCACTTGCCTCACCTGGACTGTTTTCAGCCAGACTGATACTAACCCGGGCATTAATCACATCACCAGGCATGACTGGATCATCAATAAACTCAACACTGAAATCAGGGCCTGTTACCACTGATAAAACATCACTGGCAATAACGCCTTGTTGTGCCAACCCATCAACCGTTGCGGTGATCGCATTGGTTTCATTCAAGTAGTCCCCGGTTGGGGTATTCACTGGAACAGTTAGATCAGCACTGAATGTACAATCTTCCCCTGCAGCAAGATTAGCTCCACTGACGGTGAAAATGTTTTGGCCACTGTTATTGGCAACAAACGCAATTGAACCACCACCACAAAAACCGCTTGCTGGTAAAGCGCTTAAAACAGCACCAGAAAGGAATCCTGAGATGTTATCCTGAAAGGCAATGTCAGTTGCAGCGCTGGTGGTACTGGTGTTGGAGATGGTGAATTCCATGGTGGTGGTATCACCAGCACCAATTGTACCAGTTAAAAATGTTTTACTTAACGAAGGTGCTGAACTAACGGTCAGAGGCCTTGTTGATGGATCACCAAAACTCTCCGCTGAGCTAACTGCTGATGTGATGTTCTGATAGGTTCCTGCAGTTGCATTGGCAGGAATTTGTAGGCTTACCACAAAATCACAACTTCCCTCCGGTGGCAAAACACCACCTGAAAAAGTGATTGCAGAACTGCCATTAACAACCGAGCCCATTCCACAAACATCATTCAGAGGTAGGTTGGTTGCAACCATACCAGATAGCGTCGCATCCAAGTCATTGGTGAAACTGATCGCTGTTGCTTGGTCAGTGCGATTAAAATTAGTGATTGAAAACTCAAGATCAACCGTTCCTCCAGCACTGGTAAAACCGGGAAGAAAACGCTGAGCCAACAGCAATTCACCATTAATCTGATTCATCACAACAGCATCGGTTGCGAAACCACTGCCACCATTAGAACTGTTTAAAACTGAAGTTACATTTATTTTTTGGCCCACAAATGGTTCGACCATGACATCTACAGTTATTGTGCACATTTCACCAGGCATTAAAAAACCACTGAAAAAACTGATGCTGCTGCTGCCAGGTTCAGCCGTAACGGTGCCCAAACAAGTTGTTGTCAGGTTTGAGGCATCAGCCACCCGCATCCCCTCAGGCAGAGGGTCAGTAAAACTTAAATTAATAGCATTAACTCCGACCAAAGAATTATCAACAGTAAAAGTTAAAGTGCTGAAGGCCTCACTAAAACCAAACTTATTGGGAGAAAAAGTTTTGGTTAAAATCGGACGACTGGCTAAAACATCCAATGTACTTGTGGCATTGCCACTGTTACCTGCACTTGATGTTAGATCACTCGAAACATTTGTATATGAAGTGTCAAGATTTCCAGTCACAGTCACAGTCACATTAACAGTTACAGTACAAAAAGAAAAAGGAGCCAATGTGCCTTCACTGAAAGATATGGCAGAACCACCATCTGGCGCTGACAGTATCGCTCTGTCACAAGTGGTATTGGCATTGGCGGGTTCAGCCAGACTGATCCCCGATGGCAAAGTGTTACTAAAGCTCAGATCAGTGACCAAAACACCGGATTGATTGTTGATAACAAAACTGACTTCTGTTGAAGTGCCTGGTCCTATGGTTGATGGGCTAAAACCCATACCAAAACTTGGTTGAGCTCCTGCATAATCGGTTGACAGCAAAAACACCAAAGCCAAAAACAACTTAACTTTTAAGTTTTCAATATGAATCATTCTTATCCCCCAATTTTGTCTTGTCATCTATCTTAACACCTACAAAATTATTCCTCCAGAGTGGTTAGTGACTATTCGAATAAACTAAATCCTTAACCTCAATGAGTTGTTCGGCCCATCGACCCCTACCATGCTGGGCAGTACGCTCAAACAAGCACACCATCCGCTTTAAGCCTTCTTGCCTAGTAGCAAAACCACTTAAACGTTATTAAGACGCTGCTTAATTAAGCATACCGATCAAACCAGCCAGCAGAACTTGTTATCCACAATTGCTGTGGATAACTTTGTGTACAAGTAAGGAAATTGGAGCATAAAAGGCGGTGTCATCAAATCAAGACACGCTTTGGTTAATTTTTAACCAAAGCAAATAAACCAATTAACATCAATGATTTACAAAACTTATTAGATGTTGTTTTTTAATTAGATACAGTAAATTCTTGTTTTATGACTTCAATGTGACAAGGTGTGTATAAAATTAAAAAATCAAGTGTTTTTTTAATTTTTTCAATACAGCAAGTTTTGACAAGTTGCTCATTCGCTATAAGCTTCAGCAGTGGCATCATGCGGGTGCAATGATTCATGATGGGTGACACGCAAATGAAACTGTTGTACCAGCTTCTCCCTGCTTAAAGCTTGCTTAATTCGACGCGCCGCATCTTCACAAAACATCAAGTTTTGACCATTTCTTAAGGCAAATGCCTGCTCATCAGCACGTTTCACTGCAGCTTGAACAGCCGTTTGTAATGCCTGCTCAACCAAGTCGATCATTTTTTGCAACGGCACTTGTTGTTGCTGTTGGTCTAACTTGACTTTAATCACTGCTGAACTGCGCTGACTGTGCGGAGTGGCATTGATACCTTGTTCTGAGCCCAACCAGTCAACCACAGCTTGATAATCAAAATTCTCAGCATCAAAGTTCTGTTTGAAATTTTCCTGAATCAACTGGCGAGCCAAAGCAGCCGAACAAGGACAAGTACTGGAATAGGTTACTTGGAAACTTAAATATTGGCTGATGCCAGTCTTATGACATTGAACCACGGTCAATTTAATCGGGTATGAACGCCAACCTGCATATTCACTCACCAATGCAGGGCGGCGCAGTAAAGCTTCCGACTCGACCTCAATCAAAGCGTTGCTGCTTAAACCCTGGTGTGATTGTAAAAATTGTTGGGTTAATTCTGTCAGCACTGAATAGTCAATATTTTGTTGACTGAACACATCATCACAAGCCAGGTACAAACGTGACATATGAATGCCTTTAGAGACTTCATCGTCCAAAGAAACTTCTGCTCTTACTCGCGCCACTGCACTTGGAACAAGCGCATCAGCAGATAAATTGAGCGGCATTTCAATGTCACTCATACCGACCCACTGGAGCTGGCCACCAATTAAGGCTTTTTCTTCTGCGGCAATATCCGGTAACGTGGGTGATTGGTTGGTTGAATCTAACACTGAACTGACAATTGATAGGTAAATCTGATAATGCGTCCTATCTTAACAAATTCAAGTGTGGTTTGGTATCCAAGCTTACTGAACTTATAAGGTTTGCCAGTGATTCACTTTAAACCCCGATAATTCAATGGACAAATTCTTTTGTGCAGCAATGACTTTAAATTTTTCACCCATTTCCTCAGGCATCACCAGTTTCTTCATTTCAGTTACTTTTTTAAAATAACTTTGATAGTCGCCACTTGGATCAATACTTTGATCAATACCACTGTTAATCAAAAAATCGGCTTGGGTGGTAAAACCACAAACTTCCAAGCCAACCACCTCCATTGATTCTGCCACCGTTGTAAACTCAACAAATGCTGTTATGTCCTGTAAACCAACATCTTGATATGGGTTGAAATTGGCTTGATGCCTGCGGTGGCACACCAAGGTTCCCTTGTTGCGTTGTGGGTGATAATAAACAGGTCGGCCATAACCATAATCAACCATTAAGACGATGCCTTTGCTTAAGCACTCAGTAATCGACTCCATCCAAGCAGCTAAATTGGGAATAAATTCAGAGCGATACCCATTGGGCAAACTCAATTTTTTTTGTTCAAGTTGCGACAACAACTCTGGCGAAAAATCCTGCCATTCTTCTGTCAATTCGCCCCCAACATCCGTTAGCATCAAGCGCTGGTATTTATTTTCGATACATTGAAAGACTTCAACTGGCAATGCATCTAAAACTTCATTGGCATATACAACGCCTTCAAAAGAGTCATGGGGCGGTGCATCCAGCCATCGCACACGCTTAGCCAAGTCTTCGGGCAAAGCATTTATGGCATTTTGTTGGGTCAACTTTAAATCAGCACTGACTTCTAAAATCCAATACTCATCTGGCAAACATTCCATTGCAGCAAGTGCGACCAACACATCTGCACAAAACCGACCACTGCCAGCACCTAACTCAAAAACCACTGGTTTTGTTAAATTAGGCAGTATTTCAGCAAAACAACGGGCATGACATTGTGCAAACAAGGTACCCAGTTCAGAGGATGTCACAAAATCACCTTCCACACCAAACTTGAATAAACCCGCACTGTAATACCCCAAGCCCGGTTCATATAAAACCATTCGCATAAATTCAGCAAAACTTATCGCACCTTTTTGTTTGATTTGTGCAGTGATTTTGTGTTGCAATGAGCTTTTGATTTTTTCCAGAGAATTGGACATATTAAATGACTTCAGAACTCAGTGTTTGGCTGTATAACAACCCTTATGATAAAAAACAAGAGGCCAAGCCTCAATCGGATGCTATTTTACAGCAGTTGTTACAAAACACGATGAATACTTCAATGACTGTTGATATTTTGGTCAATGATTATGGCAAACCTTACGTCAAAGGCCCTGTGTTCTTCTCACACTCCAACAGCGCCAATCTGTATGCTTATGTCGTTGTTGAGGGGTTTGAGGTTGCCATTGATGTCGAAAAGATCAAACCCCAAAGAAATGTGATAAAACTGGCCAAAAGACATTTTCATGAAGATGAAATCAAATACCTCAGTTCATTTTCCCACACTGAAGTTCAACGACAGTTTTACAAGTTGTGGACGCGCAAAGAAGCTTGGTGTAAATTAGATGGTGGCACCTTGTGGTCTTATTTAAGTCGATCAGTTTTACCTGATGCAACCATGACCACAACCAACGGACAAAACGTTCACATACAAACTTTACCTCATATCAAAGGCTTTGCATGCAGTGTCGCTGGCACCGAAGGCATTGAAAAAGTTTGGTTAAACAACATTGGATCAGTGGCTTAAGCTTGTGATGAGAAATCTGTGTACAATTTATTTACTTGTTATTGTGTTTGGCGGTTGCCAAATCAGACCTGAAACCATTAAACGGGTTGAACAAGTCATTGAGGTAAAAAAAGACAACACCACCACTTGTGCAATAACCAAACCCAATCGCTGTGCGATTGATTCACCCTTTGCTGCTGAGTACCAAAAAGCAGCAAAACTAGGTAAAAACAGCATGGTTTTATTGGATCATGGTGAAGAATCTTTGTTAGCCAGATTGCACTTAATTCGAGCAGCACAGGAGTCTATAGAAATACAGAGTTTTATATGGGTTAACGATGAAGCCGGTCACCTGGTTATCAGAGAGCTGCTGGCTGCTGCCAAGCGCGGCGTGAAAATCAAAGTCATCATCGATCAATTATTTTCTATGGGAAATTCCTGGTTAGTGACTGACATCGCTACTTTACATCAAAACCTGGAATTCAAACTTTACAACCCCGTTTTTCATGATGCCCACACCTCTGCTTTTGAGTTTTTCAGTGCCATGGCATGCTGTATGGCCCGTTTGAACAAACGCATGCATAACAAAGCATTCATAGTAGATAACAAGTACGGTATCGTGGGTGGACGTAACTACCAAAGTCGCTACTACGACTGGGATGAATCTTTCAATTACAAAGACCGAGATGTACTGGCCATAGGCCCTGTGGTCAATGACATCACCACATCATTTGAGCAATTTTGGCAAAGCCCTCATGTGGTACCTGTAGAACACCTTCGTGATGTGAGTGCGCGCATCCTAAACAATGAAAGATCCAACGTTGACTGGCACCACCCCTTGCCTGAAAAAGCCAACCGCATATTACGTCAAGCCGATGATGAGGCCAAAGTGAGAAACACCTTTTTCCCGCACATCATCCAGGTTGAGAAGGTGGAGTACTTCAGTGACACCCATGACAAACCATTTAACAAAGCAGCACGCAAAGCCAATGATCAACTCACACAACGGATTCATGCCTTTTTCTCTGAAGCCAAACACAAGATATTAATTCAAACTCCTTACTTGATCTTCAGCCGTCATGCACGTAAAACCTTGAAAAAATTACGCAAAAAAAACCCAGACCTGGCGCTTTTGGTTTCAACCAATTCGCTGGCTTCTACTGATGCCTATTATGTGTATGCAATTTCATATAAATACAAAAGGTTTTACTTAAAAAAACTGGGCATGCAAATATATGAATACAAAGATCGTCCTGGAATGGTAGCAGCCCATTTTGCACCTCATTCGGTTAATGCGAAAACCCGTTTTGGGATGCACAGCAAATCTTTTGTGATTGATGATTACATTTCCATGATTGGCTCACATAATTTTGATCCACGCTCGGACGTGCTCAATACAGAGTCAGGTTTTGTTATTCACAGCAAGGAATTTGCCAAAGCCTTATCAACAAACATTAAGGCAGATATGCTAGACACCAACAGCTGGGTTGTGGCGGCCAAAGAACAAATACCTTTTTTTAGTAACATCAGTGGCTTCATCGCCACCATTTCAAGAAAGTTACCTATCTTTGATATCTGGCCTTTCCGTTACTCAACCAGTTATCGACTCAAAGAAGGGCATGCCGAGGTGCCATCCAATCACCCTGATTTTCATAATAATTATGAAGCAATTGGCAATTTTCCAAATGTTGATTTGTCTTCTAAGCAAATACAAACGATAATAATATCTGCTTTTGCTGGTTTTGCTGAACCGGTAATGTAACGAGAAAATAAATTATGAACAATACCAATAAGATCATTACTTTAGTTGTTATCGCAGCCCTGATTGGCTTGCCCTATTGGCGCATCAAACACAACAGTCAGTTTTTTGCCGAAGGGTTATTGGCTCATCTTGGGCAACTGGGCGAGTGGTCACACCAAAGCGTCGACACTGCCATCAATGGTGAATTAACCATCAACAACCTCACCTTCCGACCAACAGGCTACCAACAAACCATCAGCATCAGTGCAATTGAAGTTCATACTGACATGAAAAAACTGTTGTTCAGTGGTTCTTCGGAACTTATCAGTCACATTCCACAAAACTTAACCATGACCTTTCAAAATGCACAAGTTACTGGAGGCAATGGCGACTTACAATCAGCCATCAACAGAGCCAACTATTGGCCTATGGCTGCTAATTATTTAGGTGCATTCGGCTGTGGAGAAGGTGCTGGCCCAAGTTTCAGCGACAACCAGTGGCAACAAATTTTCCCCAGTGCTCCAAGCTTCAACTTAGAGTTAAGTTATTCGTTGGTAGATGACTACCACATCGATTTCAATATCAACATTGACAGCATGGACAATTGGTTTATCGCTTGGTCTGGAACCTTAACACGCAGCAGTGACATAGATAGAATTTCATTCAATGACACAGTTATTGATACGCTTTATTACTACCAAGCAGACCAGGGTTTCAACAAAAAAAGAAATGATGTTTGTGCTGTTGCCAATAAAGATTCGTTCGCAGCCTACCGTTTAAACAGTGCTGAAGAAATTCAAAAACACTTGCGGGTTTTTGCCAATGCAGAGATGCCTGCCTTCCTGAGCAACCAATACCAAAGGGCATTGGGTGAAGACATAGAGCTTAATGCCATATTTGCTTTGCGCGAACCCAGATACATCTTTGAAGTGGCTGAAATGAGCCAAAAAGATTACTATGCTCAAATTGACATAGAAGCCGCCTTGGGCGAAAGCGAATACCAAAAGATTGAACTGGTAGAAATTGACTATCTTGAACTGGATATGGAAACCTTGCGTGCAGAAATGGAGGCTAAGCAAAAAGAAGCAGAACGCCTGGAAGCAGAAGCCAACAAACCCAAAGAGTTACTTAAAACCATAACACGATCAATTGGCAAAAACGTCAATGAAGTCACCATCAAGAATTGGTCACAAGCTGTGGGTAAAAACATCAAAGTAAGAACAAAACGTGGCAGGCCCATTTTTGGTCGTTTGCTATCAATCAACGACAAACAGCTGACCATTGCCTCAAAATACATGCGTGGCGATGCCACCATCACGGTGATGCGTAATGATGTGGTTTCCATGAGCATCAGTCGATAAGTCACTTTGAACCCGCCCGCTGCGAACATATGGAGCCGTTGGTGGCTGTGGCTCCTGTTGTTGTTTTGTTTATGTGCTTTGGCAATGTTGGTTGGCTCAGTGTTGACACCACCGGCTTCGCTGTTTGACCCAAGCTCTCCTCACTTTGAAATCATCTGGGAGCTGCGGTTACCGAGGGTCATCAATGCCATTTTAGTTGGCGGTAGCTTGGCCCTGTCCGGGCTATTGATACAAAACCTGGTTAAAAACCCTTTGGCCGACCCTTACCTTTTAGGAGTCTCAGGTGGAGCAGCCACCGTTCAGCTATTGGTTATAATAACAGGTCTCTCATTGGCTCAAAACACCTTATTTTTATTTGGCTTCATGGGCAGCTTAGGTGCAACCATGCTGTTACTAAGACTGAGTTATCAAGGACGAATTAAGCCTGAAAAGATCACATTAAATGGTGTGGTATTGGCATTTGGTTTCGCCGCCATCATCAGTTTTGTCTTGGCCACGGCATCCGGACAACAGATTAAGTCCATGATGTTTTGGTTGATGGGTGATATGAGTTTTGCACAGCCTAACTTTTTAATGCCAATAATAATTACACTTTGCCTGATGCTGCTTTTAAAACAACACCGAGCTTTGGATTTATTGGCCAGAGGTGATTTATTTGCGCTTAAATCAGGGGTCAATACCCACCGAATTAACCTGATGATTTTCATCATCACAGCTTTATTGACATCCATGGCGGTGGCACAAGCTGGCACCATTGGTTTTGTGGGGTTGATAATTCCGCATTTGGTGCGCATGATGGCCGGTTATCAGCACCAACAATTAATTCCCATGTGCTTTTTGGTTGGCGCATGCTTTCTGCTGGCTGCTGATACCTTGGCCCGAACCATAATGAGCCCACTGCAGTTACCTGTTGGTATTTTTACTGCTTTAATTGGTGTGCCAGTCTTTCTTTGGTTAAACAGGAAAGTTTAATGCTGCAATTGACTAATTTAACCATCAGTCAGGGTGAATCTATACTTTTCAATAACCTTAATGGTGAGTTTAATAAGGGTGAGTTTTGGGGCATTATTGGTCAAAATGGGGTGGGGAAAAGCACCCTGTTACAAACCATTGCAGGTATTAACCACCCACTGTCTCATGGATCGATCACAGTCCAAGGTACAAATGTGAACCACATGGCCTCACAATTGAGAGCACAAACCTTCAGCTATTTGCTACAAGACCAAGAGCCTTGCCTGGCATTTTCGGTTCGTGAAGCAGTTGGCATGGGTCGCTATCCCTGGCAAAGTAAAAAACAGGACGATGAAAAAATTACCGAAACTGCCATGCAAACCTGTCGCATCAACCACTTGGCCAACAAATCAATTTTAAAACTGTCTGGTGGAGAACGCCGTAAAGTTGAAATCGCCACCTGTATCACCCAACAGTCAGATTTTCTGTTACTGGATGAACCATTGAACCATCTGGATTTGGTGTATCGCCAGCATATTCTAGAAGTGTTTGCTCAGATCAGCCAAAACCACTGTGTGATGATGGTCTGTCACGACATCGAAGCAGTCAAACAACACTGTTCGCATGTTTTGATGCTGCTGGCGAATAATTGTTATCTGGCAGGGACTTCAGCTACAATATTAACTCAGGAAAACATAGGCCGATTATTTAATGACCACAGCCAGCACGATTAAGAACAAATTCATGGCCACCATTGCCAAACAATGGTTAGAGGCCAAAATCATCACGCAACAGGAATTTGTCAAACTGTTAGAAAAATCCACCATTTCTTCTGCTACCGTACACCCCTATATTTCGATCATAGACAACAAGCTCACCAACCACAAAACTGGCAAACCAATCACCTTGGAATTTTTGACCCAGTGGGTTGCCAAAATAAACAAGCTTGATTACTTAAAAATCGATCCAACCAACATCAACGTCAATCAAGTCACACAAGTTATTTCTCAAGCCTACGCACAACAACATCAAATCCTTCCCGTAAATGTTGATAGCAACGAAATAGTGATTGCTGTAGCCGATCCCAAAAACACCAGTTGGTTATCAGACATCCAGAAAATTCATCGCCAAACCATCAGGCGTGTGCACGCTAATCCCATTGACATCCAACGTTTGTTGTTTGAGTTTTATGGGGTCAACAAGCAGGTTCAAAGTGCTAAACGACTGCATAAAAACAAAAGCTCAGACCCAATTTTAAACCTAGAACAGTTGGTCAAACTCGGTACCAAAAAAGACATCAATGCTGATGACCAGCATGTGATTGGCTTGGTGGATTGGCTTTTACAATACGCTTTTGATCAACGCGCCAGTGACATTCACCTGGAACCTAAGCGTGAAAATTGCCTGATCAGATTTAGGGTTGATGGCAAGTTACTTAAGGTTTATGACTTACCTCCTGCTGTTATGGCCGCTGTTACCAGCCGCATCAAAATCCTTTCACGCATTGATGTGGCGGAAAAGCGCCGCCCACAAGATGGCCGGATTAAAACACTGTCAAAAGGTAATCGTGAAATTGAGCTTCGGGTTTCGACCATGCCTACCACCTTTGGTGAAAAATGTGTGATGCGAATCTTTGATCCCGATGCGGTTGTGGTAAATTATGAAGATCTTGGCTTCAGTGAGGGTGAAGCTGAAAACTGGCGAAAATTAATCAACCGCCCCAATGGTATTGTCTTGGTCACTGGTCCCACTGGTTCCGGTAAAACAACCACCTTGTATTCGACTTTGAAGCGCCTGGCCACGCCTGATGTTAACGTCTCAACAGTTGAAGATCCCATTGAAATGGTTGATCCGGTCTTGAACCAAATGCAGGTTAATCCTAAGATTGGTCTACAATTTGCTGATGGTGTTCGAACTTTAATGCGCCAAGATCCAGACATCATCATGATTGGTGAGATTCGTGATTTAGAAACAGCACAAATGGCTGTACAAGCTTCGCTGACAGGTCATCTGGTACTCTCAACATTACACACCAACGATGCCCCATCCAGCATCAACCGTTTGTTGGATTTAGGTGTGGCTGATTATCTGCTGCGAAGCACCTTGGCTGGTGTGTTGGCACAAAGACTGATTCGCTTGTTGTGTCCGCATTGTAAAAAACCAACCAAAGTCGATGCTGAGCGTTGGGTCTCAATGGTGCATCCATTTGATATTTCGCCACCCAAAGAATTATTCGAAGCTGTGGGTTGTGATGAATGCCGCAATACCGGCTACCATGGTCGTTCTGGCGTGTTTGAAATGATGCCTATTCACAATGACATCCGAAAACTCATTCGCGATGACGTGCCTTCAGAAAAATTAGCGGCGGCGGCTTATCAACAAGGCATGATGCCTTTACGCATTTCAATCTCACACTTGCTAAAAGCCGGCAAAACTTCTTTAGAAGAAGCCATCAGGTTGGCGCCACCTGACTCCCAATAGCTCATGTTTCTGATCATTCAAACTGGTGATCCAGTTGCATCAGCCAAACAAAAATATGGCACTTTTGACCAATGGTTTATCCAGGGTATGGGCATCTCACCACAGATTGCCCAAGTGGTGAATGTGCACCGCCAACAAGCTTTACCTGATGCAAAAATAGCAGCCGAGGACTTAACCGGCATCATCATAACTGGTTCACCTGCCATGGTAACAGATAAAGATGATTGGTTGTTGCAAACACAAAAGTGGCTCGAGGTGGTGTTACCACAAAACATACCAACCCTAGGGGTTTGTTTCGGTCACCAACTTTTAGCAAACCTACTGGGTGGTGAAGTTGACTACAACCCCAAAGGCCGCAATCTGGGTTCTAGCAAGTTCATTTTAAATCAAGCTGCCAAAGAAGATGCTTTATTCAGCCACTTGAGTGAACACAGCAGCATAACAACTTTTGTCTCACATCTGCAACACGTCAAACAATTACCAGCTTCAACCACTCGCCTGGGTTTTTGTGAAATGGATGAAAATCATGCTTTCAGATACCAACAACACATCTGGGGTTTGCAGTTTCACCCTGAATGGAATGCAGCCATCACCCGAACATACATAGAAACACGCAACGATGATTTGTTAAATGAAGGACTGAACCCTGTCAAAATCATTCAAAAACTGAAGGCATCCCCACAGGCATATGATCTGTTACAACGATTCAAAACTTTGACAACTTCTTACCAAACTTAAATTTCAGCGTTGTGAAAAACATTTTGTACGTCATCCAGCTCATCCAGCATATCAATGAATTTCTCAAAATTCGGCAAGTCATCAGCTGCAATGGGTGTGGTGGTTTGTGGCACAAACTGAATTTCATCAACTTCAAAGTCAATATCAGGGTAAGCATCTTGTAACGCTTGTTTGGCTTTGAAATATTCCGTGTGCGGCGCAAAAACGGTTAGTTTACCTCCTTCTGACTCAATATCGGTGACATCCACATCCGCATCCATCAATACTTCCAGAGCTGCATCTTCATCCTCACCAACAAACACCAAAATGGCGGCATGATCAAACATATGCATCACCGTACCTTGG
The DNA here is from genome assembly GCA_028284365.1 of Marinicella sp. Lineage (GTDB taxonomy): Bacteria > Pseudomonadota > Gammaproteobacteria > Xanthomonadales > Marinicellaceae > Marinicella. The sequence goes on from JANQRW010000059.1 coordinate 55,116, forward strand.
GTGCCAATTTTGCTGTCTGTCTTGGTGAAACACAAACGCACATCACCAAAAGTGCGGTTAGGGTTATCAGTTAAACAATCCACAATCACCATACAACCACCAGGACCGTAGCCTTCATATCTGGCAACAGCAAAATCCTCACCACCAGCACCTTGTGATTTATCAATGGCATTTTTAATCACATGTGCCGGAACTTGAGCTTTCTTAGCGCGATCCAATAAACTTCGCAAAGCCAAATTGGCATCGGGATCAGGCCCTCCAGCTTTTGCACACACATAGATTTCACGACTGAACTTGCTGTAAACCTTGGCGTTTTGATCTGAAGTCTTCGCCATTGATTCTTTGCGATTTTGGAATGCTCTGCCCATACTAATACTCGTGATTTAATAAAACTGGCTATTTTAACGCGAACTGATGTGTTTGCAAAATATGAGCTCAAGAAATGACACTTACTTGATTGACGTTCACAGTTCACTGACTTCAAATAAATTTAAGATCTATTACAGAATATTAAGTGACGAACTCCTCAAATATGGATACTTTTGGCCATCACTTCGATTTCCAGTTTCATCTTAGTATCCAGTAAGTCTGCAATGATCAGTGTCGCCGCCGGCATGATCTGACCCAAGTATTTTTGCATAACTGGCCAACAGGGTTCAAAATCTTCACGCTTAGGAAAAATGTACCTGACCCGCAACACATCATCTATAGATGCGCCCAGTTCATTCAGTGCTGCTACAATGTTTTTAAAACATTGCTCGGCCTGAACATGTACATCGTCGGAAATTTGCATGGTTTTGTAATCATACCCGGTTGTGCCGGAAACAAAAATATAGTGCCCATCATCCACTGCTCTTGAGTAAGCAATGCGTTGTTCAAACTCTGAACCACTGGAAATTTTTTTAATACCCATAAAATCAACCTTACCACTAAAAAAAACGGCAAGTTGATTAAAACTTACCGTTCAATTACTCTTACTTGGAATACCTGATTAATCAAGCACCCTCTGAAAATACATTACAGGAATCATAATTACCTGTTTGTAAACCACGTTTAAGCCATTTAACCCGTTGTTCTGAAGAGCCATGAGTAAAGGCCTCTACATTAACTCGACGACCAGCACGGGACTGGATGGTGTCATCACCAATCGAGGCAGCGGCACGCAAACCTTCTTCGACATCCCCTGGTTCCAACATATTTTTCTGTTGGTTGGCATGATGTGCCCAGACCCCAGCTAAACAATCAGCCTGCAACTCCATCATCACAGACAATTGGTTCACTTCGACTTTTGAACGTGCTTGTTGTTGCCACTGTCGGACTTGTCGCTCCGTTCCAGTAATATTTTGAATGTGATGCCCCACTTCATGTCCAATGACATAAGCGCGGGCAAAATCGCCTGGCGCTCCCATGCGCTCTAACTGTCTGAAAAAACCCAGTGATAAATAAACCTTACTGTCGCCTGGACAATAAAAAGGCCCCACTGCTTCTGAGTTGATCCCACAACGCGATTGTACCTGACCATCAAAAAGTACCATTGATGGAGGTTGATATTTTTGCCCTGACCGACTGAATATTTGATTCCAAATGTCTTCAGTTGAAGCAAAGATGACGGATGAAAACTCAGCTTGCTCTTGTTCTGCTGCTGATTGTTGTTTTGGGATTTGGACCTGTTGCTGGCTGCCGCCTCCGCCTTGCTGCATCATACCACCCAACAAAGAAAGTGGGTTTTGACCTGTAACCACAGCATAAATCAATGCCAAAACAATCATACCGCCAGATAATTTAGCACCACCTCTAACCACACCACCACGTCCACGACGGTCTTCAACTCGGGTGCTTCTTCTGTTGCCTTTCCAACGCATATTAAAATCCTGAAACTCTAAAATGAAACAGTATAACTGATTCTTGAGTAGATTTATTTCACTTCATGGTTAAATTTTGTGAACGCAAAATACAATGCAACAACAGCCAAAGTATACAACGCCAACTGATGATTGATCACATCTTGTATGCCACCACCAAAATACATAAGTTTGTGTAAGGCATCCATCACCCAACCTGTTGGTAAAAATACAGCCAGTTTCTGCATCCACTCAGGCGCAACTTCAATCGGCCACCAACAACCACCCAAAGCTGCTAAAAACATCGAGACAATCACCGGGATACCATTAACTTGTCCTTCATTTTTAGCCAATGAACCCATCAAAACAGCAAAACCAGCACACGTGGCCGCCCAACTGAATAATAAGACAAATATCATGAGCCAATGCTCACCCCAATGAATCTTAAACAACAATGCACCCATAATCATGCCGTATATCAACTGACAAGTTGCCAACATCCACTTACCAACCCACTTACCAAAAATCAATTGTGATCGACTGATCGGAGCTGCTGACAATCGTTTTAAGACCCCTGTTTTACGTTCTAAAAACAAGGCCAAAGCACCACTAGTCAAAGCAATCATCATGATGAACATAACCAAAATTCCAGGCACTGCTTGTTTAAAACCTGAAGGTATTTCTCGCTGCTCCCCGGCTTCAGACACATCAAGTGAAATGAGACGGGGGATCTCATTGGTCACTTGAAATTCAAAGTTTTGCCAATTTTCTGGTTGGATTTTTTTCAAAACCAATAAATCACCCAATGTTTGATAAATCGCTTTGTTGATTTTGAACTGGTGGTAATCACCACCCATGCCATCTGAATCAATGACGTACTGCATTTCTATTTCAGCACCAGCAGCCATTTGTACTTGCAAATTCTGGGGAACCCATAGCTGTCGGTCATAGTTATCAAATGACCATTTCTCTTTGTACAATGGCTGCGCCGGACTGAAAATACGCAAAGCATAATCTTCAGCTTCGAGTCGGTGCCGGATTTGTTTAAAAACCGGATCTTCCTGATCGCCCTCATACCAAACGGCCAATGTGCTAACCGTTCCGGAACCACCCCCAAAACCCTGAGTCGTGGTGCCAATAAAGGCAAAAAACACCAAAGGCATAACAAACAACCACACCAAAACCGTTTTGTCTTTCAAAGTGTAGAGGAAATCTTTATAAGCTATGAGCCAAACTTTTTTCATTGGTAACTCCTCAAACCTTGTGGATCAATTTTTTAATTAACTGCCGATCGAACAACCATAACACCAGCAACATAGCCAGACCAAGCACCAGCGGCACTGTCATGGCAACAACCATCCCCTCTCCTCGAATCAACCAATCCTTTAAACCAGTCAACAAAAAACCATTGGGCAAGAAATTACCAATAGCTGCCAACCAATCAGGCATGCTTTCCATTGGGAAAAAACTCCCCCCCAACATCAACAGAGGAAATGTGGTGGCATTAACAATGATATTCGCCACTTTCATACTTGGCATCATTAACGCCAAAGTCACAAACAACAAATAAATAACCAAACCAGAAAAAACCAACCAGAGGATCACCACCGGCATTTTTGCCCAGGGCAAAGCAAAATACCAAGCACCAAGCACGCCGAGCACTGATACAATCAAAGTAAAGATTGCCACCGCCCCAAACACCTGGCCATTGAAGTAATCATTTAACCCGGATGGCGCTGCTGATAACCTTGGGATGACACCATTTTTGGCATCATCCCAGATTGCGATAGCTAATGAGTTCCCAGCAAATATCAAGGCCATAAATATGGCCCCAGGAAACATCAACAAACCAAATGTCAGCGGTATACCATCACCATCCTCAACCACTTCTTCGACGGCTTTTTCAACCACTTTAAGTTGAGGCGGGAATATGGTTTCTTCCAAGTTTTCAATTTGTTGCTTGATGCCCAGAGTTAAAGCCACCAAATCAGCATCATTAAACTTTTGTTGTTCCAGCATCGGTTTAAGCACATTAAATTCTTTTTCAAACACAATTTGAATGTAGGTTGCTGCATCAACCAACAGTTGCATCGAGGTTTCCACCAATTGTGGCAAAATACGCTGAGCTGGGTTTTTCACCAGCTTTAAGTCGGTGGGTTCATTACTCAAAAATGCTTCACCAAAACCGTTATCAATGGTTATCCAGGCACTTGCCTCACCTGCATCCATTAAGCGTTTTCCCTCATCAAGTGAGACTTGTTTGGTGGTGAAAATTTCAGCCAACGGTCCTTGTGCAAAACCGCCAGTGATAAACTGTGATACCATCGAATCATCCAAGTCCGTAACCAAGAGCCTGCCAGTTAATTTGCCACTGCCAGTCCCCGCCAATAAACTCATCAGAAACACAATAATCATTGGGATGGCCAACCAAGAAATCAAACCCCAGCGTTCCCTTATAACGCGTTTGATTCTTAAGCTAGCGACAGTGAAAGACATTTTACTTCGTGCCATGGTCAGTCTCTTAACTCACGGCCTGTTAACTTAATGAACAGACTTTCTAAGTTTGCTTGCTGGACAGCCGTTTGTTTAACTTGATCGGCCTCAAACCGTGCCAAAATATCTGATAGCTGAGCTGCTGCATTTTCAGCCATAAAGCGAATGCTGTTATCCTGCCACTCAATCAGTTCAAATTCTGCAATAACAGCTTCATCTGTTAGAGAAAAATCACCCTGTAAGGTTATCAAGTCTTTCTCACCCAACTGGCTGCGTAATTCATCAACTGTGCCTTGGGCAATTATTTTTCCATGATCAACGATGGCTAAACGATCACACAAGCGCTCCGCTTCTTCCATGTAGTGTGTGGTGTACAACACCGCTGTACCTTGTGTTTTCAATGCTTCAACGGCGTTCAGTAAATGTTCCCTTGATTGCGGGTCAACACCCACTGTAGGCTCATCTAATAACAACGCCTGGGGTTTGTGCAATATGGCACAAGCAAAATTAAGGCGCCTTTTCATGCCACCTGAATAAGTACTGACTAAATCCTTGGCTCTGGATTCCAAACCGACTTGTTGTAAAACTTCAGTGATGCGCTGTTGTAATTCAGCCCCCGAAAGTCCGTAGGCTTGTCCCCAGAAATTTAAGTTTTCTAGGGCATTTAAATCTTCGTAAATGGCCAAATCCTGTGGCACCAAGCCCAAGGAAGTTTTGGCCTGAATTGGCTCACCCATAACCGAATGATTGTTGATGAAAACTTCACCAACCGTTGGCTTTAGCAAACCTGAAATGCAGTTGATGGTGGTGGATTTTCCAGCACCGTTGGGGCCTAATAAGCCAAATATTTCTCCCGCTTGTACTTCAAAACTGATGTCCTCAGCCGCAGTGAAATCGCCATAATTCTTAGATAATGACTGTATTTTTATCATTTTTTTGCCATGTTTTTGTGTTTAAAGAGCTTCCAGCCTATTCCAAAGATCAGGCCATGATCTCGCTCATATGTTTTTAACTATTATAAAAGCAAAATGTTACAATATGAACCAACTTAATTTGAGTCTTACATTCCCTTGAAGTGGTTGAATATCATATTGGCGATACTGATTCTTTGGGCCTTGTTCCAACAGCAGTTTGGCGATGGCGGTAGAAAAGAATTGCGAGAAAAACAAATCTTACTTGAAAACCAACAAGCAGAAATAGAAAAACTCAAACAACGCAATGAACAATTAGCTGCCGAAGTAGCCAGCTTAAAAACAGGGCTGGATGCCATCGAAGAACGGGCGCGCGCTGAATTAGGGATGATCAAGGACGGTGAAACCTTCATCCAAGTCATCAACAAATCTGATCAAGATGGTAACTGATTCAAACAACCAGGTTCATGTCATCATAGTCGCCGCCGGCATTGGCAGTCGTTTTCAAAGCAGCTGTGATAGCCAACAAAATATCCCCAAACAATATGCCTTGATTGATGACAAACCGGTCTTGTGGCACACCATCAATGCCTTCAACCAGATTGATGTTTTCGATATCACTGTAGTCTTACACCCCAATGATGTTTTTTGGCCCAAGTTTGATTTTACCGGCTTTAAACACGCCATTCATACCAGTGTTGGTGGCATTGACAGACATGACTCAGTCCGTAACGGCCTGTTGTCACTGTCTCCTGAGAACAACAACTGGATTTTGGTACATGATGCAGCACGACCTTGTGTCAGCCCAAAAGAGATCAATGACCTGGTCCAGACTTGTGTGCTCAAACAGCAAGGTGGTTTATTAGCCAAGCCACTCAGTGACACCGTAAAAATGTCAAACAATAAACAAACTGTCGCTAAAACCATTAATCGAAATACTTTATTCGCTGCCTTAACGCCACAAATGTTTCGCCGCAAAGACTTACTGCAAGCACTCACCCTGTTCGAAGCCGACAGCATCACCGATGAATCATCTGCCTTGGAAGCACAAGGCCAACAACCGTTGATGGTCATGGGCAAATCAAGTAACATTAAAATCACCGAATTTGAAGACTTGGCCTTGGCCCAATTTATCCTTAAACAACAGGGGAGAATTTGATGCGAATTGGCAGTGGTTTTGATGTACATGCTTTTGGCCCTGGAAATTTTGTCACATTGGGCAATGTTAAGATTCCTCATAAACATGGTTTTGTGGCACATTCAGACGGTGATGTTTTGATCCATGCCATTTGCGATGCCTTGCTCGGTGCCTGTGCGTTGGGAGACATCGGTCAGCATTTCCCCCCCTCAGAACCACAGTGGAAAGATTGTGACAGCGTTTTTTTCCTCAAGCGCTGCCAGCAGCTGATCCAACAACAAGGCTATGAAATTGGCAACATCGATTGCACCATCATAGCAGAAACCCCTAAGATCAAACCACACGCCAGCGCCATCCAGGCACGCCTTGCTGAAATTCTGGACACCACAAACAATCAAATCAGCATCAAAGCCACCACCACAGAAAAACTCGGCTTTACCGGTCGTGGTGAGGGCGTTGCTGCAGAGGTTGTTTGTTTATTACTCAAAAAGTGATTTGTGAATCGTATCAAAGCGAAATCTGAAATACTGATCAAAGGTATTTTGTACCAAGACATCATAACCCTCTGCGCCTAAATGAAAACAATCAATCACAAACCCAACATTGATTCGCATTGATTGAACAGGGCTGGGTAAGTCTAAATTGCCCGGCGGCAGTATTTCTCCCGGTTGTATGGGCGGATCGGCATCGACAAAGCCAAAATAATTTTGCATTAAACCAAAATGGCTGACATGAAAAACTTTGGGGTTGGTTGATGCTGATGACGCGAAAGCCTGTTCAAATGACACCGCAACCGTATTCAACTCCAGTGGCGCAGGATTCCCTAGGCTGTTGTGAAGATTGGCACAAATCAGCCCTGTAAAACCTCCTGTGGTGTCCTCAAAATTTGGGTAATCGTAAAAACTCAACACAATCTCCATACCAATGTCATGGGCCAGGATATGATCAACCACTATTTGTAAGTCGATGATGATTTGATTCTGGATAGCAGTGACTTCCATCGGCATAGCAGCTGTACTCCACTGGTCCAGAAAATCATTGCCGCCTAAAGTCAGTTGCACGGTATCAATGGTTGGGTTGGCATTGAGGGCATCGGTGATCTTCTGTAACTCACTGGGCACGACCCAATCGCTGGCAGTTGAACCACTGATGGCCACATCATTTCCTAATGCAATAAATTGTGGATAATTACTGTCAGCAAAGACTTGGTTGTGAATACCATCATTCCATTGTTGTTCAGCCCAGCTGTCACCTACTATTAACACTTTGGTGGTTTGTGCCATCTGCTCAAATGGCAACAGCAATAAAATTATGGTTGCTATCTTTTTCAATCTAATAAACCCGCTGTTTTTATGCTTTTATTTGCTGTTACAATACGATTCATCACTCACATTGCCAATGTCTTTTTGTATGTATATTATTGTAAAACAAATGCATGTCATATTGGTCATCATCAGCGTGGCTTTGTTTCAAGTGAGGTATTGGCGGATAAAATTCTTACAGCAGGAAACCAATAAACTCAGCAAAGTCATGCCCCATGTGGTCGATACACTTTTATTGATTGCGGGAGTTTCTCTGGCATGGCTGGGTGGATTTTCACCGTTTAATTCTCATTGGCTTTTGGTCAAAATAATTGCTGTGGTCGCCTACATTTTACTGGGCTTTATCGCCATGCGCAATGTTGGTTTAAAGCAGTGGCTTGCTTACCTATTGGCCACCATAATTGTACTTTATATCATGTCAGTGGCACATTTAAAAACAGTCTGGCCACTGCCATGAGCCAATCACAACAGCACGTTTATTATTTAGGCATTGGTAGCAACACCAATCGCCGCGAGAACATCCAATCCTGTTTGAATTATTTTTTAAACTCATTTACATTTTGTGAAATTTCACCGGTATATCGCTCTGCTGCCTTTGGCTTTAAAGGGCCTGATTTTTTTAATCTTGTGACAAAAATTCAAACGGCATTCAAGCCCAGTGACTTAAAATTTTGGACCCAACAAATTGAAAACATCCATGGCCGAGACCGTTCTAAACCACGTTACTCAAATCGCACCTTGGACATAGACTTGTTGCTTTGTGATGATCTGGTTATTGATGACGGCTTTGTACAAATTCCCAGGCGTGAAATTTTAAAGCGACCTTATGTATTGAAACCCTTACAAGATTTAGCACCTGACCTGATTCATCCCTTGGTACAAAAAAGGCTTGTCAACTTATGGCAAGCCTTGATGGTTTCAAATCAATCCAGTCTTGAACTGGTTGATGATATTTTTACATATCAACGATGTCATCACCTATGATTTCACCAACTTTAGCTGAATCTGCAACGAATAATTTAACCTTCTTCTTAAAGATTAAATCACCTTTAACCACCACATTCTTACCAATATAAACTTGAGGTACTTTTTTGTTGCTGTTGAACCAACCAGTGGATTTTTCAATAATGACATCACCACTGACTACAGTGCCTTCATCTAATTTGATGTTACCGTTTACCGTTTCAATTTTGCCATCTACTTCAGTACCAATAGCGGTGATTTTACCATTGACTGTTTCAATACCACTTTCCAAGACACAGCCCATACCGGCTGTGACTGAACCATTAACGGTTTCTGCATGGCCCTTGATTAAGCAGCTGGAGCCCAAATCAATAGAACCATTGACTGTTTCTGCATGATCTGCAACCACACCATCTTTGAAACGGATGCTGCCATTAACGGTTTCTGCTTTGCCTACAATGGCATTTTCACCCACTCTTATTGAACCATTTACTGTATCTAAATTATCCACATGCGCTTTATCGCCGACAGTAATACTGCCATTGACTGAGTCATAATCCTTTTCTGGGGATTTGGTACCGGCAGCCACTTTCTCACTGCCGAAAACACCCGCATTCGCGGTAATGGTGATGGCCAATAAAACAATTAATACGTACTTCATGATTATCCTCTGTTCGTTTGATTTGTACAAATAACGTACTTTGGTACAAAATGTTACTCTTGCCTTGAATATTTTTCAAATTTGTATTCACCCACTGCCAACTGATTTAATTCGAATGCGCCGATTTGGCAACGAATCAAACGCAAAACCGGCAAGCCAACAGCCGCACTCATACGTCGTACCTGACGATTTTTTCCTTGGTTTATGGTGATGAATAACCAACTGGTTGGGACGCTTTGTCGCACTCTGATGGGTGGGCTTCGTTTCCAAACCCAAGCCGGTTTTTTAGCCAACAAATCAACTCGCAATGCTTTCGCCACATAGTCTTTTACGGTAACGCCTGTTCTGAGCTGCTTTAATTGACTGGCTTGCGGCCGACCTTCAACTTGGATCAAATATGTTTTATGGATTTTCCTACCAGCAATTTGATGTTGAATTCTGCCGTTATCAGTTAACAGTATCAAACCTTCAGAATCATAGTCCAAACGTCCAGCTGCATAATAACCTGGCACATCGATAAAATCTCCAAGGTGCCGACGATTTGCCGTATCAGTAAACTGAGACAATACCTGATAAGGTTTATTGAAAAGAATGACCTGACTCAAAATTAACTTAATTCAAAAATGAATCATTGTAACAAAGCTTATATTTTGTATTCAGACTGAAAACTATTCCAGCAGGAATTTTTAAATTATCGAACAATCTTTTCTACGAATAATTTAGTATTTTTGAACCATTCACCTGAATCAGAAGTCACATTACTTACTACTAATAAAAAAGGAGCAATCACATGGCCTTAACTTTAAGGTATTCCGTATCAGCCTTTGTTGGCATCATAATCACCGCTACATTATTCATTGGTATGCTGGGTTTACTCAAACAATCAAAAGCCACACCGTCAAGTGGTGATGTTAATATTGATTTTTCATTTTTGCGTGATTTTAATGAACCTGTTGAAACACCTGATCCACCCAAAGAAATCCCAGAACCCAAAGAAGTCATCCAACCACCAGCTGCCCCTACACTTACTGTTAAAGTAGATAACAATCCAGCTATTAATTTACCAAAAGATGGCATCAGTAGAAATAAACCTAACTTGTTAGCAGGCATTAAATTACCTGGCTTAGGCAATGGGTGGAGTGACGTCAACGATAACCAATCTGGTGCTATCAAAGCTGCCATTGCCCCATTATATCCGCCAACCGAATTGATGAAAAAAACTGAAGGTTGGGTTAGATTACAAATCACCATCAATGAATTTGGTGGTGTCAGCGCCGTCAGTGTGGTAGATGCACAACCCAAGCGGGTTTTCGATGCAGCGGCTAAAAAAGCCATTAAGAAGTGGAAGTTTCATCCCAAAGTGGTCGATGGCCAAGCAGTGTCATTTGTCGTCACTCAAACCATTGAATTCAAAATTGATCAATAAATCACAAAATCGGGCATGATGAACAATCATGCCCGGCTACCACTTTTAAGATGCAATCCAACAAAAAGGCAGCAGTAATAACAATAAGAACGGCAACAACAACACTTTAAGTACCAACAAAAACACCCCGCCTACCATGGTAAAGATAAACAACGGAATTGATATCAGTAAACCCAGTATCAAAATAAATGGGCTGAACACAAGAACCACCAACCAAAATAACAGCTTGATGACCAATAACAATAACAGGATGCCGATAAAAGCTTCAACCACCGCCCTATCCAAAATGAACAAGTATTTAAAATAGCAAACGCGAGCCTAAAACGTCAGTGCCAAAAGTATTGTTTCATGATCTGTTATTTGAGCAGTTGTGATATTGCCTTAAATACTGGATGTTTGGCCGTTTGCATCAATTCAAACAGAATCATTTCAGTGCTGGTGACTTCAGCGCCTGCCAGTTGCATGTTGTTTAAGGCCAACTTTTTGTTATTCAACAAACGCGATGATACTGCTTGCTGATTGAGTTTTACCTGATAATCATTATTTAATAAGTCCAGTACCGTTTGGTAAACACAAACATGCGTTTCGATACCGGTAACGATGCACTGAGTTCTGCCACTGTTTTTCAAAGTATCCATATAACCAGCGGCACCACAGGAACTGAATGTTATTTTCTCAAAATAACTGGCATCATCCAACAAAACCTTAATGGCCTCTTTGGTCTCGCCCAGACCCTTTGGGTATTGCTCAAACCAATGAATAGGAATATTCAACACCGATGCGGCTTTGATCATGATCTCCAGATGCTTAAACAAATCTTCCTTATCGTGCATCATCTCTGCCAAACGACCTTGCACATCAATCACCAACAAGACAGTCTTTTCCGTTACAAATCTATTCATATGTCAATTCTAGGCGCTTTACAACAATGCTTGCAATGCCTTCCTGATTTGAGCCGACCAATAAGGTGCTAAACGCACCGACTTAGCACCGTGGGATGCTTTTTGTTTGACTAAATGATTGGCTTGTACGGTTCTCAAATCGAACACCAACTTCCCAGCTTGATCAAAAATCAATACACCAGGGGTGCCATAGATTCTATATTTTTCCGCAACTGCTTCTGCTTTAGGAAACAAAGTGAAATTTAAACCTTTACTCCGCAGATAAGCTTGTGGATCATCGTCCTCATTAATATTTAAAGCATACACCTTTAAGTTCAATGGTTCTTCATATTGATACAGTGCACTTTGTATGTGTGGCATCAGCTGTTGGCAGTATGGGCACCACGTTGCCCAGAAAAACAACACCGTAATTTGTTTATTCTCAATGGCCTGCTGTGGAAATTCATAACTGATATTTCGCGAATCCTCAAGTGACCAAGTTACTTCTTCAGACAATCCAGTGGTCGCAACAACAAATAATAAAACAGCCAATAATATGCTGGTTTTCATGATACATCCTGGTTTTAAAATCCCTTAATTGACCCAAATGCCCAGAATAAAGCACAAATAAAATAACAGCAAATCAACGTTTATTCTGCCAGTCCAGAGATGGTTTTGATTTGGCGCACCCATGCCCTGGCCGCCAATGATGGTGGTAATTGACTCCGTTGTGCCAAAGCCTGTTCTCGATTATCAAAAAGACCAACCAAAACAATCCACCAGTCAGCACCATTGACTTGGGTTTTAACTATGGTGTGAGGTAAATCTTGCAGCCCATTATCACTGACAAATTGATCCAATTGATGGCCACTGGACGTACCTACCACCTGAAACGACCACTTTTCAGCATGGTTATTTTGCCAGTTATTAAAATTGCTCTCCGGATTAACGGCTGCTAATTGTGGTTCTGAACTTACAACTGTTGGTTCAGTGATCGTTGCTGGAAATACCCCCGAATCACCCTTTTTAGAATCTTTTTCATACTCTTTTTCTGCCCTTGTGTCAGGATTTTGCGGCATGGAATCTTTGACTTGTTCATTGATGTTTGTCTGATTCTGCCCTTTGGTCGTGGCAGGTTCATCAACACTTGACTCGATAATGTTGTTATTAAAATCCATGGTTTTGATTTCAACCTGACCATCAATCACCGCATTTGTCCCTGAGGGCGACTCTTTTCTTACCAGTTGTAAGGCTTTTTCCTGTGCTTTTTCTTGTTCATCAGCTGGCGCACAAACCCACTGTTTTTTAGCTGCAAAACAAACTATTTCCGTTTCTGGCAGTGGCAGGTTTTCTTCATCAAGGCCATCTTGAGCAACCGAAAAACCTGACACAAACAACAACACTGCCAATTCTCTCAAACTCAAATGATATGTTGCGTACTTTGTTTTCATGATGCTCTTAGGTGTGGGTTAAGCAAGATTGTAATGTAATCAGTATCTCTGAATCTTTGACGCCTTCTGCAATAAATGCAGCACCAAGACCTCGCATCAAAATCAAACGGTGCTGATCGTTCACAACTTTCTTATCTGCTTTCATCAACTGCAATAACTCATCACTGGATACATTGACATCCAGCTTAATTGGCAAATCAAAGGCTTGCAACAAGTTTTCCAGCATTTTTCGTATACCAACGTCACAATGCCCTAATTGAGCCGATAACTCTGCTGCCATGACCATCCCTAAAGCCACAGCTTCACCATGTAAATAATGATAGTGAGTCGCAATTTCAATGGCGTGACCAAAGGTGTGGCCCAAGTTCAACAAAGCCCGTTTACCTTGTTCTTTTTCATCTTGTTCCACAATCTCAGCTTTGAACTCACAACATTTAGCAATGAGATTTTGTAAAACATCCGCATCACGATTTTTAATTGAGTCGACATGGCTAGATAACCAGTAAAAAAAGTCAGGTTGATCAATACCACCATATTTAATGGCCTCGCCAATACCTGCATTAAACTCTCTTTCTGGCAATGTATTCAGTGTTTTTATATTTACGATGACTGCTTTGGGTTGATGAAATGCCCCAATTAAATTTTTTCCTTTGGAGTGATTAATGCCAGTTTTTCCACCAACTGATGCATCGATTTGTGATAACAAAGTTGTTGGAATCTGGATAAAATCAATCCCTCTCATCCAACTGGCTGCAGCAAAACCTGTCATGTCACAAATCACGCCGCCGCCTAGAGAAATTAACAAATCAGAGCGATTGAACTGATGTTCAGCCAAAGCATCTAGAATGCGTTGCCAACTTCTGACGTTTTTATGAACTTCACCATCTTCCAACACACAAGTGAATACTTTGTTCTCTGGAAATAAATCAACAATGTGATCTAAGTACAAGGGTGCCACCGTGGTGTTACTCACCACCATGATCTTGCGTTTGGTTAACTCCTGTTCTAGACCGCTTAAATTAAATGCCTGGAGGTCAATGATGATTGGGTATGTGTTATCAGGCAGAGAAATATTGACCTGTTTAAATGTGTTCATGGGTTTCGTTTGGTTGTTTTTTTAGGTTCTTTGCACAAGTGAGCCACAATCTTTTTGGCCATTCCATATGAACTGGTCCGGCCACTGGCAAAAACGATATCGGCCACTTCATCATATAAGGGATTTCTGATGCGAGCCAAATTCAGCAACCTTTCGCGGCGTCCTGTACCCCGCAACAAAGGCCGTTGTTTATCTCTCTTAAGACGCTTGAGCTGGTGTTTTACTTCGGTTTTTAGGTACACCACTAAATTATCAGTGCTTTTAAGGATTTCTCGGTTTTCCGGAGTCACAACAATACCACCACCAGTGGCTATTATCGCATTTCTTCGCGCCATCAATTCAGCCAGCATGGCAGTTTCCCTGGCACGAAAACCAGCTTCTTTTTCAATTTCAAAGATCAGGTTAATTGACACACCAGTGCGCTTTTCTAACTCTTGATCGACATCCACAAAAGTTTTTCCCAGTTTCTGTGCCATTTGTTTACCCACAGTAGTTTTGCCGGCACCCATAGGGCCGACCAAAATAATGCTCTCTGGTATGTGATTACTTGTGGTCATGTCAGTGCCATTCTATCAGATGTTGAACAACACAAACTCAGATTATCAACCTGAAAAACAACCATGTTTTTATCACAAAGTTTTAGCAACGGCAGTGGTTCGGTCAGAAAAAATCCAATCATCCAAGACCTCTTCTGCCTGTTTACTGACATCATTTGAATACAGTTCAAGCACTTGAGCATAACCTCCCTTTCTGATTTCAATGCCTCCAAGCCCACTGGCTTGTTGACCACCAAACAAAGCCTGCAACCACATCCATGTTCCCACATGGGGTTGTGATACATCACAACAAATGTTGCGTTGTTGATACCGCAAACGCTGCGAATACTCGAGCATTTTTAGCTCTTGCTGTGGCTTGATTTCGATGTGACTGTCAGAACCTATCGCCCAGTTACCATTCAAAGCCTTAAACTCGGGCATCGGAAATATGCCATCACCTAAATTAGCTTCGGTTAAAGGACAAATCACAACCACCGCTCCTGATTCAGCGATTAACTTAACTTCTGTGTCATCCAAATGTGTGGCATGCACCAACGACCAATGTTCATTGACATCGAAATTATCAAACAACCAAGCCACCGGCCTTTTTCCTAATTGCTCAATCGCTTGGTCTATTTCTGCTTGTTGTTCCGCAATGTGAATATGTACTGGCACATCACTGGGCAGCACATCAAGCACTGCTTGCATCTGATCTTTACTGACTGCGCGAATAGAATGAAAACATATGCCTAATTGTTGTTTCTTTGATAGTTTCCCTTGCAAATGCTGAAACAATTCAACATATTCATCAACCGACAACTCAAAGCGTTTTTGTTCAGGGTTTAAGGGCAATTCTCCCACGCCTGCAAAAGCATACAAAACTGGCAAAAAAGTAATCGGCAAACCAACATCAGCAGCGGCCTTGAGAATAACTTCCGAATACGTTGAGAAATCATCAGGGTTGTCCTTGTTGCGATGAACGTAATGAAATTCACAAACTGATGCATAACCCGCTTGTCGCATTTCAGCGTAACAATCTCTGGCAACTTGATACAAGCTTTCAGCATCAAGCTCATTAGCTAATCGGTACATCAAATCACGCCACGACCAAAAGCTGTCTTGACCACTGCCTTTATATTCGGAAAGGCCTGCCATTGCACGCTGGAATACGTGAGAGTGGACGTTTGGCAGTGCTGGTATGACATGTTTCAGGTCCTGGTCACCCGCTTGTTTTTTGGCATTGGGTTCAATGCTCTGAAATACACCACCTTCAACCGTAACACGTACGTTTAATTGCCAACCAGTTGACAATAAGGCGCTTTGTAAAAAATAACTGTTCATCAAGTATTTATTTTTGGATAATAAACTGAAGAAACTGTAGGCGAAAGCCCATGCAAAAACAATGAAAAAAGAATGCGATTTACTGGTTCATCATGCACAACTGATGTCCTGTGCTAATATGGGCGTTAAATATGGTTTGATCGAGAATGGTGCTGTTGCCTGTGATGCTGGTAAAATCATCTGGATCGGTAACTCAGATCAATGCCATGCATTTAAGCCCAAACAAAGCATTGATGCCAATGGTAAGGTACTCACACCAGCTCTGATTGATTGCCACACCCATTTGGTTTTTGCTGGTTCAAGGGCCAACGAATTTGCCATGCGATTAGCTGGTGCCAGTTACCAAGAGATTGCGCAGGCTGGGGGCGGCATTTTATCTACCGTTCAAGCCACCCGCATCGCAAGCCTTGATGCGTTGGTTGAATCGGCATGCCAAAGATTGGCTCATTTGAAATCACAAGGGGTGCTCACGGTTGAAATCAAATCAGGTTACGGTTTAAACGTTGAAAGCGAACTGAAAATGCTCAAAGCTGCCAAGGTTGCTGGTGAAAAAATGAAAATGACGGTCAAAACAACCTTGCTCGCTGCACATGCCATTCCACCTGAATATCAAGATAACCGTGCTGCTTATGTCAGTTTAATCTGCCAGGAAATCATTCCACATGTGGCCAAAAACAAATTGGCTGATGCCGTTGATGCTTTTTGTGAGGGCATTGGTTTTACTTATCCTGAAACCAAACAGATATTTGATGCCGCTGCTCGCTGGGGTTTGCCGGTTAAACTTCATGCTGACCAGCTATCGGACTTAAGTGGTGCTGGCTTGGTTGCTGAATACGGCGGTTTATCCGCAGATCATGTTGAATACACCTCCGTTAACAGCATTAAGAAAATGGCCCAATCTGATACGGTGGCCACTTTACTGCCTTATGCTTATTATGCTTTGCAAGAAACCCAAAAACCACCGATTGATGCTTTTCGTAAACACGGTGTGAACATGGCCATAGCCACTGACTGCAACCCCGGAACTGCTCCAACCACCAACCTTTTACAATGCCTGCATATGGGCTGTACCCAATTTGGCCTGACTGTGGAAGAAGCCCTGTTGGGCGTAACCCTCAATGCCGCCAAGGCCTTGGGTATTGACGGTGATAAAGGCAGCATCGAAATCGGCAAAGATGCAGAATTGATCTTGTGGGACACCAGCGAAATAGCTGATTTGGTTTATTGGCAAGGCGAAACACCCAAAAACACAATCCTCCTCGCACAATAACTTAGTTCCATGACTGAGCAAGAAAATCCAAAGGTCTCAGGAGAACTGGCGATCAATTCGATCAGTATAGGCAGGAAGTATGGCGATTTACCTGTAGGTAAGAAGCCTTGCCGGAGCACCGTTATGCGTACGGGTAATGAAAGATTGGCGGTTTGGCTGAAAGCCAAGACGACTCCATGGGTGGGGGAGATAGAATCCTCAACAGATCAAAGGTCGAAGTCCCAGGATCATTCCTCAAAATATATGTTCGTTTGTTTTATAGAGACCTCTGCATAAGTCTGGGTCATTGCAAAAAAGAACTAAAAGTCCAAAGTTCAAGGAAGGAAACGCAAGTAATAAGCCAGGTTTGTTGTTTTGGCGGTTTGCTGTAAGCAAGAAGCCAATGCATAAAAACCGTAAAAGCCGTAAGCTATTGCTAAGTTTTCTGACGCCGAAATTTGGGCTTTTAGGCTCTTTTGCTTGATTCACGACTTATGCAGAGGTCTCTTCTGCTTTATAACCTCAGCGATTTACGCCCTACCAGCAACATCAAAAGAATTAAAGTTGAAAGCAAAAGCGGGTTATTCACTGAAACACTTCGCGGTTGAATACCAAATATCACAAGCTGTGTGTTGTTCTCAATAATAGGGTCAATATCAAAAGAATTTAGGATTTCCCAATTTACTTCTCTAGTGCCTGATTGAAAAGAAGCAGAGTAAATGCCTAAACATTCTATAGTTTCATTAACGGCCAAAGATGGAATGTTAAATATAAAAACGAATGACAGGTTTCCACCAGGTGGTGGATCCCCTATTACAGTGGTGAAAAAACAAATGTTATTATTATTGTTGGGGCTTGGAGCAAACTCGAGCGGTAGACCCAATGAAGGTTCAGACTGAATGATACCAGATGAAAATGAAATGGGGTACTGGAGTGTTGAATTAATACCTGCAGGATCAGGTCCGTTGTTAGTTATACGCGCAATAAATTCTCCCTGCTGCTCAACCACTATTCCGTCAGTGGTATTAAACTCAAGCTCTATCGAAAGATCAGCAACTCCAGCAACGCAATAATTGATGGATATTAAAAATAAGCAAAGAATTTTTTTCATTCAAAACCATTTATAAAAATTAAGTCTGGCCTGGTGCCGTAGTTAGACATCACGGGGGTTAACTGGTCTATTACACGAGCATTATGTCTTGTGCTATTGACACCTGTATTCATTCCATTTACTTGAATGTTTGGATTTGAAAAATAGAGTCTTCTTGCAGTGGTCGGTCTTTTTACAGACATTATTGATTGAAATCCACTTGTCCTGTGACCAAAAGCATCAATAAAACCGTTAGCTTTGACGGCTTGAATCCATGGGCTGGTTAACTCTGGGTCAGACCCACTACTGATATCTACATGATTGGCGCCCATATTATGACCTAATTCATGGGTAAAAGTATCATCCCAAACTGAACAAAATTCACTGGTTATAGCATATGAAAATTCTTTAAAAGCGGTTCCATTTGCACATTGTGGTAAGCTTTCCAGATCAGAACAGCCTGGGTAACTTTGCACATAAGCTGTTCCACAGGCTATAAATTGATTAAAATCATTTCCAATAAACGCAACTACTGAGTCTGCACCAACTTGATTTCTAAGGTTTCGAATAGCAATGTTTTCACGCAGATTTCGTAAGTCAATAAAGAACTGTCCAGAATAGACGAATCCATTGTATTTTGCAGTATGAAACTTTGTAACTGAAGTATTAATATTGCTGTTTGAGAAAGAAGTATTGGCATGATCTATTGCAGCCACTATTAAAGCATCTATATCTGCAGTATCATTTGGGTCATTTACGTCACCACCAGCCTCTGTTCTGGCTTCTTCTGTCCATACAATTAATAGGTCAATTACATTTGAATTACCACGGTTTTGGTTTACTTGGCGTGAACTGAAATCAAATGATTTGATATGGGACATAAAAGTTTCTTCTTGATTATGAACTTGATTTACCTCATCACCTATCTCTAAGGATGACAGTTCCAAAATGTCAGTTTGGGGGAAAAACTCATAATTAAATTCGTACATTCTATAGCTTCCGCTTAAAGTACGAGTAATACCATACCTAAACTCATCCCCAGTTATGATTCCATGCAATATGCCGTTGTGTACACTTATTAAGACATCATAATCATCATTTGAACCAGCCCATTTATAGCCTATTTCTTCATGAGGTGTTCCATCCAGTATCCAAAAAGGTGGTGTTCCTGGTGGGTCTTCATCTTCATCGAAATATTGATACCCTTGTCTTGCTGCAAAATCTGTTAAGTTAACGGTTGTGTTGATCCCATTTGGCAAATTGAAAGTTAATGTTTCAGGTCCGTCTTGTAGCTCATCAAAGTTGATGGTTATATCGTAAAAAGCCTTATAAACAGGTGGCGGTGAAGCCCCACCTATCGCATCTACACTGTTAAAAAAATCTGCTGAGTAAGAAGTTGAACAAATCAAAGCGAACAGCAATAGACTCAATCTAAATTTCACAAAACCTCTCCCTGTTTGAACAATAAAAAAATATATATTAGCACATGAAACCTTTAAATCAAAGGGTGTTCATGGCTCTCAACAATTCTTACGAAAAACACTGTAAGTTTATTGTAAGTGTGCTAAATTAATAACAACGAGCCCAAACATCAGGTGCCATATGAAGTTGACTTATCTTTTATCACTGCTCATCATCACGTCAGTCAGTCATGCCCGCTCCAGCGTTTCATTCGATCGCATGGGCAATATGTTATCTCCAGATACCAAAATAATACGCTTAGGCCAAAAAGCCAACAAAAAAGGAAACATTGAATACGCCAACAAGCAGTTTCAAAAAGCTGCCCAGTATGGCAATGAGGAGGCCAAAATTTTACTGGTTAATAACTTCATCAAAACCCAAGATTTCACCACTGCTTTGGCTTGGCTGAAACTCATAGATACCAAGCAAATTAATGACCCTGATACAGTTACCCAAAGCATCAAAACACTAAAACGAACATTAACAAACAACTACAAACAAGTCAGACATTGTATGAAAAACTAAGACCCATTTTTAACCAACAAGCTGCTTTAGCACACCGCCAACAATGGCGTGATAACTTGGTGTTTTCGGGCACACGCATACCAGGAAAAGTGCCTGATCTGTTAACCGTTCTACCCGTTGAAAATGGTACGATCGATACTCAGCCGATTACGGTTCCAGGGCATAAAATAAGAGTTCAGTTAGACGCATATGTCGAAAAAAACAAAGTTAATTCACAAGTAGTTGCAGTGGCATGGCTACCAATCAAAAAACAACTCAACCAAACTCAATGATGCCATTAAATTTTGATCCTGACTAAAAATTCAGTACAACAATTTGATTAGCAGACACTGTTAGTCGATTTGCTGCATTTTCAAGCTGTTATTTTTTGGCATTCCTTTTATAATCAAAGCTTCAATAAAAAAAGGGTAGCACATGGAAATCATTCCTTCAGCAGGTTTTTCATTAGAGTCACTGATAAGAGGTGGTATTGGGTTAATAACCTTAATAGCCATCGCTTATGTCTTCAGCAGCAATCGAAAAGGAATCAGTTGGAAGGTGGTTGGGATTGGCTTAACCATACAATTGTTATTGGCCATAGGGGTGATATACATCGACTCGGTACAAAATGGTTTCAAATGGGTTGGTTCCATTTTTATTAACATCATGGACTTCACCAAAGCCGGTACAGGATTCCTGTTCAGTTCATTTGGTACTGGCGAAATAGAGTCACCCTTGATTAACTTCGCGGTGATGATTCTCCCTACCATCATTTTCTTCTCCGCATTAACCTCTGTGTTGTTTTATTTGGGTATCATCCAAAAAATTGTCAAAGGTTTGGCTTGGTTATTGACCAAAGCCTTAAAGATCTCTGGAGCAGAGAGTCTGTCAGTGGCTGGGAACATTTTCTTGGGCCAGACTGAAGCACCATTAATGATCAAAAAATACCTTGAATCCATGAACAAATCAGAAATTCTACTGGTTATGATTGGTGGTATGGCTACAGTGGCTGGTGGGGTGCTGGCTGCATATGTGGGCTTTCTGGGCGGCGAAGACAAAGCTTTACAATTGTTCTACGCCAAACATTTGCTGGCTGCTTCTGTGATGGCAGCTCCCGGCGCCATTGTGGTGGCTAAAATCTTGTATCCACAGACTGAAAAAATTGAATCAAACATTGAAATTTCCAATGAATCAGTAGGTACTAACTTTCTCGATGCATTAACCAACGGTACTTCTGAAGGGCTTAAACTGGCGATGAATGTGGGGGCAATGTTGTTGGTATTTTTCTCTTTCATTGCGTTGCTTAATTTTTTGCTGAATTTTTTAGGTTCAATACTAAACACAACGGCCCTGATTGGGCTGGTTGTAGGTTCAGTGGTGGCAACGTTTGTTTGGTTAAAAGCAAGCCCCGAACTGGCTCGTTGGAAAGCTGGTATTTTAGGTACCACTGTGACATTCATGCTCTACATGATCGTTATGAGCATTGGCTCTAACTATTATAATTTTGATCCCGTAAGCAATAATTTCAATGCCCTGATTGCATCCAGTACTTCATACCAATCTTTATCTTTAGAGTTTATTCTGGGACATTTATTTGCACCATTGATGTGGTTGATCGGTGTCGCAACCGAAGACATCACTAAACTAGGTCAATTACTAGGTGTGAAGATTATTGCGAGCGAATTTGTCGGTTATGAAAACCTCGCCACCCTTAAAGACACCGCTCAGGAAATCCATTTGATGTACGACAAATCTATTCTGATGGCTACATACATGCTCTGTGGTTTTGCAAATTTTGCTTCCATCGGCATTCAAGTTGGTGGTATCGGATCACTGGCTCCTGGACAAAGAAAAACGCTTTCAGAGTTTGGCCTGAAAGCGTTGCTCGGCGGCACCCTGGCATCTTTATTCTCAGCGACAATGGCTGGAATGCTGGTGGGCTGATTATCATTTATCGGTGAACTGAAACACCAATTCCTGGAGCAACCAGTAAAGTGAAAAACACTGCTTTGGTGGTTGCTTATTAAATGTATCAATACCCTGATAAACAACAGCAAAAAAGTACATCAACAAAAATTATTCACATTCGTTGTGATTTCCTTTGCGGTCCACAGGTCTCTTCAAGAACAGCCAATAGCTGTGAGTCCAAATGGAACCTGTGACTGATTTATCTAGGGAATCGATTAACTCATTCAAAATACGGGAATACAAGAGATGAAAAACAACAAAAAAGCATTAAATACAGGAATGGCCGTTGCCTTTGCAGTTGCCGGATTGGCCGGCTGTAGTAACAACCAATCATCAACTCATAACAGTTCAGGGGCCACCATGGCTAAAAATACGACTGACCTGATCCACTGTTATGACGTCAATGTTTGTAAAGGCCATAATGATTGTAAAACTGCAGAAAACGCCTGTGCCGGCCACGCATCTTGCAAAGGCCAGGGTTTTGTGGCCATGCCGACCAAATCATGTCAAGACATAGGCGGTACAGTAAGTGATGAATGGAAAGGAAAAGCCAATACAACTGATCTTTCGCATTGCTATGGGGTCAATGTTTGTAAAGGCCATAATGACTGTAAAACTGCAGAAAATGCCTGTGCCGGTCACGCTTCCTGCAAAGGCCATGGCTTCGTTATGATGCCAGCTAAGTCCTGCACCGATATTGGCGGTAAAAACGGCTGATAACAAATCACGCCTCAGCCATAAAAACAGCACTTAACTGGCTCAAGTGCTGTTTTTTTATTATGACAAAAACAGGCAAGCAATGAAACGAAAATTCCTGGGCTTTGGATTAGGTTTAAGGACTCAGCACTACGAGTACATACTGAACCACAATCCTGAAGTGGACTGGTTTGAAATCCTCTCTGAAAATTACATGGTGGCTGGTGGTAAACCCATGTATTACCTTGATGCCATGATTGAGCGTTACCCTTTGGTCATGCACGGTGTCTCAATGTCTATTGGCAGCACCGACAAACTGAACATGGATTACCTCAAACAGTTAAAAAAACTGATGAAACGAGTCAAACCACAATGGATATCTGACCACATGTGCTGGACTTCTGCCAAACAGGTCAACAGCCACGACTTATTGCCCTTACCATACAATGATGAAACCATCACACACCTGGTCAGCCGCATCAAGCAAGTTCAAAACTATTTGGAACAAACCATTTTGTTAGAAAATGTCTCAAGCTACCTCACCTATAAAGACTCAGAGATGACTGAATGGGAATTTCTCAATGAAATCACCCGAGAATCGGGTTGTTCTTTGCTGTTAGACATCAATAACATTTATGTCAGCTCACGGAATCATGGTTTTAATGCCAAGTCCTTTATTGACGGCATTGACCCAAACTCAGTACAACAATTTCATCTGGCAGGGCACAGTGACTTCGGCACTCATGTCATCGACACCCATGACCATGATGTGTGCAGTGACGTTTGGGAATTATACGCTCATGCACTGGATCGGTTTGGCGCCATTTCTACGATGATTGAACGTGATGATAACATCCCGGAATTTCCTGAGTTACTGGCTGAAATGAACCAAGCCAAGGCAATAGCCACCAAAAAAGGCATAAGCTTTGATAACAACACCCAATCACAACACGGCCATGCTTAAAGACTTACAACACCGATTTCTGGCGCAAATTCTCGGTGATAAGGAGCAGAATTTTCAACAAAAAATCGTCAAACAAGGTGAAATCAGCAATGATTTTCGCCTACAAATTTATAGCAACGCCTACCATTCTCGCTTGAGAGAGTGTATTGAAACAGACCATGAAGTACTGGGCATTTATTTGGGTGATGATTGGTTTGAACAAATGGTGAGGGGCTATATTCAAAAAAACCCTTCAAATTACACTTCACTGCGCCATTTTGCAGACAAATTACCCGAATACCTGCGCCTTAACGAGCCGTTTTCAGACCACCCATTGATTCATGAACTGGCCCTGTTTGAACGCACGTTACTCGCTGCATTTGATGCCAAAGACACCACAGCAGCCAACCGGGAAGATTTAATTGCTTTGCCACCTGATCGTTGGCCTGGGTTAATTATGAAGCTACACCCAAGTGCGAGAATCATGACCACTCGATACAACACCATTGAAATATGGCAGGCCTTGAAAATGCACATTGCAGGTCAGGACGTCGATATTCCCCATGCCATTGAAACTGTTGAAACCGATTGGTTGATCTGGCGGAACCAAGACCGTTTAACTGAATTTAAATCACTCAACCAAGCAGAGCACTCTTTGGTCAGCACATTACTGGCAGAACAACCCTTTGCTGAAGTTTGTCAACTCATGGCCACGTATTATCCGCCAGCAGATTTGGAAGTACAAATACTCGATCACATCTACGACTTACTGGACAAACAACTCATTGAGTTTGGTTAAACGGTTTTGTTAATTATCCAATGTTTTCACTCTGCCGACCTTCTTTATATTGAGGCAACTCATCATGAATGCTACTCCAGCTAGGTTTTGAGCTGACGAAGGAGAGCCGATGATCGGCTCGACCAGCGCAGGTAATGAAAGATTGGCGGTTTTATCGGAGATAAAGAAGCCAGTTTTGAATACCGTGGCGCGTGCAGACAATGAGGGCATGGCGGTT
>JANQRW010000088.1 GCA_028284365.1 Marinicella sp.
CTTCTGTATAACGTTTGCGTTTCATTTTGAGTTCTCCTCTGTTTGATTTTAAGGGGAAAACTACACTTCGTCATGGCTTAATTTTTGGGGGAAAGGTCAGATGCAGCTCATATTACTTTTAACGTTAGGTGTTTTTGGTGGTTTAGGGGTTAACTTGGGTCATGAGTTGGGCCATAAGAAAAGTCGGTTAGATAAAAATCTGGCGAAACTGGTGTTAGCAAGTGGCGCTTATGGCCACTTCAATGTAGAGCATAATGCGGGCCACCACCGGGATGTGGCGACTCCTGAAGACACAGCCAGCGCCAAAATGGGTGAAAGCATATATTGTTTTGTATTGCGTGAATTTCCAGGAGGAATAAAGCGAGCCTGGCGGATAGAGAAAGCTCGGTTAGAGCGCATAGGTTTGCCTTGGTATTCTGTCGATAACCAAATCCTTCATTCATATTTAATGACCGTTGTGATTTACACGTTGATGACTTATTTTTTTGGTTGGCAAGCCTTGTTGATTTTAATTCTTCATGCACCACTGGTGTGGTGGCAATTAACCAGCGCCAACTACATTGAACATTATGGGCTGCTGCGACAAAAACTCGAAAATGGTCAGTATGAAAAGTGTCAACCCAAACACTCATGGAACTCTAACCATCTGGTTTCAAATTTATTGTTATTTCATTTGCAGCGGCATTCAGACCATCACGCCAATCCAGCCAGGCATTATCAGAGTTTGCGTCATTTTGAAGATGCTCCGCAGTTACCAACAGGCTATATGGGTATGTTTGTTCTGGCCTATATACCTGGTCTTTGGTACAAAGTGATGGACGCTAAATTGATGAAGTTATATGACAATGATTTGTCTTTGGTGAATAAATGATGAATTAGATCAGTATATTTAAGTTATTTGCTGGTGCATACTATATAATCCGCACACTTTTTTCCTGTGCTCGCGCTTCGTCTACCATATGTCTGAATCAAATCTGCCAACAACATTCCAAGAACTGGGCTTATCTAAAAATATTCTTAAAGCTGTTGAGGAAAATGGTTATGAGCAGCCGTCTCCAATTCAGGCTGCCAGCATTCCACCCATACTTGCAGGAAAAGATGTACTTGGACAGGCGCAAACAGGAACAGGAAAAACAGCAGCATTTGCGTTACCCATACTGTCAAACATTAACTTAAAGGCAAAGCAAGTTCAAGTTTTGGTCTTAACCCCAACTCGTGAGTTAGCGATTCAAGTGGCAGAGGCATTTCAGGCCTATGCCAGACACATTGCTGATTTTCATGTCTTGCCGATTTATGGTGGTCAAAGTTATACCATTCAACTCAAGCAATTGAAGCGCGGTGTCCATGTTGTGGTAGGTACGCCAGGCCGAGTTATGGATCATATGCGCCGTAAGACTTTGAAGCTAGATGGTTTGCAAACGTTGGTGCTAGATGAGGCTGATGAAATGTTGCGCATGGGTTTCATTGAAGATGTGGATTGGATATTGAGTCACACGCCCAATGAACGTCAAATCGCTTTGTTTTCGGCAACCATGCCCAAAGAAGTGAAAAAAGTTGCGGTTAATCATTTAAATAACCCAGTCGATATTAAGATTAAAACACAAACCACTACCGCTAAAAACATCAACCAGCGTTTTTGGATGGTGAGTGGCATTAAGAAGTTAGAAGCTTTGACCCGGGTATTGGAAATTGAAGAATTTGATGGTGTTTTGATTTTTGTTCGTACCAAGATGGCAACCGAAGAATTGGCTGAAAAGTTACAAGCTCGAGGTTTTTCTGCAGAAGCGCTGAATGGCGACATGGTACAAAAACAAAGAGAACGCTTGGTGTCTAAATTGAAAAAGGGTGTGATTGATATTTTAATTGGTACTGATGTTGTTGCGCGTGGTCTAGATGTGGAAAGAATCAGCCATGTCATCAATTATGACATTCCATATGATACCGAATCTTATGTTCATCGCATCGGTCGAACTGGCCGCGCAGGCCGTTCAGGTGAAGCCATTTTATTCATCACCAAACGTGAACAGCGGATGCTAAGGATGATTGAAAGAGCCACCAATCAACCCATCAAACCGATGAACATTCCAACCATTGCTGATATTAATGATAATCGCATGTTGCGTTTTAAAAACCAAATCATTGAAACCATGGCAGCCAAAGATTTATCTTTGTATCAAAATTTAGTAGAGGAATTAAAACAGGAAACTGAATTTGAGACCTCAAGAATTGCCGCTGCATTGGCTTATATGAATCATGGTGATAAAGGTTTGTTTCTCACTGAGTCTAAAGGTGAAAAACATGCTCGGATTCAAGATGAGCATAAAAGCCACGGTGATCAATATGATAACCAGAGATCCGTCAGAAAAAGTGAATTTATTAACCCCAATCCGGTGGCTTTGTTTGAGCATCCAGAGATTGAAATGGAAAGGTTCGTTCTGAATGCTGGCAGGAACCACCGAGTGAAGCCCACTCATGTGGTTGGAATGATTTGTAATGAGGCAGAGTTAAACCGAGAATATGTGGGCCAAATTGACATTTATGATGATGTAACCACGGTTGACTTGCCTGCTGACATGCCAAAAGAAATCATGGACATTTTATGGCAAGCGCGTTTGTGTGGACGCAAAAGTGAAATTAAACGTGTTGGAGACGGCATTGAATCACCTCAAGACGTTGTACGCAAGGGTGGCAAAGTCAAAGCAAAACGAAGTAAAGGCAGGCGTAAACCTTTGGGCAAAGGAAAAAAACGGAACCAAAGCAAAGTTGTACGTAAAAAAACAAGGCAAAGCTAAGTAATAATAAGCAGAAAAAATTAAAAAAATAATGAACCCTGTCATTGCCAAAAGTTGATGTAAATTCACATAAGTGGTTGCGAGTCAATCACAAGATCGATAAAACTCAGTCAATGGCAAAACCCACTTAAATAAAATAAACCAAAGTGTCTCTTAAATTAAGCAACCTTTGGTTCAAATGGTTTTGACGACTTACAGCTGATTGAGAAGTTGCAAATATAGCTTGGGCGATTTGTAACCTTTCCTCCAAAGAGAGAACCATGATAAGGATGAAATACCATAAAGAAGCTGACTTACAAGCGAAAATGCCAGATTAAAACGAGAACCTAAGTGCCACTATCAATAAACTTTAGACTAATACAAAAGTTACAAAAGACAGTGACAAACAGCAAAATAATCTTAAAAAAACATCTGCATACTGTTGCGACACAATTTTCTCTGCAAATATACAAACAATGAAGAAAAGCACCAATGCAGTTAGTATTCTTCCCGATCTAGGAGAACCTGAGAAGTCATTTGTAAAATAAAAAAATACTCCTAGAAGGCTTATAATTGTTGCATAGATGTTTAAAAAAATCATTTCATATGCTATTTATCGACTTAAAATCCTTTCTAGCCTTGATAACTCACTCTTACTCATTCTAGATTTCAACCGACTGAAGTAAAAATCACTATAGTCGGTTACCAATGCATTTTCTGACGCTTTTAAAGCGTAGTAGTATGCCAGAACATTGTCTCTCTTAACATTGTGCCCCGACATGTAAAGACTAGCCAGATTTTCATAGGCTGCCACCACCCCTTTGGAAGCTAAATTATTCAACCAACCTATCGCTGTATCTCTTTTTTCAATATATTCATATGGGTTTGCCAATGGATTGATTACTTTTCTGTTTATAGCATTGTTTAGATTGTTTAAATAGTTAAGTTGCTCGAATTTATTCCCGGAGAATGCCATCTTCTCTACTATAAAAAAAATATCATTTTCCCAGGTTACTTTGCTGCAGTTTTCAAATAAGACTTGATAGTATAATTTTAGCTTCTCATTATCGCCGGCTCTGGAAAGCACATTATTTTTATTATGACAAAGGTCAGCGATTTCTATAGCTTCTATAGTGTGAGCCTCAATATCACTTAAAATTGAACTAACATACATTTCTAGCTCTTCTCGGTCCGCAAACTCATTTTCTAGCTTATCCAATGGTACGATGGGAAATACATTCTCAAACCTTTCGTTGTATTCATCGTCTATATTGATTGCTATCGAATCATAGTTTTCTGATGAAAAAACTTCATCCTCATGTTGGTCTTTTTGAATTATTTTTTTGCTTGGATTTTCAGCTTCAATTCTATTTTCTTTGGTTTGTGTTTTATTATTTCTGTAAGCACTTTTCGTATTATCGTGGTTGTAGAGTGCGTAAACTATAATCAATGTAATGGTCAATATAAACAGCAAAAATACATGCTTATTTGTTTTCTTGTTTTTCTCAAAATTATTCATTTGAAGGTCTCATTTAATTCATTAACAAACATCTTCTTCTCAAAGTCATAAACTTTATCTGAAAATTCCGATATTGATGATCTGTGCGAAACAATAATTGCAGTTATATTTAAGTTTCTAATATTTTGTAGGATCTGATCCTCAATCTCAGTGTTCAAATTAGATGTAGCCTCATCAAGCACAAGAACTCTTGGCTCTTTATATAAGGCTCTTGCAAGCAGTAATCGTTGAGCTATCCATTTAAAAACAAAAGGCCCTTGATTGTATCCGTTAATGTATATCTGTCTACTGAAAATGTGGTAAATAAAATAGTTTTTGGTAAAAGTCTTAAGTAACTCATGTTGACTGAATAAACAGGTAAAAAAGAGCTAACTGTTTTGTTTTACTCTTACTCAATATTATGACAATGCCTGAGTTTATTAGACACGCCTTTAAATATAAAAATTTACGTTGGTACTTACTTAAGAATATTCGCATTAACTAAGGAATGCTCTTGGGGCTTCATTCAAATTTGTTCCCGACAAATTTGAAAGCGACCACGGCGAGCATGACTTATAACTTTGGGCTTGCTCTTTCTGATTCGCTTCGCTCACCAACCAAGAGCGCCAGTCGAGCCAATCACCAGCTCTCCAACGGAAGTGACAAATCCAATGCTTTAATTATTCCCCAAATTCTACATCAAATTGACAGTTGTTAAAATATCATCACTATTTTGTTGATAATTTGAATCATGGAAAAAATTAAAGTAGGCATCAGTTCTTGTTTGTTGGGACAGTCAGTGAGGTTTAACGGTTCTCACAAAAACTCACCATTTTGTAGTGAAGTGTTGAGTGAATGGTTTGATTTTCAACCAATTTGCCCAGAAGTTGAGATCGGTATGGGCGTTCCACGCGAACCCATCAGGTTGGTCAATGAGAACGATCAAATCAGAGTCAAAAATGTCACTGATCAGTCTCAGGACTTCACTGAGCAATTGCATCAACTGGCCGATGATTATGTCCCCAAGTTAGGTGATTTGTGTGGTTACATCTTTATGCAAAAATCTCCCAGTTGTGGTGTTTTCAGGGTTAAGGTTTACAATGAAAACGGCATGCCAGAGACTGAACCAGCCATGGGTGTGTTTGCTGGCCAGTTAAAGAAGCACTATCCATTGTTACCCATGGAAGAAGCAGGGCGTATTAATGACATCCGTTTGCGCGAAAACTTCATCATTCGTGTTTTCGCCAATCATGATTGGAAAACAAATGTACTGGCTGACCCACAGCCTAAAAATCTAGTGGCTTTTCATACCAGTTACAAGTTTTTACTACAGGCACATTCAGAAGCACACTACCGTCGATTGGGCCAGTTGGTTGCTGATGCAGGTGTACAGCCCTTGAATGAAACCTTAAAGAAATATTTCACGTTATTTACTGAGTGTCTGTCTCATGTGGCAAAAATCAATAACCATGTTAATGTGTTATTACACATGTTGGGGTTTCTCAAATCACAGTTACCCGGTTCTGTGAAAGCTTCGATCATCAAGCTGATTGAACGATACAAAGAACAAAAAATTCACTTGATTGTCCCAGTTACCATGCTCAAACACTATGTTGAACTTTATCAAATTGAGTATTTGTTGAACCAAAAATACCTCTCACCCTATCCATACGAGCTGGGTTTAAGAAATAACCTATAACACCTTGAGCTTTGAATAAAAGAGCATTTTCAGTCAGTGCAGGTCTTGGGAGAGTTGATGATCAACTTGACCTGCGCACTCGGTTGGCGAAGCCCTGCTGAG
This sequence comes from Marinicella sp., assembly GCA_028284365.1. Classification (GTDB taxonomy): domain Bacteria; phylum Pseudomonadota; class Gammaproteobacteria; order Xanthomonadales; family Marinicellaceae; genus Marinicella. The sequence continues at coordinate 6,071 of JANQRW010000088.1, forward strand.
TCAGAGAGGGCAAGAGCAGGTAATGAAAGTAAGACGGTTTGGCAGTATGCCAAGAAGTCTTGCTTAAATACCGTAGCTCGTCCGAGGTTACAAGCCATGCTGGCCGTGGTCGCTTTCATTTATGTCTGGAACATAAATGAATGACGACTGCAAGGATGCAGGAGGTAGAGTCGAGTTTGGAACAGAGACCGAAGACCCAACAGCATTCCTAATATTTGTGATGTTGATGAGGCCGAATGATCCTTGATGTGACAAAAAGCCGATAAGCGTTTGTATTCAGCCAAAGCAGGAGGAAGAAATAAAATTGTCAAACGAGTATTGAATGCGGCTGAAGTTATTAGTTGAACGCTTTTTTTAATTTATCAATCACTGGTTCTTTACCAAACCAAATATTGAAATAGTTCTTTGCCAATATTTCGTTGTTGCTGGAGGCTAACAATCTGTCATTTCGGTATAATTTAAGCTGTTTATCATCGGAGTGTATCAATTCGAAATATTCACCTTCCTTTATCGCCGTATAACCATTATTGAAAGATTTCAGCGCTTGAATTAAATCTGGCTGTTTTTGATTTGGTGCCAGATTTTTTAAGAAAAATTCCTCAGCACTTTTCTTAAAAAAATCGGCCTTGACGTTTTTGAAATAATGAAAGCGCAACACCTTATCCCCGACATCCAGAATGGATTGAGCCGTTTTACAATTTCGGGCATACCAGCCGATTTGAGCAACCTTGATTACAAGACCATATCTTAAGGTGTATTGATCACAGCGTTCAAAAGCGGTTTCACCCAGGTTGACACTGGTTGGCAGGTAATCTTTACTGGAAACAACTCCGGATGACAGAAGTAAAGTGATGGTAGTAAGTAAAATTTTCATAAGTTACCTTACAACATGGTTTTAACTTTCTTAACAAATCGTCCCATCATTGGCAGATGTTCAAAGAAGGCTTCCGAAGAGTCCCAAAAATCCTGATGAAATATCACTTTGCCTTGCTCATTAAAACGCAATTGGGTCATACCAATCGAGTGCGAAAAAATGTCTTTACCACTGATGGTTGTATCAATTTGCATTGACCAGCGGATGAAGTAATCATGCTCTCCTCGAATCACGTCCAGAACATCAACAGTTGTGCTGTTTACTTGTTCTGCTGAATGCGACATGTAATTGACCAGATCATCAATGTTTTGGATGATTTTGAAAGTGTCGTTGAAGTACAGTTTTTCAGCATAAATGGCCCTGATGTTATCCTCTGTGGCTCCTTTTTTATAATCAGCATAAATTTTACTGAATATTTTTTTGACGTCTTGTTCGCTGGTGGCAGGTGTCATTGCCAGTTGGTCAAAGTAAAGTTCAGCTGTTCTGTTTGGTTTTAACTGGGGCGTTCTGCTACAAGCATAAAGTACCAGTGATGCAATTAAAACAACAATTAATGCTTTCATATACAGTGAATGTTCATTAAAAAACTCAATGCTAAATCATTTGGTGTGGAATCGGTGTGAACCTGTTTGAATACGCTGATTGAGCTGGTCGCCAGTTTTTTGTACTTCACAGTATTTTCACTGATGCTTGCTAACATGCCTCAAATTATTAGATTTGACTTTAAATGAAATTTTTTTTAAAAAAATGGTTTGATAACTCACAAAGTCAGGTGGAATTGTTAGCTGATTCTGATGACATAGACTGGGCTCGAATCATTCCGTTTATTGCCATTCATTTGGCTTGTTTGTTGGTTTTTGTGGTGGGTGTATCATGGGTTGCCGTGTTTGTTTGTCTGCTCTCATATTTTATTCGAATGTTTGCGATCACTGCCTTTTATCACCGTTACTTTTCGCATAAATCATTTAAAACATCGCGCCTAGTTCAAGGCGTGTTTGCTGTTATCGGAGCCACTGCAACACAACGAGGACCTATCTGGTGGGCTGCGCACCACCGCCACCATCATATTCATGCAGATGATGAGCAAGATACACATTCGCCTAAAGATGGGTTTTGGCACAGCCATCTCAAGTGGTTTCTGATGAAAAAGAACTTTACCACCAAGTCAGAATATGTAAAAGATTTGGAAAAATTTTCAGAGTTACGGTTCATCGATCGTTTTGACATTCTTTTTCCAATCCTTTATGCCACTGGGCTGTTTATTTTGGGTGGCTATTTGGGCAAACATTATCCTCATTTGAATACCAGTGCTGGCCAATTACTGATTTGGGGCTATTTTATTTCAACAGTACTGTTATCCCATGTCACTTATTGTATCAACTCCTTAGCTCATATCTTTGGTTTCAGAACCTATGAAACTAAAGACAACAGTAAGAATAATTTCGTTTTGGCTATATTCACTCTGGGTGAGGGCTGGCATAACAACCACCATTGTAACCCAGGCTCAGTCAAACAAGGTTTTACCTGGTGGCAATTGGATGTGAGTTATTACATTTTGTGGTTGATGAACAAATTGGGTTTGGTGTGGGATATGAAATACCCTAATCATGCTTTGTTGGAGAAAAAACAAATCAGTGGTGATGCATGAAAGTAGCGATTATTGGAGGCGGTATCAGTGGTTTAATGGTTGCTGACCAGCTTAATGGTTATTGTGATTACACCTTGTTTGAAGCGGCAGACTACTTAGGTGGCCACGCCAACACACAAACATTAAAAGTGGATGGCAAAACCATCAAGGTAGACACTGGTTTTATTGTTTTCAACGAAGATGTTTATGAAAACTTTTGTCGTCTCATCAGTAAATACGGTGTCGAATCAATTAAATCTGATATGAGCTTCGCGGTGTCAAACCGTGTTTCTGGTTTGGAATACAACGCCACCAGTTTAAGAACATTGTTTTGTCAAAAATCAAATTTATTCAGTCCAAAGTTTTACCGCATGATTTGGGATATCAAGCGATTTTATACCGCTGCTCATGGGTTACTTAAGAGCGCTTCAGAGGTCAGTGTATATGACTATTTGGTCGAAAATAATTACAGTGAATATTTCATTGATGAACACATCATTCCAATGGTGAGTGCTTTGTGGTCGGGCGATTTTAATTCGGTTAAAGATTATCCATTGGTCTATATGTTGCAGTTTATGAAGAATCATCAAATGTTACAAATTAACAAAAGACCAGAATGGCGAACAATTAAAGGTGGTTCTGAAAACTATGTTAAAGCCATCGCCGATAATATGAGTGGTGAGGTGTTACTCAATTCACCTGTTCAAAAAGTGACAAGAAGTTCTGATCGAGTTACCATTTATGTCAATGGTTCGGAACAAGTTTTTGATGCGGTCGTTTTTGCTACCCACACAGATACCAGTTTGCAGTTATTGGAAAAAGCCAGCGAGGGAGAAATACAAGCACTCTCCGGTATCCAATACGTTGCCAATCAGATGGATTTGCACACTGATGCCAGTTTGTTGCCAAAAAACAAACAAGCGTGGGCCAGTTGGAGTGTCAATAAGCATCAAAAGCCCAAAGCTGCATGTACCGTTAATTACTACATGAATTTGTTGCAATCCTTATCTTGCCAGACGCCGATAATTGTCAGCTTGAACCAAAGTGAATACATCAGGCATGAAAAAAAATTACTGCATAAAACTTACCATCATCCTGTCTATAATCAAGCCACTTTAGCAGCACAAGAACACCTCAATTTGATTCAAGGACATAATGCAACTTATTATTGTGGGGCTTATCTGGGTTGGGGTTTTCATGAAGATGGAGCGAGAAGTGGGGTTAATGTAGCCAAATTGATCCGAAAAGAGTTGTGAGACCAAATAGATTAAAAGAGGTTAGTGCTTTCGTGGCTGAAGGTTATGTGATTCACAGTCGCAAAATGCCTAAACCTCACCGTTTTAAATACAACATGTCATGGTTGTTGTTGAATGTGGATGACATCAGTGCTTTGGCTGAGCGTCATAAAATATTTTCTTATAACCGCTTGGGTATGATGAGTTTGTACGACAAAGATTACATCAATAACCAAGCAGGACCCATCAAAGCAAAGCTGCTTGAGTTTATCAACAAACAAAGTCAAAAAGGTTTCAATGGTGATGTTTATTTGTTTACCCATCCCAGGTTTTTAGGTTATGGCTTTAATTCTGTTAATTTTTATTTTTGTTATCGAGATGACAAGCTGCAATACATTGTGTCTGAAATTAACAACACGCCGTGGGGAGAAAAACATTTGTATTTTCATGATTGTGCCAAACAATCTTCAGGTGTCAAAAATAAAGCAGAAAATCAATATGTGTTTGAGTTCACAAAGCAGTTTCATATATCACCTTTTGTACCGATGGATATACATTACCGTTGGGAATTTACCATTGGCGAGAATAAATTGTTCATCAAAATGTTCGTGGATAAAAATAGCGTGAATATTCTTAATGTAATCTTAGACACGAATATCACACGGCTTATGGAGAATGAATTTAAGAGGCTGGTTTTCAAAATGCCTTTTCAACCATGGAAAATGTCATTAGGCATTTACTGGCAAGCATTTAAACTGTGGTTGAAAAAGATACCTGTTCACGATCACCCAGCAAAGAAAAATAACCAATAAATGATGAGCTTTTATGGTTCATCGGAGAAGTCAAGATGATGAACCAAGTTGATGCCATTGAAACCAAAACCACCAATAAAACACAACAAAATGCAGGTGTCGTGAAATCTTTTGTTAAAAAGTTAGTAATTAAACATTTGCGATCGCTTAAAAATGCACAATTGGTTATCAGCTCTGAACATGAGCAACTCGTTTTTGGTGACAATGATGCTGCGCTTTCTGCCCACATCTGTTTGCACAATGAAAATTTCTTTTCTGATGTGGCATTTCAAGGCAGCGTTGGTGCAGCAGAATCATACATTGCTGGTGATTGGGATTGTGATGACCTAACTTGTTTGATCCAAATCTTTGTTCGCAACCGTGATTTATTAGATGGTATGGAAGGTGGTAGTGCGAAATTCAAAAATGCCATGCTCAAAATAGGACATTTTTTTAATAAAAACACCCTGCAAGGCAGCCGCAAAAATATTGCTGGTCACTATGATCTTGGCAATGATTTATTCGAACAGTTTCTCGATTCACACATGATGTACTCTTCGGCTATTTATAAGGGTTCTGAGGAAAGTTTGGAAGAGGCCAGTGAGCGTAAACTCAAGGTTATTTGTGAAAAACTGGCACTGAAAGCCTCCGATCATTTGGTGGAAATTGGTACAGGTTGGGGTGGTTTCGCTTTATACGCAGCACAAAATTATGGCTGTCGTGTGACTACCACCACCATTTCTGAAGAACAACATGCCTATACTGAACAAAAAATAGCTGAATTGGGTTTAAGTGAGCAAATCACGTTGTTGAAAAAAGATTACCGTTTATTAGAGGGTCAATACGATAAGCTGGTTTCGATTGAGATGATTGAAGCTGTTGGACACCATTACTTAGAAACTTATCTTGAAAAGTGCAGTAATTTACTTAAACCTGAAGGCTTGGGGTTGATTCAAGCGATTACCATTGAAGATCACCGCTATGAGCAAGCACTCAAGTCGGTGGACTTCATTAAAAAATATATTTTCCCAGGTAGCTTCATACCTTCTGTTGGAGCCATATTGAGTGCTAATGCCAAAAGCACTGATATGAAGTTAGTGAATGCTGAGGATTTTGGTGAGAGTTACGCTTTTACTCTGCGAGATTGGCAGGATAAGTTCAATACAAACATTGAGCACATCGAAGCGGCTGGATACGATGAACCATTTCAGCGGATGTGGCGTTTTTACTTGAGTTATTGCGAAGGTGGGTTCATTGAACGAGCCATCAGCGATGTGCATTTGGTCTTTGCTAAACCTTCAAACCGAAGAGATGCCATTTTGGCCTATTATTGATGACAGTTCTTAACATCATATTATTGAATATGTTGTGGCTCTCTTGTGTGTTGGGTGCTGCTAATGGCATGCTGTGGCCTGGTTTTTTTGTTCTGATCATGTTGTTAGCAATTAATGTGTACAAGAAATCTCTGAATAAAATCGATTTAAAAATAGTTTTGATCAGTGTCGTTGCAGGCTTAATCATTGATGGATTATTGCATTCTCAAGGCATTGTCAATTATGAACACAAGGTGTTGAATTTAGCTTATTTACCACCTGTTTGGATCATGCTATTGTGGGTGGGTTTTGGAGCTACAGTCAGAACAGGTATGCGGTGGTTATTGAATCACCCAAAAACAGGGGCCATCATTATGCTCGTTGGCGCACCTTTGAGTTATGTTTCGGCTGCCAAGTTAGGTGCTGCCCAGATTCCAGTCTTGTGGCTGGCCATGACGTTTATTGGGCTCAGCTGGTTGTTATACTTTAGTTCAATCGTTTACTTCATCCAGCAAAAGGAGCGCAGATCTGATGTGGTTGTTTAATCAGACTGTTTTATTGGCATTTGTGGCTTGTGTTTTGATCCAGTTACTTGCCTGGTTGCGACAAAAACAAACCACCAATGCAGATACAGTCGATATAGCTTGGACTTTAGGAATTATTGTTTGTGCTGTCATTTATGTGATTCTTCTTAATGCAGCAACAAACAACCTGTTGGCAGTGCTTATGTTTTCCATCCTTTGGTATGCTCGATTGCTTTACCATTTAGTGATGCGTTACGAGGTCAATCATGAAGACAGCCGTTATCAAAACCTTCGAGCGCATTGGTTTGAAAATACACAATTAAAGTTTTTTGTATTTTTTCAACTTCAAGCCATCTTGTCAGTTCTTTTTTCCTTGCCAGCTTATTGGGTATTGACATCGCCTGAAGTGGCAACAACACAAATTGCCGCCGCCGCAATTATCGGTATGTCTGCTTTGATAGGTGTCAGTATTGCTGATAATCAATTGTACCAATTTAAAAGAAACAACGATTCAAGTCTGGTTTGTGATGTTGGTTTGTGGCGTTATTCCAGACACCCGAATTACTTTTTTGAATGGCTACACTGGTTTGTTTATCCCGTGTTATTGTGGCAAACCGAGTACTTTTGGTGGTCTGTGCTGATACTTGGAATGATGCTGTTGTTTTTGCTCAAGTTAACTGGGATTCCGTTTTCGGAACAACAGGCATTAAAAAAACGTGGTCAAGCCTATCGAGACTACATGAACCGAACCAGTCCTTTTATTCCTTGGAAACCTAAACAATGATTAAAACACTTATTAATTGGATTGAACAGGGGTACGTTCCTGATTCAATGATTCGTATGGGCATCAGAAAACTGTGTCAGCAAAGGCTGATTGAAGAAAAAGCTTTTGATGTGGAACAAGCCAGTGACCGTTATTTCAAGTTTTTAGAAGAATTGAAACAATCGCCACTGGCAATTGATACAGATAAGGCCAACGAACAGCATTATGAAGTGGATGCAGATTTTTATCATTATGCTTTAGGCGCAAGGCGTAAGTACTCTTCATGTTATTACCATGACAATGAGTCATTGGATGAAGCTGAGGAAAATATGTTGGCTTTATACCTGGAGAGAGGAGGATTCATAGACGGTCAAGATATTCTGGAGCTGGGTTGTGGCTGGGGTTCCATCACTTTGTACCTGGCAGAAAACTTACCTCACTCAAAGATAATTGGTGTGTCTAATTCCAATTCACAGCGCCGCTATATCATGGGAAAAGCGCAAGAGAAAGGTTTTGATAATGTGGAAATTGTCACTTGTGACATCAACGATTTAAGTATGGACAAACAATTTGATCGAGTGATTTCGATTGAAATGTTTGAGCATGTCAGAAATTATGAGAACTTATTCAGTAACATTGCTGATTGGTTGAAGGTTGATGGAAAACTATTCGTCCATGTTTTCTGTCATCGGTTTTTGATGTATCCTTTCATTGCTGAAGGTGATGATAATTGGATGGCAAAACATTTTTTCAGTGGTGGTCAAATGCCAGCCGCTGATACATTTCTTCATTTTCAACAAAAACTTCGAATTGAGCAACGCTGGATGAACTCTGGTCAACACTATGAAAAAACTTCAAACCACTGGTTAGAGAACATGGATCAGAATAAAGCGCAGATAATGCCGATCTTTGAAAGAGTATATGGTGTAGATGCCAAAATGTGGTTTCAACGCTGGCGCATTTTTTTCATGTCTTGTGCTGAACTGTTTGGTTATGATGAGGGTCGTGAGTGGATGGTTGCACATTATTTGTTTCAAAAACAAGCATGACAGATAAAAAAAGAATAAATATCAGAAAAAACAAGCCTGTTAAAGGCAGTACGCTCAGTCGCTTGAATAAGGTTTTTATCATGCAATTGATATTTATCAGCATAGCAACAGTTGGTGGTGTTATCGGTGCTGCGAAAGTGGTAGAAGATGTTCTGATCAAGGAAGCTTTGATTGGTGAAGCTGAATTTTATTGGGAACACAAAGAGAAGTATGAAGAGTTTCCATTGCCTAAAACCATGAATTTAACTGGGTATTTGGTTTATGACAATGATTACTCAATGGTGCCAAAAGTGCTCAGTGAGGTCACTGAACAATATCAGCGCGTTGATCTGAATGAGAAAAGACCAATAGTTTATATCACTGAAAAAGACAACAAAAAGCTGTTTTTGATTTTTGAGGAGGCACAGGTATCAAAACTGGCTTTGTATTTTGGTATCACGCCATTGATAATTGTTTTGTTGATTATTTATTTGCCAGCTTTTCTTTCTTATTTGTTTTCAAAACGGGCGTATTCGCCAGTACTGAAGTTGGTTGATCGTTTGGAAAAAGCCAACATCTCCAGATCCGGCTTAGAAGATTTGAAATTTGATGACATCAAACAAATGGGTCATGTTGATGTGAATACTTTGATTGACAGTTTTGATGCTTTCTCACATCGCATAACAGGAATGATTAATCGTGAGCGCAATTTTTCCCGCTATGCATCACATGAACTAAGGACGCCATTGACCGTCTTGAGAGGCTCTATGGATTTATTGGTTAAGCAGGACTTACCAGATAAAAGTATGCGCTTGGTTAAGCGTATGCAGCCGATGATTGAAGAAATGCAAGCCTTGATTGAAGCTTTGTTGATGTTATCCAGAGATGAAATAATTGAAATATCTGAAGATCCAATGTTGGTTAATGACATCTTGAAAAGCACGGTTGAAGATACCATTAGATTGTTTGAGCCACGGCAAATTATGATGTTATGGCAACCAAAGAATCTGGTGCAGGCATATTTACCGGAACAATTGTTTACCATTGTTATAAGTAATTTGGTGAGAAATGCCTGTATATATTCACGTGATCCTGCAACACTGTTGGTTAAAATTGAGGGTGCTGACGTTATCATTGAAGATCAAGGTAAAGGCATGAGCCAAGAGCAATTAGATCATATTATGGAGCCATTCTATCGAGTTGATGAACATGGCTCTGAAAAAGGGTTTGGCTTGGGGTTGTCTATTGTGGACATGATTTGTCAACAATGTGGCTGGATGATAAAGTTTGAAAGTAAAATTGGTACGGGAACCAAGGCAACTTTGACTTTGGATAACGCCGAAATTTTAGCAACTAACAACGAATGTGAAAAATATCATGACGAGTAATAATGTATTGATTGTTGAGGATCATACTGCTTTGGCTGAGACCATTGCTGATCATCTTGAAATGGCAGAGTTTACTGTGGATTTTGCTGCTGACGGCGTCACTGGATTGCATTTGGCGGTAACCAACCCCTACGATGCAATCATCTTAGATGTGATGCTGCCTGGTATGGACGGCTTTGATATTTGTGAAAAAATACGCAAGGATGCCAAGTCCGATGTGCCGATTATCATGCTTACTGCACGGGATCGAATCGGCGATAAACTTAAAGGGTTCAACAACGGTGCCGATGATTATCTGGCCAAACCGTTCAACCCTGATGAGTTGGTGGCTCGCTTACAATCTATGATTCGCAGGCACCGTGGTGAGTTTGACAGTAAAGCGATGAAAGTGGGTGATTTGGTGTTTGATTTAGGTACCATGGAAGTGATGCGTGAAAAACAGAAGCTTAAAGTATCACCCACAGGTTTGCAAATTTTGAAGATTTTGATGAAAAAGTCTCCGGAAATAGTTACCAAAGATCAGTTGGCACAACAGCTTTGGGGCGATTTAATTCCAGATTCTGATGTATTAAGAAGTCATTTGTACATCTTACGTAAGACCATTGATAAGCCCTTTGATAAACAGTTATTACACACAATACCAGGGGTGGGCTTGAAAATATCAGACAACGATTAGAAAGGAATGCTCTTGGGGCTTACGCTTCCGCTCCAAGCTCACGCAGCACACCTATATGACCCACAAAGAAGAGGGAAATGCAAAACAGTTTTCTGGGAAGCTGCTGTCCCTATAGATATGCGTTTATGTCCCAAGCTCACGCTGTCAATAGATTTGCACTTCGGCTCCGCTCAGTGTGCGATTTCACGTTGGCTGAACACATCGGCTCCGTTCGTACTGAGCGAAGTTGATCTACTCAGTGCACGACTCTCCGCTGGCTGAGCGGAGCCGAAGCCTTAGTTAAAGTCAGGCTTCTTTATCTCCGATAAAACCGCCAATCTTTCCTTACCTGCGCCGGTGAAACTGATCATCAGTTCTTCCTAAATCAGGGTTTGGGGATTGGGCAGTTCAGTTTTTTGATCGAGATGCCGCAGTGCTTGGAACAGTTTTTTACGCAAGGCTGCATCTTCGGGTTTTTTGGAGTGATTGCGCAGGTTCTGGCGTAATTGGCCTAAAAATTCATGCTCAAAATGTTGGTACAAATAGTTGAATAGTGCTTTTTCATCAGTGGTAAACTGTTCTATCCACAGATTAATTACCGCATCACGCACCTGATAGTGACCATCTAAATTTTCAAGGTTATTTATTTGTGCTTGAATGGCTTCGTGGTCAGATTTCAACAAAATTTTACCCATGTATTGAAAATGGCGTTTTCTGGCGATGTGGCTGGTGATGCGTTTGGATTCTTCAATGGCGTCCACAAATGAATCTGGCAAGTCTATTTGTTTGATCTTGCTTTTTGGCATCGCTGTGATGGTTTTGGCCAATTTTTGTAAATCGTGCACCATTTGTTTTTTTTGAGTTTTACTCAGAACTTCATCTTCTGGAGCATCATATGGGTGTTGTTGGTGATCTTTGGAGCTCATGAATGGATTTGAATACTGAAACCCTCACATCTTAGCAAAATCTTCAACTAAAAGTGACCGATGATTTTGACAAAATGTCAGGTAAATCTAGTAAACTGTCAGCACAATCAAACGACTCGATAAAAAATAAGCTATGTCATCAATAATCATTGAAAAAGTCCTTGCTGAACTGAAAAACAAAGGTGCTACCGAAGCCGAGGTGGTTTATTCGGAAGGTTCTGGAGTGTCAGTCAGCTGCCGCCAAGGAGAAATTGATACCATTGAAAATAATGAAGATAAATCTTTGGTGGTAACGGCTTATAAAAATCAGGCCAAGGGGTCAGCATCGACAGCAGTCATTGATGATGTTAATGTCCAATTAACCGTTGATAAAGCGTTGGCCATAGCCAACTTAACAGAAGCCGATGAAGCTGCTGGCTTGGCTGATAAAGATTTGTTAGCCACAGAGTTTAAAGATTTAGAGACTTATTTTGATAATACCCGAACCAGTGATGAGTTGGTAGACATGGCGTTGGATGCTAACCAAGGTGCAATGGATTATGCCCAGTCAATAAATCAGGAAGTAACAGTTGATGAAGCCAATGTTCAAGTAGGTGAAGGGTATAGTATTTATGCCAACAGCAAAGGTTTCTTGGGCGAGAAAAGAGGCAGCAATGTATCGGCCAGTGTGGTGACAATTGCAGAACAAAATGGTTTGATGGAACGAGAATATTGGTGGGATGTTGAGCGTAATATTGAGCGCTTTCCTGCATTAGATGAAATTGGGAGAACGGCGGCGCAACGTACTTTGCAACGATTAGGCTCAAAAAAAGTAAAATCCACTAAGGCACCGGTTTTATTCGATCCTTCTACAGCTAAATCTTTGATCGGTCATTTTTTATCAGCCATCAGTGGTAGTGCCTTGTATCAGGAAGCCAGTTTTTTAAAAGATGATTTGAACCAAACGATTTTACCTGAGTGGTTTAGTCTCGAAGAGGACCCGTTTGTGCTCAGTGGCTTTGCCAGCCGAAACTTTGATAGTAATGGGGTGCAAACCAAACAACGCCATATTGTAGAATCTGGCGTTCTGAAAGGTTTTGTGTTATCAGTTTATTCGGCCAGGAGGTTGGGTATGCAAAGCACCGGAAATGCTGGTGGTACACACAATCTAAGGGTGCAATCCAGTCAGGGTGTTGATGCGAATTTAATCAAAACTATGAACAAAGGCTTATACGTCACATCATTAATGGGGCAGGGTGTTAATTCAGTCACTGGTGATTATTCGCGTGGTGCCTCTGGTTTTTGGGTGGAAGATGGTGAGATTCAATTTCCAGTAAGTGAGTTAACCATTGCTGGAAATTTAAAGGACATGTTTAAGGCATTGGTTTCTGTCGGGGCGGATATTGATTTGCGCAGTAAAATTCACACGGGTTCATGGTTGATTGAGGAAATGACCATTGCAGGTGACTGATCTTGGATAATTCAGAACCCAACTTTGGTGCCCGGTTTTCATTTGAGTCATGGACCTTCGATGTTGAGACAGGCCTTTTGTGTTTTTATTACAAAGACAGTGAGTTTGGTGACTTCGAAGAGTCATTCATTTTTTCTGGTGTTGATAAAACCCGATACCACCAACATCAAAATTCAATCGACTCAGCCATTAACTGTTTGTTTTGGATGGCAGGGGTCAGTTACTACAAAACGTCTCTGGCTCGAAGGATTGTATTTAACAATGAAAAGCCCAATCAAGAACAGGCCATTTGGTTAACTCAAACCTGGCAAGCAGGCCTGGCTGAATTGGCTTATGAGAATGGCTTAGGTTGGCTGGACCATATTGAAATACATGGTGAGTCAACGGAACTGTTTCTCAATACAGTGAAGTTGAAACAGCGTTCTTTGGTTGCAATTGGTGGTGGCAAAGACTCTTTGGTCAGTGTTGAAGCCATTAAAGCGATGAATGAGCCTGCCAGTTTGTTTATGGTTGGTCAATCTGCCTTTATCAAATCTGTGGCAGAGGAAACTGATTTGCCTTTGCTGTCAATTGGGCGCAAGGTTGATGCCAGGTTGAAATCGGCTAATGAAAAAGGCGCATTCAATGGTCACATTCCAATCACGGCTGTTAATGCCAGTGTGGCGGTGTTGGCAGCGCTTCTATACGACTTTGATACAGTGGTTTTTTCAAATGAACGCTCAGCAGATGTTGGGAATGTCCAGGCTGAAAATGGATCATGGGTTAATCACCAGTATTCCAAATCGTTGGTTTATGAACAATCTTGGCAGAATATTATTCACAATCACATCGCTTCAGATTTACACTGCTTCTCCTTGCTTAGACCTTTTTCAGAGTTGGCAATAGTGCAGCGGTTTGCAACCTTAAAACAGTATTTTCCATTTTTCTCAAGTTGTAATCGTAATTTTCATTTGGCTGGTTCCCAGAACAGCGAACATCATTGGTGCGGTGAATGTCCTAAATGTGCCTTTGTATTTTTGTGTTTGGCTCCCTTCGTCACACGTGATGAGTTGCTTGGTATTTTCCGCAAAGACTTGTTTGTTGATAGCGACTTATTAAGTTTGTTTGATTCATTACTGGGTATTGAAGGTTTGAAACCATTTGAGTGTGTGGGTGAACAACAAGAATGCCGCTTGGCGGTACATTTATTAACTGAGCACCCTGACTGGCATAGACATGAACAAGTTTTGATGTGGAAAAAGATTCTACCAGCGTTTAAATGTACTGACAGCGTGGCAATTTTAGCACCCAGTAATCTTCATCAAATACCAGGTAAGCGTAATTTCAGGCAGGTTTTATCCAATGAAACTTAACGAGATTAAGACAAAGCAGGTGGCTATTTGGGGATATGGCTTAGAAGGTCAGGCCACTTTAGCGTACCTGAATCAGCGTTGTCCTGAATTAAGAATCACAGTTTTTTGCCCCCAGAGTGAAATACCCAATGAAGTACCTGAATTGGTTAAATTCAAGTCGGATGAAGTTAATGCCAACTTATTAAATCAATACAACGTGGTGATTAAATCGCCAGGTATAAGCCCATACCAGGCAGCTGTCGAAAATACCAAGTGTGAAATCATCAGCAGCGCTGCACTGTGGTTCAGCAATGAAAGATCAGGCATTGTTATAGCCGTCACGGGTACCAAGGGCAAAAGCACGACTGCAGCGATGATAACTGAGGTACTCTCAGCAATGAATCATAGGGTGGTGTTGGCAGGTAACTTTGGGGTTCCGCTGATTCAATGCCTGGATAATTATGATTATGTGGTATTGGAAACTTCCAGTTATCAGGCTTACGATGGTGGCATCAAAGCTGATATTGGGGTGTTGTTAAATCTGTTTTCAGAGCATTTGAACTGGCACTTAACCGAGCAGCAATACCATCATGACAAGTGGCAGTTACTGATCAACAGTCAACAAGCAATACTTAATGCAAAAGATGAAAATACCACTTTGAGATTGAAACAGCAACCACTGCAAGTAGAGCCCAGATATTTTCAAAGTCAACATGGATTCTATGAGCTAAATCATGTGTTGATGTATCAGGATAAGGCACTGTTGTCCCAGCATGGCTGGCCGCTTAAAGGAGCGCATAATTTAATCAATGCTGCTGCAGTTTGTGCTGTGATTAGTTTGCTTGAACTTGATCTAAAGACTTGTTTAAATGTCATTAAAAAATTTAAAGGATTACCGCATCGCCTGCAGCAAGTGGCAGAAATAGATGGTGTGAATTACATCAATGACAGCATTGCTTCTACGCCACATGCCACTCTGGCAGCAATGAAAACCGTTGATTTAACCCGTACCATTTTGTTGATAGGCGGTTTTGATAGGGGAGTTGATTGGCAATGGTGGACTGAAGCCATTGCTCAAATGCCGCCAAAAGTATTAATTTGTAGTGGTGAAAATGGTCAAAAAATATACGATCTTGTCTTGAATCAGGCAATAAAAACACAATGTATATGGCAACCAAGCCTAAAAGCAGCGGTCAAAACTGCCAAAGAACTGGCGCAAGCAGGTGATTGTGTGTTGCTTTCTCCCGGCGCGCCGAGTTTTGATGCTTTTGATAATTACCAAGACCGAGGTCAGAAATTTACCCAATGGATAAAATAAAACACAGTCTGTTCATGATGGTTTTAGCCGTGTCCGCCGTACATTGCAGTGACGGTGTAGATGCTGGCGCAGGCAATGATGAGTCATCAGCAATTCCAGAATCTTTATTGAAACAAGTTGAATCTGGTCATGCAGAAAGTGCCTTTTTTATTGCATCAGCCTTTGCTGACGGTGTAATGGGGATTGAAAAAAACCTTGAAAAAGCAAAAGAATGGTTTCTTAAATCGGCTGAAATGGGTTACGTACATGGGATGTTTGAAGCTGCAAATATGTTATTCAGAGATGCTGTTTATGATGAAGCCAAAACATGGTTCAGCAAAGCAGCAAAGCAGGGACATGGGGAATCAATGTATCGCCTTTCTTTATATAATTTATACGAAATAGATGGTGAGTTATTCGATTGTAAGGAAGCCTATAAGCTATTAGCTGAGGCTCAGAAACGGGATGTTAAACCCGCCTTTAATGATCATGCTTGGATGTTATCAACATTGCCCGATAAATCTTGCCGCAATGGCGAAAAAGCCTGGAAGGTTTTTTCGGAGCTGCAAAACCTTTATGCAGCGACTGAGCCAATTCCCTGGGCTTATTTAGATACCAAAGCTGCGGTTTTGGCAGAAATAGCTGATTATAATGAGGCCATTGAAGTTCAATCTTGGATTGTCGAAGATTTTTGTGATGTTGACTTATCTGCAGATGTTGCAGAATTCAATAAGTCGGTGAACCAATTAGCCATGTCTTATAAAGACAAGGAGGATCGGCTTTGTTATGGTGCCATTCAGCGATTGCGTAGTTATGTACAGAGAAAGCCCTGGCGAGAAACTCCGGAATTTATGACCAACTGATATGACTGAAGAGACACAACAAAGCGTGGGAGAAAAGAGCTCCAGAGAACATTTTGCTGAACAAATGGCACCCATCAGTTTTCAGGAACTGCAAAAGTTTTTTGCTAAGGGCATGCTGATAACTGTTGCTGATGATTTAGACTTACTGGATGTGGCAGTTACGCTGCATAAAGATGATACTGAACAGGTAAAAAAGTGGATGGATGACGCTTCTATCGCACGTGCTCATGATGATGATGCGAAAGAGTGGGTCGCCGCACGAAGTATGCTGATGGCAGTAACTGTAGCTCCTTGGGTCTTGGTCCAAAATATAAAGAATTGAGTTGAATGAGGAACTAAATAATGGATGATATTTTGAATATGGTGATGGCCGGTGTGATTGGGTTGGTTGTTGGTGGTTTATTTATGTACTTTGCCACTAAAAACAAATCTTCGAAGCAGTCAGTCAAAGACGTTGAAGAAAAACTAGAAAACTACCAACAAGAGGTAGAAGGGCATTTTGCAAAGACTGCAGATTTGATTGATAACTTAACTGACAGTTATAAAGAAGTTTTTGAACATTTATCTGAGTCCGCTGAAAAATTATTAACTGAAGAACAAATTCAAAATCAACTTGTTAATCGGCGTTCTCGCGAAGTAACCATTAAGTACCTGAAAGGAAGTGAGGTCGATGAAACTGAAGACCCAACAGACCCTGTATAAGTCTGTTGGATTTTTTTGATATGAAGTTATTATTTCAGTAGGATTTCTTTGCGGTTCTTTTCAACAGTCTTTAAACCAATTCCTTTTACTTCTGTCAGTTGCTCTACGGTTTTAAATGGCCCATTTTGTGTTCTGTAAGCCACTATGGCTGTGGCTTTAGATAGACCGATGCCTTTTAACTCTTTGGCAATTTTCTCAGCATCAGCTTTGTTAATATTAACTGCAGCAAAAGCAGATTGAACAAATAAAAAAGTTGCGATTAATAAGGTTTTTAAGTAGTTCATGATTTTCTCCTCTGTATTTTATAAAAATGATGGTTAAGTTCCTCTCTTAACCTCATGCTACGTATTTTAGGAGTTAGCATGGGGGATGGATAATGGTTAGATTCTGAGAATTATGTCAATAAGAGCGTTAAACGATGGGAGATTGTGACAAGCGATGTAGGAATTTGTCTATTTTTTGCTTATAATCGTAAAGTAATTATAAAAAAATCACTTCATTGCCCTCATGTACAACAACTGCTTTACTCTTATTTTGTTACTGACTGCCATACTCACTCAGGTACATGCCGGCAGTCAAATTGATTTCACTCCACATGGTACTCAGCCTGGTTTGAATTTTAGTTTGGAGCCGCCAACCAATTGTCACAGTTGCCACAAAGGAGGTGCTGTAACTGATGATAATATCAATATGCCGTATTGGACTTGGATGGGTTCAATGAAAGCCAATGCCACTCGCGATCCATTATTCTGGGCCGCATTGGATGTGGCCAACAATGACATCCCGGGAGTTGGTGATTTTTGTTTGAAATGCCACACTCCCCAAGGCTGGTTTGGTGGAAATGTGGTTAAGCCAGCCTCACAAGGTCAGCCCCTGATAGATGGTGCTAATGGGTGTGAGTTAGGCGGTGATCACACATCAAGAGACAGTAAACTCAATGACTACAGTGGTGTGACTTGTCATTTTTGTCATCGCATTGATGAGACAGGCCCCAATGGTGAAGCTCAGATTAATGAAAATGCAAGTGTGTGGTTGGATGATGAAAGTTGTGATAATGGAGGGGGAGCAGGACCCTGTCGCAAAGGCCCGTATAATTATGTTAACTTTGATGATCCACCGCATAAATGGGAATACTCAACATTTATCCAATCGGCCGAATTTTGTGGCAGTTGCCATAATGTCTCATCACCCACCATTGAACAAAATGGTGTGCTGACCATCGCTAAAAGGTTTTGGCATGAAGGCATACAAACCGAATTAGCCATGCCAGTGGAGCGGACTTATTCTGAATGGAAAGACTCTTATTTTGCTGATTTAATTTTTAAAAACCCATTCAACGATTTACCCACTGATCAGTTGCCAGTGATCTCAGAAGGCCAAAACTGTCAGACGTGTCACATGCCACAATCAGAGAGTGATCAGGCCAGAGCATGTATTTTTGATGCCTTGGATCAGGATGGTAATGGTCGCAGAAAAGGTGATTTGGCCACTCATCAATTCGCGGGTGGTAATACCTGGATTCCACAAGTCATTAAAGCGATATATGGTGATGAGCTTGATATGAATGATCCTTCACCAGGCCGCAAAGCGGCGCTGGATTTAACCACCTCATATGCATTTGATATGCTGCAGAATAAAAGTGCTGTAGTTGATGCCAGTATAATCAGCCAAAATGCTGATCAATTGGATTTGGCGGTTAAGGTGACTAACTTGACAGGCCATAAACTACCTACCGGTTACCCAGAAGGGAGAAGGATGTGGATTCATGTTGAAGTTACGGACTCAATGAATCAGGTTATTTGGGAAAGTGGTTCTTATGATGAATCAACTGGCATTCTAACAGAGGACGCACAAGTGAAAATTTATGAGTCCATTCCAGGTATTTGGAATGAAGATCCCGACAATAATCCGCTGACTGATGATGGTACTTGTGAAATAACCGATGGTAATGGCAACAAAATGTTTCACTTTGTTTTGAATGACTGTATTGGTAAGGACAACCGCATACCTCCTTTGGGTTTTCGAGGAGCGGAAAACATTGAAATGAAGCCTGTGGGCATTTCATATCCTACTGTTGTTAATCAGCCTGGTCAAGTTGTGAACTATGATGTTACCAATTATCAAATACCGATCACAGGACAATCCGGCCCTTTTAATGTAACCGCAAAATTGAAATTTCAAACAGCCAGTAAAGATTATATTGATTTTCTTGATCGGCAAGCCACAGACAATAATTTTGAAACTGAAAACCAGATGTGTGATCGTAGCTGGAGTGTTGGCCCAGCAGACCAGACGCGTGGGGCATTCATGAAAGATTTGTGGGCGACATACAATCGTTCAGCGCCAGTTGATATGGCAATGGACTTTATAGGGAGTGAGTAAATGAAATATTTAATGATAATGATGGGTTTTTGGATCACTCAGTCAGTGTTCGCTGTGGAGTACTTAAAGACCAGAGAGGAAGACATGCCACAGCCTGCTGTCAATATTCAGTACGATGATGGCCAAATAACTGAAGTATTGGTTGATGAATGGAGTGATGTGGTTACACTTGAAGGGGAACGAATAAGGTTGACCTATCAACACGGTTATAACTACAAGCAGAAAAAAGGATTTTCAAGAACACTCAAACCAGATGGTTCTGTCTATCATGAAGAGTATTCTGTTGAATATGGGTTGATGGTTTCAAAAGAAGAAATGATTCAGGCTTTTGAAGTGTTTAAAAGTGACCCCAATGTAAAAAAAGTGATGTCTGAAACCACGGCACCTGTCAATTTGTATGGTGGGTTTGGCTATCAGGATAAAAAACCCGGTCAACCGTGCTACAAGGGAAATCGTTGTTTGCATATCATGGCTTCTAACCAAAATAATTCATTGATATTGCACTCAATTGTGAAGTTGAATGATCAGTCAGTCCCATATCCAAAATATGATATGGAGCATTTAAAAAGAGGTAAAAAATGAAAAAAATCTATACAGTAATACTGTTTTCCATGTCATTTCATGCATGGTCTGGTGGTCAAGTTGTTTGTGTTGGTCAGGAACAATATGTCGCTTGGCCTGATGCAGCCAATCCAGTGTGGGAAATGTGTTATGTTGAGCCAGAGTTCAGTTCTGCCAACCGAGGTTCTAGCCTGGAAATCAAGAATGTACATTACAATGGACACTTGGTATTGGAGCGTTCGCATGTACCTATGCTGTTTGCAAATTACACCACCAGCACCTGTTATCGTGATTGGAAAGATGATCCGGCATCTTTCATAGCAGCTGATCGTGTTGATAACCCAACAGAACCGGCCATCACAACTTGTGATGCTTCGACCATGCCTGATACTCCAGTATTTAATTGTCCTTTTGGATTGGACGGGTCAAATGGTTGTATCAATGGGGTACAAGTAGAAAAATACAACGACCGTTTGTTGTTAACTACCAACCATGCCGCATCTTGGTACAAATACACTGCCAGATACATTTTTCATGCTGACGGCAGAATTCAGCCACGTTTTGGTTTTGGAAACAGTGATGGCACATTGGATAACACCAAACACTGGCATCATGCTTACTGGAGAATGAATTTTGATATCAATGGTTTAGATAATGACAAAATCTATATCGTCGATAGCCAAGGAGAAACAGAGCAAGTGACAGAGTTTTCAGACTTGAGAGAGTTGTTCAATGCCGCTAATGACACCAGCATTTATACCGATGAAGTAACTTGGTTGATTAAGGATTCCGTGACGAATCGCGGTTATCGCGTGGTTGCAGGTCAGGGTGGTGTTTCAGCTGACGGTGGTATAGACGACTATGCGGTTTTGGCAGATGAGAGCAACGCTGGTTATCATAAAGTCGATGTGATGGCATCAAAATACAAATTGTTCAATAACGGCATGCCAGAATATGCTGACACCACTTCAAACAGCTTGCTTGATTGTGACATGGAAGAGGAAAATATTGTTGGTGAAATAGGTAGTATAAGCAATGAGCCTGAGTCACTGGTTGGTGAAGATGTTGTGTTCTGGTATCGAGCAGCCGTTGTTGATATACCCGTCAGTGACGGCGGGGCTGCTTTATTATGTAAAACGGCTGGGCCAACATTGTATCCGGTAGGGGATTGGAGCAGTGGTCAGGAGCCAGTGGCTGTTCAGGATGTTGTCAGTGTGACTGAAAATACCATTGATAATGTGATTGATGTTTTAAGCAATGATACAGATGTGGACGGCGGGCCTAAATTTGTCACGGGGGTTACCCAACCCAACGATGGTGTTGTTTCAATTGATGTCGGTGGCACCCAACTGCTGTATACACCCAGCCAGAACTATTGTAATGAGGGTGTTGGTACAGATGACTTTACCTATACGCTGAATGGTGGTGCTTCTGCCAACGTTGAAGTGACGGTGCTTTGTGTTGATTCATTGCCTGCCGCAGTTCTGGACGCAGTGGCTGTGGATGAAAACGTTGTTGATGCACAACTGGATGTTCTCATGAATGATACCGATGTCGATGGTGGGCCTAAATTTATTGACAGTGTCACTCAACCTGTTAATGGTACAGTGGTCATTGGGATGGCTGGTAGTTATCTGGAATACACTCCAGTAATGGATTACTGTAACGATGGACAACCCACAGATGACTTCACTTACAGCCTCAATGGCGGTTCTGAAGCAACTGTCCAAGTCACGGTCAACTGTTTGGGGCCATCGGATGTTATTTTTGAAGATGGTTTTGAGTAAATGCACCATCTAAGGATTGTTAACGACCCATTCATTTGGGTCGTTTTTATTTGAAAAGTAAATCTAAGGCGAAAGAAGAGTTATTATGGAACAGGGTTTATTAGAAAAAACGGGTAAAGACTTAGCCCATTGGGTCAAAGTGGTTAAAACTTCTAAAATTGAGAAACACAAAGCCATCATTGACTTTCTCAAAAGTGAGCACGGTTTTACTTATGGTTTTGCTAACTTTGTGGCGCACAAAGCCAGACAGTCTGATGCAGCCTCACATGATGCTGAAGATTTATTGGCTGAACAATACAGAGGTAAAGAAGCCTTGAAGCCTATTTATGATGAATTGTATAAACAAATTGCAAACTTAGGCAATGACATCACCATTACACCCAAGAAAGCGGCAGTTAGTTTTATCAGAAAACACCAGTTTGCACTGGTCAAACCTGCGACCAAGAAACGCATTGACCTGGGTCTAAAACTCAAAGCAAAACCGATCAATGATAGGCTGGGTGATTCAGGGTCATTTGGAACCATGTGTACACACCGAGTGCAAATTACAGCTATTGAAGATGTTGATGATGAACTGATGGGCTGGGTTAAGGAAGCTTACGAAAGGTCAGTTTAACGTACGCTGACAGAAATCACTGTTGTTTTGAAAGTATTTGGCTGAAAGCTTTGGTATGAGTGGTGGACACGACTGGGATTGAACCAGTGACCCCTTCGATGTCAACGTGGGATATTAGGGCAAAACGTAGCTATATGTGGCACTTTGATGCGGTTTTTAGCCTATTTTAACTGCAAAATACCACTAATTACGCCTATAGAGTCCGCGGAAAGTCCGCGTTTTTGAATTTGGAACTAATGTTGAAAGCGGTTGTTTACTATGCAAAAGAACACCACTTTAAGTTTTATTTTTCAATTTCAGTGATTCTTGCCAATGTACTTATACAGCATGATTGTTCAGTTTTGATATCAGTCTTGAATGTCTTTACTTATTTGTTGATAAAAAGTGGGGGAGTAAGCCTTTATTGTCAGTGGATTTCATTTTTTCATATGTAATGATACCCAGTGAAAGGTTAAGACTATAGAATTTCCGGAGGCACCTTTGGCAGCAACATATTTAGTTATAAGTGAAACATTCATATGAATCAATAACATACACTGTTATTCTGTCACCATGTCAAAACGTCTATCCTGAAATTTCACGAATATAGCGCTGTCATAGCGCTCCCATGACGAAAAAATATCTTTCTGTTGACACCTAAGTTGTTTAAGCCGTATAATAGTAATAAGCCAAAAAAAAGGCCAACTTCGTGTAAAAGTTGACCTCTTTGTATGGCTGGGATTTTCAAGAACCTGTTTCGGTTCTGCCAGAAATTTTTTATATATACGCTACACCACTACAAGATGTAACATGAATATTTTAGATCAATACATAAAGTTTTGCAAGAAAAGAAAGGATTATCATAGAAGGAAATCAAACGAGATTAAGTTGAAGTCTCCGCACTCCAGATACATTATAAATCATAACCGTTATGCAGATATGCACGAAAGTATCGAGCGTTGGTTCGAGGATTATAAAGAAAATCCACACCTGATGAACCAGTCTGCTGATGATTTGTTTTCAATTAATCCACTCGATTTGGAGGGCCTTGATCAGGAAGTTGCCGACGAACTCAGTTTATCTGATGGTGATATTTTTGATGCTCAGATAAAACAGTTGCTACAAATAGCCGGTAGGCCACTTGACTTAAACGAACTAATAATTGGTAGCTTTAGGAAGTTTAATACCAAATACAAAAGAGCTCAATTGACTGCAAGGATTCACAAGCTTGTATCGAAAGGGCTTATTGAAGTTGAAGGCAAAGGGGTTTATAAGCTTGCTGAGAGTTCTTCAAATGAAGAAACAGGTAAGGTGGAAAGCTAATGTTAATATGGTGGAATTATTATAGTGGTGGGTACGCCAATACCCACCACTTAGTAGTAGCCAAATTAACAGGCACGGTACTACCACGTCTGTTTCACTTGACCTTTACAGCGTCCTAAGTATAACACAGACCCGATTCCTCGTGCCTTTTGCCCATGTGCAGGAGGTTGGCGCTATGTCTAGATGTAGTTGCTCCTACCCTAAGCCCGTGAGTGTGATTGCCTACATTCGTTATCGTTTCGGACGGTTCGAATATGTGAGATCACACTGCCGGTCTTATCCAAATAGGTAGGTAAAAATAGGGCAGTCTTTTGTAAGGCTGTCCTCAATTAATTTTATCAAATTATTAGGTATATTGGATTTGTCTTTCGATAGTATCGTATTTTAGTACTTCAGAGTCCGCGGTTAGTCCGCGGATTCATTAATGTATAATTTGATTGAGGTATAAAAAGTGTTTAAAAACAATAGGTTATTGGTGGACACGACTGGGATTGAACCAGTGACCCCTTCGATGTCAACGAAGTGCTCTCCCGCTGAGCTACGCGTCCACAATTGAATTTTTCAATTTAAAACAAACAAAGCCCATTTTTGGGCTTTGTTTGTTAAAGAGCGCGTATTCTATCAAAGATGAGAAGACAAAGGCAATGCCTAAGTTGCAGAAGTTAAGACTCCAAATAAATGGTTTCTTTTTCACGTATGATTTCTACTTGGAAAGACTCTCCAGACTTAAATCCAGACATGATTTTTACCACATCTTTGGGTGATTTTACGTCTTGGCCATTGATGGCTTGAATCACATCGCCATCTTTAAGGCCCAGTTTGTTATCTTTATCAACCTCTAATACCAGAACGCCCTGGGTGGTGCCGAAATATTTACCCAATGATTCAGTGATGGTTGAGAAGTGATGATTTTTACCTAACCACTGGTCCATTTTGCTGTCGGAAAAGAAGTAGGCGCCTGCATCGGTAGTTGTTACCACTCGGATTTCTTTGTCACCCAAGCCGTCAATCATTTTTTCTAAATGTTCAACATCCACATGTAAGCCGCTGAATGCTTCATCAAATTTGCTGGCATTGAAAGTGAATTCATTACCGGATTTAGAAAACCAATTGCTGTTGGTGTTCATTTCCATAACAATGTCAGGGCTGTCAATCACTTTGGCTGTCACTGTCAAAGCCAACTCTTCACCTGCACGGTCAACAACCACTTCAGTCACATCTCCGACCGCTTTGTCCATGGCAATGAATTCGGTTAATCCTAAGCCATCTTTGCCAGTGCTTTGGCCATCAATGCTCACAATGACATCACCTTTTTGGATACCGGCTTCACCTGCACCACTTTCAGGAACGACAGAAACAATTTTCCAACCGTCGTCTTCAACCGATGCCATAAAACCCAGGCGTGGTT
This sequence comes from Marinicella sp., assembly GCA_028284365.1. Classification (GTDB taxonomy): domain Bacteria; phylum Pseudomonadota; class Gammaproteobacteria; order Xanthomonadales; family Marinicellaceae; genus Marinicella. Next base: position 30,894 of record JANQRW010000088.1, read on the forward strand.
TATCTTCATGGATCCGTGTAAAACTCTTGTCCAGTTTAATCACTTTGCGATGCACTTCGGCACCGTCAGTATCTATACCATGTTCTTCCATCAAGTCATCAATCAAAACATTGATGTCGGTTGAATCATTCACATCAAATATTTCTTCAATGGTTTCCACCTCACCATTGTCATCTTTAATGATGGTTACAGTGGCTTTACCGTTGTTTAAGTTGACATTGACATCGTTGTTTTTTTGTACCCAAACTAAATCTTTGTCATGGTGATCCAGCATTTTGGTTATTTTGTGTGTTTTGTTGCCACTTTTGTTATCTACACCATGCTTTTTCAGGATACCTTGAATCACCGTGTCGGCATCGTCACCATCTTTAAGTATAAATTTCTCTTCGATGGTTTTACTTTCACCATCAACACCTTTAACAATGATGACTTTGCCTTTGTTATCACTGACGTTGACATTGACGTTGGTGTGCTCAGAATGTGTAGCAGCATTTATGGTGCTCGCCCCAAGTAAGCCTGCAATTAAAGTTGCAGATAGTTTTTTGACTGGTTTTAAGATCATTTTATTCACCTGTATTTAGATCAGTTGAGTTGGTTCTTGTGGTTTGTACTTTTTATGTAAAGCCACAAGGTCGTCGAGTATTTCGAGTTTGGCATGTAGTAGCTCGAGTTTTTGGTTGGGGTCATTGGTTTGCGCAATGTTTTCATCCAATTGGTCCAACCAGTTTTCCATAGAAACCATTTTTTCCAAGATTTGAGAACCAGGTGCCGAGTGATTAATCACCTCATTACGAACCACTGTCTCAATCAGGGCTATTTTTTCATTCAATAAAGCCAACTGCTCAAATTGATCAGCAGTTGGGTTTGATGTTAATTTAGGTAGTTGCCACAACAGCACTGCAGCCAATATGGCTGCGGCAATCGCAGGGATTCGAAAGCTGCGACTTCTTTGGTGCTGGTTTACTTGGTCCATGATGGCATCAAAGCCATCTTGATTGGGCAGCATTTGTGGTTGTTCTTTGAGCAGCTGCGTTAAGCGCTCTTCATATTTGTTGTTCATGGTGTTCCTCTTGGTACGCTAACCATTTGGTTAGTAGTTGTTTGCTCCTGGCCAGTTGTGATTTCGAGAAACTGGTTGACATTTCATACATGTCAGCAATTTCCTGATGAGTTAAACCTTCAACTTCATAAAGCCATAAAACAGATCGTGATAACGGTGGTAATTTAGCCAATAGCAGGTTTAAATCATGTTGGTAGTTGTAAGCAATTTGATCGTTTTCAGTGGCATGTTCTTGGTTATCAATGGTTAACTGGTGGTGGTTTTTTTTGATTTCATTCAAGCATTGGTTGATGACTATCTTGCGCAGCCAAAAACCAAAGGCAACCTGCCCAGACCATTGTGAAATTTTTTGAAAGGCCAATACAAAACTGTTTTGCATCGCATCTTGAGCATCATCATTGTTCTGTAACATGCGGTATGCCAGGTTATAAACTGCTGATGAAAATTGGTCATAAACCTGACGACAGGCAGCTTGTTTTCCTTTAAGCACTTGTGCTTTGGTGATGTCGTCTATGGTTTGATTAAAATAGCTCAAAATTTCTTTGCCTGATGGTTTTAACTTTCAATATACCCAATAAGACAGACGAATCCTGTAAATGGTCGCAGCTTTACAGGTGTTTTTTGATGTTTTTGATGAAATTTTGAGTGTCAAAGGTTAATGCTTGTTGCTCACAGGCAGATTTCATGCTGACAAGGTGGTTCTTGCTGTGTTGCGAAATTTCCTCAATCAAAGCTTGTTCCAGGTTTTGATTATCTATATAAAAACCGGTTCCACCATCAATAACAGATTCAAGCAGGCCACCATGGTCGGAACAAAAAACGGGTTTGCCTGCAGACATTGATTCAACCGGTGACATCCCAAAATCTTCATCTTGTGGAATGTAAATGGTGGCTAAGCAGTTTCCAAGTAGTTTTAATAATTCACTTTCGCCCAACCAGCCGGTGAAGTGAATGTTGTTACAACCGTTGGCGGCCTGTTTTAAGTGCTCGGTTTCGGCACCACCGGATGCCACCACCAGTTCTTTATCGGGCATTTGTTTAAAAGCATTGATGATGACATCAACTCTCTTCAAAGAATCGTGCCTGGCCAGAGATAAATAATAACCACCTTCACCATGTGACTTGAAGCGGTTGGTGTCACAAGGTGGATAAACCACGGTTGCATCCACATCCAATGCTTTTTTAATGCGTTGCTGGACATAATTTGAATTAGTCAGGACTTGATCCATTGCAGTAACTGCATTTTCATACTGTGGCTTGAACCAGTTAATCAAAGCATTAAAAATTGGCTTTTTAATGAAATTAAGTTCTTTTTGATAATGCTCTTTTTTGTCATAGACAAAACGAGGTGGGGTGTGACAATAAAAAATGTTTCGAGACTTACTATAATGATGTACTGCCAAGGGTGCTGCCACGCCACTGTATATAACCTGATGGTAATCTGCTTTGTGTGGTTGATGTTTTTTAAAAGCGCGAGCAAGGCTCCAGGTTTTGATGCCATGAATCGAACTCAAGGCATCGAGGTTGGTGACTTTGCCTGCCAGGTTACTTAATTCAAAAGTTTGTGAACCAATATGTGCTGTGAGTAAGTCAGCGTTGAGGCTATGACACAATGTATGTATCAACCGTTCGCCGCCGCCTTTGATTTGAAACAGGTCGTGAATCACTTGTATTGAATGATTGGTCTTGTTTTTTGGCATTTAGCTTTAAAAAAGTGAAAAAAAACACCACTATTTGGTGTAGTTGATATATAAAGTGCTGTCTATTTTAAAACATTAACTCGGTCATGAAGACACTTATTGTGATTCCGGCATTCAATGAAGCCACGAATCTTACACGATTGCTACCTGAATTGATAAAAACAGTGAACTTTGACATTGTAGTTATCAATGATGCCAGTACCGATGATACTGCTCAAGTGGTTTGTGAACATGGTGTAAAATGTTTTACTCTGCCCTTACAACTTGGTGCATGGGGGGCAACTCAGACAGGTATTCGCTATGCAGCCAGAAAGGGGTATTCCCAAGTTATTACTATGGATGCTGATGGCCAACATTTGCCGATTGAAGTCAATGCTTTGATGAAACGATACAGGGAATCATCTAACAATGTCATTATTGGCACTTTTCCTTCACGATTAAGTTACCTAAAAAAACTGGCTTGGAAATTTTTTAAATTCCTCACTCACATCAAAATTGAAGATTTAACATCCGGCTTCAGGTTATATGACAAACAAGCCATTCAAGTCTTGTCATCGAAACAAGCCAGCATGTTGGATTATCAGGATGTGGGTGTTTTGTTGTTACTTTTACGTGCGGGATTAACTATTAATGAAGTTCCTGTTAAAATGAAGGATCGCAGTGATGGTAAATCCCGAGTATTCAGTTCATGGTTGGTGGTATTGAAATACATGGTACAAACCACCACTTTATGCATTGCAAATATAGGTAAACGACGAACCCAATGACTAACATCACAATTCTTATAATTGGCGCTATTTTATCCATCAGTATTTTATACTTGGTGCGCAAAGGTAAAATGCATGGCCCCTATGCAACATGGTGGTTGCTGGTGGCATTGTCAGCCATTGTTTTGTCAATTTTTCCACAAATCATTGATTGGGTGGCTGCTAAATTAGGCATCACTTATCCACCAACTTTGTTGTTGGTGCTTTCTGTGAGCATGATTCTGATTCGTATGCTGACCATGGATATGGCTTTAACTCGTAAAGAACGTAAAATCAGACGTCTGACCCAAAAAATGGCCATTTTAGAGGATGCTCTAAATAACCAAGAGTCAATGATTACAAGAAACAATACCCCTCCTGAGTCAGTCAAAAAAAGCCAAGTCGGTTAATGAAAATTTTGCATATAGGTAAGTTCTATCCACCATTTCATGGTGGCATGGAAAATTATCTTTGTGATTTGGCAGAAGTGCAAGCAAAAAAAGGCCATGAGGTCACCGTTTTGATTCATAATCATGACTGGTCTTGGCTTAAATCAAAGACTGAAGTTACCAGCCACAAAGGTGTCCAAATCATTAGACAAGCTTCATTAAAACCACTGTTGTTCGCGCCAATTATGCTGGGTTTAGGCAAACAGCTAAAACAAATTTTTTGTGATGAAAAACCAGATGTGATGCATTTGCATTGTCCAAATCCCAGTTTATTCTTTTTATTGATGCAACCGCCTGTAAAACAAATTCCCTGGGTGTTGTCTTGGCATTCAGATATGGTTACTGAAAACAGCAGCTGGCTGTTGCGTTTGATTTACCGTTTCATCAAACCTCTGGAAACCAAGCTGATCAAATACAGTGATCTGATTTTGGTTTCATCACAGAATTATGCAGATTATTCACCGCAGTTGATAAAGAATGAAAGTAAGACCAAGGTGTTACCTCTTGGTATAGATACCGATAAAATTAAAAGGCTATCAGTTAAGTCAGCTCAGAACCGATGGGATGACAATAAATTTCGCCTGTTCCACTTGGGGCGTTTAACTTTTTACAAGAATCAGGCCATGTTGGTTGAAGCCATGCCAGAACTTACTGATGCACAATTATTGATTGCAGGTGCGGGACAGTTAGGGCCACAATTACAGAAACAAATCGAGGATACTGGCCAAAATAACATCAAATTGTTGGGTTCCCAAACTTGGCAAGAAGTCCATGAATTATATGCCGGTTGTGAGGTTTTTTGCATGGCATCCAATGACCGCGCAGAATCATTTGGTGTGGTGTTGATTGAAGCGATGTATCACGATAAAGTCATTTTAGTTCCAGATACAGTTGGTTCAGGTATGCAGTGGCTGGCAGAAAACTATAACAAAGGCTTCATTTATGAGGCTGACAACCGGGGTGATTTTGTTGCTAAAATAAAATACATCAAAACGAACTACACGAACATTGTACAACGATCTGGTGATTTTGATTATTCAATTGACCAGATAGCACAGCATGTTCAAATGTACTACCAAAATATTTTATCAGGAGTATTAAGATGAAAAAATCAATCAAATTATCAGCTTTATGGCTGTTGTTAAGTTTGCTCGGTGCTTGTCAAGGCAGTGATGATCAAGCCAAGGAACCCATTAAGAACCAAGTAACAGAGCAGGTGCCTGTAAAAACAGAAGAGCAAGTGGCCTACCAAGAAGACCCAGTAAAACCAGAAGTGAAAAAAGAACATGCTGATTTATTGAACAAATACGCCACATTCCGATTAAAAAGTGATATTTCACACCTCTCAGAGCAACAAAAAAAAATATTACCATTGTTGATTGATGCAGCAGGAATAATGGATGAATTATTCTGGTTACAAAGTTATGGACCAAAAAATGAATTCTTAAACAGTATCGAAAATCAGCGTCTGCGCAAATTCGCTGATATTAATTATGGACCGTGGGATCGCTTGGATGGAGATAAAGCATTCATTAAAGGGTATGGACCAAAATTTTTAGGCGCAAATTTTTACCCTAAAGATTTAAACAAAGCGGGTTTTGAAGCAGAAGCTACCACTGAAATGAAAGGCCTCTATACACATGTAGCGCGTGATGCTGAAGGGCAGCTTGTTGCTGTGCCGTTTCATCAAAAATATGCTGAACAATTAGACCAAGCATCCACACTACTAAAACAAGCCGCTAACTTGGCTGAGGATACTGGCTTCAAAAAATATTTGGAGCTGCGTGCCGCTGCACTATTGAATGATGAGTTCAAGGCTTCTGATTTGGCTTGGATGGACATGAAGAATAATAAAATCGAAGTTGTTATCGGCCCAATCGAGACTTATGAAGACCAGTTATTTGGTTATAAAGCTGCATATGAGGCTTATGTTCTGATTAAAGATTTGGCTTGGAGTGAACGTTTAGCCAAATTTGCAGACTTTTTACCTCAGTTGCAAGCAGAGTTGCCAATAGCTGATGAGTTCAAACAAGAAAAGCCTGGTACAGATTCAGATTTAAATGCTTATGACGCTGTTTTTTATGCAGGCCATTCAAATGCTGGCAGTAAAACCATCGCAATTAATTTGCCTAATGATGAAAGTGTGCAGTTAGAAAAAGGCACCCGTCGATTGCAGTTAAAAAACGTGATGCAAGCCAAATTTGAAAAGATACTGGTGCCAATTGCTGAGCAATTAGTTACACCAGAACAAAGAAAACACATCACTTTTAATGCTTTTTTTGCTAATACTATGTTTCATGAAGTGGCGCATGGCCTGGGTGTAAAAAACACCATTAATGGTAAAGGTACGGTAAGAACTGCGTTGAAAGAATTAGCCTCTCCGATCGAAGAGGGCAAAGCCGACATTTTAGGCTTGTATATGGTTGAAAAGTTACACAAAATGGGAGAGTTGGATACCGGTGAAATTATGGACTATTACACCACCTTCATGGCAGGCATCTTCCGTTCAGTTAGATTTGGTTCTTCTTCAGCTCACGGTGTGGCTAATTTGTTGCGTTTTAATTATTTCTCTGAGAAAGGTGCTTTTAGTTTTGATGTAACCACGGGTCATTACTCTGTTGATGCTGAAAAAATGTCAAAAGCCATTGCTTCATTGTCCGAAAAAATATTAACTCACCAAGGCACCGGCGATTATGACGGTGTTAAACAATGGTTTGAGGAGAAAGGAAGTATTAATGCTCAGCTTGAGCGCTCGCTGAAAAAAATAAACGAAGCTGGAATCCCGGTTGATGTTGTATTTGAGCAGGGTATGAAATACTTATGATAGATAGAACTGTTGTTCTAGGACGCCAACTCTTCTTTTAATGAATGTTGGTGTCTGACTTTTATATCATTCTGGAATTCTGTCAACATTTTGAACAGTAGGAACAAATAAGCAGGTGTCAGTTGTAGCACAATTCTGTTGATGGCAGTGAAATCTTCAGCCCATTGACTGGCTTCGGTAAAATAAAACAGAAACAGAAAACTCAAAATAGATAAACTGAAAAAAACTTGAGTGACGCGATTGGGTTTATTGTGCTTGTTTTTGATAAATGATGCCAATAAGAAAGGTAACCCTAGCCAAATCAAAGACCAATTGTTTTGCCAGAATAAACTGCTCATCAATAAATCAGTCACATTATTAAACGCAATTTTGGTGTCAATCAACCCGAACACGATTACTTGCTTATTGTTGAGGATTAATTCTCCCATAGGTGTATTTAAACTGATACCCACCGAGAGTGTCCATATTAAGAAAATAGCTAATAAGCCAATCAGCCAAGTGCGTACTTTGATGTTGCTGTAAATTTGAACCAGTATATGAGAGAGTATGAACAGGAACAGCCAAACCCAACCTTCGAGTTTGAACATGGGTAACAAAGCAAGATAAGCAATTAAGGTAAATAAGTTGTCTTTAGTCTTGAGTGAATAATAATCCAAATAAGCAATCACAACCAGCGTTAATATCATGCCTATCCAAATATCAGCATAACCAATAATGATCAGGTGATTGATGAGCAGGGGAGTGGTGTAAATAACCAGTATGAATAGTACTTGCAAAAAGAATGGAGCCCCCAAGGCTTTTATGTGTTTTATCAAGACCAGTATGCTGGCAGCAAACGCAAATAAATAAAGCAGATGGATCTTATAGAAGGCTGCATTTGTAACCAGTTTGGGTGTAAAGAACAGCAGGGACAAACCATCAGGATAGTTTGCAGATTGGTTGTACAAGGAATCACTGCTGATAACCCAGTGATTCCAAGATTCAATTTGACTGGAGAGACCATGATTAATCCATTGGTTTGCTTTACCTTCCCAGACTGTCCAGGAATCCCAAGCAATGTTTGGTAGTTTAATGCCGCTGATATAAATCCAGGTAGAACAGATAAGAACCAATAAGGTCAAGGTGACTCCCGATTTATCCGGGTAACTTACTTGTGATGTCATGTGTTTTATCCCAATCAAAACAACTAACAAACTCAAAGTTCCAACAGCAGCAAGTATGGTGGTTACAGTTATGGCTGTGACTGGCAGATATTGAAGGAAGTTTAAGAGTAAAATCAAAAGCATAACGCCTTGAAAAAAAGCATGGGTAATGAAATCCATGTTGATTTTTATGTGTGCTTTATCTTTTGTGTAAATGCTGACAGCTAAACGCATTGCACTACCAAGCAACAGCAAGTAGATTATGTACAATATTCCGATAATTAAAGTCATTTACTTTTAATAATACAAAGGTTTGAATCGCTGTGAATGATTTCAGCCAGCTTCATATATTCCGGGTACTTTCTGATGTAGTCACAATAAAAAAATGATCCATTAATTAAGAGATATGTGGTGTTTTGGTATTTAACTGTACTCAACACTTCCTGCATTTGTATCTTTAGTGCAACATTGTACTCGTTCAAGTAAGTCAGTAACCTTTGGTTAGAAAAATCACTGGGTCCTATGATGACAATTTTTTGTTCAATGGTTGGAGCAATGTTCATATCAGATAAAGCAGATTTTATTTTCTTGGCTGAGTGGTACATTACTTTATCTGTTAAATTCAAAAACGATGTCTCTTCAGGAAATGAATTATTTAGTTGTAAATTTTGGTGGAAGCGGTTGTTGAGATAGAAAAATGCGGTAATAAACCAGCCGATTAAGAAACTAAACAATAAATGCTTTTTTGATATTTTTAGGATCAGAAACAGTAGTACCGTAACCATCATCCATATAGATAACCTTAATATAAGTGATTGATAAATCATGCTTGTGTGTGTGGTGTAGCTATTTACTGAACCAAAATTAATTGGGTTAAAAGCGAGCCAGTTGTTTGTATCAATTGCGAATGTTTCTTGGTTATCGGTGTGGTTGAATGAGATACTTTTGAATTTGATTTCATCCTGGAAACTGTGATCGGTGCCAAAAGTTGAGTCCTGGATAATCATCAAATGTAAATCGCTGACTTCATTGATGTTTTTGGTTTGAAAATTGATTGGGGTGTATGATTTGGTGCTGAGGGTTAATGGCACTTGAAATGATTTGTCATTCACCTTCCAGTTGAGGCTGATCTTCGTGTCGGTTTTATATGCCAAATCATTAACTACGAAGAGGTTGTATTGAGTGATGTCTTGCGCAACACCATCAAGTTTTATATCAATTCTTAATTGCCCAACCACCAAAGCATAAAAGGTATTGTTTCTGCGGTAGAGAAATTTAGGTTGGACTTTGATGAGGTTGGTGACATCAATTGGCTCAAGTTTGGGATGTTTATTCGAATCAAAATTTAATGTTAAACACAATGTTAGTATCAAAATTGATAAAAGCCAGTATGTTGACATTTTGGTTACCACCCTGTTTTTACTCCATTTTATGTTTGTTGGCGTAGGCATTATAATCTATTTGGTGGCTACAACAAACCTTCCCCAAGGCGCACTGATGGTAAACAGTGCGGTGAGAAACAGTTTTCTTTTAACATTTTTTGTGAGCATTAAACTGTGACTTCTTTCAATAATTGAACAATTGGCATTGATATTTCTTTATCAATACAGCTACAATCTTTGTAGAACTGCTAATCAGTCTGGCTGAGATGTTTGGTTAGACAGAGCATGAAATAAAAGTGGTTTTACGAAATAAAGAAGCTTTTATGGAGTAGGACGATAAGCTGATAGCTTCCGTTATAAGCGCTTTCGACAGACTTGCATGTGTGTAGGTCAATCGAAAGAGTACGAGTAAGTAACGAATGCATTGCATTGGCTGTTAGCTGACAAAATTTTCGTGAATGTTGTGGCTCGTTCCATGCAGTATGATGTGCTCACGGTGGATTGTTAAAAACCCACAAGCATTCCTTATTGATTAATCAACCGAATTACATGTATTTAGTTCTTGAAAACACAAAACAATCTTTCCAATTTCCTACAACCAGGATTCTGGTGGTTGGCAATGATGCGGATTGCGATGTTCAGATTAACCACCCTAAAATTTGGGGGCGACATTTTTCAATTGAGCATAAAAGCTATGGTTGTGTTCTTAATATTTATAATGAAGAAGTATTATTGAATGGCTTGAAGATTGAGGAAAAGTGTATTTTGGACACGGGGGACTTGTTAACGGTTGACGATTTGAGTTTTCGCCTGTTGGATGATCAATACATCCCAAAAGACTCACAAATGAATTACACCAATGCGCCGTTAAATAAGCCGGCCAATGCAACATCAGTTTATGGTGTGAGAAGTTATGCCAACCATTCAATGGGGAAATTTATTATTGATAACTATCATCACCAAGACGGCTGGCATATCATCAGAAAAGAGAGTGAATTACATTTGATCGATAATAAAAATAAGACTTTATTGAATGGGATGAAAATAGCCCAAGCCCAATTAAGTAATGGTGACATAATTTCCAATGACAGTTACAAGTACAAAATAGAACTTCCGGGTACTTCGGGTTTTTCAAAGTTCAGCCCCTCGCATCCACGCAATGTGCAGTTGAGTGAGTCGTTCAACACAAAAAAAGATACAAATCAAGATGCGGCGGCTAAACCTAAGCAGGCTTTTGTAAAAAATAATCTGTGGTGGATGACATTATTAGTGGGTCTTGCTGTTTTGCTTTTGGTGATTGTGAATAACCCAACTATTTGATTCTTGTTATGATTTGTTACAAATATAAGTATTTGAACATTTAAAAATCCAGTGAATACCAAGTTTTCTTAAATCTAAAGAGAATTAGGTTGACCACATACCTTAATTTAAGTAAAATCCCCGCTCTTTTTAAGAACAACCAAATTGGAGTAGTTTCATGCACGCAGTTGTAGCTACAGGTGGCAAGCAATACAGAATCAAAGAAGGCGACGTAATTAAGGTTGAGTCGTTGAAAGTTGAAGCTGGTGATAAAATTGAATTAGACCAGGTTTTGATGGTTTCAGACGGTGAAAACATCGAAATTGGTAAACCATTATTGGAAGGTAAAACAGTTTCAGCTGAAGTATTATCAAATGGTCGCCATAAGAAAGTAAGAATCATAAAATTCAAAAGACGTAAGCACCACATGAAACAAATGGGTCACCGTCAGAATTTTACTGAATTAAAGATCACTAAAATAGGATAAGAGGTAAAACGTCATGGCTCATAAGAAAGCAGCAGGTAGTACTAATAACGGTCGCGATTCAAATCCTAATTATTTGGGTGTCAAAATGTATGGCGGTCAAGAAGCACTGGCAGGAAATATCCTGGTTCGTCAACGCGGCACTAAATTTCACGCTGGTGAAAATGTTGGTATGGGTAAAGATCACACTTTATTTGCATTAAAAGACGGCGTGGTCAAGTTTGTCAAAAAAGGCAAAAAGTATCGCCAATTTGTTACCATCGAAACTCAAAATTAAATATAACTGGCATTGTGCCAGTTGTTTTAGATGTAGAAAAGCTCACTTTTCAGTGAGCTTTTTTTATTCTCTTCATTTATAGTTAAGATCATGAAATTTGTCGATGAAGTCAAAATCACAGTAAAAGCTGGTAATGGAGGTAGTGGCTCTGCCAGCTTTAGGCGCGAAAAATTTGTGGCTTATGGTGGCCCCGATGGTGGTGATGGAGGCTATGGTGGCAGTGTTATTTTACAAGGAGATCAAGGCTTAAATACTTTGGTTGATTTTCGTCATAAAAAACGTTTTGATGCACAAAATGGAGAATCAGGTAAAGGTCGTCAAATGTATGGTAAAAGTGGAGATGATTTAATCATCAAAGTACCTACAGGGACTGAGGTTTATGACTTGGAAACAGATCAAAAATTAGGTGACATCACTCAACATGAGCAGCGATTAGTGATTGCTCAAGGTGGTAAGGGTGGGCTAGGTAATATGCATTTTAAAAGTTCAGTCAATCGTGCGCCTAAACAGTTCACCTCTGGAGAAGTTGGCGAACTCAGAGAAATCAAGTTAGAGCTCAAAGTTCTGGCTGATGTTGGGTTGTTGGGGTTTCCAAATGCGGGTAAATCAACATTTGTTAATGCCATTTCCAAAGCGCGTCCTAAAATAGCTGATTACCCTTTCACAACTTTATACCCTGCCTTAGGTGTGGTTCCGGTTGATGCAGAGACCAGTTTTGTGGTGGCTGATATTCCGGGAATTATTGAAGGCGCTGCAGATGGTGCTGGTTTGGGTATTCAGTTTTTAAAGCATTTGCAGCGAACTGGTTTGTTGTTACATTTAATTGAATTGCCAGCGTTTGAAGGTATGTCAAATCCAGTTGAACAGTACCATCAATTAACAGAAGAGTTGGTTAAATTCTCAGAGCAGTTGGAGGAAAAGCAACGTTGGTTGGTGTTTACCAAAGCAGATATTACCACAGTTGAAGAAGCGACACAGCTGGCAGCGACTTATGCCCGGGAAATTGGTTGGAAAGATAAATATTATTTAATATCTTCAATCAATAAAACCGGTTTGAAAGAATTGATTAATGACGTGGCATCGTATTTATTCGCTGAGGATGATGCTTGGGATTAATGCACTGTTTTCTTAAATTCACGGGCTTCTTCAAATAGCCATTGTCTGACCAATTGCAACTTTTGGTCATTTTCAGTGCTTTCTGGATAAACCAGATAATAAGACATTTTACCTTTGATTTTGATCTCAAAAGGTGCCACTAACAAGCCACGATTGATGTCATCTTGTACCAAAGGTGTTCTGCCCAAAGAAAACCCTTGGTGATTTTCGACGGCTTCCAGCATGGTTACCATATGACTGAATCGGGTTCCTCGCAGTTTGGGTTTGGCTTCAATACCAGCAACTTTAAACCAATCGTGCCAGTCCTCAGTGGTGAAGTCTTCGTGGCATAAATCAGCTGTTAAAAGCATCTCGGGTTTTAATTTCCCTTCATATGAGTCATAAACTTGTTTTGAGCATATAGGAAACACATCTTCGTCTAGTAATAACTCACTTTTTAGACCAGGGTAATCTGGGTTGGCTGAGTAACGAATAGCGATGTCACAGTCATCCTTCTTGAAGTCTGTTAACCACTCAAAAGCGGATATTCTGATATCCAAGGCTTTATTTTGTTGTTGAAATTTCCAGATGCGTTTAGACAGCCATTTTGTAGCGAAGGAGGGTAATACTGATATGTTGAATGTGCCAGATGTGTCTCTGTGTTTAAGCTGCCTGGTTGCATTTTCCAGGCTTTCTAAGGCATTGCGAATTGAAATCAGGTACAAACGGCCTTCAAATGTCAATTTTAAAGATCGATTGAACCTTTCGAATAGTTGTACACCAACCAACTGTTCTAAATTTTTTATTTGGTGACTGATAGCAGCTTGGGTTACATGCAACTCTTCAGCAGCTTGAGTGAAGCTGAGGAGGCGTGCTGAAGCTTCAAATGCTTTAATGGCTCTCAGTGGTGGTATGTTTCTGTATTTGTTTGACATAACTTTTTTCGGATAAGTTTAATTTATCTGAAGCATAAAAACAATTAGCTTGCTAAAGTTGCTTTTGTCAATAAAATAGCGACCTGAGACATAATTCAAACGTCTGTTTTAATTATTTTTTTCAATAATTAAAATAATTTGAACTTTATTTGAGCCAATGACTCAAAAGAACAAAGCATTTTTATTATTGGCTTTCACGTTGTGTTCATATAAGGCGAATATAATTATGTTTAAACAGTTTCATTGTTCCCCGAAATCGTAAGATTTCACGTATGCTTCATTTATGGCATACAAAAATAGCTGAGGTTTTCCTCCCTCTTCCTCAGCGTTATAACTAGGGCGTCAAGTATTTGACGCCTTTTTTTTGTCCAAAAATCACCTCACAAGTATTCATTGTTCTATTTAAGGAGTAATAAAACAACGCCCTGCATAGCCAGAGCTTGGATATAGGGTATTGGGAGAAAGCCAACTGTCATTTTTCAAACTATGGCTCACTTTTTGATATTTAATTGAGTTAGAATAAATAAGAAGTTGTGTGACCACGATATATAGTAATGTAATAACCACTGTGTTTTTTGATTATGTGTGGACTTTAGTAAATAATTAAATGTTGCTGAATATTTATAAGATAATTCTGTCGCTTGTTGCTACTGCTGTATTCATAATTTACGATATGGCTAATTTGCAACCCACCCAAGAAATTCGTGAATTTAACATTTTTGCTGAGTTTGCTTTTGCTTTAATGGCTTTGATTCTATTTTTATCTATTGATTCTCTCAAGGGTAAGAGTTTTTACCATTTCCTTAGTGTAGGTTTTTTTATGACCTATGTTTCTATGTTAGTTGACGGATTGGATCAACTGTATATTCATGGTGAAGTGTACACAGCGATATGGGAAAAAGGGGCTTTGTTGTTGGGTTTTTCAATGCTGTTTTTGGGTGTTAGGGGATGGATAGTTGATCATGGCAAATTGAACAAAAAACTTGAGATACAAACATATACTGATGAGTTAACTGGTTTGTATAATCGCCGTGGAATGTTAAAAAAGTTTGAAACAATGAATGAAAAAGCTGAAGAGCGAAATAAAACATTGTCATTCATTATTGCAGACTTGGACGATTTTAAATTGTTCAATGACACCATGGGGCACCTCCATGGAGATAAGCTTTTAGCAGAGATCGGTGATTTGCTACTTAAAATGATGGGTCCAGATCAAGTAATTGGTCGTTGGGGCGGAGAGGAGTTTGCTATTTGCATGCTTGGTAATGACCTCAATGAAGCTTTTGAGTTTGCTGAAAAGATTCGTCAAGCAGTCTCTGAAATTTCGATGCCATTAGAGATGGGTGACAAAACCATGACTGTTAGTTTGGGGGTCAGCCAAAAAAAGGTTCAGGAACCTTTGATGAATGCACTAAGAAGGGCTGATCGTTCCTTGTACGCCGCGAAAAAGAAAGGCAAAAACCAGTCGGTTGTTGATTAGTACTGCAAGAAATTGCTCAATCATCTTATTTTTTAATAGTAACTGAAACTCTTGTTTGTGGTTATATAATATTATTTTTTATCGAGGGAAATTCAATTGAGTCAGTTTATTGAAGTTTATGACAATGCTTTGGATCAAGCATTTTGCGAGCGTTGTATTGAAAAATTTAATACCAGCAGCGAGGTAGAAAAAGGGCAAACTGGTCATGGTGTTGATCCGATTAAGAAAAACAGTATGGACATTACCATAACGCGCTCGGAGCATTGGCAAGCAGAGGTGGCTCATTTACAAAGTGTGGTCTTAGGTGGATTAATACAATACATCAGGAAATACCCTTTTGCATTAGTAGGTTCAATCGCATTACAAGTACAAACGCCTGATGGCGTTGAGCAAATTTCTTATATGGACATACCTAAATTGAATGATGAGTCCCTGGCGCAGCTGATTCAAACGGTTTTTCGCTTGGGTTTTATTAATATTCAAAAATATGATCAAAATAAAGGCGGTTATTTTTATTATCACTCAGAAATATATCCACATCCCAGCGATCCTGAAAATGATGCTTTGCACCGCAAGTTACTTTGGATGTTTTATCTGAATGATGTTGATGAAGGTGGTGAGACTGAGTTTTTTCATCAGCAACTGGTGACCAAGCCTAAGCAAGGCAGTCTGGTCATAGCTCCTGCTGGCTTTACTCATACGCACAGAGGTAATATGCCAATGTCGAATGACAAGTACATCTTCACATCATGGGTGTTGTATCAACGGTCTGAGAATTTATACGGTCAAAAGGAATGATCTCGGTTGGCCTCTGTTCAGCACTCGACACCGACACTGGATCACTGGTCGTCAGTCCTTAATTGATGATTAAAATAATTATGATAAAGGAGTTGCAGTTTGAAGTTAGATGGGTATAATTTCCACTCTTTTAAAACCAGCGGTAAATTATGAAAGTTTTATCATCTTTGAAATCAGCCAAGACTCGCTCTAGAGACTGCAAAGTGGTTCGCCGTCGTGGTAAGGTATTTGTGATTTGTAAATCAAATCCTAAATTAAAAGCACGTCAAAGATAAACCGCTTAAAACTGAATTACTAAAAATACCCTCATATGAGGGTATTTTTTTGTCCTTAAAAACCTGAAACTTAATGGTTTAGTCTGGGAATGATAAAAGCATTAGACAAACTGTTTGTCTATTTTCACTCAACAATACATTGAAGGTTCTTGCTGCTGCTTGGTTATTCAATACCTCAAGACCAATGTTTTTTTTCAGTAAATCAGTCAAAATCTCTGGATCTGGGAAAATAATGTTGTCTCCGGTGGCCAGGATAATAACTTCAGGTTCATATTGACACAATTGATTAACCGTATCGGTGGTCAGTTCATCGACCTCATGCAGTGGGCATAATACGATTTCGCCATTGGATGGGATGATAATGGATTGTTTGTACTGTGTCCGCCCAATGGTGCAGGCGTGAGGTTCTACAGATTGGATCAAATTAGGGTGATTGGTGCGATTTTCCGACAAGTCCATAACAATTTATTTAGGTAATTCATACACTGGCTTTTTGGGGTTGGCTCGGTATATCGTTAAGGTTTGTCCAATGGATTGAATTTTATGAGCACCTGTGGCCGCAATGATGTCAGTGATGTGTTGTTGACGGGTTTCGCGATCAGTTCGTAACTTAACTTTGATTAATTCATGTTGATTCAAACAAATATCTAATTCATTAAGGATATTTTCTGTGATGCCCTTGTCAGCAATGGTAATCACTGGTTTTGTATCATGACCTATGCCGCGCAGGAATTTTTGTGCATTCTTGCTGAGACTTTTATTGTGGGATTTATTTACAGCTTTGTTTGACATTCGATGATAAAATTTTAAATAAAGTGGTATTTTATCAGTAATGCCCACACCGTAACACCACAGTGGTCCATTAAAACATAACAACATGGCTAGAAGTAAAAGTTCAAACAATTGGTTGAAAGAGCATTTCGATGATGAATTTGTTAAGAAATCTCAAGATTCAGGTTACCGAGCACGGTCAGCATTCAAGTTAGAAGAAATTCTGGATAAGTTTAACTTGGTAAACAACTTGAACGCTGTGGTTGATCTGGGTGCTGCACCAGGAGGTTGGTGCCAAGTAATTCAGAAAAAATCACCAAAAACTGAGTTTATCATTGGCTTGGATTTATTGTCTATTGAACCTATTGAAGGCGTACACTTTATTGAAGGAGACTTCACAACGGATCAAGTATATGAAGAACTTTTGAGTGTGCTGGGAAGCCGAAAAATAGACCTTGTTTTATCGGACATGGCCCCCAACTTAAGTGGAATGAATGCCATGGACCAACCACGATGTATGTTGTTGGCCGAAATGGCATTGGAATTTTGTCAACAAGCATTGCAACCTGGTGGTGTACATGTTGTCAAACTGTTTCAGGGTGAAGGTTTTGATCAACACATTCAAAACATGCGCCAATTATTTAACAAAGTAGTGATATACAAGCCCAAGTCATCGCGCTCACGCTCCAGAGAAGTTTTTGCAGTGGCAACAGGGTTTAAATGAAATAAAACGAATATAGGCAGAGGCTGATTTTGAACAACATAGCTAAAAACATATTATTATGGGTCGTGGTACTGATGGTGCTGATGAGTGTCTTTGGTAGCATGGTACAACCACCCCAAGCACAAGGTGAAATAGTCTATTCTGAATTCATTAACATGGTTCAAAGTGGTCAAATTGAGGAAGTCGTGATTGATCCTGAAACCTCAGTACACCGCAAAATTACGGCTCAGACCAAAGGTGGGGAAACATTGATGATTCAGGCTGGTGATGATCCGCATTTGGAAGATGACTTGTTGCTGAATAATGTTAAGTATTCAGTAAAAGCCCCTACCAAAGAGAGTTTTGGCTGGCGCTTGTTTGAAATCGTATTTCCTATTTTGTTATTTATTGGTTTGTTCTTCCTGATTATGCGCCAAATGCAAGGTGGTGGTGGCAAAGGTGGAGCCATGAGTTTTGGGCGGTCTAAAGCCAAATTAATGACTGAAGAACAAAACAAAGTCACATTTGCAGACATGGCTGGTGCTGAGGAGGCGAAAGAAGAAGTTTCAGAAGTGGTTGATTTTTTGCGCGACCCAAGTAAATTCCAAAAATTGGGTGGTCATATTCCGCGCGGTATTCTGATGGTGGGTTCACCTGGTACAGGTAAAACGCTATTGGCCAGAGCCATTGCTGGTGAGGCCAAAGTGCCATTTTTTACCATTTCAGGTTCAGACTTTGTAGAAATGTTTGTGGGTGTGGGTGCTTCGCGGGTTCGAGATATGTTTGAGCAAGCTAAGAAAAACTCCCCATGCATTATTTTTATTGATGAGATTGATGCTGTTGGGCGTCAACGTGGCGCTGGTTTAGGTGGCGGTCATGATGAGCGTGAACAAACCTTAAATCAACTTTTAGTGGAAATGGACGGTTTTGAAGGTAATGAAGGCGTAATCGTTATTGCAGCCACTAACCGCCCAGACGTCTTGGATCCAGCCTTGTTACGACCTGGTCGCTTTGACCGACAAGTGGTGGTCCCATTGCCTGATATTTTAGGGCGAGAAGCCATTTTGAAAGTACACATGAAAAAAGTGCCTTTGGCAGATGATGTGGTTCCTTCATTGATAGCACGTGGCACCCCAGGCTTTTCTGGTGCAGACTTAGCCAACCTGGTTAACGAAGCAGCATTGTTTGCAGCTCGTGAAGACAAAACAGAAATCAATATGGAAATGTTTGATAAAGCCCGCGATAAAATCATGATGGGTGCAGAACGTAAGTCCATGGTGATGAAAGAAGAAGAAAAAAGAAATACCGCATACCATGAAGCAGGTCACGCCATTGTTGGTTTGAAAGTACCAGAGCATGACCCTGTTTATAAAGTGACCATTATTCCACGGGGGCGAGCTTTAGGTGTGACTATGTTTTTACCCGAGGAAGATCGATATTCATACAGTAAAACAGCACTTGAAAGTCAAATAGCAAGTTTATATGGTGGTCGCATTGCTGAAGAAATCATTGGGGGCCCTGAATCGGTCACTACTGGTGCTTCAAATGACATTGAGCGTGCCACTGAAATTGCAAAAAATATGGTTACGAAGTGGGGTTTATCAGAGATGGGACCATTGTCATATTCGGAAGATGAAGGTGAGGTGTTCCTTGGCAGGCAGGTAACTCAGCATAAAAACATGTCTGATACCACGGCCGAACAAATAGATAAAGAGATTCGAGACATCATTGATCGTAATTATGATAAAGCTGAAAATATCTTGCAAGATAACTTAGATATTTTACACTTGATGGCTGATGCCTTGATGAAATATGAAACCATTGATGCCAAGCAAATAGCTGAGATCATGGAAGGTAATGAACCTTCTCCACCTGAAGGCTGGGATATCGATTTGCCAGAGGATGACAATGATGATAAGCCTAAAGGAAAAGCATCAGGGGAAGGCGATTCGACCATTGGTGGACCTGCTGAACAAGTATAAAGTTTAGCTATGAAAGATTTTAAAGTGATGGGGGTCCTGAATGTGACCCCCGATTCATTTTCAGATGGCGGAAAATTCAACCAACTGGAACCGGCCTTATTACAGGCAGACAAAATGATTGCGGCCCAGGCTGATATCATTGATGTGGGTGGTGAATCTACGAGGCCGGGGGCAAACGTTGTTTCTGTCGATGAAGAAATCAGTCGAGTGACGCCGATAATCAAGGCCATTCGGGAGAAATACCCTGAAATCACCTTGTCAATTGACTCCAGCAAAGCTGAAGTGATGGAGGCCGCAATCATGGCTGGTGCCAACTTTATTAATGATGTAAATGCATTAGAAGGGGGTGATGCCATTGAAGTGGCAGTGAAACATGATGTTCAGGTTTGTTTGATGCATAAAAAAGGTCAGCCACAGAACATGCAGGATAACCCTGAATATGATGATGTGGTACAGCATGTTCTGGATTACTTTGATGAGCGGGTAGAAGCTTGTTTGGCCTATGGCATGGATGCCGATAACATCATATTAGACCCCGGCATAGGTTTTGGCAAAACGCTGAAACATAACATACAATTAATACAACACACAGCAACATTAAAACAGATGGGCTTTCCTGTGTTATTAGGTGTGTCAAGGAAATCCATGTTTGGCGATCTGTTGGGGCGCCCTGTTGATCAACGTTTAGCTGGGTCTTTAGCGGTGGTACAGTTTGCATATTTGCAAGGTGCAGATTATTTTCGAGTGCACGATGTAGCGCAAACGGTTGATGTGTTGCGGGTTTCACAGGCTTTGTTGCAAGAGCAAAGCTGAATATTTATGGAGGCTGATGTGAGTAAACAATATTTTGGAACTGATGGCATTCGTGGCAAAGTAGGTGGCCAGGTAATGACTGCTGAATTTGCATTGCGCTTGGGCTATGCGGCAGGCAAAGTATTGGGTGATGCGATGCCAAACAAAACCATTGTTATTGGTAAAGACACCCGTGTTTCTGGATATATGCTTGAATCTGCCCTGGAAGCTGGTTTATCTTCAGCCGGTGTCAATATCATTCTTTTTGGACCAATGCCTACTCCAGCTGTGGCATGGTTGACTAAAACCTTACACGCGAGTGCTGGTGTTGTGATCAGTGCTTCGCATAATCCTTACTACGATAATGGAATTAAGTTTTTTAATCAAAATGGTAATAAACTCAATGATGAGCAAGAGCTGGCTATTGAAAACTTATTGGGCCAACCGATGGAAATGGTTGAATCAGTGGAATTAGGAAAAGCGAAACGTTTAACCGATGTGGCAGGGCGTTATATTGAGTTTTGTAAAAGAGCCGCTAACCGCCAATTGTTGGCGGGTAAAAAAATTGTACTTGATTGTGCCAATGGTGCCACTTATCACATTGCGCCGCAAGTGTTTGAGGAATTGGGTGCTGACATCACCGTTATAGCAAACCAACCCAATGGCTTTAACATCAATCAAGATTGTGGGTCTACTGAGGTCTCTGTACTCAGTGAAAAGGTTTTAGAGACCAAAGCCGACTTAGGCATCGCATTAGATGGTGATGGCGATCGTGTGGTGATGGTTGATCACACGGGTAATGAAGTCAATGGTGACCAATTGATATTTATGGTGGCTAAACACTTACAAAATAAAGGCCAGCTTAAAGGTGGCGTGGTTGGAACGTTGATGTCTAACCAAGGTATGGAAGCCGGTTTAAAGCAGTTAGGAATCCCTTTTGTGCGTGCTGACGTGGGTGATCGTTATGTTCACCAACAATTGGTTAAACACAAATGGATTTTGGGTGGCGAGTCTTCAGGCCATATATTGAATTTGGATTTAGGAGGAACTGGTGATGGTATCATCAGTGCATTGATGGTACTGGAAGTTATCATGGAGTCAGGTAAATCTTTGAAAGAACTGGCCGCAGAAATGGCACTTTACCCTCAAGTGATGATCAACGTCATCAACGAAAACCCTAAACAATTAAGCCAGAATGTGAAACTCATTGAAACAGCAAAACAAGTTGACGATGCCATGGGTGATGCTGGTCGGGTGTTGATTCGAGCATCTGGAACTGAGCCAAAACTAAGGGTGATGGTAGAGGCGAAAGATGCAGATTTAGCTACCATCCAAGCCAAAAAGCTGGCTGAATTGGCTGAATCACTTCACCAGGGATAATAAATACACAATCTTTTAGAAAATAAATTAAACGCAAATCAACCATGAAAGTTTTATTGGCCATATTATTATCAATGATTTTATTCAATACCCAGGCCCAAGAGCCAGATCAGCAACAACATCAGACTGATGTTTTCCCCCAAGTCAGTGAGATGTGGTTGCGGGCCGCGCCACCAACAGCAAAAATGCTGGCTGCTTATGTAACACTTGAGAATCAAACAGGCCATGATTTAACTTTGGTGGGTGCTTATGCACCTGACTTTGGTGTGGCAGAGATTCATAAAACGATCGAAATTGATGGTCTGTTGAAAATGCGAGAGCAAAAAGCATTGTCTTTACCAGATGAGTCGCGAATTAAAATGCAACCAGGTGGTTTACACATCATGCTGATGATGCCTCAACAGAAATTCAGGGAAGGTGAAGTGGCCAGAATTTGTCTGATTTATCAAGATGCTGCGGGTACAGAACATGTGCAGCATTTGGATTTCCCAGTAGAGAAAAAATAGTCGAAAGTCAGTGCTCCTATGAAAAAATCTGATTTCGACTTTGAGTTGCCAACGGAACTTATTGCCCAAGAACCATTGGCTCAGCGCAGCCAATCCAGGTTGTTGAAACTAGACAAAAACAGCGGTCAAACCACTGACCTGGATTTCAAGGATTTACTTAATCAGCTCAACAGCAACGATTTATTGGTGTTCAATAATACCAAAGTCATACCAGCCAGGCTTTTGGCGCAGAAAACCACTGGCGGTAAAATTGAGGTCTTTATCGAGCGAGTGCTCAGTGGTGGACAAGCCAAAGCATTGCTTAAAGCAAACAAGCCGGTCAAACTAGGTGCTGAAATCATTTTCAATGGGCGGACTGAATTAACCGTTACAGCCAAACAAGGCATGTTTTATTTGATTGAAACCAAGGGTGAAACAGGCCTGAGTGAATTGATGGAAATGCATGGACACATGCCATTACCGCCATACATTACACGAGACGCTGATGAGTATGATGAAGAACGTTATCAGACTGTTTATGCAGATGATGACCAAGCTGGAGCGGTGGCAGCGCCAACTGCGGGTTTACACTTTGATGATGAGCTTTTGGCGCAAATAAAAGCCAAAGGTATTGATTCTGTCTTCGTCACTTTACATGTGGGTGCTGGTACCTTTCAGCCAGTCAAAACTGAAAATATTGAAGCCCACCAGATGCATAAGGAGTGGCTTAAGGTTGGTGCTGAAGTTTGTGAGGCAGTTAAGCGAACACGTGACAATGGTGGGCGTATTATTGCGGTTGGTACGACCGCTGTGCGCTGTTTAGAAACAGCTACTGATGATGGCTTGATCCAACCTTTCGAAGGCGATACCCAAATATTCATTTATCCAGGCTATAAGTTTAAATGCATTGATGGCCTCATCACCAACTTCCACTTGCCAGAATCAACCCTTGTTATGTTGGTTTCAGCCCTCGCAGGTCGCGAAAACGTACTCAAAGCCTACCAGCATGCAGTCAAAGAAAAGTACCGCTTCTTCAGTTACGGCGATGCAATGTTGATCAAATGACCAAAGTAGATCAAATATTATTTAAGGTATTTTTTGATCGAGTTAATAGGTTTAACTACCATAATAGCAGACTTGTTCATTACACTAGTTCTAAAAATGCTTTTAGCATTCTAAAGAATAAAGAATTTTGGATGGGGCTAGCAAGAAACATGCCAGATTCATCTGAGATTATGTGGGGTTATGATCTAGTAAAAACCAGCTTTACTCATTTGAATGAGCGATCAGAAAATGTTTTCAAAAAATTGTTAGGTAATGAATACCACCAATTTATGTGGTGGTTGTTTAATATACAGTCATCACTAAATGAAACTTACGTACTATGTTTTGCAGAACATATGCTAGAAGAGGTAAATTCAGGTGTACTACCTATGTGGAGAAGCTATGGAAAAGATGATTATCCAGTAACTTTAAACTTTAATGTTAATCTATATCAACCCATAGGCAGTTTGCCTTATATCACTCCAGTAGAATATCTTGATAGAAGTGAATTTAATTTGAAATTTGCAGAGCTAGTTAATAATTTTGAAATTGAATTTAAAGAATTAAAAAAAGAGAATAATCTATTTTTAAAACTACAACACATGGTTGTAGCAGCCATAGTATCTCTGAAGCACCCATCTTACTCTAGTGAAAAAGAATGGAGGATGATTGTCAATCAATCTTTTTACAATTTCGATGGAATCACTAGAGGTATTAATGCTTTGGGAGGACACCCTAAGCAAATAATTAAATTTAGTTTGAGACAGAAAGTTGACTCCCATGGTAAATCTGCTCTTGACTTGCTTGAGTCAATAACTCTAGGACCGTCTAATAAACAAAATATAATTAAAAATAGCTTTGAACAGTTTTTCTGTGATATTGATCTTCTTCACTGCAATATTAAATGTTCTGATTTACCTGAGCGATTGGATTATTAACTATCAAATATAGTTTTGATGAAAACCTACCGCAACTTTTTAGAATGAGCCACACTTCTGAACAGGGTGTTGGTGAGCATGACTTGTAAGCCATCCATGAAAGCGCGCAGGGTGGGTTCTTGAGTGTAAGCGATGACCATGCCTTTGCCTTTGGGTTGGTGTATCAGGAATGGTTTGTATGCCAACTGTTTCCTGTTCTCTTCCCACAAATAGCCACTGGCTAATAATTCATCAGGGCCTTTGAACCACGCCACGTTTTTGCCTTGGTCAAGCTTAATTGGCGTTAAGATGCGGCTGCCAGTTACCATGCCAATGACTTCAGCTTTAACTCCTGCGGTTAACCAATGATCCTGATCCACAGCCACTCGTGCTAAAACGCCTGCCACCGAATCAGGAGGTGATTGTTTTGCTTGGATGGCTTGCTTGAATTCTTGTTCAGAGGTGATTAGCTGCCCTTCAGTGGTGCTTTTATCGATGTCCTCATTAGGAGTCATTACAGAAAACACATCCTTTTCATCTGCGAGAGCCAATTCTTTTTGTACCGCCAGCCAACCTGGAGACTCTTGTAAAGCAAAATCAGTCGCGCTACCAAAGGTAATTAACACACCGCCTTGTTCAATCCACTTGGAAATGTTTTCAATTCCATTGGCTGGTATATGCCTTTGGTAATTACCTGAAGGCAAAATCAAAACGTCGTATTTAGATAAATCAGCAAGACTTAAGTGTTTGGTTCTGATGGCAGTTACTGGATAGTCTAACTGCCTTTCTATCACAAAACGGCTGTTGCCAGCACTCAAACTGCTGGTGGGTTCATCCCAAGCCATGGCGATTTTTGGTGCATACATATTGACCACATTGGCACTGCCAAAACTCGGTCCATTAGTCACCCAGCTGCTGTCAACGCCATCAACAATTGCGCCGGTTTGTTTGGCAATTTCCATCACCTTTTTTGAGAGGTCTTCATTGTTTTGTATAACAGGGATGATTAAAGTGCCCGCAGGATACCTTTTGTTTGCTATGGTAAATGGTAAATCAGCGGATTTTATGTTCAGTGCCTGGCGCAGTCCACGGGTTAGAAATCGGCCTGCAGCCATATCGCCCCAAGGTATTAAATAAGCCACTTTGGGGTTGGGGTTGGTGATTTTAGGAAGCATCCAGCCGCTGGAGTCGAAAGCTTGCAATGCACTTGCTTTGATTGAACCACAACGTTGTACCTTAAGATTAAACAACAAGGGCAGAGACCATGCGGTGAGATCATAAATTTGATCATACAGATTTCTGGCGCGGCGTTGTTCTTGAATTTCGATGAACTTGGCATCCATATTAACGTTTTGCTGCAGCATCACCTCCGCCATGCGACCTTTGGGCTGGGCTGGATCAATCACAAAGCTGCCTTTCTTGTATGATTCACCACAAACTTTTAAATCTTGAGTTAATTGTTGTACTTCAATACCATGGGCATCTAGTAATTGAGCGAGTTTGTATGCCCCAGCACGGTCTTTTTGGTGTGGAATAATAAACGCTTCATTCTTGCTGCCAGCTGCAATAGCACTGACTTGGTATTGGTAAAAGTCATTGAGTAGTTTCTCGCGGTTGGTTGCAGTTGCTTCAATGGTTGAAACTGAGGCAATAAAATGTTTTTGCACAGAATCTGCATAGGTGTAAGGTTCGCCATTATTTTTGATGAAAACTTCACCGCGAGCAGAACCAACTTCATAGGTAGATGCTGAAGCGCCGTAGAACGTAGGCCAACTGTCTCCATAACCAGGATAAAAAGCATCAAATATTTCTCGGGTAAAATAATCATAACCCATGGCGTCGAAATGCTTGGCATTGTTTTTACCAATCAGAGTCATGTTATTAATTTGGTTGGCGGTCATCAATGGGTTCAGTGGTTGTGCTGCAGGAGCGAAATAATATGACATATCACCACCCATTTCGTGCAAGTCAATCACCACCAGAGGCAGATAACGTTTCATATCAAAAATACGACCTTGCGTTTCGGGTTGAGTCATGGCCAGCCAATCCCGGTTCATATCAAATAAGTAATGGTTGCTGCGACCCTGGGGCCAAGGTTCAGTTTGTTCGGCGCTGTAACGATCACCGCTGTGATTCATTCCAACCGTTGCATAATATCGACTGGTAAAGCGTTCGCGGCCGTCTGGGTTTTGTAATGGGTCAATGAAGATGATCGTGTTATCTAAGATTTCTTGAGTCATCGACTGGTTTTTAGTGGCTAACAGATGATAAGCCGTCATCATGGCAGCATCAGTGCTGCTGATTTCATTGCCATGAACGCCATAACCCAGCCACACCGATGCCGGCATCTTTCTGATTAATTCATTGGCAGTGGTTTTATTGGTGGTTCTGGGATCGGCTAGCTCTTGGATGTTTTGTTCAAACCGATCTAGTTTAGAAATGTTTTCTTTGGAACCAATCACAGCATAGATCAACTTACGGCCTTCCCAGGTTTGGCTGTAATTAACCAGTTTGATGTGGTCAGGTGCACTTTGTTGTAAAGCTTCAAAATACTTCATCATGTCAGCGTGCCTGGTGATTTTTTCACCAGCAGCATAACCCAGAATGTCAACATGGCGAGGAATGGCTGGATCATAAGTCGCATCAGGCCAATACATTTCAGTGGCTTGGGTAGGTAGCAAATGGAAAAAAGCGATGATAATTAAAATGAGGTGTTTTGTTGAAACCAGCATGGATAAATAGACATTATTATAAGTGCGATCAGTATAACTCAATTTTACAGCCAAAAGAGTCACCCACAAAAAAAGCCAACCCTCTGGAGGTGTTGGCTTTTTTTCACCTAATCAAGCGTAAGGTTGTTAGCCAACAAACGGTTTATTATCTTTGGCGTGTTTAACTAACAATTTTGCTGCTGTAAAGCGATTGCCATGCTTGCTTTCTAGTTCATTCAGGGTTGTAACAATTTGATCAGCACCAGTGGCATCAATGTAACTGAATGGTCCACCGGTGAATGGAGGGAACCCTAAACCCAGGATGGCTGCTAAATCACCGTCTTTTGCAGTAAATAAAATACCTTCCTCCAAACACAGCACACATTCGTTAACAAAAACCAAACCAATGCGATTTTGTATGTCAGTTTTGGACATTTCTTTGCGCTCTTTACCACCGAAATACTTATATATATCAGTGTTAACGACTTTACGGCCTTTCTTGGGGTAAGTATAAAATCCTTTGCCTGCTTTGCGGCCGTACAGTTTGGCTTCTGCTAGTTTTTGTACGGTGTCATCTTGCTCTACACCTCGAGCCACAAACATGTCTCCCAAAGCACCTCTGGCAATGTGTGCGCCGACATCAATGCCAACTTCATCCATCAAGGCCAATGGCCCAACAGGGAAACCCCAATCTTTCATTGCTGCATCGACGTCTTCAATTTTGGCCCCATCATGTAATATTTTGATCGCTTCATGGGTCAATGCTGATAAAACCCGGGTGGTGTAAAAACCTGGGCCGTCTTTCACTACAACCACGGTTTTACCTTGTTTAATGCCCACATTGGTGGCCATTTGGCGAGCGCGCTTGGAAGTCTTGTCGGTGACAATCAACTCCAGCAATGGCATTTTTGGTACAGGTGAAAAATAATGCATACCGACCACATTTTGTGGGTTGGTTGCTTTTTCAGCAATGTTGGACAAAGGCAGGGACGAAGTGTTGGTGGCAAACACGGTTGATTTTTTACCACGCTGTTCAATCTCCGCCAAGATTTTTTGTTTTAAATCGATGTCTTCAAAGACCGCCTCAATCACCAAATCAGAATTGTTCAAGTCTTCATCATTGGTGGTGGTTTTTATTTTAGACATCATGCGATCGCGTTCTACGCGTCCCATGGCTTTCTTTTTAACCATTTTACTGAAGTCAGACCAAATGGTTTTAAGTGCGCTGGACAGACCTTCATTTGAAATATCCTTGAGCACCACATCATATCCGTTCTTAATTGAGACCTCAGTGATGCCAGCACCCATAAACCCAGCGCCAATCATCCCTATGGTATCTACATTTTCGGTTTTGTTGTTGTTTTTGAGTTTTTTATTCTCTTGCATGGCTAAGAATAAACCAATCAAGCTTTTCGAAGCTTGGGTGGCATGTAGCTCACCAAAGCCAATGGCTTCAGCTTCTAAACCTGCCGCCATACCATGTTCTAAACCGGTTTCTACACAGTCTAAAATTTTTAATGGGGCCGGGTAGTTACCACGGGTTTTGCGCATCACGGTTTCACGGGCTTTTTTCAAGACAAAATTGCGACCAGCTGATGTATTCAATGCTTTATCAACCCAATTCGTTTTCTTTGGTTTTCGTTTGATCGGATTGGATGCTACATTCAAAGCAGCCTGATACAAACCTTCTTTGTGCACCAGTGAATCTACTAAGCCTGACTTTTTGGCACTGTGTGGATAGATGTTCTTACCTGTTAACAAGGCATCTAAACCATAGCGTAAATTGGTTAATTTGATCAGTCTTTGGGTGCCACCACCACCTGGTAGTAGACCCAGTTTCATTTCTGGTAAACCAAATACAGTTTTCTTATCTGTGGTTGCAATTCGGTAATGACAAGCCATTGCCACTTCTAAACCACCGCCCAAACAGGCGCCGTTGATGGCAGCAATGACTGGTTTTTTGAGCTTTGATAAACGGGTGAGGATTTTATTGCCTTCGCGAGAAAGGTTTTCCACTTCTTTGGAGTCTTCAATCGCCATCAAATCCTTGATGTCAGCACCGGCAATGAAGCAGTTCTCTTTCTTCGAAATTAATACGGCTGCCTTGATGTCATCACTGTTTTCAATCTTATCCAGCAGTCCACTGAAATCATCCAGCATTTTGACGGATAAAGTGTTGACCTCTGCGCCAGCCTGATCCATCCAAATGGTGGCTATCTCGTTGTCTTTAGTGAGTTTAAAATTCGCCATAATCTTATCCTATCCTCTTCAGTAGTATTGCTGAACCCAAGCCGCCTGCTGCGCATGCGCTGATCAGTGCATATTTACCTTTGCTCTCAATTAATCTTCGGGTTGCTGCTGTTAATAGCCGTGAACCGGTAGCGCCAAAAGGGTGACCCAATGACAAAGAACCACCTTGTAGATTGACTTTGTCCATCGGAATCTCGCCAAAAGCACCTTCTAAGTCCAAATTTTCCTTACAAAATGTTTCATCTTGTAAGGCTGCCAGGTTAGCCAGAACCTGACCTGCGAATGCTTCGTGAATTTCATAAACATCAATGTCATCAATACCCAGACCAGCTTCATTAAGTAGCTTAGGCACGGTGTAAGCTGGACCAAGTAACAATTCGCCATGCGGGTTCTGACCAGAAAAGACATAACCTTCAATCACCACTTGTGGTTTCAGTTTTCTACTTTTGGCTTCATCTACATCCATCAACAAACTCACTGCAGCACCGTCGGTGATGGGTGAGGCGTTACCCGCAGTGATGGTGCCATGTGGTCTGACAAATGCAGGTCGTAGCTTGGCCAATTTATCCATTGATGAATTGGCATAGAAGGTGTCATCTTGTTCGACCACAGTAAACTGAGGTGGTATTGGCAGAGGACAAACCTCATTTTTGAACACACCGGCTTCCCAGGCTTTGGTGGCCAGGTTGTGTGAACGCAAAGCAAATTCGTCTTGTTGTTCGCGACTCACCCCAAATTTGGCGGCCAATTGATCAGCGTCAGCTCCCATGGTCAGGCCAGTAGAGAACTCAGCAATAGCAGGTGCTTCCGGGGCCAGAGATTTGAATTTGAAATCTTTAAAAACCTGCCAGAACCCTTTTAAGCCCTTGGCTTTTTGTGCTTGTAACAATGTTTTCTTTAGTTTATGCGTGATCCTCACCGGAGCGTCAGATGATGATTCCACGCCACCGGCGATAGCCACCTTGGCTGCGCCTGATTGGATGGCATTGGCGGTGTTGGTGATGGCTACATTGGCTGAGATACAAGCCATGGTTACAGAATATGAAGGTGTGTTGAGGTTCAAGCCTGCACCAATCATGGCTTCTCTGGCAATGTTGGAGGTCGAAGCATTTTGAATGACACTGCCCATGGTGACCATATCACAGTCATCTTGTAGGTAAGGGTGGCGATGCTTGAGGTTGTTAATGGCTTCTCGAGCCAAGTCATAAGCTTTCAGGTCCATGGCTTTACCGCCTGGCGCCTTCATAAACGGCGTTCTTAGGCCGTCAATCACTGCAACTTTGGAGTCTTTGAATATCATAAAAATTCTGGCTATAAAAGGAGTTGAAATATTTTCACCATACGCATGCGTATTGTCAAGTGAAATGCTGTTAATGTAATATTTATGGTATAAATTTACCATTTCAACTTTTGACTGTATTTAAAACGTTCTCTTAACTCAAAAAATAACTTAAACTAAAGTCAGTTGTTGTGACTCGTTTCAGCTGTAAATATTAAACTCAAAGAATATATATGAATATACTAAAAACTAAAATTTACTTATTGTTGCTGTTTGTGAATGGCTTAAATGCACAGACATTTGATTTTTTTTCAAGTGATGATGGATTGGATTCCCGGTTTGGTGATTCGGTTTCAATTTTTGAAGATTGGGCTGTGGTAGGGGCCAGCCTTGAGGACACCACCACAACAACAGATACAGGTGCTGTGTACTTGTTTCATAAATCAAATCAATGGCAACAACAAATCAAATTAACAGGCCAATTTGACGGTGAGAAATTTGGTGATTTTGTATTGATTCAAGAGAGTAAATTATTCATTGGAGCCACCGGCGGTTCAGCAGGGTTTGTACCATCTGTTTACATTTACACACTAATCGAAGATATGTGGGTCTTTGAACAAAGGATAACAGTTCCTGAAAACACCCAAGATTCAAATTTTGGTAAAGCCATCGCTTATGAAAACCAAACTTTGTTTATAGGTGCGCCCGAACAAACATCCTCAAAAATTAAATCTGGAGTGGTTTATATCTACCAGAAGCCAGTTGATATTTGGGAAGTTCAAGGGGTGATCCAAGCATCAGATGCAGAAGAAGATGATAAGTTTGGCTATGCCATCGATGTCAAACAAGACTGGATGGTCATCGGTGCATATAACAAACCCACTAATCTGGATCGTGGACGTGCCTATGTTTACAACAAAATAGGTACACAATGGTTTGAGCATCAGCAGCTTGCTGCTAACTCCTTTAATCGAGACCGCTTTGGATATTCTGTGGCGATAGATGAACGCCAAATTTTAATCGGTGCTCCTGCATTCATAGACTTGACCGAGGAGGAACGGTTGGGGAAAGCTTACTTGTACCGTTTGGATCAAACCCAATCAAATTGGTCTGAACACCAACAATTGTCAGCCCTGAGCCTGTTTCCCAGTTTTTTTGGGTGGTCGGTTAAGTTGAATGATAATATCGCATATGTCAGCAGCGTTTTAGAGAATGGATCTTTTGGTAATTCGAGAAGTTCTGTATACACATTTTTTGAATCTGCTGGTTTGTTTTCTTTTCAACAAAAGATTTTTGATGGAAATCCAGTTTTAAATCAACTATATGGTCATTCAATAGCAGTTTGGGACGATCAATTCATTGTAGGTTCACCCGGTGGGGCAAACGGTGATGAAAATAATGGCGGTGCTTTTATATATCAACAAAACTATCAATTGAAGGTTTCAATCAATGGTTTGGTTGATGCTGCAGATTTATTGCTTGTTGGTGAGAAAAATCAGGGTGTGGCTTTTTATGTATCTTTTGATACCTCAACTGTGGTTAGTGGTGATTTTGTGAGAGGTGATGAGTTCAATTTTTACATTGCAGAGCAGCCCATGTCGCCGAATCAGCGATGTGAAGCTGATCAATATGAAGGCGCATTTTTCAATGATAACATTACCATAACAGTAACTTGTGAGGATATTGATACCATTTACAAATCTGCGTTTGAATAAGCAAAGGTTTTACTTTACACAACAAGCAGATTTTAATTTACAATATTTTATTTGTCATAATCAGGGGTTTAAAATGAGTAATGTTTGGGTAGATATTTTGGCGCGATGGGGACATGGTTTATTTGGTATTACATGGATAGGGTTGTTGTACTATTTTAATTTTGTTCAAGGAGAGTATTTCAAAGAAGCTTCTAAAGAGGCACTGCCCGATGTGAAGGCCAAACTAGCAACACGGGCTTTGTGGTGGTTCCGTTGGGGGGCCATGATGACGTTCTTAACAGGGGTGCTGTTATTAGGCGTTTTGGGGGCATCGCTTAATGGTTGGATTTTGTTAGGTGCTTTGTTGGGTACATTTATGATGCTTAATGTGTGGTTGATCATTTGGCCGAACCAAAAAGTGGTTTTGGGTTTAGCCTCTGGTGATGTCGCGAGAAGTGCGGGTAAAGCTGGATTGGCTTCAAGAACCAATGTGTTGTTTTCCGCGCCGATGTTATTTTTTATGTTTGCATCTAAACATGGTGCCGCAGTTCCTGTCGGTATGGTGCCCTTAAAAACCAGTGGTTTGACCACTGGCTTAATCGCAGCGTTAGCACTCATAGCCTTACTGGAATTGAATGCCTTATTCGGTAAGATGGGACCCATGGCCAGTGTGAAAGGCGTGATTCACTTGTCTTTGGCTCTAACCGCTGTTTTGGTGGCTTTGGTGGTTTATCTCTGATGGGCTCATTGGTGATAATCAGTCACCCAGTTGTAAGAAAGTAAATAAGGAATGCTTTTGGGTCTTCATTCATTATTTGTTCCCGACAAAAATGAAAGCGACCACGGCAAGCAAGGCTCATTACTTTGGGCTTGCCCTCTCTGATTCGCTATCGCTCACCAACCGAGTGCGCCGATCAAGCTGATTATCAGCTCGACCAAGTACAAGTCCTGTGTGCTAAGCACGGGATTTGTGTTGGCTTGAATTTCAAAAAAACACCTCAATATCTCACGAATTCCCTTAACCTTGGCGGACTTTTATAGTAAGATGCGCGCACTTTGGGAATGGTAAAGATTTGAAGAGACTTTTGTCTGACTTGTTGAAATGAAATATCAGCAAGTCAGACAAAGGTCTTTTTATCGTAATCGACCCTATTTTTTAACTTTACTTTCGAGTAAACAGCGGAAGCAGAACATGACAGATTTATCAAAATACAGAAATATTGGTATCTTTGCTCACGTGGATGCGGGTAAAACCACCACCACCGAGCGAATCCTTAAGTTAACCGGTAAAATCCATAAGTTGGGTGAGGTTCACGATGGTGAGTCAACCATGGATTTCATGGATCAAGAAGCAGAACGTGGTATCACCATTCAATCGGCTGCGACCACATGTTTCTGGAAAGACCATCGCTTTAACATCATTGATACACCAGGCCACGTTGACTTCACTGTTGAAGTATATCGTTCGCTGAAAGTATTAGATGGTGGTGTGGGCGTATTCTGTGGCTCTGGTGGTGTTGAACCACAATCAGAGACCAACTGGCGTTATGCCAACGAATCAGGTGTTGCCCGTTTGATTTTCGTTAACAAATTAGACCGCATGGGTGCTGATTTTTATCGAGTTGTTAAGCAAGTTGAAGACGTGTTGGGTGCAAATCCTTTGGTCATGACTTTACCTATTGGTATCGAAGATGATTTCGTAGGTGTGGTTGATGTGTTGTCTAAGAAAGCTTATGTATGGGATGATTCTGGTCAGCCTGAGAACTTTGAAATTCAGGATGTACCTGCTGATATGGTTGAGAAGGTTGAGAAATACCATGAGCAACTGATTGAGACAGCGGTTGAACAAGACGATGACTTAATGATGGCTTACATGGAAGGTGAAGACGTTTCTATGGATGACATCAAAAAGTGTATCCGCAAGGGTACACGTGATTTGGCATTCTTCCCAACATACTGTGGTTCAGCATTTAAAAACAAAGGCATGCAGTTAATCCTGGATGCAGTTGTTGATTACTTGCCAAGTCCGGTTGAAGTTGATCCGCAGCCTTTGACAGACCCTGAAACAGGTGAGCCAACTGGTGATGTGGCAACAGTTTCAGTTGATGAACCGTTCCGTGCTTTGGCCTTTAAAATTATGGATGACCGTTTTGGCGCTTTGACCTTTGTTCGAGTTTACTCAGGTAAAATCAACAAAGGTGATACTGTGCTTAACTCAGCTACAGGTAAAACCGAACGAATTGGTCGTATGGTTGAGATGCATGCAGATGACAGGAATGAGTTAGATTCAGCACAAGCTGGTGATATTCTGGCTGTGGTTGGTATGAAGAATGTTCAAACGGGTCATACTTTATGTGATCAGAAACATGAATGTACGCTTGAGCCAATGATTTTCCCTGATCCTGTGATCTCGATTGCGGTAGCACCTAAAGACAAAGGTGGTTCAGAGAAAATGGGTAATGCTTTGGGTAAAATGGTTGCAGAAGACCCTTCTTTCCAAGTTGAAACTGATGAAGATTCAGGTGAGACTATTTTGAAAGGTATGGGTGAATTGCACCTTGACATTAAAGTGGACATTTTGATGCGTACTTTCGGTGTTGAGTTAGAAGTGGGCGCACCACAGGTTGCATACCGTGAGTCTATCACTGCTGCTGTTGAAGATTCTTATACGCATAAGAAACAATCGGGTGGTTCTGGTCAATTTGGTAAAATTGATTTCAGCATTGAGCCGGGTGAAGTTGGATCAGGCTATGAATTCGAATCAACAGTAACTGGTGGTAACGTACCTAAAGAATACTGGTCAGCGATTGAAAAAGGCTTCGAAATGATGATGGAAGAAGGACCATTGGCTGGCTATCCATTACAAGATTTGAAATTCACTTTGAAAGACGGTGCTTATCACGCGGTTGATTCATCAACCATGGCGTTTGAAGCTGCCGCTAAAGGTGCTTACAGACAATCTGTGAAGAAGTGTTCGCCACAAATCATGGAACCTATCATGAAAGTTGATGTGTTCACTCCGGACGACCATGTAGGTGATGTGATTGGTGATTTGAACAGACGTCGCGGTATGATTAAGTCACAAGATCCAACAGCTACGGCTGTTCGCATCAAAGCTGATGTACCTCTATCAGAAATGTTTGGTTACATTGGTTCTTTGCGTACCATGACTTCAGGTCGTGGTCAGTTCTCCATGGAGTTCTCGCACTACAGCGCTTGTCCAAACGCAATTTCTGAAGAAGTGATTGCAGCGGCGAAAGCCAGAAAAGAAGCTAAATAAGATTTCTTTTCGATCAAATAAAAAGGCTGCCCACCGGGTGGCCTTTTTTTGTTTCAAACATATCGCCACTTTCATGTTGTAACAACCATTGTTTGCGTTCCAGGCCGCCTGCATAGCCAGTCAAACTACCATTGGCACCAATAACACGGTGACAGGGTACGATGATAGAGATGGGGTTTTTACCATTGGCAGCACCGACTGCTCGTACGGCTTTGGGGTTATTGATTTGATGGGCAATGTTTGCGTATGAAGTGACTTGACCAAATGGAATTGTGGTCAAGGCATTCCAAACCTGTTTTTGAAAGTCAGTGCCCTTTTCAGGAGACAGAGGCAGCTCAAAAGATTTTCGATCAGCGGTAAAATATTCAATGAGTTGTTGTTTGCATTTTTGGGTAATGTCATTGATTCTTGTGTCATGCCGTTTGTTTGCTACAAAATAAATGCTGCTCACGCCAGTGTCATTGGCGCAAATCTCTACAAGTCCTATTTCGGTTGTTAAGTATTCGGTAAACATCACAATTGGTTCCAAAGTTGAAAGGTTAGGTAGCTGCGCCAAGGGGCCATAGCCTCGGGGTTGAAAAGATCATGATTTTGATTTTTCATGGCTTTGTCGACTCCAAGATCGCCGGCTAAAAATATATCAGGGTCATTCAGACCACGCATTTTAGTATAGTTGATGGTCCATGGACCAATGCCTTTGATGTGTTGCCAGGTATCTGGATTTTCAGCACCTGGTACATCGATAAAATGCTGAGCCAGTGACTTGAGTGTTTGCTTTCTGCTCTCAGGCATATGCATAAAATCAAGCGAACTGTTGGCAATTGTCAAGGGCAGTGGGAACAACTTGTATTTTCCGGCATCCTGTCCCAGTTCATTGACCAATTTTATCACCAGATTGGTGGCTGCCTTGATTGATACTTGTTGTCCCAAAATACCACGAATTCCAGCTTCAAATGCAGACCAGATGCCAGGGATTCTTAAACCGCTTTGCAATTTAAAATCATGTGGTAATTGTGTGGATAAATGACTTTCGATCGTTTCTATGTCGGTGTCTAAATCTAAAATGCGGCGTATGTTCTGGATAACTGGTCGTAATGAATTTAGGTCATTCAATTGAATTTTTATTGCAAAAGCATTCTGCTCATTGAGGTGAGTAGCTACAAAGTAGCCACTTGTTCCATTGTGTTGGAAACTCCGTCCATAGCTGTTTGATGAAACATGCTCAATTTCAGGGATGATTCGTTGCTGTAGAAAAGCACGCATATTAAGCCAATCGTAAGGCGGTCTGTAGAATAACTTCAATTGCAAATCGCTGTTAACATCTGGTGTTTCATGTTTGCGAACTTGGCTTGGTGTCAGTTGTATGGCTTTAATGAAACAATCATTGAAGCGACGTATGCTTTTAAAACCACAGCTAATAGCGATGTCTTTGATCGGGATTTTAGTTTGGTGTAGCAGTCGCTTTGCCATCAGACATTGTTGGTACAAGGCATAGGGTTTGGGTGCAATACCTAAATGTTTGATAAATAATTTTCGCAAGTAACGATCACTGACACCTAAATAATCAGCAAATTCAGCTAAGGATTGATTATCCAAAGCACCGCCATCAATCAATTTCACAGCTCGATTGAGTATTGCTTGATTACCTACCCAAGCTGCTGAATCAGGAGCACTGTCAGGGCGACAGCGCAAACAAGGGCGATAACCAGCTTGTGCTGCTTGGTGCGCGCTGAAAAAGTATTCGACATTTGTTTCTTTGGGTGGTGTTGCTGGGCAGATGCTGCGACAGTAAATACCTGTGGTTTTGACCGCAGTAAAAAAGCGACCATCGAATCGCGCATCACGGGATAATCGGGCTTTTCTACAGATTTCTTGGCTGAACACAGTTGACCTATCAATGGTTGAATAACTGTTATTTTAAAGCAAGTGGTGAGATTAACCAGCCATTTTCGGAACTGAATTTATCATACAATGTGTATGGCCTTAACCCTGCTTATGGTGTGAATCTGATTTCATCGACCGAGTTGAAAAGCTGCCACAAATCAGGGTCTAGATCTTTGAACAAGGTTTGGAACCTGAGACTATTTGGGCTTTCATCAGTTACATTGCGAATCAGAATTTGTTTGATTTGGGTTGGGTACTGTTGTTGGATTTTGGCATAGATTTCAGGATCCAATTCTCCACTGTCACCAACCAAGATGAATTTTCTTTGTGGGTATCTTTTGAGTTGTTGGATGATTTGAGGTGGTTTGGTTTCTGTGCTTTTGGCGAATAAGTTTAACAGACTGCTGTCTTTGAAACGGAATGATTTTAAACCATAATCAGCTGAGGGAAATTGGGCCTGATCAATGAATTCAGCCAATTCGGGATAGAGTTGCCATGGGCTGGATGAAACGAAGTGTAATGCACCCTCACTTTGTAACCACTTGTTATACAGCTTGGCCATGCCTGAGACTGCTTCGAATTCTTGATAAAAAGTGTGGTTCATCAGTTTCTTTCGTTCCGTCACCTCAGAGATTTTGACGGTGTCATCAATGTCACTGATGATGGACCAACCAGAAGGCGACACCAAGTTGACCTGACCTGTATATACCCTTGAGTCGTTATTCTTCAGAACTGCCTGGTAAAGCAACTTATTTTTGGTCCTGGCTTGTTTGATGATGTTGTCATCGACCACCAATAAACGAGAGAAGTGTCCATTGGATTTAGATTTTGGTAAGGCATAGGTACGATCAGCAAAGCGAATGACAATGGATTTTCCCCTTTCATTGTCAGCCAACAATAAATTAACCCTTTGGGCAAAATAGCCTTTGTTTTTTGGAGTGATCTTCAAGTCATAAGCAGTTTCAAGGGCTTTTGCAATCAAGCTTTTGCGAACTTTGGAATCTTCAGGCTCATAAACCCAACCATGAATTGGTACGTACCATTGTTCGGTCTGTCCATCGTACCAGGCACTGGTGTTAAAAAAGACCAATGTTTCATCCTTTTTTAAATCACTGACTGGACCTGCAATCAGTAGATTGGAGTGTGTCAGTAACAAGATGAATATGACCCAGGTTGTTTGGCAGCGTATAGTCATGAAATCAATTTCACTCTGACGGTTAATTCATTTCATTATGCGGCAAATAGACTGAAATGCAACTGTTGAAGTCATGAGAATGGATTGTGGCGGTTGAGTTAAATAAAAAATAAAATTATTTAGTTACTTTTTCTGGTAACTGCCGTTTCCGCCGATAAGATAGGTTTATTGGTTTAAATATTACTAGCAGGAGAAATCAAATTTTTACCGACAACCACATCATGTTACAAGTCAAAGCGGGAGAAGTGCAAAAACTGGGTTTGTTGTATGAACGACATAAAAAAGCTTTGTTTGGTTTTTATTACAAAATGACGCGTTCAACGCAGTTAAGTGAGGATTTGGTACAAACGGTATTTATGAAAATTTTAAATTCAAAACATACTTTTGTTGGTGATGGTAAATTCATTACCTGGATGTTCCATATTGCACGCAATGCATTGCATGACCATTATCGCAAAAACAAACATGCCCATTTACATGTGGTTGAAGAACAGGCAAGTGAACTGGTGGCGGATGTTAATTTAGCAGCTCAGCATGAAGCAGATGTGAGCATAGATAAACTCTTTACAGCCATAGATTTACTGACTGTTGAGAAAAAGGAGTTACTGGTGATGAGTCGATTTGAAAATTTAAAGTACAAAGAAATTGGTGAAATCTTGAACTGTTCCGAAGGCGCTGTGAAGATGAAAATTCGTCGCACCCTGATTGAACTTCGAGATTTGTATCAGAAATTAGAAGCAGGAGATGAACATGTCGCATAAGCATGAACAAGGTTCTGTGCTGGAACAACAAGTAATGGATTACCTCAACGGTGATTTGGATGCTGAACAATTACACGTTTTTGAAAAATTGTTGGCAGAGGATACTGAGCTGAATCAGGAAGTGATTGAGTTGCAGCAAATGTTGACTAAACTTGAACACCATCAAAATGCTGAGGTACCAGAACCATCAGCTGCCATGGATGCAGGTTTTTATCAGATGCTTGATGATGAAATAAAAAAAGCTGATGCACCACAACCCAGCTTTTGGCAAAACTTTGTCAATTTGTTTTCATTGCCACAAATCCGGAAAGTTGGTTTTGCTTTTGGCATGATGGCTTTTGGAGTGTTTGTGGGGCATTACTGGCAGTTATTAAACCAACAAGCATCAGTTCAAGCGCAGCATGTG
Source organism: Marinicella sp. (assembly GCA_028284365.1). GTDB lineage: Bacteria > Pseudomonadota > Gammaproteobacteria > Xanthomonadales > Marinicellaceae > Marinicella. Next base: position 70,374 of record JANQRW010000088.1, read on the forward strand.
GCCATCAAAGATCAACAAATTCAAGCACTCACGGTGTTGTCATTATTGGACATGCCTTCGGCGAATAAACGCATGTTGGCGGTGAGTTTGGCAAGCATGAGTGAACAACCAGATGCTGTGGTGGTGAATGCTTTATTGCATACCTTAAAACAAGATCAAAACATCAATGTTCGTCTAGAAGCTTTAGAGGTTTTGGCCAAACACAGTAGCTCAGGTGATGTGCGTAAAGGTTTGGTACAGGCGATTAATTACCAACAGTCACCAATGCTACAAATTGCATTGGCTAATTTGATGTTGAGTTTGGATGAGAAACAAGCGGTTGAACCGATCAAAGAGTTGTTAACACAGCCGGATTTGATGCCACCGGTTAGAGAACAATTGGAAACCACGGTCAAAGGTTTGATTTGATCACTGAATATTGGAGTTAAACATGTACCACAAAATAATAGCAGCTGTGTTGATTCTGGTTGTCAGTATGCCAGCAGCAACGAAACAAAAACTGGTTGAAACTGAAGTCATTTCAAAAAAACTCAAGTTCGAGACTAACAACCCGAATAACTTACTGAAAGTGTTTAATGTCAATGGTTCGATTGATATTGAAGGTCATGATGGTGAGGAAATTCAAATTGAAGCCACCAACGAAGTGAGGGCTAACTCTGCTGAACTCATCGATACTGGTTTGGCGGAGATTGGTTTGAATTTTGAGCAAGTGGGTGATGAGCTTTTGGTGTATTTGGATTCCCCTTTTACGTATATTGATCGTGACAGCGGTAAAATTTGGCACAGCGATACCTGTTGGAAGCACAATGATTGTTCACGTAAGCATGTACGTAAAAAATACCGCTATCACATGGACATCAAAATAAAAGTACCAAGAACAACGAATTTAGAAGTTTCTACCATCAACAATGGCGATATAACCATCACCGGTATCGATGCAATAAGTCTTTTGGTGAATAACATTAATGGCGCGATCGATATGGTTGATGTAGCAGGTCAAACTTATGCCAACTCAATCAACAAAGACATCAACATCTCATACATTAAGAACCCAAGTACTGACTCACGGTTTGAGTCAATCAATGGCGACATTATTATCAGTTTTGCTGGTGAACCGGATGCTGAAGTGATTTATCAAACCATGCACGGCGATATGTACACCGCTTATGATGTGGCAATGATGGCACCTTCGGTAAGGCAATCCAGCAAACAAAAAGAACATGGCATTCAATATAAATTAGACGCTAACAGCCGCTTAAAAATCGGCCAAGGTGGGCCGGAGTACCGTTTCGAAACCCTTAACGGCGATATTAAATTACAGTAACATCAGGAGTACTATGATGAAAAATAATAGAAACAAAATAATGACTATTTTAGCGTTAACATTGATGGCTTATGGCACCCTGTTAATGGCACGAGATGATGTGTTCAGCGAAGAAATCGTGATTCCACTGAGTGACCCAGATTCTATTGGAACATTAGAGGTTAATCAAATCTATGGGGGTATGAAAATACTTGGGTATGATGGCAAAGAAGTGATCATTGTAGCCAAACAGAAAAAGTTTCAGACCACACAGAAGATGAAAAATGGTTTGCGTAAGATTCAGAATAATTCATTGGCCCTGGAAGCTGAAGAGGCCAATAACTACGTTGAAGTTGAGGCACATAATTACAGAGGAGGCAACAACGAAGCCATGCACTTAGAAATCAAAGTACCGCGCCAGTTCAATTTGAAATTAAGCAGCATCAATGATGGTGGTATTTGGGTCGAAAATGTTACAGGTGATATGGAGGTCAGTAACGTCAATGATGACATTACTTTAAACTTAGTTTCTGGTTCGGCCGTCATTGATAGCGTCAATGGAGAGATTAAAGCAACCTTTGAACGTGTGACTGCTGGTAGCCAAATGGCATTTACCAGTTTTAATGGTGATGTTGACATCAGTTTACCAAGTGATGTCAAAGCAGATTTCAAAATGCGTACCATGCAGGGTGAAATCTATACTGGTTTTGACATTGATTTTGATACTTCAGCACCTGTGATACAGAAAGACACCTCAGAAAAATCTTATCGGGTTAAAATTGAAAAGTGGGTTTCAGGAACGGCAAACGGTGGCGGTACTGAAATCACTTTAAACAGTCATCAAGGTGACTTGATTTTGCGTTCGCAAGACTGAAACTGTTACATGGTTTTTGTTAAAAGCGGCTCATCAAATGATGAGTCGCTTTTGTACTTATGGGATATATAAGCTTTTAGTTATATTGCTGTATAATTTTTGCTGATTTTTTAAATACCATACGGGGACAGTTTATGCGTATCATATTTGTAACGGCTTTGTTTTTGTTAATAACACCATTGTTTGCCAAGCCTGGTTATTTTCGTTCAGCTGATTTGTATGATGATACTTTGGTATTCACTGCTGAAGGTGATTTGTGGTTAAACAACATCAATTCAGGTTTGGCTCAAAGATTGACCACTCATCCGGCTGAAGAGAAAGATGCAGCTTTCTCGCCTGATGGAAACTTCATTGCTTATGCGGCTAATTATGAAGGCGCTGGTGAGGTTTATGTGATTCCTGCACAAGGAGGTGTTGCTAAACGAGTGAGTTTTGAAAATTCGAGGGTGAAAGTTCAAGGCTGGACGCCTGATGGCAAAATACTGTATAGCAGTAACAGTCGCATGGGTGCACCAGGTAGTTGGCGTTTAGTTACTGTAGATCCCGAAACATTAAAAACAATCACAGTGCCATTAGCCGATGCCATTGAAGGGGTGGTTGATGAAACCGGTCAGTTTATTTATTTTGTGCGTTTTGGCCTCCAAGTTTCGACTGATAATGTGCGAAGTTATCGCGGTGGTGCACAAGGTAAGTTATGGCGTTATGAATTAGGTTCTGATAAAGAAGCCATCCAGTTGGCAGTTAATCATAAAGGGTCTATTCGAGAGCCTATGGTCGATGGTGAAATGGTATATTTCATCAGTGATGCCAGTGGTACTGATAACATCTGGTCATTGTCTGTGGTTGACAGCGTTGCTAAACAAGTCACTGATTTTGTAGGGTATGAAGTCAGGGCCGCAAAAATCTCGGGCAACCAAATCGTTTTCCAACATGGTGCTGAAATTAAAGCCCTTGATATAGGCAGTGGCAACATTGAAACCATACAAATTGCATTGATTTCTGATTTTCCCAATTTAAGAGAACGCTGGGAAAACAAACCACTGAAATACCTAAACAATGCCAGTTTGAGCCCGAAAGGTGACAAAGTAGTCTTAACGGCAAGAGGCAGGGTTGGTATAGCAGGTGTTGATGAATCACGTTTGGTAGAAATAGATACAGCTGAGGACAGCCGCACAAGATCTGCCATCATGAGTAAAAACGGTAAATGGGTGTATGCCATCAGTGATCGAAGTGGTGATTATGAAATTTGGCGTTTCGCAGCTGATGGTTCTGCCAATGCCAGGCAATTGACCAATGATGGTAATGTGTATCGATGGAATTTATACCTTTCACCTGATGGTAAGTGGATTGCTCATGATGACAATGATGGGCGTTTGTTTTTATTAGAATTAGCCACGGGCAAAAATACTGAAATACTGAACGATAACTATGGATTGGGTGCTTATGCTGGTTTGTCCTGGTCGCCCGACAGTGGTTATTTAGCCATCACCAGAAATCATGTGGATGATTTGCGGTCAAGAGTGGTCTTGTATGGCATTGATTCAGGTAAATCTATGGTACTGACCTCTGATAAGTATGAATCGTATGCGCCAACTTTCAGTCCAGATGGTGATTGGCTGTACTTTTTGTCAAATAGAAACTTTGTGGCTTCCTCTGGTAATCCTTGGGGTGATCGCAATACTGGCAGTATTTTTGATCGCCGAACAGAGGTTTACGCCTATGCTTTAAATCATAAAGCCAGGTTTCCTTTTCAGGTTCCGAATGAATTATTGACAGAGAATAACAGCAAAAAGGAAGCTGGTAAATCTAAAAAAGGCAAGGGTAAAAAATCAGAGAAATTCAGTCAACCACAATGGAAGGGCTTAAAATCACGGTTATGGAAAGTACCAGTTGAGCCTGGTAATTATCAAAAAATTGCCGTTAATGACAAGTTGATGTTCTTAACTGACCGGATTAACGAACCCAATGAAAAGCCCATGATCAAGTCACTCAAATTAGAGCATCATGCAAAGGTAAAAAAATTCACTGATAAGGTTGTTGACTTTGAACTGAGTCAGGATGGTAAAAGAATGTTTGTGCGAAAGGAAGGCGCGGACAATGCCAATCTGTTTGTGGTACCTGCCACAGAGGCTTTCCCCAAAGACCCCAATGGTACAAAACTGGTTACGCAATCATGGCAGTTACTGATTAAGCCGCAACAAGAGTGGCAACAAATGTTCCGTGATACTTGGTTGATGCATCGTGATCAATTCTTTGATCGTAACATGCGTGGTTTAGATTGGAAAAGCATCAAGCAGAAATACCAGCCTATGTTAAATCAGATCACTGATCGGTATGAGTTAAACGATGTTTTTTCACAGATGATTGGAGAATTAAATACGCTGCATTCACAAGTAAGGGGTGGTGATGTGCCTAAAGATGCTGACAGCCCCAAAGCAGCTACATTGGGCGCCTTATTGAGCCAAGGTGATAACGGTATTTTGATTGAACAAATTTATCAATACGATGTTGAGTTACCACATTTGGGTTCACCATTGGCAAAACCAGGTGTCGATGCCCAAAATGGTGACTTGATTGTGGCTGTGAATGGGCAGCCCACACCTGACTTAAGTGCTTTGAATAATCAATTACGTAACCAAGTTGGCAAACAAGTATTACTCGAGCTTAAACGAGGTAAAAACTCACACAAAACAGTAACCATACCGGTATCAACCCGTGATGACTACCGCCTGCGCTACCAACATTGGGTTGATACCCGCAAAAATGCAGTCAAAAATGCTGATAAAAACATAGGTTATTTACACCTACATGCTATGGGAGCCAATGATTTTGCTAATTTCACCAGAGAGTTTTACGATAATTACGATAAACCAGCATTAATTATAGATGTCAGGCGCAACCGTGGTGGTAATGTCGACAGTTTGATTTTAGAGAAACTGCTGCGTCGAAACTGGGCTTTTTGGCAAACCACCCGTGGTGTGCGATGGGGCAATATGCAACAAACCTTTGGGGGCCATTTGGTGGTACTGGCTGATCAATTCACTTATTCAGATGGTGAAACCTTTACCGCTGGTATCAAGGCCATGGGTATAGGAACAGTGATAGGCAAACAAACAGCTGGCGCGGGCGTTTGGCTGAGTGGTAGAAATCGAGTGGTGGACAAGGGCATTTCACGAGTGGCTGAATACCCAGTGTATGATCTAGAAGGCAATTGGGTGGTTGAAGGGCACGGTGTTACACCTGACGTGGAAATTGATAATTTACCGCATGCAACATTCAGAGGTAAAGATGCACAACTTGATGCTGCGATTGAATATTTGCGAAAAAAACTGAAAGACGAACCAATCAAACCTCCCATCGTTAAGGATTTTCCTCCAGTAAATGTTCCCGCAAATGACTTTAATTAAGGAATGTCTTTGGGTCTTCGGTCTCCGTTCCAAACTCGAGGCTACCTCCTGCATCCTTGCAGTCGTCATTCAAATTTGCGTTGCACTGAGCTCAGTCGAAGTGTTCCCGACTCATTTGAAAGCCACCGCCAAGGATGGCGGTGT
>JANQRW010000010.1 GCA_028284365.1 Marinicella sp.
AATCATGGCGGTTTGCCGCAGGCAAGAAGCCTTGATGTAATGCTCGATTAGCCGTGAGGGAAGCGGCCGCTTACGTTCCAAACTCACGCGACAGACCTACATCCATGTAGGCCAATCAGAGGCGAAGAGAATAGCCGATGAACACATGGCGACTTTGCATAAGCCTTGTGAGAATGGCGTCATTCGTGCGAGGTTACATGCCATGAATGAAGACCCAAAGACATTCCTTACATCACTTTTGATTTTATTAAAAGGCGGGATAATCCCGCCTTTTTTTGTGAAACAAAAATAATTAACCCTTTTTCAGTGTTCCTGCGTATATAACATTGAAACCAATAAACAGGAACTATCATGAAAAATATACTTATGCTCTTCACCATAACTTTATTAGTTGCATGTGCAGGGCAAAAAATTGAAAACAATCATACAAACAAAGAAACAATCCAGAAAAAACCTCAAACTGTTACTGAGAACAAACAGGAAGTACAAGATATAGTTCTTGCTGAATTAGGCTATGAAGCTGAAGAATATGACATGGATGCTGGGAAAATAGTCGTAACAGGCAATCGCATGAAACAAGCTGACATGTCGTCGGTTGCATCATTGTACCACCCCACTCCTATGCCCACCTTATCAGCTGTACAGGATCGAGAAAACTATGAACATTTTAACAGCCACACTGTACAGTCTGTATTGAACAACCCCATCTCAACTTTCAGTATTGATGTTGATACCGGTTCCTATGCCAATGTAAGAAGGATGCTCAACCAAGGCCAAATCCCACGCAAAGATGCAGTTCGAGTCGAAGAATTAATTAATTATTTCTCCTATGATTATCAAGGCCCTGAAAATGTCTCTCAACCCTTTAAAGCCAATACAGAGTTGGCCCAGTCTCCATGGAACGAAAATGCACATTTATTGCACATTGGCATCAAAGGTTTTGAAAAAGAAACCGAAGACAGACCAGCCGCAAATTTAGTGTTTTTGGTTGATGTTTCAGGTTCCATGAACAGCCCTGATAAACTGGGGTTATTAAAGTCATCACTTAAACTGCTGACCAAACAAATGACTGCTGAAGATCATGTAGCCATCGTGGTATATGCCGGTGCCGCTGGTGTTGTTTTAGAACCCACACAAGGCAACAATCAAGCCAAGATTGCTACAGCTTTAGACAAATTATCAGCTGGTGGCTCAACCAACGGTGCTGCTGGTATACATTTGGCTTATCAACTGGCGGAACAAAACATGGTTAAAGGTGGCATCAATCGCATCTTAATCGCCACTGATGGAGATTTCAATGTGGGCACAACAGATTTCGAGGCTTTAAAAGAACTGGTAGAAGAAAAACGCAAGAAAGGTGTGTCCTTAACCACATTGGGCTTTGGTACTGGTAACTACAATGATCACCTTATGGAACAATTAGCAGATGTTGGTAACGGTAACTATGCCTATATTGACACCATTAAGGAAGCCAACAAAGTATTGGTTGAACAAATCAACTCAACCCTTTTTACCATTGCTAAAGACGTAAAAATTCAAATTGAATTCAACCCTGAAGTGGTCAGTGAATACCGCTTGATCGGTTACGAGAACCGCCAATTAAACACTGAAGATTTTGACAACGACAAAGTCGATGCTGGTGAAATTGGTGCAGGACACACTGTTACAGCCATTTATGAAATTGTACTGACAGGCAACCAAGGTTGGTTGAGTGAATCACGTTATCAAAAAAATGTGATTTCAAAAAACATCGAGAATGAAATCGCATTTTTGAAAATCAGGTACAAGCAGCCCAATGCAGAAAACAGCCAATTATTACAATGGCCCATCATGAGAGATAACATCAAACACATAAATCAAGTGTCAAATGAATTCAAGTTCGCTGCCTCAGTGGCTGCCTTTGGACAATTGTTACGAGATGGAACTTATTTAAAATCATTTAGTTACGATGATGTCATGACATTGGCTCGAGAATCAAAAGGTCAGGATGCTTTTGGCTATCGAGGTGAGTTTTTACAGTTGGTTTCCTTAGCCAAGGGCTTGGTAAATTAAAGCCACTGGCTTAAAATGATTGAATGTTAGACCAATTAAGCGATGAACAATTGATGGCTACATTCAGTCAGGCTGATGATGTCAACAACCAACGGGTCTTTGAAATACTTTACCAAAGACACAAAGGTCCGTTTTTCCGTTTCATCAAAAAATCCATTAACAATGACCAAGACGCACATGAACTGTATCAAGAGTTGTGGTTCAAGATCATTAACAACAAAGGTAAGTTTAATAGTGAACAAAAATTCACCACTTGGGCATACACCATAGCCAGGCGACTTTTGATTGACCAATTCAGAAAAACTGGCAGAATGGCTGAATTAACCGGTATCAAAACCACTGCCGATGATGAATTGGTCAATACCAGCATCACAGCACCTGAAAATGAATTTGCCGCCAAACAAATGTCAAAGCAACTACATCAAACACTGGATAAATTACCACCGGAACAGCGACAGGCATTTTTATTAAAACATGATGCTGATTTGAGCATCAAGGAAATTGCCACAATTACCCAACAACCTCACGAAAAAGTTAAAAGCCAATATCGCTATGCCGTGAATAAAATCAAATTGGCCTTGGAGCACTTCATATGAACAACAAAACTGAAGACCAAATATTAACTGAATTACTGCGTGATGCGAACGAACAGCCACCCAAAGCATTGGATGATTTAATCCTGAATCAGGCCAAAGTCAACAACAACGCAGCCGCTAACGCCAAAATCCAAAAACGCGATTGGAAACCTTGGCTAGCAGCGGCTTCTGTCGCGCTGGTTATGCCGCTGTTGTGGATGATAACAAATAATGAAGAACTAACACACACCAAAGAAGTTTTATCAACACCCCAGATCACCCCTAAGCCCAGTACCGAACTTGATCAATCCTTGACAAGACCAGAATCCACCTTCAGTGATGCCGATTTTGTTGGTCATGAACAAGAACAATTGCATGACATGGGAGAAATCACCATTACCGGCAGTCGAATCAAACAAACAATTGATGAAGCCCAAGAAGAGCCAGCTACTTATATTGAAATATTTGACGAGAGTATTGAAACCGAAAGCCAGCGGTCAATCACAGGCAAAGTTATAGATCAAGAGTCACTGGAAACCAACAAAGTTTTATTGAAAAATGAACTCAAGGCTAAAAAGCGTACTATAAAGCCCAGTAATATGAACCCGCTGATGGCACTTGAATACGAACAATTTGGTCGCTATTTAGAGCAGGGTCAATTTGACTTGGCAGACCAACTTCTCACCGAAATGCAAGATAATTGGCCTGATTTCGATTTTGAAGACATGATTTATAGACTGGCTGAAGCCGAGACTAAATCCGATTAAAAAAGGCCTTAACAAGTTTCATGCTCAGCTCGTCGAAGTATTCAGCAGAATTGATATATAAGCGCACTGAGCCTGTCGAAGTGTAGCGAATTAATAGGTGTAAACTAAATTTCTGTTCAAAGACTTCAGCTCCGCTCAACCTGCGGTTAGTTCACTCACTGAGTGGAGCTGAAGTGAACAAAACTCATCTTCCTAAACTGGAATCCTTCTAAATTCAATACCACCTTGAGCGCAACGAAGTGAAGTCTAAATATCTCCTGATATAACGTTATGCCACTAAATATTTTGAATTTTATTTGCAGATTCTTCGGCTAGCTATGCTCACTCAAAATGACACGTATTTATTTTACGCTTAGTGCATTGTTCACCTGACTATTCGGCTTCCTTCTCAATACTTCAGATATCTGTTGTCCAGCTGCTATTAATTGAGCTAAATCAATCCCTGTTTCAATACCCATACCATCAAGCATATAAATTACATTCTCAGTACTGACATTACCGGTGGCACCTTTGGCATATGGACAACCACCAATCCCAGCCACAGATGCATCAATAATCCCTGCTCCCAACTCCAAACAAGCGTGAATGTTGGCCAAGGCTTGACCATAGGTATCATGAAAATGGAGTGCCAATTGACTCATCGGCACTTGCCCTGCACACAATGACAGCATCTGTTGTGCTTTCAAAGGCGTACCGGTGCCAATGGTGTCACCCAAAGATATTTCATAACAACCCATGTCGTGCAGTTTTTTAGCCACATCTGCCACCACCTCAGGATTAACCGCCCCTTCGTAAGGACAACCCAGCACACAAGACACATAACCACGAACCTTGATGTTATGCATATGGGCTTTTTCAATAACTGGGGCAAAACGCTCAAATGATTCAGCGATGCTACAGTTGATATTTTTTTGATTGAAGGACTCAGAAGCGGCTGTAAACACGGCCACTTCTTTAATACCTGCCTCTATCGCCGCATCCAAACCTTTCATGTTTGGAGTCAATGCTGAATAATGAACACCTTCATCCCAAGTCAACCCAGCACAAACTGCTTTGGCATCGCCTAGTTGTGGCACCCACTTGGGTGAAACAAAGCCTGTCACTTCGATGTGTTTTACACCAGCAGTTCGTAAATCATTAATTAAATTAAGCTTGTCATCAACGCTTATGATTTGTTTTTCATTCTGTAAACCATCACGCGGCGACACTTCAACAACCTTAACTCGCTTCGGGTAATTCATCAATCCTCCAACTCAACCAAAACTTCATCAGCTTTGACCTGATCGTTTGCTGCAAAATGAACAGTATTGATGGTTGCCTCCTTCTCAGCTTTAAGCTCCAACTCCATTTTCATGGCTTCCATCACCACCAAGGTTTGGCCAATTTCAACTTGTTGACCTACTGCCACTTTAACCGCAATGATTTTTCCTGGCATCGGTGCATATATGGCATTCGCATTCGAAGCTGATACCTTGGCTTCATGGTCTGGTAAGCTGAATTCATAACGTAGGTTTTTATGCACCACTTGTACCTGATTACGGTGTACATGACAGATATCGTTGGTTTGTACCACATAATGACTCATACCATCAACCAAATAACCACCCGCTTCCCAAGCAACAGTGTATTGTTGTTGCCCCTGATAAGTCAACTCAAGATGCAGTGGTATTTTACCCTGCAAACGCCAACCATCAACTTGACCCCATACTGAACCATTGTCTTGGTGATGCAATAAATAATCAGCATAGATTGCCACAACTTCAGGCAGTATTGGCTGCGATAAATCTATTTCATTATTATCCAGACTGTTGGTGAATATCTGATGTTTTTTAAACGGTTTAGATGTCAACAATTGAGACAAAAAACCAACATTGGTTTTTACTCCAAAAATAGCACTTTGGTTCAGCATGGTTTGCATCTTCTGAATACACCTTTTTCGATCTTTGGCCCAAACCACCAATTTAGCTATCATCGGGTCATAATGAATGGTTACTGAATCACTGGATCGAACGCCTGAATCAACCAAGGCATGTTCAGCTTGATACAACTTAACCTGTTCCAACAAACCTGTTGATGGCAGGTAGTTATGCTGCGGATCTTCCGCGTATAAACGTACCTGGATGGCATGACCATTGGCATGAATCTTGTGTTGTTTTTTGGGTAATTTCCCACCTTCTGCAACATGAATTTGCCAAGCCACTAAATCAACACCAGTGATCAATTCACTCACGCGGTGTTCAACCTGTAACCTGGTATTCATCTCCATGAAATAAAAAGAATCATCTCCATCCATGATGAATTCAATCGTACCCGCACCCTCATAATCAATTGCCTGAGTGGCTTTGATGGCAGCATTGAGCATGTCAGTACGGGTGGCATCACTTAAACCAGTTGCTGGAGCTTCTTCAATGACTTTTTGATAACGACGCTGGGTTGAACAATCTCGTTCAAACAGGTGTACCACATTACCACGCTGGTCAGCAAAAACCTGAACTTCAATGTGTTTGGGCTGGGTGATGTATTTCTCTAAGATGACATTATCATCACCAAAAGCATTCATGGCTTCACGTTTAGCAGAATCAAGTTGTGTTGCAAAATCCTGTGCATTGTGTACGATCTTCATTCCCTTACCACCACCGCCGGCGACCGCCTTGATTAAAATTGGAAACCCAATCTTATCGGCTGCTTTGGCTAAGACAGTTTCATCCTGATTATCATCTTGATACCCAGGAACGCATGGCACACCAGCTTGAATCATGGTTTGTTTAGCAGCTGATTTTGAACCCATTAATCGAAGTGCTTCAATAGGCGCTCCAATGAAAATGAGGCCAGCTTGAGCCAGCGCCTCAGCAAAAGCTGCACGTTCTGACAAAAAGCCATAACCCGGGTGTATAGCATCAACTTGGGCCTGTTTAGCAGCCTTGATAATTTTATCGATGTTGAGATAGGAATCAGCCAAATCCGTTGAACCTATATGAACCGATTCATCAGCCATTTGAACATGCTTGGCATGACGATCAGCATCAGAAAATATGGCCACTGTTTTGATCTTAAGCTGGCGGCAGGTTTGGATGATGCGAACCGCAATTTCACCACGATTAGCTATCAGTATTTTTTTGATCGGCATGAAGTCAGACTGTTTAATAAAGGCTGTTATTATACCTCAAGAAACGCTGTTATTTTGACAGTTCCAAACAGCCATAATTACTTACTTAAGTAGTTGTCGACTTTGTATCCGTTTACCATTAACCAAATGATTTACTATGCCTTTCATGATGAAATTAACACCCTTTATTTGTTCAGTTTGTAAAGGCTTATTTGCTAAAAAATCACTGAATGCCTGTTGGGTACATCGCTTATTTTGTTTGGTTTTTAGTAAGCCATGCATGGGATCAAAAATGATGTAATCGTTTGCTGCAAGCTGTTCGGGAAGCGCCAATTGATACCCCTGAATACCACAGAGTTGCCATTCAAACTTTCTCAATACCAAACTCACTTGCTTAACTTGTTTCAGTTGTTCAATGGTTTTTGCATATGAGGAATAAATGATCCCACAAGCCTCTTGATCTAAATTCAACAACAGCATCAATTCATTACAATACAACATGGAAACATGATTAACATACCCAAATGACTGATTAATGCCAACTTGCTCCGCATTGACTAAGGTTTTTAATTGTGACCTTCCGGTCAGTGAGATTTGGCATGGAATAAAAGGTTGTAATTGTCCCTTAAGCTTAGATTTAGGATTACGACTGCCCTTGGCAATTCCATCAAGCATGCCATGTTCTTTAGTGAAAAATTTCACCAGTTCACTGCTGTCTTTATATGGCCTTTTATGCAATATGTAAGCTTGATCAGTGAGCATTGACCTTGGTGCGTTTAATCCTTGAATTCATCAGTGTAACCCAGTGCCTCAATAGCACGTATGTCATCAGTCCAGGAAGATTTCACTTTAACCCATAATTTTAAGTTAACCTTATTTTCTATGAATTTTTCAATTTCTCGCCTGGCATTGATACCAATTTGTTTAATGGCTTCACCTTTGGTACCAATAATAATCCGTTTCTGATTGTTCCTTTCTACCCAAATATTAGCATGAATGTGGTGAATTGCTCCTTTAATTTCATAAGCTTCAATATTAACGGTAACACTGTAAGGTAGTTCCTGATGAAAACGCTCCATCAACTGTTCTCGAATGAGTTCAGTAATAAAAAACCGAGTTGAACGATCTGACACCTGATCTTCATCAAAAATGGGTGAACCTGCAGGTAAAGTTTCATAAATAGCAGCTAATAAAGGGTTAATATGTTTGTTGCGTAAGGCGCTGATATAATGCACATCATTAAAATCAAATTCACCAACTATTTTTTCCACGAAAGGAATCAGCTGTTCTTTGTTTTTTACCTTATCTACTTTATTAATCACCAATATTTTTTTGGCAGAAGACTGAGACATGACTTTTACAGCCCTTAAATCTTCATCAGTCCACTTCAAGGCTTCAACCAAAAACAAGACAGCATCCACGCCATGTGACGAGGATTGAGCCGTTTGATTTAAATGTTTATTAAGCGCAGTGCCTTTTTGGTTATGTATCCCTGGCGTATCAATGAAAACAATCTGCGCTGTTTCTGTGGAATGAATGGCAAGGATTTGATGGCGAGTGGTTTGTGGTTTATGAGAAACAATAGACAATTTCTGTTGCAAGATTTGGTTAATCAAAGTTGATTTGCCCACATTAGGACGGCCAATAACGGCCACATAGCCGGATTTGTAATCCGCTTCTGTTTTGGTATTCATGATTTGGGCAACAACTCAACCATTTTATTGGCTGCTGATTGCTCGGCCTTTTTAATAGAGCTGCCAGTCGACTCAACCCTCAACCTTAAGGCCTCTACTGAACAGGTAACTTTAAAGCGTGTTTCGTTTTTCACCTCAAATGTCTCAAGTAATGTGTAGTTAGGGGTATTCAAACCTTGTTGCTGTAATATTTCTTGTAATTCTGACTTCGCATCTTTTCTGATGATGTTAGGATCAATTTTTTCTAACCATGGACACATCACCTGTTCAACAAAAATCTTGGCGATTTCATAACCTTGGTCAAGTAAAACTGCACCAAACACTGCTTCTACTGCATCGGCTAAAACTGAAGACTTATTAACACCACCCGATTTGATTTCACCAGCACCTAATTTGATCATTTGTCCCAAATCATAATGTCTCGCTACTTCGGCCAGGGTCTTGCCTTTAACAATTTGCGAACGAAGACGCGAAAGTTCACCTTCAGTGAGGTTTTGATACTGAAGGTACAAATGATTTGAAATAACCAATGAAAGAACAGAATCCCCTAAAAACTCTAACCTTTCGTTGTTTAATTTACCAACGCTTCGGTGGGTCAATGCCTGTTGAATCAAACTGGCATCGTGCCAATTTATGGTTTGGCCAAGAATTTTCAATGATCAGTTCAAAGACACACTGTCTTCAAAGTCCATTTTAAATGATAAGTTAGCAATGAATGGTTTCACGACTGTATACTTCACCCTCAATTCGCGACCATTGCCCCTAACCACCTTGAAGTCAGTAGGTTTAACCTGCTCGATATAACTGATGTACAGCAGTTTTGAAATTCTGTTTTTAATCTCCGCAGGTGACCTGTTACCACCTTCGTCAGCCACAGTCTTCATGGCTTTTTTAACTGACATGTGATCCATATAAATAGGACCTATTTGCATACCTGCATACAGGAAAAAACCCAGTACACCCAAAACAAAAACAAATCCAATCAATGTAATGCCTTGTGCTTTTTTTAATGATTTCATGGTTTTACCTCAATTCTTTAAAATGTAATCGATGCTGTTGCTTAAACAATTATTATGGTTTGACGGTCATATAATGTCAAATAATCTTGGTTCCAATTCTCTTAAGGCCCTCTAAGAAGTGCGGTATCCGCCAATGCATCCAAATAAATTGGGCTTTACCTACCAGGTTTCTTTCTGGGACAAATCCCCAAACTCGACTGTCAGATGAATTGTCACGGTTATCACCCATAACGAAATAATGGCCATCTGGTACTTTAAATTGAGTGAATTTGAATGGCTGGTTATTGATGCCATTAATGGTCAACATCTTATGTCCTACGCCATTTAAGTATTCGGTTTTTTGAACCACACGATTGCGTGCCTGAAGATCATCGATGAAACCTTCATATTGACCATCTATATCTTGCTTGACTGCTTCACCATTCAAATAAATTTTTTCAGTTCTTGCATCATAATACACTTCATCGCCAGGCAACCCAATCACACGCTTGATATAGTCATCTTTTTGATTGGGTGGAAACCTAAAAACCACCACATCACCACGTTCAGGGTGTCCTGTTTCAATGAAAGTATCATGAAAGACAGGTAGTTTCAGGCCATATGAAAACTTATTGACATAAATAAAATCACCAGTCAATAAAGTTGGCATCATTGATGAAGACGGTATTCTAAAAGGCTCAAAAACAAAAGTTCTAACCAGCAATACGAATATAAATACAGGGAAAAAGGAATAGCCAAATGAAATGGCTGAAGTTAAAAATGATCGCTCTTTAGGCTCCTCACCTTTGTACTTGAATTTGCCAACTAACCAACACACCAAGGTAATGGCACTGGCCAGAGTCAAAAACGCTTCAAAATCAAAATGTATTTCATTCACAGTGGATTATTCCTCTAATTGTCTACTTTCAAAACAGCTAAGAACGCTTCTTGTGGCACTTCTACACGGCCAATTTGTTTCATGCGTTTTTTGCCTGCTTTCTGCTTCTCTAATAATTTTTTCTTACGCGTGGCATCACCACCATAACATTTTGCAGTTACATTTTTACGCAATGCTTTCACTGTGGTTCTGGCAATAATTTGTGAGCCAATAGCAGCTTGTATGGCCACATCAAACATTTGTCGTGGAATCAGCTCTTTTAACCTTTCAGTTAAATCTCGACCTCTACGCTGGGCATTTTCACGATGAGTCAAAACAGATAATGCATCCACTCTTTCACCATTAATCAGCACATCTAAACGAATAAATGGCCCCGCTTCATAATGACTGAACTCATATTCAAAAGAAGCATAACCACGACTCACTGATTTGAGGCGATCAAAGAAATCAAGAACCACTTCACTCAAGGGCAAATCAAAGGTCAATTGAACCTGATTACCCAAATACTGCATGTTTTTTTGGGTGCCTCTTTTTTCTATGCACAAGCTAATCACAGGCCCTACATAATCCTGGGGCAACAAGATGTTAGCAGTGATGATAGGCTCCTTGATTTCATTAAACATAGCTGGCAAATCAGCTGGATTATCCAACATCACTTGCTCGCCATTGCGGTCAATCATTTCATAAACAACTGTGGGTGCCGTGGTGACCAAATCAATATCGAACTCTCGTTCAATTCGCTCCTGAATAACCTCCATGTGGAGCATACCTAAGAAACCACACCTGAAACCAAACCCCAAAGCCGTTGATGATTCTGGCTCAAAAGTCAATGAAGCATCGTTCAAGCGCAATTTTTCCAACGCCTCACGTAAATCCTGATAATCATCGGCAGAGGTTGGAAACAAACCTGCAAAAACCCGTGGTTGTGACTCCATAAAACCAGGCAAAGGTTCAGCTGCTGGATTTTGGGCCAAGGTTATGGTATCACCAACCGGCGCACCATGGACGTCTTTTATTGATGCTGTCAAATAACCAACTTCACCACACTTTAATGCCTGTCCTGGCGCTCTCTTAGGTGTGAACTTACCCAAACCTTCACATAATTGATCGGTTCTTAAAGACATGATTTGTATCTTATCTTTAACTTTTAATTCACCATTGAACAATCTAATCAAAGACACCACACCCAAATAATTATCAAACCATGAATCTATTATCGAAGCTTGTAGCGCTGCATTCGGATCACCTGTTGGGGCTGGAATTAAGTCTGCAATGGCTTCCAATACAGTCTCTATGCCTTGGCCAGTCTTGGCTGAAACCAATAAAGCATCACTGGCATCAATACCAATAATTTCTTCAATTTCCTGTTTCACACGCTCCACATCAGCAGAAGGTAAATCTATTTTATTAATAACAGGAATCACTTCCAGACCCATTTCAATGGCAGTGTAACAATTGGCCACCGATTGCGCTTCAACACCTTGCGCCGCATCAACCACCAATAAAGCACCTTCGCATGCAGCCAGTGATCTGGAAACTTCATACGAGAAATCCACATGGCCTGGTGTATCAATCAAGTTGTATTGATATACTTCACCGCTTTCAGATTTGAATTCCAAACAAACAGCTTGTGATTTAATCGTAATCCCACGCTCTCTTTCGATGTCCATGCTATCCAAAACCTGTTTATCCATTTCACGCTCAGACAAGCCGCCACAAATTTGGATAAAGCGATCAGCCAAGGTAGACTTACCATGGTCAATATGAGCAATGATGGAAAAGTTACGAATATTTTTCATTAATATAACTGGGCACCGTTTGTGAAATCATTTATGGGGCATCTAAAACAACAAATCCCATGGGATTCATGGGATTTATGGGTATTTTATACTGTTAAGGATTAGCGTTCAATCACTATAAAGCTATTCCCGCCTCCACGGCTAATCAGCAACACCAGTGGTTCATCATCATCCAGTGCATCTATTGCATCACTGAAATCAGACAAATCTTTGATATTTGATTTTTTACCAATGCGTTTAATGACATCACCTACTCTCAACATCGCCCTTTCAACATCCTTGTTACTTATATCTGTAACAATGACACCTTCTGTTTCACCCGTTCTTTCTTTGTCTTGTCCTGATAATTTACTGACTGAAAAGCCAATTCCAGCCTTAACTTCATTGCTGCTGCCATTGCCTGAGCTGGCTTGCAAATCACCACTCAGTGCGTCTAACTTAGCGGTTAAAGTTTTAACTTTACCATCACGAAATACCTGCAAAGAAACATCAGTATCAGGCAACACCATGCCTACTACCGGTGGTAATGATTGACTGGTTTTAATTGATTTACCATCAAAACTGATGATAACATCTCCAATTTCAACACCTGCTTTTGCAGCTGATGAATCTTCTGACACTTGATTCACCAAAGCACCCATCGGTTTATCCATACCTAAATAATCAGCCATGGCTTGGTTAACATTGCCGATACCCACACCCAACAGCCCACGCTTAACTGTGCCATTTTTTTGTATCTGTTCAGCCACATTCATAGCCACATCAATAGGGACAGAGAAAGAAATGCCCATATAGCCGCCAGTATTGGAGAATATTAAGGTATTAATCCCCACCACTTCACCGCTTAAATTGATCAATGGTCCGCCCGAATTACCCCTGTTAATGGGCACATCAGATTGAATGAAAGGGACGTATTGTTGGTTACCAATGGCTCGGCCTTTTGCGCTGACAATACCTTTGGTCACGGTATTCTCAAAACTCAAAGGAGAACCAATGGCCATAACCCACTCGCCGATCTTAAGCCTATTTGCCGACCCTATTTCAAGTTTGGGCAAATTCTTGCCATCAATTTTTAATACCGCAATGTCACTGGCTTCATCTTCACCAATAAGCTCAGCTTCATACTCTCTTCTGTCTAATAATGTCACCGTTATTTTATCAGCCTGAGCAATCACATGTCGATTGGTTAAAATAAGCCCATCTGACGAAATAATAAAGCCTGATCCACCTGAAACACGATCACGATTTTGTGGTTGGTTAGGAAAACCAAAAAATCTAAAGATGTCATCATTGGGTTGTTGTGTGGTAGTGGTATTTTCATCGGCATTGTCACGAGCAACAATATTAACCACGGCTGGTCCCGTTTTTTCTGCTAGTTGAGTGAAATCTGGTAGTTTTAATTCACGTGCCATCACAGTTACACTGCAAGACACCATAGTCACAAGTAAAAATAATTTTTTCATTATGAACTCCTTCATTTTTGTGGACAGTCAATTGTTATGCATACATATGCTTCAGGGTCATAGACTGCATAACTATGGCTAAGTGCCATTGATTTACAAAATCGTGACTTTCGGCCTAAATTTCAAGTGTTTAGTGGAAATTTTTCTGCGCAAAAACAACCAAGAAAAACCTAAGCCAACAACAAAACCAAGTAAAGCACTCAGATCGGATGAGACCGTCAATAATAGCCCAATATAGTGCCCTGCAACAATTCCTATCAAACAAAGAATCAATGGCAGCAGATATAACCAGGCACTCGAAAACATCAGATCCTTTTCGTCTATACTGATATTGATCAATTGTTCAAGTACTACGGCACGCCCAATAACATCATCTGAGTCTATCAATTGATATTGTGGGTTATCTTTAGATAAAACAAAAAGATTTTTGCGCAAACCAAATAAATCGATCAATGGTTTATTACAATTAGCAGGACAACCAGCACATTTTTCAGTTTGAATCAGCTTGAGTACAATCGTGTGGTCATTTTTAGCAACCACACATCCCAGTCGTTTCATTCCTCAGCTGTATTTTGGCGGGCTCTTTGACGGGTTTGTATGATTATTTTATTGGCATACTCAGCATTGTAATAAACTGGAATTTGTGGTTGATTGTTACTTTCAGAAAGGTAGGTTTGAATTTGTGGGGTCAAAGTCGGAAAGCGTGTATAACGCGTTGGTTGCTCTACCCGCACCATTGCTGCATTAGGTGGATTAACTAACTGTTCTGATGTTTTTGCATACACCGGTAATGGTTCAATGCTGTTTTCGACTCGAGTTTGGTTAAAAGTAAGCACCGCCACCAGCGCAACTGAAGCAGCAATGGCAGAACCAGCCAATGATTTCATCCAGCCATTAAAGCGACGCTCTTGAACAGGCTCAATAACCACAGAATCACTGGCTATCTGACTGATCACACTGGCACCCAAGTTATGCATCAACGGTGCATCATGTTCCTGTTGCAAACAAGACCTCAACATGTGGTAGTTATTCCAACTTGACTGTAAAGTATCATCTGACTGCAGGCGCTTGAGTAAAAAACGGCTGCAATCATTAGTTAATTCACCATCCATCAATTCAGAAATATTTTGTTTTGACTTATCTGACATGTTGCTTTCTCGTGCTCTCTTCTGATAAAAGTGGTTGCATGGCCTGATCGATGGCATCACGCGCCCTAAATATTCTTGATCTTACTGTACCAATCGGACAGTCCATTTGTGCAGCAATCTCTTCGTAACTCAAACCATCAACTTCTCTTAGCACAATGGCTTGTTTCAAATCCTCTGGCAACTGCGCTATTGCTTTGGACATGGTTTGTTCTAACTCTCCACGCGAATAGACCGCATCGGGTGTATCTAAGTTCCGGTAATCTTCATTAATGGCAAA
The DNA here is from genome assembly GCA_028284365.1 of Marinicella sp. Taxonomy (GTDB): domain Bacteria; phylum Pseudomonadota; class Gammaproteobacteria; order Xanthomonadales; family Marinicellaceae; genus Marinicella. The sequence goes on from JANQRW010000010.1 coordinate 14,778, forward strand.
AGATTCTGCATCCTCGAACTCAACTTGGGTGTTTTGGATTCTTCTGGATTTAGCAACCAGATGATTTTTTGAAGTATTAACCGCTATGCGATATATCCAAGTGTAAAAGGAACTGTCTCCTCTGAAATTCGGCAAAGCGCGAAAAACCTTGATAAAAACTTCTTGCGCCACATCCTGAATTTCATGACGATCTTTGATGAATTTAGCTATGACATTGGCCACTTTTTGTTGATAACGATTAACCAATAATTCAAAAGCAGCCATCCTCCCCGCTTTGGCTTGCTCAACTAATTCTGCGTCCAACGTTTTTTCTGACATCTTCTCTTGATCACTTGGATTCATCTTATGTGCCTGCTTGGACTACACTTGGAGTGAAATAGTTCATCACAATTAATTATTTTTTAATATTTCGGCTCTTTGCGACAAAATACGCTTGATTTCTATAGCGGGAACTGGTCGACAAAAAAGATACCCTTGAAAATAGTCGCAACCTTTTTGGGTTAAATACAAACGCTGTTCCTCTGTTTCCACACCCTCTGCAACAATGTGATGACCAACACGTTTCGCCATATCGATGGTCGCATCCAAAATGGCTTCATCATCTGGACTCAGACCAATATTTTTTACAAAAACCTGATCAATTTTTAATGTTTTAGCTGGAATTTTACGCAAATAGTCTAAAGTGGAATGGCCGGTACCAAAATCATCAATCGACAAAGTGCAACCCAAATTAACAATTTTTTTAAACATCAACAAAGCATCTTTAACACTTTTGAATTTTTCACTTTCCGTGATTTCAAAATCCAGGTTTCGAGGATAAATACCAGTTTGATTAATCACGTTTGAAATTTTTTCTGTTAATTCTTTATCGTTCAATTGGACTGGGGACAGATTAACCGACATATTAAGTGGAATATTGAATTCATCTTGCCATTTTTTAAGCATTTTGCATGATTTTTCAATCACTAACATTCCTATGTCGTTAATTAAATCCGACTGTTCGGCCAATGGAATAAACAAACCTGGGCTGATGATACCTAAATCTGGATGTTCCCATCTGACCAGCGCTTCAAAGCCCATAATATCTTCAGTATTGGCATTGATCTTGGGTTGAAAATAAACATCAATTTCATCGTTAATGATGGCATTTTGTAAATTGTTGACCATCTCTTCATTTTGTTTGGTGTGGTCGCTCTCCAAACCAGTATCAAAAACAGTGAAACGATTTTTGCCATTGAGTTTGGCATCATAAAGTGCTATGTCGGCATGTTTGATGAGCTTATTCACGTTATGGCCGTGGTCAGGATAGTAAGAAATACCCAAGCTGACTGTCAGATTAATTTCACTGCCATTATTCAGTTTGATTGGGTTGGCTATCGATTTGAGTATGGCCTGTGCAATCTGCATCACTTTTTCTTTATTGACTTCATTGTTAAGTAAAATCAAGAATTCATCACCCGCATAACGTGAGGCTACGCCATAACCATTCACATGTTTTTTCAATATTTGAGCAACTTTAACCAGGACATCATCACCCACATCATGCCCAAGTGAATCGTTGATAACTTTAAACCGATCTAAGTCAAGAAACATAATTGCTTTCTGCTCACCGCTGTTTTCAATCGATTGTTCAATGGCTTTAACAATGTACCTGCGATTTAACAAATTGGTCAAAACATCATATTGGCTTTCTGACTCATGTGAATGCTGTAACACTTTGAATGCGGTTGCTTGCTTATAATGCAATGACAGTTGCTTAAACAGCAGTTTAAGTGAGTTCCACTTTTTAGTTTTGTTGACGCTACCGGCAATCAGAACAGCATCATTCTTGTCATCAACGTAACTGTCACAAACGATGAGTGAATTGATCGAATAAAAACTCAAAAATTCATCGCCCGGTATGACCTGATAAGCCTTGTCATCAATTTCATAAACATCGTCAGCATTGACTTTGCGCAGTAAGAACTCGTGACCAGCTGTGATGAATTGTTGGGCATAATTATTCAATGAACAATCCCATTGAATGCGCTTGTATTCATCAGATCGGTTTTTCCCAACGATAAAACAGAAATCTATCTGAGCCCATCGTAACAATGCCTGCATATCTGCCTGTTGAGCCTTATCATCAAAGTCCAAAGTAGTTACTAATTCAAGATAGTTCAAATACTTGGCTTGGTAGACCTGCTCTGTTTTATCCTGTACTTCTGCCAAGTAAATAGACTGATCACCAATAGTCGTGTAATGTATGCGCAGGTTAACTGCTTTAAAACCTGAACCAAAATCTATTTCTAAATTTGAATTTAACCGACCCTGCTCTGTTAAGTCTGACTTCAGTTGAGCGATGTCACTGCCATGATGAACCATCACTGTTTCATACCAAATCTTATCAGTTAAATCATGTTGATTAATCGCGAACGCTTTTTGTAAAGCTTCATTTACATGATTTATTTCGTGTGAGTTAACATCTATTATGAATTGTGGAAGTCCAGAAGGATGAAACACATGAGTCAGAAACAACTCAAGATCATTACTCTGAGGTATTTGGCTGCTTGTGGTTTCTTCAATCATTTTATTAGCAACACTCTTAGCAATTAACTCGTGCTGCATCACTGGTGAAAACAACAAATCATTAACATGCTCACTGATCTCTTTGAATTGTGCAGGTTTTAATTCGATTTGTGGTGACACAAGACCGACCAGCTTAAGCTCTGAATGACTTGCTTTGAGTTGAACAATCTGTTGATTACTTTGCACCCAATCCTTAGAGATTTCAAATACCAAAATAGAATACACTTCATCTGAGATGAGCATTTCCTCCATTTGTGCCAAATCACTTGCAGTGAATATCTTATCAGCATTTAATTCGTCAAAATAATTGAAAAACTGCAGCCGATCCTTTTTATTACTGCAAGCAATAAGAATGGTTTGATTACGGAAGGTCATTTGCGCTGATCCATTTACCGTCCCTGAGTACATAATTACCATCCAAGCCCATATTAAAGGTTACTATTTTGCCAAAATCTGTAAAAAACTTATGACTCTTTTCCTTAGGTAAAATAAACATGAACTTTGCCACACCGTGTAATTGAGGCGTATGACTAGAAAAATACAATTTAGATTCTAACCAGCTATTTTTCGCATTGATAGGGAATATAAATACTGAAAAGTGTTTTCGTTCTTGAGCAAATTTTATGGCCTCTTTAAACTCACTGGTTTTGGGTGCTGGAGGTTCAGTACTCTTAAGATTTTGCAAGCCCTCACCATCAGTCCACAGATAACAAGCCCAACCTGTCCTTAATGACAAAGACTTAATGCTTTTGTCCAAACCTTCATTAGAATTTTTGTGAACATATAAAGGCTGGTTGGCAGCTCTCAACTCATCTTCTAAGTTAAGCAATTCATGACTGCTAAGAAATTCTCTCATTTTACATTGTCTGTGTTGGGATATCTTGTCCGTTGTAAGGAGCTAAAATACTTTGAATCTTTGTTCTGATGACCTCCATATCAGCATCATCATTAAACTGTACGCCAATACCCTGAGAACGTCCACCTTGTGAACCTGTGGGTGTTATCCAAACAACTTTACCTGTAATTGGCATACGTTCGTCTTCATCCAGAGTTAGAATCATAAAGACATCATCTCCCACCTGGTATTTTTTTGTGGTTTTTACAAATAATCCACCATTGGTTATAAAAGGCATATAACATTGGTGCAACTCTGCCGCCCCTTGTAAGTTCAAAGATAATAAACCTTTTTTTGCCATACCTCCTGCAAATGCCATAATTATCTCCTTAGATTCAATTCGTTTTTAATTTCAACCAACATAGACTCAATTAACAGCTGGCTCTTGACCTGAGTATTTAAGTTTAGCATAACACCTTGAACCAATTCAGTAATTTTTATAATAATATGAAAGACTTTGGGGCTTTTTTTAATTATTTGATTTAATGGATGAGTTAAAGTATTTATGGTTGATTCCTGCTGCATTCTAGCTTTTCCAACTAACATAAAATACCTTTGTAATAGCTCCCAACTAGATTCTTCAAATTCTGTTAGCTTTTTAGCTGAACTGGTAACAGATATCCCACCGTTGGCAGCTTGATACAAACAATCCAGCATTTCATCAAAGCTTGTCAGTTGATTTTCCTGTAACATTTTCATCGCCAAAAGCGGCTGAAAGTCATTGAATAATAAAGCTTTTTCAGCATTCTCAGCACTGTTTCCATGCGCTTCAATCAGCCAATTAGCCAGCTGTTTTTTTTCATTCTGGCTCAACCTTACATCCATATTGATACAGCGACTTCTGATTGTGGGCATGAGCTGATGCTTAACATCAGTCAACAAAAACAAAATCCCTCGACTCGGTGGTTCTTCTAATACTTTTAGTAATGAATTGGCTGCTGCTGTGTTCATATTATCCGCTTGATTTATCACGGCAATTTTATGATCTGAACAATGTGGTGTTGAGGTGAAAAACTGAGTCAATTCACGAATTACTTTTACTTTAATCAGGTTGTTTTCAGGTTCAATATGACTGACATCAGGGTGATGCCCTTGATTAAATAGCAAGCAGTTTTGGCATTGACCACAAAATGTATCTGATTGTCTACACAGCAATTCCGCTAAAATTTGTTGTAGCAATGCCCTTTTGCCCAGACCAACTGCACCACTGATAATCACAGCTTGAGGTTTATGATTGTTCTCAATCGCTGAACGCCATTGGTCAAGGTGTTTTTTTAGCCAAAAATATTCCATCAACTGATTTTATTTTTGAATAGTTGTAACTCTGAATTAATGGCCTCAGCAACTGCTTCAATGCTGTCATTGGCGTTAACTACCTTAATTCTTTCCGGTTCTGACTTTACCCGCTGATGATAACCTTTTCTGATGTTTTCGAAAAACGACAGAGCTTCCCTCTCGATCCGGTCTTTATTTGATCGGTTTGCTGCGCGATTCAAGCCTTCTGCCGGATCTACATCAAGCAAGAGGGTTAAATCAGGTTTGGTGGTACCAACAACAAATTTTTCCAAGTATTCAATGCTAGACCAATCTATTCCACGACCAAACCCCTGATAAGCATAACTGGCATCAACAAATCGATCTGAAACCACCCAGGTTCCATCAGCCAATGTAGGCCTGATTACTTTCTCCAAATGTTCGTTTCTGGCCGCAAACATCAGCAACAACTCAGTTTTTGCCGCTAAATGCTGAGAATGTAATAATAATTCTCTGATGTGTTCAGCATTGTGTTCCCCACCAGGCTCTCTGGTGGATATAAAAGGCACCTGCCATGACTCAAGCTTTTCTTTGATCACCTTCATCGCCGTTGATTTTCCAGCACCTTCCGAGCCCTCTAATGTAATAAATTTTGCTGCCAATTTACTCACCTGAACGTAATCCCTTGAGGTATTCTGCAACGGCTTTTTTATGTTGTTCATAGTTCTCACTGAAAGTGTGGCCACCTGAGTTATTAGCCACAAAGAATAACTCATTACCTTCATTTGGATGAGCCGCTGCCTTGATGGAGGCGGCGCTGGCAGCAGCAATTGGGGTGGGTGGCAATCCAACCCGAGTGTAGGTATTGTAAGGTGTATCGGTTCTGAGGTGTTCAGAGGTAATGTCCCCGGCATAAGCACTGCCGACACCATAAATCACTGTTGGATCAGTTTGTAACTTCATTCCTTGTTCTAAACGGCGATTAAACACCCCGGAAATGATGTTTCTCTCACTGTCTTTGGCTGTTTCTTTTTCAATGATTGAAGCCAGTATAAGTAACTCATAGGGTGACTTTAAAGGTATGCTTTCATCACGTGCCTGCCACGTTTCATCCAACACATGCTCCAGAGCTTCATGAGCCCTTTGCAAAACATCTAAATCCACATCACTTTTAGTGTACTGGTAAGTCTCAGGTAAGAAACGGCCTTCCAAATTCCCTGCCTTTATACCTAGTTTTTGCTTTAATTCCGTATCAGTTAAATCTGGCAAGGCATGTTTCAAAGGACTGCTCATGAAATTTCTTTTAATTTCTTTCCATTGCTGGCCTTCAATAATCGTGATGCTGTAAGTTTTAACGTTGTTATTATCAATGTAGTTAACTAATTCACGGGGAGACATGGCTTCTGCAATTTCAAACTCACCAGTTTTGATGCTTTTTTCCAGATTATTAAAGCGAGCCATTAACTTCCAGTTAATGGTGCTACCATTACCACCTGAGGCCTGTACCTGCTTTATAAACTGACCAAAGGTACTGCCCTTTTTAACATCCAAAATCACCGGTAAATTTTTAAAAACTGGCTGGATTAAGAACTGATTGTACTGATAATACAAATAATACATAACAACTGCAGCTAAAAACACCAACAGCAAAAACATTCTTAAAAGTAATTTTTTCATCAATCAAATAATTCCAACCAAAGCTGATCTATATTATCGTGTATCAACTGCGATGTGGCAAAGGAAATGGACTGATTTTGATCAGAATCAAATACTTTTTCAACCGCTCTAAAGCCTCTGATAGAATTCCCAATTATCATGACATCCAATTCATTTAGTTCATCTAACTTAATGTGGGTATTTTTGATTTCCAGTTGAGAGCGCAACCACTGTAATGCCACCCCATTAACACCACAGTTTTTTAATTTGGGGGTCAATAATCTCTCACCTTTAACAAAAATAATATTTTGATAAGTGGTTTCAATTACCCTGTTCTTTTTATCCAATAAGATAAGATCATCCAATTGTTCTTTTTCATTCAATTCATCAGCCAACAGCACATGTTCTAAACGACTCAGATGTTTCAATCCTGCCAAAGTTTTTTGCTGACTGAGTCTTGAAGTTGCTACACCTAATCTGGCAGCAGATTGTTTTTCATCAAAGATTGTCGTTTCTGCAGATATAACCCACTCAATTTCTTCGGTCCAAGGTCGGTAGCTGCGTTTTTGTTGCGCACGAAACACCACCAGCTTCATCACACATGATTGGCGCGCCGTGTGATTTAATCGGCTCAAAGCAGATTGCACATTGCTTTCATCAAATGATTTCAACTTCAACTTTGATAAACTATTTTGCAACCTGGCCATGTGCCATTTAAACAGTGGAATATTACCTTGGTGTACACGCATGGTTTCAAACAGCCCATCACCATATTGCATGGCCCGGCTTAACCACAGTTCAGGATCATTGATATCAAAAGATGCACCAATGATCATAATCAGCTGACACCCCCTTGGCCGTGATCATTATGGTGAGACAAGGCATGGAGCATACCTTTGGCTTTGTGTCTGGTTTCTTGTAATTCTGCAGTTGGGTTTGAGTCATATACAATACCAGCACCTGCACTGAAAGTGATGGTGCTTTGATTCATACCAATGGTTCGAATCAGTATATTCAAATCAACCTGTCCATCATGATTAATATAACCCATACTGCCAGTGTAACAGCCACGTTCCCTTTGTTCTATCTCTCGAATCACTTCCATACATCTGATTTTGGGACACCCAGTTATGGTTCCACCTGGAAATAACGCCTGTAGGGTTTCCTGAAAACTCACACCATCAAGCAGCTTACCCTTCACATTAGAAACTATATGATGGACATGTTCATACGTTTCAATAACCATCAATTCATCCACTTCTACACTACCTACCCGACATACCCGACCTAAGTCATTACGCTCAAGATCAATCAGCATGATGTGCTCTGCACGTTCTTTAGGTGTTTTTATTAATTCATTGATTAGTTTTTGATCAGTATTTTTATCACATCCCCTCGGCCTGGTACCGGCAATTGGTCGCGTTTCAATCAAATTTTCCTTAACGTGGAATAACCGTTCTGGTGAAGAACTTATGATCGCAAAATCCCCTAACTGCAACAAACCTGCAAATGGTGCAGGATTCGATGAGCGTAACTGCGTATATAAATCAGTAGGGATAACCGTTTGTGCCAAGTGTCCACGGTATTGTCTCGATAAATTGGCTTGGTAAATATCTCCTGCTATGATCAGCTGCTTGGCGTAACTGACTGACTTCTCAAATTCGAGGCCATTTTCTTCGACAACGTCACTCAAGTTTAAAGTCTTGGTGGGGTAAAGCGAATCAACTGTCAATGTGTCCTCTATCTGATTTGCCACTGTTTCAGATTCAGCATACAAAAATTGCTGTTCTTGAAAATGGTCTATCACAATAGCTCCCTGACAATAAATAGCAATTGCCAATGGTTCTTTTGCTTGTTCTGAAGCCAAATCTGTGAGTTTTTGTTCTAAATAATAGGCTGATTCATACGCAAAATAAACATACCAACCATACTGAAAAGGACTTTTACAATGACCAGCGTCAAATTCAGTGTCAACTGTGGTTAACAACTGCTCCAGCTGTTGATGATTGTATGCCACCAACTCAATACTTGGTGCAGCAAAAAGAATATCATAACGGCCAATTTTCTCATTCAGTGACTGACTTTCTAACAAAGCCGGAAAGAAACCTGGTTCTGCAGCAGTTAATGCCAGCAAATCAGGTTTCTTGAGTAGCTTCCGTTCTATCAACTGCGCTCTGCTTCTTGCTACAACCTGGCTCTTACTTCGCTTCTAAGCGATTAAAAACCAAAGATCCATTAGTACCACCAAAACCAAATGAATTTGATATCGCCACATCTGCCCTGGTTTCACGTGCTGTATTTGGTACATAGTCCAAATCACACTCAGGATCAGGGTTGATTAAGTTAATGGTCGGTGGCAGGATTTGGTCTTTCAGCGCCATAACACTGAAAATGGCTTCAATACCGCCAGCAGCTCCTAGCAAATGTCCAGTCATGGACTTAGTAGAAGAGACGGCTAAGCTATGAGCATGAGCACCAAAAGCAACTTTTACTGCATCACTTTCACCTTTGTCACCCTGAGGTGTTGAAGTACCATGAGCATTGACATAATCAAACTCATCAGCATTAAATCCTGAGTCTTTGATCGCATTGGTCATACAACGAGCGGCACCTTCACCACCCGGAGATGGTGCTGTCATGTGGTGGGCATCAGAACTCATACCAAAACCCGAAATTTCAGCATAAATCTGGGCACCACGTTTAACCGCATGTTCATATTCTTCAATCACCATCACACCAGCACCATCGCCCAACACAAAACCATCACGCTCTGTGTCCCAGGGCCTGGAAGCTGCTGTTGGATCATCGTTTCGAGTGGACAGTGCCTTGGATTGTGAAAAACCACCAATGGCGATTGGTGTCGAGGCATACTCAGCACCACCACAAACCATCACATCGGCATCACCATAAACAATAGACCGATATGCCATGCCTATGCTGTGTGTGGCAGAAGTACAGGCAGACACCATGGCTAAGTTGGGCCCTTTAAGTCCATATTTAATACTTAAATTACCCGAAGCCATATTAATAATGGTACTTGGAATAAAGAATGGTGAAATTCTTCTTGGGCCTTTTTTCAGCCAAGTTTCAGTGGTGTTTTGTATACCTAAAATACCACCAATTCCGGCACCAATATAGACCCCAATTCTTTCGGCATTTTCCTCTGTAACTGTAATACCCGAATCATTAATAGCATCTTCCCCAGCCGCCATCGCATAATGAATAAAAGGATCCATCTTTTTAGCATCTTTGGCTGAGATGTATTGTTTGACATCAAAGTCTTTGATTTCGCCAGCAATCTTGGCGGTGAAATCAGTTGTATCAAAATGCGTGATTGGCGAAATCCCACTGACACCATTCACAATGTTATCCCAAGCAGCTTTTAAGGTATTTCCAACTGGTGAGATGATTCCCATACCAGTTACCACAACTCTGCGTTTTGTCATAATTTGTCCCCGTTTAACGGCTCATTTACAAACCATAAAAACTCGAAAAGCCACGATAATATCGCAGCTTTTCCTTGAATTTATTCAGCAAAAAGATCAGGCGTTTTCAGTCACGTAATCAATGGCTTGTTGAACTGTGGTGATTTTCTCAGCATCTTCTTCAGGAATTTCGCACTCAAACTCCTCTTCCAATGCCATAACCAACTCAACAGTGTCCAATGAATCAGCACCCAAATCATCCACAAAAGATGAAGAATTATTCAATTCTGAAACTTCAACATCTAAATCCAATTGTTCAACAACGATTTCTTTAACTTTGTTTTCTACGTCACTCATTTAGTGTTTACCTATGTAAAAAAGCATATTGTATGCAAGGTTTATAAAATATTCCACCCTTAAATTGTGGCAAGCCAAGCGAATTCAAGGCAGTGATATTAATTTATTTCAAACGTCTGTTTTATTATTCATTACAGATGCATCATTATGACATGTACATGCCACCATTTACATGTAAAGTTTCACCTGTGATATAAGCACCTGAATCAGAAGCCAGAAACAATACAGCATTGGCAATGTCTTGTGTACTTCCAAGTCTTTTCAAGGGCACCTGCTCCATCAGGTTGCTTTTCTGCGTCTCATCCAGTTCATCAGTCATATCGGTTTGAATGTAACCTGGAGCAACCACGTTGACAGTGATGCCTCGTGAACCTATTTCTCGGGCCAATGATTTGGAAAAACCTATGATACCGGCTTTGGCTGCCGCATAATTACTTTGTCCAGGATTACCCAAATCACCAATAACCGAGCCAATATTAATGATTTTGCCACCCTTGGCTTTCATCATGCCACGAACACAGGCTTTACACATTTTATAAATGGATGACAGATTGGTGTTGATCACCTGGTCCCAGTCATCATTATTCATGCGCATCAACAATTTATCATTGGTTATCCCGGCATTGTTTATCAATACAGTCGGCAAACCAACAGACGATTTCATGGTTGATAACAATTCGTCAATGCTGTCTTGATCAGCCACATTTAAAACATGGCCCTGCCCATCATGCTCTTTCAAATACGCAGATATATTATCAGCGCCTGCTTGAGAAGTGGCAGTACCTACAACTTTGGCGCCAGCAGCCGCCAAAGTTTCTGCAATCGCTTTACCAATGCCTCGACTGGCGCCTGTGACCAATGCAATTTGTCCAGATAAGTTCATAATAGAAACCTCATTCCTCAGAAATTAATGATTCGATGCCTTTGGCATTTAACAATGGTGTGACTTTAAGAGATCGATCAAATCGCTTAAACAAGCCTGAAAGCACTTTACCTGGACCACATTCAGCGACCCTAGAAATCCCTATCTCTTGCAGTTTTTCCATGGTCTGGGTCCACCTCACTGGCGCAAACAACTGTTTTTCCAATAAACCTTTAATGATTGAAACATCATTATGAGTCTTCACATCCACATTGTGTAAAACCGGAATTTGAGGTACTTTAAATTCAACATCCACTAAATCTTGGGCCAGCTTTTCAGCCGCTGGCAGCATCAATTCACAATGTGATGGTACACTGACTGCCAATGCCATGACCTTTTTAGCACCGGCCTCTAAACACAATGCACCAGCCTGCTCGACAGCTTTGGTTTCACCCGCAATAACAATTTGACCAGGAGCGTTGTAATTAGCAGGACTGACCAAACCAGTGGCTTGCTCACATGCACCTTCAATAGCCACAGCATCCAAACCCAGAACTGCAGCCATTGAACCAGTACCTGATGGCACTGCTTCTTGCATATAAAGGCCACGTTTATGAACCAAGTGCAAAGCCGTTTCAAATTCCAAAGCACCGGCACAAACTAAAGCAGAATACTCACCCAATGAGTGACCAGCCATGACTTCAATATCAATGTTACTTTGTGCTTTTAGTGTAGCAAAAATACCCACAGAAGCTGCCAACAAAGCAGGTTGGGTCCACTGAGTTTTGTTCAATTCATCAGCTGGACCATCATTGACCATACTCAACAAATCAACATCCAGCACCTTATTGGCAACCTGCATGTGCTGAGCCACTTTTGGGTAGTCTTTCAAGCCATCAAGCATGCCTACAGATTGTGACCCTTGACCAGGGAAAACAATAGCGACTTTATTCATAGTATTTTGTTTTGTTGTTAAAAATGTCTGTCAAAAAAATCAGTTACTTGCGCCATACAATGACGAAGCATCTGATGTTTAATATTTTATAAGTGCAGAACCCCAAGTAAACCCTCCACCAAAGGCTTCCAATAACAACACGTCCCCACGTGTGACTTTACCGCTCCTAATGGCTTCATCCAAAGCCAAACCAACAGAAGCTGCTGATGTATTACCATGTTTATCAACTGTAACAATAACCTGATCCATATTCATGCTGAGTTTTTTGGCTGTTGCAGATATGATTCTTAAATTGGCCTGGTGTGGAATCAGCCAATCGATATCGGTTTTTTCCATGTTATTTGCTTCGAGCGTTTCTTTAACAATACGCCCCAATGTCATAACCGCAGTTTTGAATACTTCATTACCTTTCATGCGAATTTTCAAACCACCATTAGGTTCGTTTTTCAAACCGCTAGACACCCCCACCGTGGCATTCAATAAATGATCATGCATGCCATCAGCATGTAAATGAGTGGATAAAATACCAGCCTCTTCGCTGGCTTCCAGTACCACCGCACTGGCTCCATCACCAAATAAAACACAAGTGGTGCGATCAGTCCAATCGACCATTCTGGTCAATGTCTCTGCACCAATAACCAAAGCTTTTTTATGTTGTCCAGATTGGATAAATTTATCAGCAACACCCAAAGCGTAAATAGAACCACTGCAAGCAGCATTTACATCCATGGCTGTAATACCACTACACCCCAAACCTTTCTGAATCAAACAAGCTGTACTTGGGAACACCAAATCAGGTGTGGTGGTTCCAACCACCAGCAGATCAATATCAGCAGCAGTTATACCCGCCGCTTCCAAAGCTTTTTCCGCTGCTGCCAAGCCTAAAGTTGAAGTGGTCTCTCCATCACCAGCTACATGCCTTTGCTTGATGCCTGTTCGATCTTGAATCCATTGGTCGTCTGTATCAACCATTTTCTCCAGATCTGCATTGGTTAAGATTTTTTCTGGTAACTGACTACCAGTTCCAATGATTTTAGAATAGATTCTCATGCTCACATTGTCCCACTGTTATTTTATGAGTTAGATTTAATTTTTTTAAGGTAATTAGCAGTTTGTACCAAAGCATGATAAAAACCATCTTGGTCACTGTTGCCATGGGCTTTCACTACTAACCCATCCAAACCCAGTAATAAGGCACCATTATATTGGGCTGGATTTAAATTAACATCATCTATTTGCCAAAACTTTTTCTGCAACCAACGCTGCCACCAAGATTTGGGTTTATTGTTTTGAATTTGCTCCATCAATCCTTCACAAGCCTTCAGTGTGATATTCCCCACAAAACCGTCACAACAAACCACATCAGCATAACCCTTGAACAAATGTGTTCCTTCACAAAAACCCAAATAGTTTAAATCTGATTGCTGTAACAAACGATCTGCCTGTTGCACGGTATCATGCCCCTTGATGTGTTCAGTACCCACATTAAGCAATGCCACCTCAGGATTGTCACTACAGCACAACAACTTAGGTGCAATTTCTGCCCCAAGCTCAGCCAATGCAAATAAGTCTTCCGCGTTGTATTCAAGCGTTGCGCCAATATCAAGCAGCAAAGCAGGTTTTGGTATTCCAGGTAAAACGGTTGCCAAGGCTGGACGTTCAATACTGACCTCAGATTTCAGCCAGTATTTTGCCAGTGCCACCAATGCGCCGCTGTTGCCCGCTGTCAAAATCGCATCAGCTTCATGATCTGCAACAGCTTTAACAGATAAAGACATGCTGCTCAGGCGTTTCTTCCGCAGCGCCACCAAAGGTGACTCATCCATAGAAATGACTTGTTCAGAAACAATGACCTCATCGCCATCGCTGAGACACCCTAGCAGTGCTTTGTGTGATTCATTAAAACCATTATCAACAAATACTTTGAGTGTATGACTTGGAAATTGAGGTTTAAATTTTTGTATTGCATCCAGACGACTGATCGGCGATAAGTCACCACCCATTAAATCGATTGCAATGACAGGCTGATTACTCATATAAAAAATTATTCATACCCCAAACAAAAATGGGTAAAGCCCACTTTACCCATTTTCACCCTGTTAGTTTTAAGTACAACAGTAATTTTGCACCAACAAAACTTATTCGTCTGTGTCTACTTCTTTAACATCAAACTGAATCACTTCTTTACCACGGTAAAACCCTTCAGGGCTGACGTGGTGACGCAAATGAGTCTCGCCCGTTTCAGCTTCAACAGATAATGTACGTGCTTTTAATTTATCATGTCCGCGTCTCATGCCTCTTTTAGAAGGGGTTACGCGGCTTTTTTGTACTGCCATTTTGATTCTCCAAAATTTACTTAATTCTTGTCTTTAAGCTGTTGTAACGCAGCAAAAGGACTTTGTATTTCTTCGGTTGTGGGTTCACCACCATCTTCACCTACCAAGTACTCACTGTTAAGTTCAGCACCTGGTTTCAAAGGAACATCAGGTATTTTTAACAATATCTCATCTTCCAATAAAGCCTTAGGCTCTACTTGCATATCTTCAACCCATGAAGGCATCACACCAACTTCAAGCTTGGCCTCATCCTCAATATCACTGATAAAACCAATGACATTATCAGTAACCAAGGGGAAAGCAAACGTTTCCAAACTCCTTTGGCATATCAATTCTAACTGGGCTTCAATTCGAATGATCGCTTCACCCAACACCGATTTAGAGTGTCGAAACTGGATTTCATATTTAACAGGAGCGTCAGCAGAAGCAATTAACTCTGCTGGCATCCTATCCAAATCTGAAAGCAATAATTCACCATTCAGCTGCCATTCTTTTCTAACAGCCGCATTCAAATCTATTGATTCTGGTAGTGATTTAGCCATAGCCGGCGAATTCTACTGGTTTTAGCTTTTGATTGCAAACCAATTTATGTGTTAATTGTTAATAATTATAAGGCTTTGCGGACAAAAATTAAAACAAAATAATTCGCCCTGATTACTGTCAAAATCTAAGATGGTTAGACTCAACGATTTTAAATGACTACAGGGTTTGTTATCATGACCCCTGTTTGATAAAAGTTAATCAACTGTGCACATTGAAATAAAGCCTTTAAGTTACACAAAAAAATTAGACTCAAGACCACTTGAACAGATTGAGCTACTGGTTATTCATTGTACTGAACTGCCTGATTTAGCCATGGCGCGCAGCTATGGAGAAGAAATTCATTACAACAGCGGTACGGGTAACTCAGGACATTTCTATATTGATCGTGATGGATCAATTCAGCAGTGGGTTAACCCGAATAAGGTTGCACACCATGTGATGGGGCATAACAAACAATCAATAGGCATTGAACTGGTTAATTCCGGACGCTATCCGGATTGGCATCACAGCAAAAAACAAACCCTTGATGAAGCATACCCGGACACTCAAATCGATCAATTGATTGCTTTAATCAATCACTTACACCGAACCATCCCGAGCTTGAAACACATTACTGGACATGAAGATTTAGATCAACGTTTGATTGATGCATCTGATGATCCCACCAAAAAGGTCCGCAGAAAAATTGATCCGGGGCCGCTATTCCCATGGCAATACATCACTCAAAAAACACAACTCATTAACATTGGCAGTACTGCAAAAAAATATGAATGAATTAGATAAACTACTTAAGTATTTTGACTTAGAACAACTCGAAGTTAACTTATTCCGAGGCCAGTCAATGGACATTGGCACAGGCCGTATTTTCGGTGGCCAAGCTTTATCTCAAGCTCTGAAAGCCGCTTACATGACTACTGATGAGCATCAAGTGCATTCACTGCATGCCTACTTCCTAAGAGAGGGTGACTGTAATAAGCCAGTCATTTACCAAGTCGAAAGAGCTCGCGATGGCAGAACTTTTTCTAATCGTCGGGTTTCAGCCATTCAAAACGGCAAACCTATTCTGATTTTGGCTTGTTCGTTTCAGAAGTTTGAACAAGGTATGGAACACCAAAAAAGTATGCCAGAAATCCCCTTGCCCGATGAATTGACAGAAAAAACCCTGATCCCAGGGGATAAAATCAAACAACTCTCACCTCGAATGCGCAGAACGCTGACCACCCAAGGACCATTTGAATTCAGATTTGTTGATGATGTTGACCCGTTCGACAGTGAACCCAAAGAACCAATTAAGCGCATCTGGTTCAAAGCACGTCACTCATTGAATGCGGATCAGTCTATGCACCGTACCTTGTTAACTTTTGTATCTGACTATCACTTGGTATCAACAGCAACACTGCCTCATGGTGTCTCCTACCTTGATCCCAAACTACAATTTGCCAGTTTGGATCATGCCATGTGGTTCCACCGACCTTTTCAAATAGACGAATGGCTGCTGTATGATTGTGACAGCCCAAGCGCCTCTGAAGCTCGCGGGTTTGCTACGGGACATGTCTTTGATATCAAAGGAAATTTAGTGGCATCAACAGCACAACAAGGCTTGATGCGATTGTGGGATAAAGCCAAGGAATAAGACATGCAAAAATACCTGCTGATGACCACTGGATCAATTCTTCTCGCAGTTGCCATTGCATTTTTTCTATTACCAGCAAAAATTGTCACTGGCGGCACACCCGGGATGGGTATTTTATTGCACCTTATCTTTCCTGTTCCGGTGGGTGTTGCGATGTTATTAATCAACATTCCCTTAATACTGATTGGCATCAGATTCATTGATTCTGGATTTGCTGGCAGAAGCATTTATGCCATGGTTCTGACAGCTGTAGCTGTCGATTTATTCAACCTATACCTCCCGATACCAGACATACAAAGCATGTTACTCTCAACCTTATATGGCGGTATTTTTGCTGGTTTAGGTGTTGGGCTGGTACTCAAGGGCAATGCTTCTGCTGGCGGCACCACCATTGTGGCCAGGATCATTGCCAGTTATACGCATTTAAAGCCTGCACAAATTTTACTGATTATGGACAGTCTTATCATCATAACCATAGGTTTGATTTTTAAAGACATGGAAAAGATTCTGTGGAGCATGATCAGCATTTACATCACCGCGCAAGTGATTGATAGAATTTTAACGGGTATCGTCACCCAAAAAACCATCAACATAGTTTCAACGCAACTTGACGAAATTGCACAAACGATATCAACTCAAATGAATCGTGATGGCACCATCCTAACCGGCCAGAACCTAACCGGAGAACACACCAAACAAATTCTATTCGTTGTTATCGATGCCAGGCGCATCAACCAACTCAAGGAACTGGTGCTGGGTATAGATGACAAGGCTTTAATGGTTACCATGGAAGCCAGCGAGATGGTCGGTGACAGCCGTTTGGCACGGACACTCAAAAACTGAGATCGAAAAATTTACCCTGATAGATTACCTGTCGCTCCCTCTGTCGTTTTCTTGATAATAGCCACACCCCAAAAAGCAAAGATTATTGCCACCACAGGATTCAGTATATTCAACAAAGCATAAGGCGCATATTCAACCACACCTATACCCAAAGTGGCAGCGTAAAATGCGCCCGCAGTGGACCACGGTATCAGCGGCGACATCAATGTTGTCCCCTCCTCCACTGAGCGTGACAAAACAGCGGTATCAATACCACGGTCTTTGTACAGCTGCTTGTAAAGCTCACTGTTTAGAATAATCGCAATATAGGCTTCACTCATGGCAGCAACACTCAATAAACCAGTCACAACCGTACTGGTTACCAAAGAACCTGTTGACCGGATGCGTTTAATTAAACCATCCAACAAAGCCAAGACAAAGCCCGCACCTTGTAACATACCGCCCAATGCCACCGCGATAAAAGCCAGCAACAAAGTCCAAGCCATGGCATATAACCCACCACGACCCAGCAGATCATCTAAATTATCTATACCTGTACTCGGTTTTGAATTTGACCACAAAGCATCAGTCACTTCTGTCACAGATTGTCCTTGAAACCACAAAGCAATTACTGCAGCGATTAAAACGCAGACCGTCATGCTGATTTCAGCTGGAAATTTCCGATAGCTCAAAACAGCCAGCACCACCACTGGCCACAAAGTCACCAAAGGATTTAAATTAAACAACTGAGATAAGGCCAACTGCATGTTTTGAGCTTGACTTAATTCATCCTGGGTTACAGCAAAATTAAACCCAACCAATGCGAAAACCACCAAAACCAACAGAAATGTTGGAACAGTAGTCATCATCATTGACCTGATATGTGCATACAAATCAGTTTCGCTGCTCATGGCAGCCAAATTAGTGGTGTCTGAAACAGGCGACATTTTATCGCCAAAAGTTGCACCTGAAACAACTGCACCAGCAACCCAAAACAATGGCAAACCCAAAGCCTCAGCCATGCCCATGAAAACCACACCAAGGGTACCAACAGTGCCCCATGAAGTTCCTGTTAGCAATGACATCAAAGCACACAAAATAAAACCAATTGGCAGAAACCACTGTGGTGACAACCAGTCCAAGCCATAATAGATCAAAGTCGCTACAGTACCGCTTTTCATCAAAGCCGCAATCACCAAACCAATCAACATGAATATATAGAAAGCTGGTAGTGCTCTACTGATTGCAGCACTCATCATTGCTCTGAGTGTTAGGTATTCAAAGCCAACTAGCCGGGCGTTTAACCCAACCCAAATCAAACCCAAGAAAAGTGCTATGTGCAACTGCTTCCCCAAGACAAACATACCGACAGCAATCAGTCCAAACAAGCCGAGAAAAACCAGGAAGGCATGGAAGAAAGATGTTTTTGATTTCATATATTCATCCGCAATGTGCACCAGAAGTAGATGTAATGAATTCTAAGCGATAATGCACCTCAATGTTCAGCTTCTTTTCGCTTATATACACACCAATAATTTTAAACAACACCTCACAATGCCCCGGAAAGCTGCTGAGCAGTTTGACCCGCCGAGCTGGTTAGGCAGACCCAAGATCATTCCTATCTATCTTATTATTGGATTCAAGCATTCCATTCCAATTCAAAACCAGTTAAAATCCACACCCCCAGTGCGGTGAGGTGTCTGAGTGGTTGAAGGAGCTCGCCTGGAAAGCGGGTATACGTTAATAGCGTATCGAGGGTTCGAATCCCTCTCTCACCGCCAATATTTTCATTTAAAATATTGATTTAAAAGGATATTATTTATAATTTAAATTTGAGAACCGTCAATAAGACCGTCATTTCATTTTCTTAATATTGTTGCAAGCCAGTAAGTATTCATATTTTTAACCTGCAAAAACACCATCTATTATTTTCTCTAAGTAGATATCTTTACCGTCTTCCATAAAAACGACATTCGATTTTTCCAGATCATCTTTTGAACTGCTGACATTAACTAGATCTTTGTATGCTGTGGCAGACAAAATGAAAGCACTTAAATTTAGATTCTTCTGTTTGTATTTTTTAATTTCTTTGTATAAGCCAAACTTACCACTATTCAAATCGATTTGACGAATACCCTTTGGATCTATCAAGCTTAACCACTGTTCTCCAGTTTCATCATCAACAAGCCAAAGCAAAAAATCAGGATAAAAATTCTCAGCCAATGCAAAACCTAACCCTTTGGCTTTCGTATCAGCATTTCTCAATAAATAAATACTTTTGTCACCAATCACAGATTGTCCTTTAGGAGTAGACAGAAAACCTTCTAGATCTCTAACAAACTGAACTTCACTGGGAGCATCAAATGCTGTCGGTCTCATCTTGAGAGGAACTGAGGCTTTATGCTCAATCGACATCAATGGGTAATATAAATGCTTATCAAAAGTAATGGCTACCATACCAGGAGCATCCCAGTCCTTGGCTTTTCCTAACTGCCCACTGTTAACAAGTTCTTGCAATTGCTTTAATCGAGTTGAATAAGAATAACCGTCCTCTGTGTCTTCAATTTCAAAATGATAGACCTTAAGCATTCCAGGATCATTTTCATGTACATGTGCCACTTCAAAGAACTGGCCTTCATAAGCGTTTTTTAGCGCCCTATAAAACCTATCAGTATAACGTTGAAGCAGGCTGATCATGATGTCCTCTTGTTTTTGAACATCCGAATAGAGGTTAATTTCTAGTTCTTGTTCCGGTATCAACAATGTGTACCAGGAGTTGCCAGTTGTGGTATTACCCAAACAAAACTGCTTTAATCTTTCTTTATCTAAGCGTAAATTACTCCACCCTTTTTTCAATTTCAAATCCAGAATCTCAATATAGATTCGCTCAAAGTTGAATGCAGCGATAACCTCCGACTTTATTTTTCTTGGTTGCCTATCATGTGCGGGTGTTTTGTCATTTGTTTCAGTGGTACTCAGTGCTTCAATTTTAGGGAAAAGGTCCAATTTAACATGCGGCTCTTTGATTTTACCTTTAAACTCCTTAGGCACCTCATATGGGCTCGGGAAGTGCACACGGTTGAATCCTTTCTCTTGATTGCTTTTATACCCTTCTTTCAGCTTGAGAGTTTTTAACTTTGATTTCGGTAATGATGGCCGCGTTTCAAAATCAAGCTCTAATATTTCATCACTTGGTGTAACACCTTCTTTCTCCAAGTATTGCTTAAAAGTCGCCATGTAATCTGCACGAACACCAAATACATTCAATGTTTCTAACTTTTCCAAATGTAACCCTTTGGGACGTTCTGCCGGAGAACTTCTTTTCAGGGAGTATCCCTGGCCTTTTAACCTGACACCACGACCAAACAATTGTATGATTTGTGACCCTTCTCCTTTTCCAATATTCAATAATCCCATCGTGGAAACACGCCAACTTGACCAACCTTCTGTAAATTTCCTTGAGCCAATTAAAATGTTTATCTTTGAACCTTTGTTATTGATTGTATTGAATAAGGATTTGGCAAAATCATCAGTACTGTAGTCAAACGATGGTTCGTCATCTAAGGCTTGATATAGTTTTGAAGAATCACCCACATTGATAAGCCCAAATGGTTCTGATATACCAACTCGCAAAGCCATTTCTCCTTTGCTGCCTTTGAGATTAACCACACTCAATCTTTGCCCTGTGTGACTTGTATTAAATAAACGTTCCATGATGTTTTGATATATTTGGATTTCATTTTTTCCTGTGTCACCTAATGGCAAAAATCGTTTATCAAAAACATTTCTTCCTTTGTTGTCTAAGATGCGAGAATTATTTTTAATGAGGTCCTTAATCCATGCTTTCACCTGAGGTTCGTTACTTAAAAACCAGGCTAAAAATTTAACCACTTGCTGTATATCAGAATCCTCTTTTGCTACCGAACTACCAACAAATACCCACAATGGATTTTCGATGTTAAATTCTGTTAATCGTTCTTGGTGACTTGTATACAGGTATTGTTGTTGATAGAAGCTTAATAAACAGGCTGTAAAATACTCATAGCGACGAAGTTCATTTTTGTCATCATCCAAGTTCAGTATCAATGACTCTTTACCATATCCATCTTCATAGAAAAACTTGTAAGAATAATCAAATAAAACTGATTTGGCGTAAACCTCTCTGGTCGCTTGAATTCTGGCATTTCGTAGCTCAAACTCGTCAAGAGCTACTTTTGCTTTTTGCTCATCATCTAACTTAGCAAGAGCCATAGTTCCGAACAGCATTTTGGACTTTTTCTTTTGAATATCGAGCTCAACAGCTTCGGCGGTTTTCCCGCTGCTTACCGCTTGTCCAAATGTTGCTGAGTATTCAAATGCGAAACCAGTACAAGCAATTGCATCTCTACGTTTCATCCATGCGCCAGCTGCTGTACCTGTGCCTTTATGACCCTCATCAATTAGCACCAGATTGTTACCTTCAAAGGCCTCAACTGCCACAGTCTTATCGCCCATGTCATCAGCTAGCTTATTGATATCAATGATCTCAATAGTGCCTTTAAATGGATTCGTACCGCTTTTTTCAAATAAGCGAACATGGCTGAACCCTGAATCAAGCAACTCTGTTAGATGCTGATCTGATAGACGTTCATTCGGAGTCAGAAGGATAATCTTGTCTGGATATACATGTCGATTGCCATTTTGGTAATAGTGTAAATACTGCAAAATATTGATATGCATTAACAAGGTTTTACCTGAACCAGTCGCGTTCCAATACGCCAGTTTATTTAAGTCCTCTAATATATAGGACTTAAAGTGGTCTACTGGCTTTTGTTCTTCACAATAGTTCAACAACTCTTCATTTAATCCATCGAGCAATTGTTGCTTTTTATTGAAATACCAATCCAAATAGATCTCAGTAAACAGCAATGACATATATTGAAAATACTTCATGTTCATAACCGTATCCTCTTTACGGTTACGCTGTTCAGTGATCTGCTGCCAATATGAGACAATATTCAAGTCGTACCGACGTAAATCATCTATATCAACTAGATCATCATTGAAAAAATTATTACTTATTTCATGAAAAAAATGAGTTTGTCCGTCATCATGAACCCCCTCAAAACGATCATCGCCTAACCTAGCCTTCAAAGCGTGCAAAGATTCGCCTTTAAAAAAGTGAAACATAAATTGGTTTAATACCAACTGCTGATGAAAACTCAATTTATTCTTTGCTTGATTTTTAGTAACCTTTCCAATTGCCATGTCAATGATCCTTAAGCCAACTCATCAGAAGCAAACATCAGCTCTAAAAATTCGGGTTCAATTTGTCTAAGCTTAATGTTTCGAGTCACTTCACCTTTATCATTGGTCAAAGCGGTTGGTAAGTTGTGATCTCCATTAACATAAATCACATCAAAAGCATTTTCATTTGCAAATAAATCAAATCGATTTACGAACTCTGTGAAGTCCTCATACCCTACTTTTTCGCAATCACGCCATATAATTAGAACTTTTTCCCCAGTTGGCAAATTGCCTTCAACACGAACAATTCCCAAATCTGAGCTTGGTTGAATTGAGCAATCAAGCAAGCCAATCAAGTAGTTGAAAGTTTTAACAAGATCAATATTTTTTTCTTCAAATGCTCCTGCAGAGCTTGTTGAAATTTTCATCTTGTAATCAAATGGTTTTTTGAAGTCATCTGTACTTAATAACGAACTGCCAAACTCAGTTTCAAACATATAATTAAGCAGATAATCAGATTTTGTATTCTCTGAAATATTACTGAATAAATCCCCTGCTCTTTTTTGAGACATTAAGTTATTAAGAACATCTTCATAAGACTCCAAAGAAATACATTCGATAAATTGTGAAAGTCCAGACTTAATATCAACGGGCGAACCATCTTTCCATTTTGAAGAAAAGGCAGCTTTTAAGACTCTGGGTTTAGTCACAGATGTAAAGTAGTCACCTTGCTCAACTAAGATGTATTTTCTATTACCACCATCACTTCTATTCATTTTATAGACTGCATGTGCTGTGGTTCCACTACCCGCAAAATAATCAAGAATCAATGCATTAGGATTTGAATATGTACCGGAATTAATTGCGGTTTCAACTGTGAATGTGGACTTCGGATATGAAAACATACCTCCTTTACCAAACATAGCTGTTAGCAAATTTGTTCCATTTGATACAGCACTATACTTTTTATCGACCCAAAGAGATGGAAGAAGTCCTCTAGAATCCTCATCAAAATACCTTCTCTTCGCTATAAAGTTGTCAGATATAAATAAAATTCCAGTATTATCTTCAATGTGTTTTTTTGCAGTCTCAAAGCTCAATGTCCAACACCTTTCAGAGCCATCCTTTCCTATAGGATAAATTCGTTTTAAGCCAGATTCAGTGTCTTCAACTGAGTATTCAAAGCCTATTTCAGGTGGTTTTTCTATATCTTTAATTTCTTTACTTTCGGGGTCAACAAGCAAAGCATAAAAGCTGTTTGGTCTTCCATGTCTATAATTGTTATCACCTTGCCCGCTTCTACAAAAACCTCTCTCTCGTGTCCCTCCAGAAATAACTTCTCCTTTTAGCAAGTCACTTCCATCAGGTATTAAAAACAGTGCATATTCGTGAGTTCTTGATACATTACTTCTTCCTGTACCAGAACCTGGATAGTGATTAACTATACATTTATGAAGCTCATAGTTTGAATAGTTTAATGTAAGCA
This sequence comes from Marinicella sp., assembly GCA_028284365.1. Classification (GTDB taxonomy): domain Bacteria; phylum Pseudomonadota; class Gammaproteobacteria; order Xanthomonadales; family Marinicellaceae; genus Marinicella. Next base: position 38,796 of record JANQRW010000010.1, read on the forward strand.
TAGAACTCAAATTAGCTAACTCATTGTCATCTATTGCTACTGTTAAAAAGCCTTCATTTTCATTTAATAATTTAATTGATGTACTAATTCTATTTTCAATAAGAGATAACCAGGAGCTACTTTTGAATCCATTTTTGTAGAGGATAGGAGTGGCATTTGTGTTATAAGGAGGATCAATATATATACAATCAATTTTGTTTCTATAACAATTTTCTAATAATCTTAAAGCTTGATAGTTATCAGAATTAATCAATGTGCCAGTTAGGGGTTTTTTAAGGTCACCAATGTGCTTTAAGAGTAGTTTTCTTAAATCAGGATCTAAAATACTTGTATCAACTGTTAATTTATTGTGTTCTCGAAGAAATTCTATTGTGCTGTTAGGGCTATAGCCAAACGAATCAATGTTATAGATAGTTTTCCAGTATCTAATCAATGAATCAGAATTCAACAATGATTCATATATTTCTTCCGGTATCAAATCTAATGATATACAGTAATCACACTTGGTAATAAACTTTCTCTTTTCCCATAATTTTTTCTGAAAGTTCTCTAGCTGAGCTAAAAATTCAATTAAATCTTTTGCAATCAAGCGAAAACATTGAATCATCCTTAATTGCTTTTCAATATTAGAGAATGTTTCGGCATTCTGGACATTGTCTAAATTCATTACTTCATTTTTAATGTAGAAGTCCAGTTCATTAGACAGAAAGCCACCCAAATCTTTATGAATGAAATAGTCTGCTGTATTACGTTTTGTATAAGTATTGAGGTGTTTTTCAAGTAGTGTGCGATTTGGATTCTTTTCTGTGGGTTCGCGTTTTGTCACATCTATCCAATCACTTGCTACAATGCTATTTGCCAATAAATCATCTAGAGCCTGATTTACTAATGCCTCTTGCTTTGTACCTTTTTTAACCGCTTTGTATTCAAACTGAATAATTAATTCATCGACCCCTTCAGACTTACATACAAAAATAGGTATTACTTCTTCTTCGTAGTCAAAACCTTCATCATCAAATTTAGTACGAGTATGCTTTTCGACTAATACGAATCGTCGATCAGCATCGTTGTCCTTTCGATTATCTTTTGCGGTGTCAGCAGCGAGCAGTTTAAACGTTACCTTTCGTCCATCTTCAAGCTTGAATGAGTAGTTTGAAAAATTTTCTCCACTTTTGATGTAATACTGATCTTTGTTGGCCCAGTGAAGCATAACTTCTTCACCTGCGTATGGAATGGCGTATGTGTCGCCTTTATAACGACGTTTGCTAACGAAATCACCACTGTCGTAATAGCGAGAAAAGAAAGTTAACAGGTGAGTAAATACAGAATTTTCATGCTCATTAGCACCTTGAGATGAAGCCGCAATTTGTACTCTCAATTCTTTTACTTTAGGGCTATCTTCTGCATTAAATCCAGCATCCTCCGCTGCTTTAATAGCGGCAGCTAATTGACGTTCTAGTTCATTTACATTGGCACTTCCTGCCAAAGCGAGAGCGTCGCTGATTTTTTTCTTTAGCGTGTTTTCCAGATAGTTATTAATTTCATCCGCTTTGGCATTTAAAATTCGATAAATACCAAAATCCAATTCTGGCTTATCAATTTGAAAAATTTCTTTTAGCTTTTTGACCAGTTCGTTATATTTACTCATTTATCGTCCAAAAAATTTAATTTCAGTTCCTTGCTTACGTCTCTATACCGATTGAAAAACACGGTAAACATTCTATTTAATTGTACTAATAAGCATTACAGATAACACCTAAATAAATTAGCATATCAATGAAATCGTATCTCTCGAGGTTTTCACCCCGATGACTCATTCTTTACCTGTACTTCAAGTAATTGCCCAACATCGCAATCAAACAACAGACAAAGCCTCTCAATAGATTCTAAATCTACTTTTTGTGCGGTCTCTTTATAGAGCAAAGTTATCGTGGCTCTGCTCAACCCAGTTTCTCTGGAAACGTCAGCAATACGCATTTTGTGCTCACCCATCATTCGAGCGAGATGACAACGAATCATATCTGCACCTCTTACAGTTGCTAGTATCAATGTTTGGCTAAAGAATAGCATGAATTTAAACTTTGCATAGCATTATGTAAGTTAAGCTCACAAAATTCAGATCTAAATCAAACAGGTGTGTAATTGTCCAGATTTTTATTACAACTAAAGATAGTTGCCAACTGAGCAAATATTATTTAGACCTTAGGTTACCGGGGGGGGGTAATGGGTATTTTTACGGTAAATATATTATGTACTGCTGGCGTATTAAAATTATGTATTTTCCATTAGCTTTTCTGGTGTTTGATTTATTGAGGCTTGAGAGTTGTAGATGTTTTCAATTCAAATAAAGTCTGTTATTTATCAAGGAAAACTATTCTAATCTGGTGTGCTAATATTTACATATACCATAATCAATAAGGTGAAATAATGGCTGGTTCTTTTGAACAGTTAATGCTCAACAAACTATTTGATGAAAACTTATTACGCTCCAAAGAATGGAGAGAACAACGAAAAGTCTATCAGCAACAAGTAAGAAAATTCAGGCGTAAATTTACAGCTTCATTTATAGAGCAAATGTCTATTGATCAATATGTACCTGGCCCAGATTTTCCTGATAGTTTCGGAACTCAAATCATTAATGAAGTTTCTGGAAGTATTAATTCAATGGGAAGAAACACAATGTTTGGGTTCAGGTATAACAACCCAGGAAAAATAACTAAAAAATTTGGCAATGAACCAACAAATGCATTAAAGCTGATTAAATCTCAAATTCTTCAATTGGTAAAACTGGATAGAAGAATTAATGAAAGTGAGTATGAAAAAAATTTATTAGCTCCCACTTTAAAAAACAAAATATTACAGATTTACCATCAAGAAGATTACTTGTCTGTCTATTCTCCAAACCATCAAAAAATCTTATGCTATGAGTTTAGTTTACCAGTATTTAAAGATAAGCCTTATGACACCCAAGAAGCATTACTAGCCTTTAAAAATGAACACCCTGTATTTAGTCAACTAACACTTTGGGAGTTTGGATCACTGATTTATAAAGTAGGTATTACTGATAACAAAACCTTCAGGTTTGATAAAAAGGTGGGAATGTATAAGCCTATACCAGATAGTCGAGGTTTTAAAGTAACTGATCTTAAACAGATAGGAGCGCCCTACAACCCTGGTTCAAAAAAACGTTCTGGTAAAGTCGATCATTTGGGTACACAAGTCAGCAATATGAAAACTGGAGAGCTAGGCGAAGAAATCATTATGGCTCACTTAGAAAAAGAGTGGGGGTCTCAAGATGATAATTTCAGAATAAAGCAGGTGTCAAAAGAGGACGATTCTGCGGGATATGATATTTACGTTTTTTTTCAAGAGCAAGAATGTTTCATAGAGGTAAAAAGCTCAACTGGAGCCATGAAAAATGCAAGTGTATATCTAACACGAAATGAATATGAAACAGCTAAGAAAAAGAAAGGTCAATATTTCATGTTTTTTGTTGAACATGTGAATAACAAAGAACTGAGGTCCATCCACCATATTCAAAACCCATACGCAAACAGCAACTATGAAGTAGATCTTGAACCTGTTAAATACAGAATTAGCTTTATGAAGAAGTTAATCTGAGAACTGCGGTTAAACACGTAATTCCCCCTGCTAGATTGCGGCATAATGAGATTCGAATATATTCGATCTACAAATAGGATATAAATCTCTGAAATTTAGTTTGAGTGTAATTTATTTTTTTAAAAGTTACTTCTATTTTGCACTCCTCCATAATAATTTTTTTTAAGATTTCTCTAATCATTTGCTCATTTTTTTCAGAATCAACTCTCATATCAACAATAAATAAAAACTCTCCTATTTTCCTCTGGATTACTTGAAATTCTCTCATTCGTATTAAAGCAAATAGATTGTGAAATGCAGATGCAGGAAAATACTTCCCGGAAGGTAGAACGAAGTTTTGCATTATTCTTCCCTTCAATTCTACAATCCGCCATTTGGCATCATGAAAACAAGAACAATTTGAAAGTTTCAATTTAACAATATCATTAGTTTGATAGTTAATAAGGGGTAAATGTTTATTTCTCATGGAAGTAAGTAGGAGATTACCTTCTTTCTTATTCTTATCATGACCTGCGAATTTTTTCTCATTCTTCACATCGACTTTCAAATCATCATAAATAACCATGCCTTTATTGCATGCACAATTAGATGCTACTATACCTACTTCAGTTAAGCCGTATGCTTCTATTACTGGTATTTTTAAAACATTTTTAGCAAGTTCTTTAAGATTTTCAGATAAGTTTGCACCACTACAGATAACATATTTTGCTTTAGGCTTTATATTTTTTTGCAAATGAATATTAACTAGAAGTTTTAAAATTTCTGGTTTAAGGGATAGGCTTTCAAAATCAAGCTTATTTAGTTGATTAATTACATTAACACATTCACTAATATCTGAAATATCAATGAAAACCTGAAGCATGTCACCAACTAGGTTTTCGGGAGAAAGCCAAAGCTCATTTGAACAGTTAGGATTATCTGTCAGAGAGATATTGTAAATATGACTTTTATTACCAATGTAATAACCAGATATTAATGCTATTTTTCGCACTGATAAGAAGAGAGTTTTTAAATAAAACTTTTCTTCATAAGGGATTTTTAGAGGGTTTCCCGTTGTACCTGAAGTCTTAAACAACCAGGAATCATTACAGCTTAAAATTTTATCTTCATTTTCAAGAATTTTTTTTTTGTTAAGACACTATTGCAATGTTTTACTGCATTGCAATTATTTATGGTGTCCATATCATATAAACATGAAAACTTTTGACTTATATGGTTATCAGTTATAACCGTAAATGATTTATTTATAACTCTTTCAGAAAAGTTGTTAAATTCATTGGTAACAACATCACCGTGCTTATCAGTAATCATTGTTAAAAGTAAATCAACCTTAATATCTGGAAAAGCATTTAAGCAGGTTAGAATACTATCTTTTCTATTCAATTTTGATTTTACTAAACAGCTACAGCAGATTTACCTACACGAATCCCTATTTTTAAAGCGCTAGCATTAATTGAATCAATATTGGTCAATTCCAAAGCTTCAGATAAAGAAGAATCTAACCCTAAAGTTTTTAATACTTTAGCGGCATCATTTTCAGAAACTCCTGCCCTTTTTGCAAATTCAGCAATTAAATTATTTGTTTGGTCTTTCATTTTTTCACCTATCAATAATTAACAACTCTATTGTGTTTAAATATACAATATTTATTTATTTAAATTATCACAGTTGTTATGATTATTCAACCATACTTGTGTTGTTTTTAATGATGAACAATATTTTTTCGAAAAATCCAGAATCATATGCTTTGTTTAGGCCAGTCTACCCTGACAACCTATTTGATTATATTTACAGCCTATGCAGGGCTTTCTCCGCTGTTTTAGATTGTGGGACCGGTTCTGGACAAGCAGCAATAAGATTATCAGAGAAGTTTGAGAATGTATTTGCTATTGATAAAAGTATCGAGCAAATAGCAAATTCTTCAAAAAAGAAGAACATTTTTTATCAGGTTTCAAATGCAGAAAAGATTGATTTTTCAAATAATACTTTTGATTTGGTTACTGTGGCCCAAGCACTGCACTGGTTTGATTTTAAATCGTTTTGGCCCGAGGTAAATAGAGTTCTAAAACCAAATGGAATTTTTGCTGCCTGGGGTTATGACTGGTTTTCTATAGACTCAAAAATCGACAACTTAATAAACAAGAAAATAATTAATAAACTCAGACCGTACTGGTCAATTAAAAACGAAATACTGTGGCAAGGTTATAAAAACATAGGTATGCCTTTTCGTGAAATATCCACTCCAGAATTCATGATTGAATATGAGGTATCACCTTTTCAAATTGTAAGTTATATGAAAACTTGGTCTGCATCAATAAGATACTCAGAGAAACATGGCTTCAGTGAGTTTGATGATTTAGAACAAGAACTAGTTCTGGCCTGGGGAAATAAACCTAAAACAATAAAAATGAAATTACATACTCTGTTTGGAGAAAACCATGATCGACATTGACTGGTCAAAATTTGAAAAAAATGGGTATGTTAAATTGGAAAGTGCCATTAATTTAGGGTTAGTTAATAAAGCAATTGAAGAGTGTATTAGTTTAAGAAATAATCATGATGATTCTAGGCTAGAGTTCGAATTTGAAACCAAAAGTAAAAAACAAGTAAGGAAAATCAGAAGGGTCTTCTGGTCCAATGAAGAGTATTGGTTAAATTTTTTAGAAAAATCTGGCATAAAGGAATTAGTGATGAACAAAATTGGGCAAGGAGCAACTTTAGTTTACAACGCTATTTTTTTTAAAGAAAAAGTTTTCGGCTCCAAAATTGCAGCACATCAAGATCAGGCACTTTGGAGTTTTAAATATCCTGGTGCAATTAACGTTTGGGTGTCTTTTTCAAATTCTACAAAGGCAAATGGATGTTTATATGGCTACCCAAAATCTCATTTAAACCCAATAAAACATGCTTTTCAAAAAAATTACGAATGGCATGAATCTATTAACTCTAAAAATTTACCTAAAAATAAAATAGATATTACTACCCAACCAGGCGATGTAGTCATATGGAAAAGATACTTTGCTCACGGAAGTTATGAAAACAGATCTAACGATGATCGCTTAGGTATTGTTTTCGTTTTTGTAGATAACAGAGTCAAAGATTTTAAGGCAATTGATAGTTTCAATTTAAAAAATAACAACGATCGACTTGAAAAGCCGTGAATGAAATAAAAGTAATTGACACAACTCTACGTGAAGGAATGCAAGCTCCTGGAGTTAGATTTAATCTTAGCCAAACAGTAGAAATAGCAGAAAACCTTGTTGAATTAGGGATTGACACGATTGAATGTGGTCACCCGTTTGTATCTAAAGAAGAATTTCAAAGAGTTAAAACCCTTGTTGAAATGAATTTTGGCGTAGAGATTTTAGCCCATGCAAGAGCTCTTAAAGAAGATATTATAAAAGTTGAAGAAGCAGGTGCTGACTGGGTAGGTATATTTCTAGGGTTAAATGAATATAGTCTGAAATATAAATATGGAGGTATTTCAGAATCAAAATGTTTAGAAAAAATGGAAAAGGCATTAAGTTTTGCAAAATCTACGAATTTAAAGATTAGGTTTACATTAGAAGATTTCAGTAGAACAAATTTTTCCACAGTACGAAAAGTATTAAAAATCGCAAACTCATTTGATGTTGATAGATTTTGTATTAGCGATACTGTAGGAATATATACTCCAAATTCACTTCAAAATGATTTAGAAAAAACTCTAAAGTTATTTAGTAAAGATATAGAAGTACACTTGCATAACGATAGGGGTTTCGCTAATGCAAATGCTATAACATCGTGTGAAAAGGGAGCTACTTGGATATCTTCATCAATCAATGGTATAGGAGAACGGTGCGGTATAACAGATACAGGGGAGCTTTTAGTAAATATTGCTTCGCTTGGTAAAAGGGCATTCCCTGATTTGCATTTGATTAAAAAAACAGAAGAACTGGTTGCCGCTTATTCAAGACTACCAATCAATTTACAAAAACCAATAACCGGTAAATACGCATTTCAACACACATGCGACTTACATAGAAAGGCTGTTAAACAAAATAGAAAATCATATGAATGGATTTCTACTCCATTTAAGAAAACAGATATTTGTGATGAAAATAGTATAAAAAAAATTAACAATATAATTTTTCCGAAAGTAATTAGTTGCACAGAATTAAAACATCATAAATCAGGGCCAGGGAACAGATATGTAATGATCGATGACAGATTTTACAATGACTGTAGGCAATACTGTATTGTAAGAAGAATACCACAGTTAGAAAATTATGGATCTGGTCATGTAAATACTCACAGACATAAATGTGATAGTTTGTTTTTATTCATAGGCACACAAGAAAATTTACAAGGACTCAAAGTTGAAGTTCAAATTAATGACTCTTATTCTCTAATTAATAGCCCCGCATCTGTATTTATTCCTGCTGGTGTTTATCATTCATACAAAGTAATAGATGGAGAGGGCATATTCGTAAACCATGTTTTAAACGGAAATTACAATGAAAGCCTTCTAGAGTAAACATATGAATGACAAAGCTAAAGCATGGGATATTATTGGGAAGGATTTTTGGAAAAGTGGTAGAAAGACTGCTAAACCTAGCAATAAGCATATAAGAAAATTTTCGGAAGGAATTTTTTCTACTAGTTATGTATGTATAGTAGGCGCAAGCACAAAAAATTTAATTGAGCATTTATTAGCAAAAAACTGTAATGTTTTTGTTTATGACTTTTCTGAAAAAATGTGTATGGATTTGAGGAAAGAAATTGATGATAAGAAATGCAAAATAGAACTGAAAGATATTACAAAACCAAAGTTGCTAAACCTAAACAAATTTGACTATGTTTTAAACGATAGGCTAATAAATAGATTTAACATTGAAGAAACAATATCATATTTAAATTCCTGCAACAAAATACTAAAAAAAGGAGGCATTGTTAGATCCTCAATAAAAATTGGCCTATATCCAATGGATGAAATTCTTCTGAAAAATGCTAAATCTAGAGGTCTAGAGAAACATTTCTTTAACTCAAAAACTTCAACTATAAATTATGAAGCTTCAGCACCTGTTTTAAAAGAATGTGTTCAAAAGCATGGCAACATTAGTAAAGAAAAATTGATTAATTGGTATCTTAATAGAAGAGAGGAAAAAAGGTTTTCGATAACTGACTTTGATAATTTGGTAAATTCCTCATTCCCAGATGGTTCTTTAAAAATAATAGAAAAATTATTAATTGATAAATCATCTGACACATATCTATATACTCTAAAAAAGAGGAAATAATGTGTGGTGTATTAGCAATTTCATTAAAAACCAATAAGAAAAATGATATTGGAAAAATTGTTGATGAACTATTGTCACAACTTTCCCATAGAGGACCTGATGACTCTGGAAAGAAAATCATTGGAAATTCTGCAATTGGAATGACCAGATTGTCCATCAGATCAAATCAATCTGATGAAACTCCACATTCGATTCGAAATAACTTCGTTGCGTATAACGGTGAGATTTATCAATATAAAAACAATCAAAACATATGTATTCCTAAAAATTCTCATGATGAAGTTGAGGCAATATTAAATGAGTACAAACTTGATGGAATGTATTCATACGCAATATTAAACAATAACGAAGAAATTAGGATCGGCAGGGATATAAATGGTATCAAACCCCTCTTCTGTCGAAAAATAAAAAATGGGATTGCAGTTTCCTCAGAATTGAAAGGTTTATTAGGCTTAGAAAAAGTTAAATTGAATTTAGGTGCAATACGAGAGTTTCTAGTTTATGGGAACTTGTTTAGATTCAATTCATTTTACAATGGAATATTTGAACTTAAACCTGGGTATGAAGGGTTGATTGTAGAGGGTAAGTTTAAGGGTTTTAAAAAGCATAAACTGTTTGAATCTACAGAATTGTTTTCATCATCTTTAAATAGCATTATTGAAAAATCAATTCATAGTACACTTATATCAAATCATGAAATAGGAATTGCATTTAGTGGTGGGTTAGATTCTAGCTACATAGTTCAAACTGTAAAGGCAAATGACAATCAAAAACTTCCAATCAAGCTATTCAGTTTAAAAAACGTTGAAAACAATGATGGAGTCTCAAATATTGATAGCCTAACAAGGTTAAAAGTTTCAAATAACGAATTCAAACTTTTTTCTAAAGTTATAAATCCTCAGCACTTCATTAGAAATACAAGAGAATCAGTACAAATTTTATCTGTCCCTCATTCTTTGACCAGCAATGCACTATATATAGAGTTAGCTAAATTAATTAAAAAACATACGGAGTTAAGAGTCCTGTTAACTGGAGAAGGTGCTGATGAAATCTTTTGTGGATATGACTCATACAAAAGTCTATTAAACAAAGACTCAATGCTAAGAAAGTTCTATGTAAGCAAAAAAGCAAAGTATAAATATTTTTTAAATATTAATGATATACAGGAGCCCAGTTTCATAAAATTTAAAGACATAAGGTCTGCTGAAAAAAAGTATAGCTTAATGCCATTACTAAATCGATTAGACCATATTTTGATGAACTATCAGATAGAGGGAAGGGTTCCTTTTCTTCATGGTAATATTCAACAGTTTGCCGCAATGTACTCATTTAATAATTTAGTTACTAAAGAGCAAACTAAGATTCCGCTAAGAGAAGAATATGAAAGAGTTTTTAGTAGCAGAGAACACAAATTCACCAAAGTTCCCTTTCGTTTTAATTTAAAACAGGTTGAAGAAGAATTAGTTTCAGAATGTCTTACTTTATTAAATAAATTTTCGCATTTATATATTCTGTCAGGTATTTTGAATAACCGAATTATCAAATTCATTAGGGATAGAAAATTTTCCAATGAAGACCTACTTTTTCTTTTTAGAGTTTTGACAATTGGCTATTGGTTCGAACATCTTGAGAACTCAAATATTCAACTGGAGTTTAGCAATTGATGGAAGGATTATTTCAAGAGATTGACAAAGATATTATCAGGTGTAATTGGTTAGATTTTCCTGATAAAGAAAATTATCTTTTTGTTAAAAACATAGTAAAAGAAATTAGATTTAATAATAAAGCAATATTGATAAATAAATTCATTGGTAAGAATGATACAAAAAGAAAGGCTGCTAAAAAATTACTTGAGTTTGGCTTGATGATTGGAAAACCGGTATCTCAAAGTAGGAACTTGGATTTTATTGGTAAAGTTGAAGAAAAGAAGTATCCTCAAAATCAAAAAGTAGAAAGAGGCTATAAGTCAAATTGTGAATTAAAATTTCATAATGATAGGTGTGATATTGTTGCATTGTTGTGTTATCAAAAAGCCTCTTCAGGTGGAGAAACAAAGTTAGTTTCTTGCAATAAAGTCTTTTCCATTTTGAAAAAAAAATATCCTGAGAGCTTAAACATTCACATGAGCAATTTTCCACAAGACTTAAGAGATAGCGCCTTTGGCAAATGGGCAGAAATGCCAATCTTCTCTATTGTAAATAATGAATTAATTACTAGGTATGTGAGACGATTCATTGAAGCTAGTCAGTTAATTGAAGATTGCCCGAGACTAACAAGCCTACAAGTAAAAGCACTAGATCATTTAGATGAAGTGTTGAATATTAAAGATATACATAATAATTTCACATTAAAACCTGGTGATTTGTTGATATTTAACAACCATAAGTTTTTACATGGTAGAACAGAATTTACAGACTCAATTACCCAAAAAAGGCTGCTGTATAGGCTTTGGCTTTCATATGATCAAAGTGAACAGCTACCTAAAAGCTTTAAACCTGTTTTCATGAATACTTCCTCAGGAAAATACAGAGGAGGTGTTTGGCCCAATAATGTAAAAAGAAGATTTATTATTTAAAAATAAAGAGAATGTAATTTCATGCATATAGTCTACGCATAGTATGATTATTCAAAATTTGCAATTTCATCATATAGCTTTGTATTGCTGCTTGGTAGCCTAAATGTACTTTTGAACCCTCATGTAGCTTATCTTAGAAAACTGTTTTTGAATAGTTAACTATATAGGGGTAATATAGGATCAAGATTTTTTAAGTCCCTATATAGTTTTCAGGTATTTGGGGTAAGAATGTGGCAAAACTGGTATAACTGGTAAAACTGGCCCGTTACATGATTTCCAGAATTACCAGTTTTACCAGAATTACCACTCTCCCCCCCTCACTCACTCAATCAGTTCAACTTTTCTTTTTTGATTTGGTAAATTGACTGATTATGAGACCCGTTGGTTTTTTCCCAAAGCTCGCCTGAAAACTTTGTTAGCGCTTCAGAGACGCTTCTTCTGGATGGTTTAAAAGGATCTTCTGACAATTTTAACTGCTGTTGTATTTCAGTTTGGTTCAAGGGCTGACCCAGCAGAGCCTGTTTTATAAAAGAAATTTCATCTTTAAACTCTTCCATTTCATCAGACTTTTGTTTTTCATGCTTTTGATAAACAGCCTGTTGATTGGTTAATTTAGTGACGCCATTGACCATATCCTCATAAGTCAAAGAGTCATTTTTCAAATATTGATAGGATACCTTTGAAGCCACTTTTCCTCTGTCCTTGATATTTCGAAATTCAACCACTTGTGATTCTGATTCTGGATCAGACATTTTGTATATTGCATAAGCACAATCACAATCACTCAAGGTGTCACCAGTACCCTCATAGACAAGTTCTCCATCAGCATCCAAGTGTTTGTTGCAATGCCCCGCAATGATAATTGTGGCTCCTTTAATACACAGAGATCGAAGCACTTCAAAAAATTCAGAGAGCGATGCCTTGGACATCATGTCAGTAAATTTTTTCAGGGTGTCTAGCACGATGACTTTGTTTTTTAAGTCTCCTTCTTCTCCTATTTCTTTGAACAGCTCCATTATCCCTTCTGGTGAGGATTTTGCTTCATGAGGGTTGATCATATGAAAACCATACTTGTCAGCTATTTTCCCCTTCTCGAATAATCCATTGTAGTTATCATCAGCATTGATATAAAAAACATCAGAACCTTTTAAACGACCGGCTTTAATGGACTCAATCAGAAAAGACATGATCAGCAGTGTTTTACCAGTATTTGGTTGGGCGTAAAAGAGAGTAATCTGCCCCAGTAATGCCATCTCATCGATGGCAAAATCTGTTCTCAATAGATTATTCTCAACCTCGGCAAGCCTCTGTGTTACTGAGAGCTTTTTCATTTTTTCTAGTTTACTTTGTTTCATTCGACCCACCCTACTAAACTGTAATGTGAGACCCGTTGATGAAGTCTTCCAGTTTTATCAATTGCTTGCTTTTTAACCTTATCAATTATGGCTCCCTGTTTTACTAGGCTGGCTATGGCTTGTGGTGGGTACATGACCCCCAAATCCTTTAGATCAATGGTGCTGACTTCTTTCTTCTCAAAAAGTAATGCAATGACTATAGATCTTTGACTGCATGTACTTGGTGATGTTTTATAAGAAATAACGTGTTCAATTAATTTATTTTTATTCATATTCATTTCCTGTAGAAATGCATTGAATAATCAATAATGGGTTATAATGGTTTTGTAAAACTGTAATAGGCCCGCTAATGATTATTCATTGCGGGTTTATTATTTGTTGATTACATTCTTTGAAGGGTTTGAGTTATTTTGATCCCTTTCCTGGATTCGGCTCTCAATCCACTCCAATACCTCATCCTCAATCCAAGCAACTGAAGAACCACCTGGAATGAGTTGAATGCTTTTGGGAAAAAGGTTTCTGTTTCTGAGATCGTAGATATAACTCTTTGAAAGACCTGTGATCTTTGTGACTTCTTTGATTCGTATTAATCTGCTTGCGTTTTTCATCAATTTTGGCTCCGTAAATGTTAATGAACGTAGGCTCTTATTTGTTCCTAAGAACCCTTTACGGTGTCGATAATACGATTTGTGCTCGAGAGGCGGCAGTGTGAGAAATTGTGTTTTTTTACACCCCTAAGAATTTTTTTAATTAAATTTTATGAATTAAGAATCTGATCTTTTATTTTTCTGTATTTACCTCTTTTGTATTCTCCATACAAAGTATCAGCATTTATTTCATCATAGAGAGAAGCGACATATTCACAAGCATCCTCATTTGTGTCTCCCGTTTTATTAATGTGAAATGCAACTTCTTTTATAAGATCAAGCCATTTATTTGCTGTATTTTTTTGTTTTTTTCCTCTAAAGTTACCTAAAAGAAGTTCTCTTAAAAAAGGTTTTAATTCATTAGGTATGGGTTCATCTACTTCAGCATAAGCCCAAATGGCCAATCTAGCTGTGTATCCGCCATCTTTCAAGTTTTCATAATCCTTCTGTAATAAACGATCCCTGTCATCTTGTGTGATTGGGTTTCTTTTAATGTTTTTTTCGAAGTGATCCATGTTGATTCCTCAAATATATTACACATATTAAGAATTTTTCAATTCATCCAAATAGTCAGCCCAAGCCTGCATCATGATTACTCTTTTATCTAACCACTCTGCTTTGTTATAGGTTGCTCTGATTCGGTCTTTATTGATATGGGCAAGTTGTAATTCAATGATATCTGGATCAAACCCCAACTCATTGAGCATGGTGCTGGCAGTATGCCTAAAGCCATGTGAAGTCATATAACCAGTTCCAAATGGTTCCCCAGTGTCAGGGTTAATGATTCTTTTTAATGCATACGTTGTTGTGTTTTCACTGATTGGTTTGCCTCTACCATGACTGCTGACAAACACATATTCCCCATTCCCCGTTAATGGGTGAATGTCCTTTAAAATGGTTATAGCTTGTCTGGCTAGAGGAACCACGAGAGCCTTCCCTGTTTTCATTTCACTTGCTGGCAATCTGATTATTTTTTCATCAAAATCCACATATTCCCATTTTAAGAACCTGATATTTTTAGGCCTTAGAAAAACCAAAGGCATCAATTTGAGTGCTTGTGTGGTTGCGAAATCCTGCCTCTCACTTGGCTTATCAATTTGCTGTAAAAGTACTCTCAGCTCCTCTGGTGACGTGATGTGGGCAAAATTACCCTTCAGTTTCGAATCTGGTTTAGGTAGTAACTCAGCCAACCCTTGAGCTGGATTATTTTCAACAACACCCAAGATCAGAATTTCATTGTAAATGCGCCTCAATACATTCGCCATTCTTTGAGCAGTCTCTTTGGCTCCTCGATCACTCATTTTCAAAGTGATTTTTAATAATTCCGCTGTGGTGAATTCATTTACCCTTTTCTTATCCATGAATGGAATTAAGTTTTTCTGTATGCGTTGTTCTAAATCTTTACGGGTTGATTCCGCCAGGTTTTGCTTTTCTAACCATTGATTGGCGTAATAGCTAAATCGTTTGTTTTCTAAATCTGCCTCAATACGACTTTTTTCTTTGATTGCCTTTGGGTGAACTCCAATGGCAACATGCTCTCTGGCCTCTCTGTGAGCGTCTCTGGCTTGTTTTAAGCTGATTTCTGGGTATTTGCCTATGGTATAGGTACCTCTCTTTTTATCGAGCCTGTAATCATATTTCCAGCATTTATATCCAGATGGTTTGACCTGTAAATACAAGCCACCACCATCAAACAACTTATACAGTTTTGTTTTGGGTTTAGCGCTTTTGACCTCAGTGTGAGTTAGTGACATATAACAATCCTTAAAAATGTTTGTTTTGGCTCTGGGAACCGTCAAGGGAACCGTCAAATATATAAGCTATTATAATACAGAATGGACTGATAAGGACTGTATATTATTGTTTCTATTAATTTTTTTATTTATTTTAGTAATAAGAAATAGAATATAGAACTACTTGTGGCGTTCTCTCTCACCGCCATAATATCGATGCCTGTGGCAGCGATATTATGGCTGTTCGAGACGGTGCCGAAACCTCTGGGTTCGAAAAAAATGACAGGATCATTTTTTGACGCCACAGGCGCCCGAAGGGGCAAATGCAGGATGCATTTGATCAATCCCTCACTGTCAATATTCTCACACGCCAAACATTAACCACCTGCCACAGGCATCGATATTATGGCTGTTCGAGACGGTGCCGAAGCCGAGTTGGTTCGAAAAAATTGTCAGGAACAATTTTTGACGCCGTAGGCGCCCGAAGGGGCAAATGCAGGATGCATTTGATCAATCCCTCACCATCAATATTCTCACACGCCAAACATTAACCACCTGCCACAGGCATCGTCATAGTGATTGATAGAGATGTTCTTCAAAGCCCAATCACGAGATCAGCAACTTATTATTTTTTGATAAAGCTCGTTCTGCTTAAGCTCATCAATATTTTTTGCGTCGAATGATTTTTCCAAAAAATGTACTGACTTTAGAATCTTAAAAGCATCAAACCATTCGTGGACAAACTGTTGCCATCTGGCGACTGAATTAATTTGTTGTAATGCTTTGTTCAAAACTTTATCGACGTGCCAATATTCATTCAGAGATCGGTCTTGAGGCAGTTGATTTTCGCTGAAATAACTCAGTAAATCTTCATGCCAAATTCTTAATCGTTCAAATATCATCGGATGATAATAAGTAAACTCTTTACCCGCAGCCAGCTGTTCTTTTATCTTAATAACTGCTGGCCCTGTACCAAAAGGCACCCTGTCTGATTGTCTGACCCTGATTTTAACCACTGGTTCGCTGGGCTGCTCAATGCGACCCACTTTGGCCAATTTATTCAACAGATAAAAGTCTTCCCCGCCACTTCGGCATGGAAAACCTCGAACTTTTGCATAAGCGTGGGCATGAACCACAAGTGTACTGCCTAAGGGGATGTGGTCATATGCAGCACCTATGTGCTTCACACCTTGCTGGTAGTATTTGAGTCTGAAATCATACCTCTCCTGGTAACCACCCAACACCGGATCATCTGTTATGTGACTGAAATTAAGACTGATCGCTGTCCCATCAGGGCATTGCTTGCACACCTGAAAATAATCATCAGGTAACTCTACATCGGCATCAGTACTGAATATCCAGGGTTCTGTGACAAAACCTGTTTGAATCAAAGCACAAGCAGTATCAGCAGCTATGCGTCTGGCCAATCCCACACCGTCATTATGATGAAAAGCTTGCTCATTGAAATCCAGAAACAGGGCATCTGGCAAATCACCTTCTGTTAATAAAAAGTGTTTTTCTGAAAGAGCTGTGACCTGTGGATATGAGGTCATCAGGTGTTGTTTGAAGGATTCATTTTGATATTTCCACAAAGCTGTTTTCTGGTGTTTATCAGGTCGATTAAGAATGATGATTAACAATACCGATGGTGCAATTAAATTTCGAAAAATCACATCAAGACAATACAAAGATTCACCACAAATCGGAAGAATCATCACATACTCCCAGGATTTGTCTGCTGGAAAGCTGCTTAAATCAACTGTTTGACTATACTTTTCTATATAGGTTTTTAGTTGATTTGATTGAGATTTTTTCAATGCACTGCGGCACGAAAAGGCAAGTTTTCAACGATTTCTGCTTCGGCATCAAGTAGCTCATCTAATCTGGCTATAACTTCAACTGAATCATAGTATTGGTGTGCCAGCTTGACAAATAAGGTGTAATGCCGATATTCAGCCTTAGCCAAACGCACATAGAAATCTTTCATCTTGGCATCTTGTAAGGCTTCACCCATCATCATAAAACGCTCATGACCTCTTTTTTCCACAATACTGAAAATCAATAAGCGGTCCAGTAAATACACCCGGCCATCTTTTCTGATTAAACCCAACAGTGCTTTTATGTATGGATCTTTCTCATCATTGTCTTGCTGCAAACCGCGATCAAGCATGATCTTCATAACTTCACGAAAATGAGCCATCTCTTCCATGGCCAAATCAATCATACCACGAATTAAATCTGGCTTATCTGGGTAGTGCTGTACCATAGACATAGCCAGTGCCGCGGCTTTCCGCTCACATGCTGCATGGTCTTTTAAGAAAGAATTAAAATCGGCTTTGGCCACATTAACCCACTCGGGTGAGGTTTTGACCCGAAGTTCGTATTCCGTTTTACTCATCTTAAATCAGTCCCAGCTCCAGCGCTTTTAACACAGCTCTGGTGCGATCACGAACACCGAGTTTTGATAATATATTTGAGACATGGTTTTTAACTGTTCCTTCAGCCACAAAAATTGAATTAGCAATTTCTTTATTACTGTAGCCACCAGCCATTAAGCGTAAAATTTCAGTTTCCCGGTTGGTCAGAGGATCTGGTCTCTCAAAACTGATAAAATCATTCTTTAAGCCTTCAACACTTTCCAAAATGCGTTCGGTGATTTGAGGCCTAACGATGGTTTTGCCTTCAGCTACCTGCTTAATCCCTTCAACCAACTCTTCCAGTGGTACATCTTTCAATAAATACCCTTTAGCCCCGGCTTTAACCCCAGCAAGAATCAATTCTTCATCATCAAAAGTCGTTAATATGATGGTCGGAGGTAATTGATTTGCCTGGGAAAGTTCATGTAATACATCTAAACCAGACATACCAGGCATGCGCATATCCAACAAAACCACATCTGGATTTAACTCTGGCACCATTTCCAAGGCTTCCTGCCCAGATTTCGCTTCACCAATGACCTCAATATCATCTGCTATTTCTAACAAGGCCTGTACGCCCTGCCTCACTAAGTTTTGGTCATCTACCAGTAATACTTTTATCATGTGTTTCTCAATTTATCCTACCGGAAAAGTTAGGGTGCATTTTAAGCCGTTTTGTGAAACATAGTCACATTCCCCGTTCAGTAATTTAACACGTTCAGACATTCCTGTCATGCCATTCCCCATTTGAGACTGACCTAAACCGACACCATTGTCCTGAATCATTAAAACCACGGTGTTTTTATTACGCTCCAATTTGACCTTCAAGTGTGACGCTTGCGCATGTTTCATGGTATTGGTGATCAATTCCTGAGCGCAGCGCAATATGGTTTGTGCTAATTTCGGATCTTCAACCAAAAACTCATCGGGTATTTCTTGAGTGACTTTCAATCGTGGCAACCCTGAAAGCAATTCTCTGATGGCCAACCCCAAATCCAAAGTACCTGATTGTCTGAAACTGCCAACCACTTCACGAACATCTGAAAGCAGTAATCTGGCAATTGAATGGGCTTTTTTGACGTAACTTTGTGGCTTACCGTCTGTCATATGCGAAGCTGCTTCTAGGTTCAGTGTCAAAGCTGTTAAATGATGTCCTATTAAATCATGCAGCTCACGAGAAATTCTCAGCCTTTCATTGATCCTGGAGCTGTCTGCCAACAAGACTTGTGTGGCCTTAAGCTCAGTATTCAACATACGCAATTCTTCTTTGGCATTTTGCTGTTTGAAAGCAACCAATGAGATAATAAAGGAGAACACTGAAAAACCCAGATAGATAAAAAACAGCACAAAATTCTGCGCTCGGTTATCTATATCACTGCCGATATAGCTGAATTGTAAACCAATCAATAAGTTACAGACAAACAACAACAACAAGCTTTGCTGGATTGGAAACAACCACGCCAAAAGCACTGAGATAATCAAGGCGTAAAAAATACCAGCGGCACTGTCGGTGACATGGTTGATGACCAATACCAAGATCGCCAAAATGACTATAGAAAGCCAGGCTTTGAGCTTGAAGCTCATCTGACCAATGTTATTAGTAACAAACCAAAACATCAACCCAAACAGAATGTGGGATATCAGATAGGCACTGAAATTGGGGGTAAAGCTTTCGTATTCAATGAACAGTAAAATAGACAGACTGAGCCAGATAATCAGCCCAGCCAGCCTTATTAACTTGATATGCGAGTATCGATAGACCATCAGTATTTAAATCGATGCCTCCAACTCATTTAATCACGAATTTGTTATCACCTTTGGTTTCAACTTCACGAGTAATGGTGGTATCACCTACCAGCCAGTAGTAAATGGCTTGTCCTTGTGACAGTTTCCTTTCAACCAGAATCGTTTGGTTCTGAATATAAATCAAATCACTTTTTTTAAGTTTTTTTGCAGCTATCGTGTACTTAACACGTTTGTTTTTTATATGCTCACGTCTCAGGTCATCTTGATCCTCGACGTTGTCATTAACTGCCACAAAATTTAAATTCGTGGGATCAATTACTTTCTTTTGTTGAACTTTTTTGACATTCGGTGTATCACCTTGAATCGCTTCGGGATCTTTGCGATATTTGCCGCTGCCTTTTTCTATCAATTTATGAACAGCAGGATCATATGCTTCTTTCATCCAAAAAAACAGCACCACGCCCTGATTAAGAAAGCGTTTAATCAACACCGCTGAATTTTTAACATATAACTCATCTTTTGTTTTGATATTGTTGTAGCTCAAAAGCTTCTCAACCCTTTTACTGCGAGCGTAGCGTTTTCTTAAAGCTTCTTTGTCGGCATCAACATCCTCTGTTACCATCACAGCAACTTCAGGTTCAATTGAACTTTGCTCTTTGACAACAGCTTCAACCTGTTCAGATACCGTTGACTCAACTTGTACAGATGGTTTCTTTGATACACCGCCTTTTTTGACTGTTGCGGTAGGTACGCCCAAGTTAATTTCGGCCAGATTTTCAAGTAAATCTTCTTTGTTATTATCAAAGGCATGTTTGCCAAAATCTGGAGCCTCAATTTCTGTGTCTATTTCAGGTTTATCGATAACCACTTGTTTTTGCACAGTGGTGTTACTGGCTGATGAAGGCGAGATTTGAGCAATCTTGGCTCCTGGTACAGCAGTAATGGAGATGCTCTGATACACTGAATTTTTCAAAGACATTTGCACATCCCGCTCCCCCCTATTGGTCAACGCATTTCGGATGGTACTGTGCCAAGCAGCAGGTGCGGTAACTTTTAGTTGCCAGTTATTTTTTAAAGCTTGTTTACCAATACCCCCCATTCTGTTATTGAAATTAGGCAGTTTATACTGGTTTTCAGTCATGCCCCATGATGGTAATTCAGCGGCTTTTCCTGGTTGTACCGATAACAACAAAGCCACGAAAATCAGTTTCATTACTTTATTCATTGGGTTTCCTCAATACCACCAGTAGTTAATTTAATCGGATCTAAAATTTCTTTGATTTCTTCTTCACTTAAATCTGTGTTTTCTTTGGTCACATCTAACACAGAGCGTTTTTCTTTATATGCTTGTTTCGCAATTTTAGCTCCCAAGTCATAGCCAATAACAGCGTTTAAGGCAGTAACCAAAATCGGGTTTTTACCCACATTTTCTGAAACTGCTTCATGATTCACGTTAAAACCCTTAATGGCCTGATGAGCTAATTGCTGACTTGATGTGCTCAAAATATGAATACTCTGCAAAACATTATAGGCAATCACCGGTAACATTACGTTAAGCTGAAAATTACCCGACTGTCCTGCTACAGTAACTGTGGCATCATTACCAATGACTTGCGCACAAACCATTGCCATCGCTTCGGGAATGACTGGATTGACCTTACCTGGCATAATACTACTGCCTGGTTGTAAAGAGGGTAACTCAATTTCACCAATCCCAGCCAGTGGGCCTGAATTCATCCAACGCAAATCATTGGCCACTTTCATCAAAGTTGAAGCAATGACTTTTAACTGACCAGATAGTTCAACAATGTTATCCTGTGCACTGATACCATCAAATTTATTAGCCATAGAAGTAAACTTAACACCAGTAGCAGTGCTCAATTTTTCAGCAAACAAACCACCAAACCTCGCATCCGCATTAACACCTGTACCAACAGCAGTTCCTCCTTGTGGTAATTGCGCAACGCGTTGCAAAGTGTCTTGTAATCTTTCTATGTTGGTTTCAATGATGCTGGCCCAGGTATTGAGTTCCTGGCCGAATGTAACTGGCATGGCATCCATCAAATGAGTGCGGCCGGTTTTGACCACATCGCTCAGCTCAACAGCTTTATTTCTACACACTGAAACAAAATCAGTCAAAGCCGGTATCAAACCATGAGTCACATTCAAAACACAACTAACAGCAATCGCTGTTGGAATCACATCGTTTGAGCTTTGTCCCATGTTGACGTGATCATTGGGGTGAATAAATAATGCATTGGTACTGGCAAGATGAGAAATCACCTCATTACAATTCATGTTAGAACTGGTACCTGATCCTGTTTGAAAGACATCAATCGGAAAATGACTGTCAACCTCACCCGATTGCACTTTCAAGGCCGCAGCTTTAACAGCCTCACAGACCTCATCATCCATGTGAGCCAGTGCGTTGTTGGCCTCTGCTGCTGCAGCTTTTATCAGGCCCAAAGCCTTGATAAATTCTCTAGGCATGGTTAGGCCACTGATAGGAAAGTTATTAATGGCTCGCTGGGTCTGGGCACCATATAAAGCATCTACAGGCACTTTCAGCTCACCCATGCTGTCTTTTTCAATTCGAAACTCGGTCATAATTCTGATGGTAAAAAACGAGCAGCGATTATACGCGGAAATCAGTGCAGATTGAATAGGTAGAGGCTTGATATCTACCCAATTGAAAATGTACCAATTTGAGCAAAATACTCAAGATTATATTAAAAGCACTTTAACACAGTGGCATAACACATTGTTTATGCACATAATATTTTTCATGAAATTCCCCGACAAATTAAAAACTTGAACCAGGATGCTGTAAAAACTCAATTTCTTTCGGTGTAGATTCTCTGCCTAAAATTTTATTTCGATGTGGATAGCGACCGAACTTGTCAATAATGGCTTTGTGTTTATATTCGAAATCCAGATTGTTTTCCAAACCCGCCTGGGAGAAAACCTTAACTGCTTGTTCATGAATTAACTGCGACTCACTGTGCATCAATGGCATATACAGAAAAGCCAGTTTTTTCGGCTCATTAAGCAACTCTTTATCAGCTCCTGTGTCTATAGCTGCCTGTGTTAGAGCAACTGCCAAGTAATCGTACGCAAAAGCCTGGGCTTGATCTCTGAACATGTTCCTTGAGAACTGATCAAGTACTATGATTTCAGCCAAACGTCCTGCAGCCAACTCACGCCATTGGTACAACTCGCCTTTAATGGCTGCCTGATAAGTCGACAAAAAACGTTGTCTTATCTTTGTATCAAATTCTGGATTTTTAATCCACCAATCTTTGGGCTCAATTTCATTAAACCAAAAATCAAGCACTTCAGACACATTTTTCACAGTCATTACCCTATCATTATTTTATTAAAGAGTGCGATAAGGAAAGCTGTATTTTATCTTAACATTGAGGCTTTAAATTTCTCCAAGCAACCTCATATCGAACTCAATTATTAATTTTAACTACAGGGGCTATTATATGTCATTTGAATTACCAAAATTACCATACGAAAAAACAGCTTTAGAGCCGCACATTTCTGCTGAAACCTTAGATTATCATCATGGCAAGCACCACAACGCTTACGTAAACAACTTGAACAACATGATCAAAGATACTGAATTTGAAGGACTTTCTTTGGAAGAAATCATACTCAAATCAAATGGAGGCATTTTTAACAATGCTGCACAAATCTGGAACCACACATTTTACTTTAATGGTTTCTCTCCCAATGGCGGCGGCGAACCTTCTGGCAAATTGGCTGAAAAAATCAATGCAGCGTTTGGTGGTTTTGATGCTTTTGTGGAAAAATTCAACCAAACAGCCATGACAACTTTTGGTTCAGGCTGGGCTTGGCTGGTCCAGAATGATGCAGGTGATTTAGAAATAGTCAACAGTTTCAATGCGGGTAACCCAATGACAGATGGTTACCACCCCTTACTCACATGTGACGTGTGGGAACATGCTTACTATGTGGATACACGAAATGACCGCGGTGGTTATTTGAAAAACTTTTGGAACCTCGTCAATTGGGACTTTGTGGCACAAAACCTAAAATAAAACCTAACAACAAACGGCCTGTCAATGTGTACAGGCTGTTTCCTTTCAGGTATGAAAACGGTAACATTTTTATGGTTTGACCTGATCTCACAATTACTAACGTCCATTAAACTGACATTTCAATCAAATTAACTGTATCATTGGTTCTAACCGCACTCAGAACTTCCAACACATGTTCACCAATTACCTTAAATCTAAATTTAAACAATTTCAACCACAATTCAAGCCACCAATTACTGGATATAAATCTTGGTTCAGTCTGAGTACGGAAGAGCGCACCTCAGCCAACAACAAAATCATTGATGAAAAAATAATTCGATGGAATAATTTAATCAATCGAAGTCAACGGGTTGACTCAGGAAATAAGGGTAATTTCCACATACTCTTTCCCCACATACCCAAAACAGGTGGTACTACATTGGATTACATTATTGCTAAAAACTACAAAGTTGACTTTGTATACAGAGCCAATGCCAACTCCATTGAAAGAAACTTGGCCAGTATCTACAAGATGCACAATAATTTTAAAGTCCATCGCACCTTAATGGGTCACTTTCAACCCAGTGATTATTTGTATCAACTGCTAGATCGCAAAAAATTAGTGCAGCTGGTTTTGTTACGCAACCCAGTTTCTCGAGTTATTTCTTATTATGATTATTCACGCTCCTCCCCTAATCACCCAAAATATCGTTTAGCCAAACGCATGAGCCTCGCCGATTTTGTCAACAGTCCTCAAATCGACGACGTATGTAATGGCCAAACGTATCGAATCCTTGGCTGGTTAAAAGATAACTACTGGCAAAATCATCCATACAGTAATGAAGCAGTACTTGAACTGGCCAAAACACAATTGATGACACGTTATTCTATGTTCGGAGTTACAGAACAATACGATCTATTTTTGTTGATGGCTCAGCGATTATTAGGTTGGCAGGACATTTATTATCAGCGAAAAAATAAGTCAAATGTGAAAACTGACAAAGGTGCCATCGATGATGACACCAAGACATTGATCCTTGACAAAAACAGTTTAGACATGGCTTTATATCAATTCATTAATAAGAAATTAGCCGTTCGTTCCAAACAATTAGGAATCAGCGACAAACAAATCAGTTATTTTCAAACCAAAAACAACAGTTATTCTGATTTGTTAGCAACCCAATATCTTTGAATATTTGATGTTTTATAAACCATTAATTATCCGTGGTGATTGCTGTCGTTGGTTCATGCTTGTTAATTTGTGTCTTTTTTCTAACAAACAGACGTTTGGCACCCATCTTAATATCAATACCAATACCATAGAGCGATGGCACCATCAATAAAGTCACAAAAAACGCCATAAATACCCCAAAGGCCAATGACACCACAATCGGCTGCAAGAATGCCGCTTGAATTGAGCGTTCCATCATCATCGGCATCAGGCCAACAATGGTAGTTACTGAAGTCAATAAAATAGGCCTGAATCTGGCCACACCGGCCTCAACAATGGCCTCTTTGGCAGCCATGCCCTTATCTCGCAACTTATTACAATAATCCATCAACACCAGATTATCATTAACCACCACCCCAGCCGCTGCCGCTATACCAAAGTATGAAAAAATAGCCATGGTCATATCCATAGTCACATGACCTATAACCGCACCGATGAAGGCAAAAGGTATCGCAATCAAAATCAACACCGGTTGAAAGTAGCTTTTGAAAGCAACTGCCAGCAAGAAGTACATAGCAAAAAATGCCATGGCATATAAGCCCATAACTTCTTTTATAAATCTGGCCTCGCCCTCAGCTTGGCCCACATTACCACGAATGATACCTGGGTACTTGGCTTCCCAAGCCGGATAAAAGTTTTCATCTAAGTCTTTGTTGATGTCTTCACGAACATCATCTTTGAGATCTGCGCTGATGCGCGCAGCACGATTACCGTTCCAGCGTTGGATACTCTTGATGCCAGGTGCATACTCCAAATCCGCCACTGCTAATAAAGGCACTTCTCTGCCATCATTCGTTCGCACATAAAAATTATTCAAACTTTCAATCGAACGCCTTGATTCAATTGGATAACGTACTTTAACGCGAACATCCTGACCATTTCTTGGCACTCGCTGTACTTCTTCACCAAAGTAAGCCTGTCTGACCTGACGATTTATTTCAGCCAAAGTCAGACCCAGCTTGGTCGCACCTGGTTTTAAGGTTAAACGGATTTCTTCAGAAGCGCCCTCTAAGTTATTGCGCACGTCATATAAGTTTTCATAGGTGCGCAACTGATCTTCCAGTTCATTGGTGGCAGCTCTTAACACATCTAAATCAGGATGCCTGATGGACACTTCATAAGCCGGATCATTATTACCTTGGGTGTATTGCACCGACACTTCTTTGGCATCAGGTACATCACCCATGAGCTCACGCAAGCGCACTGAAGCATCTTTGGCTGACATGTTTTGTACCGCTAGTGGTCGGCTTTCAGGCGGCGTCAGCTTCACAATCGCAATAACACTATCGCGTCTGGATCGTGTGTACCAATTTTCAATCAAGCCACCCTGACCATCTGTCTTTTGGTTGACTTCTTCTTCCAATGCCTTTTCAGCAGTTTGTAATTGAGCCAATATTTCCAACGCCCTGCTGTAAGGCGCACCCTCAGGCAGCACCACGTTGACAATGATTTCATCTGATTCAATATCCGGCATAAAACTTTTCTTCACCAAACCATTACCAAACATACCAAAACCAATAACCAACAAACCAATAAAAAAGCTGGTGGTTAAATAACGATTTTTTAAAGACCATTGGGCAATACCACGATAACGATTATGTGCAAAATTAATGATGCTTTGCGAAACTGCCTTTTGCATTCTGCCCAGGCGATTTTGATCCCTGCGTGGCTTCATTGATGACAAATGTGAGGGTAAAATTAACAATGACTCTATCAAAGAAAAGGCCAAAGCCAAAATCACCACCCAAGTGATGTGACGGGTAAATTCACTGGTTGACCCACCTAAAAACAACCAAGGCATAAATGCCATGATGGTAGTCAAAACACCAAATATCACTGGTTTAGCAACCAATTGTGCGCCTGATATTGCTGATTTAACACCACCACCTAAACGATTTGATTCACTGTGAATACCTTCACCAACCACAATTGCATCATCCACCACGATACCCAATACCAATAAGAAGGCGAAGGTTGAAAGCATATTCAATGACACACCCACTGTAGGCAAGAACACAAAAGCACCAGCATATGCCGTAGCAATGCCCACAGCAACCCACAGTGCCACTTTAGGCCTTAAGGTCAACATCAGCACAAACAGCACCAAAATAAGACCCATAAAAGCAGAACTACCAATGGTCTGCATGCGGCCTTTGAAATCCTCAGCCTGATCGTTCCATAAGGTCAGTTTTGCGCCGTTTGGTAAAGTATCTTTGCGTTCAGCTATCCAGTTTCGAACCGAATCAGATGCTTTTACGATATCCATAATCTCAGTGGTCATGACTTGAATCAAAACCCCAGGTTCTCCATTTAATGTTGCCAATATGGGATTGTCTTCAAAGCCATCTATCACTGTGGCCACATCACCCACTTTAATCACACCACCATCGGCTGTTTCTTTGACAATGATTTCTGCAAATTCGGCTTCGGTATCGGCCTGAGAACGGACTTTCAGTTGATAGGTTCCTACTTGAGTTCGGACCGAACCAGAGGATTGGTTCATCGAAGAATTACGAATTGCTGATGCCACATCTGAAAAAGTCAAACCGTAACGTTTTAAGGCATCTTCACCTACCTCAATTGAAATTTCCTCTTCACGGGTACCAAACAGTTGAACCACTGTGATCGCTGGTAACTGAGCCACTTCACGGCGCAGGGTTTCAGCCAATCTTTTCAGCTCCCTTTCAGTCATGTCACCATGTACTGCAATTCTGATAAACTCATCACGATTAATCCACTGACGCACGATGGGTTGCTCTATATCACCAGGAAAAGTTGAAATAGAATCGACTCGAATTTTCACATCATTCATGAATTGGTTGAAATCAACCTGCTGCTCAGCCAGGATGTAAACGCCCCCAAAACCTTCTTGGGAAGTCGATCGGACCCATTCAATGGCATCCATGTCACTCACAGACTCTTCAATGCGTGCCACCAGTTGTTCTTCAACATCTTGTGGTGAAGCGCCCGGCCATGACACCGCTATCTCCAAGCCAGGAAACCTGACTTGTGGATCCATCTCACGTTCCAATGAGTTAAAACCAATAAAGCCAGCAATGAATATACCAAACATCAATAAGTTGGCTGCTACAGAATTTTCCGCCCACCAGGCGATCAATCGATTCATAGGTATCTCCGCAATGTTGGCTTAAAGTTGAGTAACCAGTTGACTTTCTTGTTTCGTAATGGGTTCAACCAACATACCCTGTGCTGCATTTGGTATGGTCGAAACGGCTACCCTTTCACCGACCTCAACACCATCACTGAGTAAAACTCGGTCAGCTGAAGTTGACATAACTTCAACCGATCTGATATCTAATTTATTGTCTTGATCCACCACATAAACTTTATCCGCATTGCGCAATGCATCCCGTGGAATGACCATGGCCTGTTTGGATTCAATACCAGCTATATTTGCTTCAACAAACATGCCCACCGCAAATGGCACACCAAAGTCTGCACCTTTACCATAAGGATCCTGGACTTCAGCAATGGCATAAATTAAACGGGTTTGTTGATCCACCGAAGCATTGGTTCTGACTATTCGGCCTTGCCAGCTGTGTTTGGATCGACCCATATTTGTTGTGAACTCAACCACAGGGCCATTGTTATTTTCCGCCATAAAACCCAATGGCAAGTCCAATTCAGTTAATTGCAGATCAGTTAAAGGCAAGCGCACCTCAACCACATCAGTGGCAAACACTTTACCTAAAGGTGTGCCAGCAGTGATGTATTGTCCCACCCCAACCATTTTTTCAATCACACGACCTTTAAAAGGCACTTTGATTTCAGTTCTTGTAACATTGAGTTTGGCTTCTTTCAAGTTAGCTTTGGCTGCACGCAGTTGAGCCTCAGCATCCTGTACTTGTGGTTTGTTCAAAGCAAAGTCAGTTGGCTTAACAGATCCGTTTTTTTGCAGCCAGGTGTCTTTTTTCATTTTGGCATTGGCTAACTCTTTTGCCAAAACCACCTTAGCCGCAGCCACTTGAGCTTCTGCCCTGATAACTGCTACTTTGTAATCAGCATCATCAATTTTGATTAAAGTGCTGTTTGGACTGAACTCAGCACCTTCAGCAAACGAATCTGAAATGCTGACAACTTCACCGGATACCCTTGGGGTTAAATCAATTTCAGTTTTTGGTTTCACTTCACCCTGAGTTTGTATTCCAGGGGTTATGGTTTCAGATTTAACTTCATCAACATAAAGCGAAATCAAACGTTGTGTAGGTTCTTTTTTCTCAGGCTCTGGCTTGGAAGCTGCTAAAACCTGGACCACATAGAAACTGACAACCAAAACTAAAATGGGAGCGGCGATTTTAAGTAATGTTTTCACGATTGTTTCCTCTTATTTAAGACAACTGTTATTTGGCTAATTAACGAAGCATATTTGGGATAGTTACAAAATTAATGACATTCATGACTTATGACCTATAAAGAATGCTGTTAACTCAACTTGAACGAACTACGGCACTTAAACAAGCTTGCTCGTGCTGCTAAATATTCCAGTCAAAGTGTTCATCAGTTCTCCGAAGCATTAATTGAATCTGTTTTTTGTATTTTTTACCCATGGAGAGTTGATGATCAACTCGACCTGCGCACTCGGTTGGCGAAGCCCTGCTGTGTCAGAGAGGGCAAGCCCGAGGTTGCAAGCCATGCTGGCCGCGGTCGCTTTCATTTATGTCTGAAACATAAATGAATGAAGACCCAACAGCATTCCCATTCATTTGCTTTCCTTTATTATTTGAACACGTAAGCAGCTCAATATTCATGGGCCAATGGTCACCAAATACCGCATTATTCGTAGGCCATAAGTCATGGTTTTGACACAATCCTGACTTATGACCTAGCCCATTAACAGCAGATTAAGTTATATTAAAAGAAGAAAAAACAGAGGAATCATCATGGCTGAACACAACAAACATAAGTTACCGATCAAACTTGACTCAACCAGTAATGGTGAATTTGCACCTGTACAATTGGACCAGCCACAACAGCTTGCTAATCAACTGGCCATTGAAACAACAATCAGTGATGCCAAAAAAACCAACTCCAAACGACGACAATTCCTGAAATCCAGCTGCGGTGTGGCCTCCACCCTATTAGCTTTTAACAGTGCTTTTGCTAAATTTGGCTTAACAGGTGGATTTTATGAATTATCTTTCGATTCAAGCAAAGATTCCTCATTGGCGAAACATGAAGTGGAAGGCAATGAGTTTATCTTTGATGTGCAAGGTCATTTCGTAAATCCCAATGGTGATTGGTTAAAAAAAATTCCCGAACACATCAAACCATTGTCTTTTATGCCCAAAGCCCAATGTGATCTATCAAACAACGAAACAAATCGCAGTTATCTAAACTGTTTAGGCAGTGAAGAATTTATCAAAGATGTGTTTATGGATTCAGACACTGATTTGATGGTGTTGTCATTTGTGCCTTCTGCTGCTGATGACGAACCATTAACCATTCAAGAGGCAGATGCCACCCGACAAATCATCGACAAAATGGATGGTAACCACCGCTTATTACTACATGGGCGCGTCAATCCAAACCAGCCTGGTGATTTAGATGGTATGGATGCTTTGGCAGAAGAATGGAAAGTCTCCGCTTTTAAAACATACACTCAGTTTGGCCCTGATGGTATCGGCTATTGGCTCAGTGACAATGTCGGCATGGCAATGATAGAAAAAGCACAAAAACTTGGTGTGAAGAATATTTGCATTCACAAGGGCATTCCTTTTGGACCCAAATCATTCGAACACAGTTTATGTGATGACGTGGGCAAAGTTGCCAAATTCTATCCCCATATGAACTTCATTATTTATCATTCTGGTTTTGATCAAAGTTATGTCGAAAAAGCTTTTCACAAAGACAATGACAACCGCGGTGTTGATTCGCTGATACATTCAGTGCTGAAGCATGGTATAAAACCAAACAGTAACGTCTACGCAGAGCTCGGCAGCACTTGGCGTTTTCTGATGCGCGACCCCAACCAAGCAGCCCATGTCATGGCTAAACTGATTAAATACATCGGTGAAGACAATGTGCTTTGGGGCACTGACTCTATCTGGTATGGTTCTCCACAAGACCAGATCCAAGCTTTTCGAACTTTCCAGATATCCAAAGAATTTCAGGAAAAATATGACTATGAGCCAATTAACCAAAAACTCAAAGCTAAGATTTTCGGCCTCAACGCCACCAAACCCTACCAAATCAGCGCCCAGGAAGTGGCCCAATTCATCAACAAAGATTCAATCGCATCAGCCAAACAAAACTACTTAAATAACCCCAATCCACACTTCAATACTTACGGACCAAAGACCCGCAGAGAATACCTGAACTTGCTTAAATGGGGCGGCTAGCTTTTAAAGAACAATAAAAAAGGCCAATGAATATTGGCCTTTTAAAAATCAAGTGAAAACAAGTCTTATCTGGCTATAATCAAAAACTCAGGGTTAGCGATCTGAGATTTAATCACATAACCAGGCTGACCTGCTGTGCTGGATGTACTGTTACCATCCCCTCCAGTACCACCAGCTCCACCCAAACCACCACCACCATTTCCGGTGACACCATCAAGTACAGGGTCGCCACCATCAGCTCCTGGCACACCACCACTGGCTAAAACGCGGTTATTATTTATCGAATTTGCATTTGGAGCAATGAAATGAACGATACCACCACCGCCACCAGCCCCACCTGAATCATCAATCGTAGCACCATTATTCGCATCCCCACCGTCACCTCCAGTAACCTCAATACTGTTAGCAGACGGTATCGTTATATTTCCTTGTGAAACGATCAATACGAAACCACCACCACCGCCACCTGAACCTGCTAAAGTTGTTCCAGTTGGTGGCGGTGTGATGTAGTCATCAGCATCGCCTCCATTAGCAAAAATTCTACCACCTGCCCCGAAAACCACACCATCTTTGCACAGAATAGTTAATGAACCACCACCATCTCCAGCTTTGATATCATCTTCACCCTCTCCTGCAGTACCAGCATATGGCCCTAACTTTAAATAGTTTGCAGCAACTGAAGCAGGAAGCGCTGGTGAACCAGAAGCACCCTCAGCAGGAGCCACTGCCAGCCCAAACTGGTTTGGAGCAGATGCCCCACCTCCAATTATTCCTGGTGAAACTGTAATTGAACCATTGATTGTCAATGTACCATTACACTGAATCACCTGTCCCGAAGGAACAGTCAGATTACCTGTTATTGTTAAGTCGCCGAATTGAGGGTTCACTTCTCGACTGGTCACCCAATTTGCTGAACCAATAGAAGTTGTTGTATTAGACCCGTTACCATATACATCAACAGCACCACCAACCCCTGCTGGGCCTTGTGGACCTTGTGGACCTATTGGGCCCTGTGAACCAGGGTCTCCTTGTGGGCCAGCTGGACCTGCTGGACCGGTATTACCTATTGGCCCAATTGGACCTTGGGCGCCAGTTGGACCAGGATCACCTTGTGGGCCGGCCGGACCGGCTGGACCGGTAAGACCCACTGGGCCAATCGGACCTTGCGCACCAGTTGGGCCAGGATCACCTTGTGGACCGGCTGGGCCGGCTGGACCTGTCGCACCTGCTGGACCCTGTATGCCCTGAATCCCTTGTGGACCGGCTGGACCTATAAATGTATTCGCATCGCATACACCTAACTGTCCAGTTGTACCGTCAGTACATACTGGATCAGTTTGTAATGGTGCCGATGGCACAGAACGAAAGAAGATACTCCCATCTTCATTCACACGCATTTGTTCCTGATCGCCAGCTTGATTGGTAATCACTAAACCATCACCAGCATCTGGTTGTACCACCACATCACCAGCATGAACCATTTGTAAACACGAACACACACCAAGCATCAGTGTCGATCTAATCAATATTTTTTTCATTTGAACCCCTTTAAGTTTCTGTTTCTTTTATCTGAATAAATAAATAACAACATGAACAACAGTGCCATCATCACTTGACCAATCAAGCCCAATGACGGAACTGGTAAATGCAATGGAACACCAAACCAACCACGGACATTATTGCCTTGAATCGAATCGTATGCTGAAGGCTCACCTGGCGCAATAACTTGGTTGGTCGCAAAATTATCAGTCACATCAACAAACTCAATTGTCTGTGATGCATTCCGGTCTAAAGACAACAACGCTTCCTCACCGGCCATGTCACTGTTTATCACCAATAGGTTGTTATTAACCCCCGATAACAGCAGGTTGTTGAGCACAGTTGTTTGACTTCCTGACTCAAATGTGATGGTCTTACCCACAGTCGTAGAGATCAGTAACTCGTGAAAAACGGTGTCACCAGATACCCGAGAAACAGGATTGCCATCGATTAGATTAACCGTGGCACCAGCACCAACAAAATCGCCTGAGTTTTCCCAATCACCAAAAACTGACAGCACTGAAGATGAAACATCAATCACACCACTGGCCTGATTGCTGAAACTGTTTAATAAAATCATTGTAGAGGTGAGTAAAACCTCGCCATTGTTTTCCAGCGATAAATCAGGATGATTGACAACTGCACCCCCAAAATCGACAAAGCTGCCGGAACCGACATTGATAGAAGCTGATTGGACAGCAGTAGATGATAAAAAGAAAAAAACAAGCACACACCTGATTTTTAACATCAGAATTTCCCCCTTGAAACATTCAATTAAAAACACACACCTTTTATGCTAACACAATAAAACACCAAGCACAAAAAAATATTCAGCTTAATCCAAATGCAAGAATTTGTCTTTTTTTAGATAGAAATAAAACTGAGGTGATTTCGTGAAAAAAAGTTTCTGGAAAACTTTTTCACATCAGCCCCGAAAGGGTGAGTATCACGAAGATACGAATAAATCACCTCAAAATCGTTGGTATGACGGATGTGGACACTGGACAGGACAAAAATACCAGTTGTGACAATGACTTTCAAGAAATTTTACAATTAATACGGAATAACAGACTGGAAAGTGGCTCACTGCAAAATGACTTTACTCGATCAGCGAATTTGTTTATTTAAGGTTCTTCAGTAATTATCATGGATTGATGAAATAAGATAAATCATTGAAATGACTTGGCTTCTTTCTCCTCAATCCAAATGCAAGAATTTGTCCTTTTTTGTTTTCAGATAGAATTGGTTGTGTGGGTTATGGCCTACTTTTACAGGCATGCGATCGACCACTTTAACGCCTTGTGATTCAATCGCGCTGATCTTATCCGGGTTATTGGTCATGAGTTTGATCTGAGCAACACCCATGTGTTCAAAAACCGCTTGCAACATGTCATAACTGCGCCCATCAGGTAAATGCCCCAGTTTTACGTTGGCATCAAAAGTATCAAAACCCTGGTCTTGTAAGTGATAGGCTTTTATTTTTTCGGTCAAGCCAATACCACGCCCCTCTTGTCGCAAGTAGACAATCATGCCCTTGCCTGTTTTTGCAATTTGATCCATGGCAAAAGCCAACTGTGGGCCACAATCACAGCGCAGACTAAATAGGCCATCACCAGTCAGACATTCAGAGTGAACACGGGTCAAAACCACATCATCTGCATTGAATTCACCTTGGCTTAAAACCAAATGTTCCTGACCATCATGTTCAAATACGTGGATGATGAATTCACCATAACTGGTCGGTAGTTTGGCTTGGGTAATGAATTGGGTCTTGGTCACTTGAGTCATTTTGATGTTTCTTTGCGCATGCGCAGTAAAGCCACCGCAGCCTGTGCTGCTTCTTTGCCTTTGTTCTCTTTGCCCAATGATTCGTCCACGCTGGAACGTGCCAAGGCCTGTTTTTCATTCTCAACAGTGATGATGCCATTGCCAATGGGTATGTTGTTCTCTAATGACACGTTCATGATGCCGCGAGCACTTTGTTCACAAACATGGTCAAAATGAGCTGTTTCACCACGAATAACAGCACCTAATGCCACAATGGCGTCATAATCATTGGTTTGGGCCAGATACTGACATGCCAAAGGCACCTCTAAGGCACCGGGTACATCAAAACGCTCATAGGCTATGTTTTCACGGTTTAAATAATTGGTTGCCCCCTGGTACAAGCCCTCATTGATGTGGCGATAAAAAGGTGCTGTTATGATTGCTATTTTCATGTTTTAATCATTATTTGTTAGGTTGATATGAAATAAATTCAGTGATTTCAAGGCCAAAACCAGATAACGCAGGGAAACGTATTTCAGGGCTCATCAATTGCATTTTACCCACGTTCAATTGTTTCAATATCTGGGAGCCGATGCCGACGTTTTGATAGGCGTAATTTTCTTTGCTTTTCTTACCACCAATTTCATCAATTTCGATCGGTACTGATTCGTTGGAATTAAGCACCACCATTACCCCACTGCCATTATCAGCAATGGTTTTCATGGCCCGTTGTGCGGTCCAATAATCGTCTTTTGAGTCCAACCCTCTTAACTCACGGAAAAAATGCCCGTATTGCACCCTGACCGGTACTGCTTGCTCAGGTTTAAGTACGCCTTGGTAAAAAGCCAAGTGTTCTGTTTCAGTGATTTTATCAATGAATTTTTTCACCTGAAAAGTACCCCACTGGGTTTCATAAGTGAATTCATCGGCCACGCTGACCGTGGTTTCATTCATCATGCGGTATTCAATCAAATCGGCAATGGTGCCAATCTTCAGACCATGTTGCTGCGCAAACTTCAACAAATCTTCCCGCCTAGCCATACTGCCATCGTCATTCATGATTTCCACAATCAGAGCTGCAGGTGTACGCCCTGCAAGCATGGCAATATCACACCCAGCTTCGGTATGCCCTGCCCTTGAAAGCACGCCGCCTTGTTGTGCCATCAAGGGAAAGATATGACCTGGAACCACTATATCAGCAGGCCTGGCATTGACCTGAACTGCATCAATAACTGTTTTATAACGGTCATAGGCTGAAATCCCAGTGGTTATGCCTTCTGCAGCATCTATTGAAACTGTGAAATTTGTGGCTAACTGCGCTGTGTTGTTATCCACCATCAGTGGTAAATCTAACTTTTTACACTGCTCAGGCATCAAGGTCAAGCACAGTAAACCCCGTGCATGTTTGGCCATGAAGTTAACCACATCTGGTGTTACCGCATTGGCTGCTATCACCAAATCTCCTTCGTTTTCACGGTCCTCATCATCCATCAAAATAACCATCTTGCCATCTTTGATATCAGTAATCAGTTCTGCTGTACTGTTCAGGGCTAAGTTACTTTGTTGTTCAACTATTTTCATGTGACTCTCCAGGGGTCTTATCTGTATTGTTTAAGTCTGATTGCTTGTTAAATGTGGTTGTAACATTTTTTCAACATACCTGGCAATGGTATCGACCTCAATGTTCACCACATCTCCTGTCGATAAACCACCCAAATTGGTGTGCTCCATAGTATGCGGCACCAGATTGACTGAAAGCCTGTTATCGGACACTGTATTCACCGTTAAACTAACACCATTGATGGTGATTGAACCTTTAACCACCACAAACTTCATCAGATAATCTGAAATCTCAAATTCAAAAATTTCTGAACGTGCACTTGGCTCACGGCTGATGCATTGGCCAACTGCATCAACATGTCCTGAAACAATGTGGCCGCCCAATTGATCTTGTAAAGTCATGGCTGGTTCTAGATTAAGATCGGTACCTGCTTGCCACTGTTTTACCGTGGTTTTGTTGACGGTTTCGACCGAAACATCCACATCAACCTGGTCTCCATTGATCTTTGTAACGGTTAAACAAACCCCATCCATCGCAATCGAATCTCCCAGTTTGATCGATTCTGGCTGCTCAAAATTGGTTTTTATGACGAAGTTTAAATCACCTGATTTTTCTTTTTTTTCAACGACTTGCCCAATCGTTTGAATAATACCTGTAAACATATTATTTTTGAATCAGCCCGCGGATGCGCCAATCCTTTCCAAATGGTTTGTGTGATAGAATTTGAATATGGTGTCTGCTGGCCATTTCTTCAATGTTTAATTCAAATAGTGGACGACCTGTTGAACCCATCAGCACTGGAGCTGTATACAGCAATAATTCATCTACTAAGTTTGAATTCATAAATGAACCGGCCAATGTGGCACCACTTTCAAGCATCACTTCATTGATTTGTTGCATCCCCAAATACCGGATTAATTGCTTTAGATCAACTCGACCATCTGCTGCGCGCATGGTTTTAACTTTTATGCCCTGTTTGATATATGGCTGGACCTTATTATCATCACCTGTAGCTGTCACCACCAAAGCCGTATCAGGCCGGGCCAATATTTTCGCATCCAGCGGTGTTCTTAACTGACTGTCCACAACCACCCGCAGTGGTTGCTTAACGACCACTGATTCAGCATACTTGCGATACTTTTTAGCCAATTGGTCAACTCGAAAGTCCAAACGACAATCATCATGTAATACAGTCTCAACCCCAGTGATAATGGCACCACTGCGTCCACGCCAATATTGCACATCTGCCCTGGCCTTGTTACCGGTAATCCAATAACTTTCACCGCTGGCCATGGCTGTTCGTCCATCCAATGACTGTGCAGATTTGCAGCGAACCCAAGGTAAACCGGTTTGCATTCGGTGTAAAAAACCCCGATTCAAATCAGCACCTTGCTGGTCTAAAACATGCCGCACCACTTCTATGCCAGCATCGGTTAACTTTTGATAGCCACCACCAGCCACCAGGGGATTGGGATCATCATTACATACCACCACTTTTTTAACCCCTGCTGCTATCAGTGCATCAGCACAAGGTGGGTTTTTCCCAACATGACTACAAGGCTCCAGAGTGACATAAGCCGTGCTGTCTCTGGCAGCATTTCCAGCCTGTTTCAGTGCCAGCGCTTCAGCATGTGGTTCGCCTAAGTACTGGTGATGAGCAACCGCTATAACATGATTATCCTTGACTAAAACACAACCCACACGCGGATTAGCACCGGTAGTGAACACGCCATGGCGTGCCTGTTGTAAAGCTTTTTTCATGAATTTATGCGCCGTACTCTTGTGCTTCATGGGTGGGTCAAAGATAATAGCTTTGATTTAAAAAGATGGACATTTTACCAGCCTGCTTACAGTGCTGCGACAGAAAACTTATGAACCCAGTAAATTACCGACATATTATTGCCAGTGCTTTATTAGAAGACATTCAGTCTGGCGACCTAACCAGTGAAGCCATATTCCCACCCGAACAAATGTGTAGTGCCCAATTGATCGCTAAACAAGCAGGTGTAGTCGCAGGCATTAAAGTATTTAAAGAATCATTTTTACTGTTTGATTCCACTGTTGAAGTTGAGTTACTGTTCAAAGATGGCGAACGCTGTGAAAACCGTGATGTGATCGCACGAATCAAAGGACCGATACTGTCGGTATTGGGCGCAGAACGGGTCGCACTTAACCTGTTACAACGCATGAGTGGCATTGCTACCCTGACTAACCAGTTTGTGCAGTTGGCACAGGGTAAATGTAAAATTTTGGACACCCGTAAAACCGCACCCAACTTAAGGGTGCTGGATAAATGGGCAGTGACTTTAGGCGGGGGTGTTAATCATCGACATGGCCTGTATGATATGGCCATGCTCAAAGAAAATCACATCAAAGCTGCTGGAGGTATCACCCAAGCAGTGAATAGGTTGATTGATTATGACAACCACAGGCGTCCCATTGAAGTCGAAGTGACCAATTTAGATGAATTACGCGAAGCACTGACTTGCCCGGTTGATCGAATCATGTTGGATAATATGGACAACGAAACCATGAGTGAAGCGGTGAAAATAACCGCTGATAAAATTGACCTTGAAGCCTCAGGTAATGTTAATCTGGACACCATAGAAGGCATCTCACTGACAGGGGTTGATTATGTTTCTATAGGTGCCCTGACCCATTCAGTTAAAGCCATGGATTACAGCCTTTTAGTGGTGTAAGTGGAGTGATATAAAAATGAAACAACCTGACATCAATATCGCCATGTCCCAACTCAACATCAAAGTTGGAGATTTGGCCGGTAATAAATGCCTGATCCTAGACGCGATTCAAGAGGCCAAGAATGAAAACGTGGATTTATTGGTGTTCACAGAATTGACCATTTGTGGTTATCCACCTGAAGATTTGTTGTTCCATCAACAATTTTTAGACGACTGTCACACCACCATCAAAGCAATTGCCGACCACACCGAAAACATCACCATCGTTATTGGCTTCCCACGTAACCACCCCAATGAGCCAGAGTTACGCCACAACTCAGCAGCTTTGATTCAAGATGGCCAGATCAAGATGGTTTATGACAAACATAAACTACCTAATTATCTGGTGTTTGATGAAAAACGTTACTTCACTCCCGGTAATCACGATGGCATCGCCGAAGTCACCATCAATGGCCAATTGCTTAATATTGGTGTGACGATTTGTGAAGATATTTGGTATGAAGCTGAACCTGTTGTCTATCAAGCAGAACAAGGAGTTGATTTACTGGTCAACATTTCAGCCTCCCCTTATGCCACAGGTAAAATCAGCAGCCGAATTAAAATGCTGCAAAGGCGTGCCAAGAGTTATGCCACACCATTGGTGTACTGTAATTTGGTGGGTGGTCAAGATGAGTTAATCTTTGATGGCACCAGCTGTGCCATTGATGCCCAAGGTGAGATTCTTACCTTGGCACCATCTTTTGATGCCGCTTTTATCGCCTTTAATTTCGCAACTCCAAAGCTCAACATCACAACACCTGAATCAAAAGACGCTGAACTTTATGACGCACTGGTGACATGTACCCGCGACTATTTTCAAAAAAATGGTTTCACCCAAGCTGTATTGGGGTTATCAGGTGGCATCGATTCAGCATTAACTGCTGTCATTGCTGCAGATGCATTAGGCGCAGAACATGTAACTGGTGTCTTGATGCCGTCTAAATTTTCATCGGACCATTCCATCAATGATGCTCAGGTTTTAGCAGACACTTTGGGTATGAAAAGTGTACTGATGCCAATTAAAACCATGCACGAAGCTTTTCACCAACAGTTAGCACCACAATTTGAGGATTATTTTAAAGGTCAAACCGATGAAAACATCCAAGCCCGCATTCGTGGCACTTTATTGATGGCTTTTTCCAACAACCAAAATGCCATCCTGTTGTGTACCAGTAACAAAAGTGAAACCTCTGTTGGTTACACCACCTTGTACGGAGATATGGCTGGTGGCTTTGCACCGATTAAAGATTTATTCAAACTACAAGTCTATGCTTTGTGCGAATACCGCAACAGCATTGACCCAGCAGGCCCTGTGATTCCACAAAACACCATCACCAAACCACCTTCGGCTGAACTCAGGCCTGATCAAAAAGATTCTGACTCCTTACCCGAGTATGAGATCCTGGATCAAATTTTAGAAGCTTATCTGCATGACCATAAAGATGCTGAACAAATTGCCAAAGCGTTGAACCAGGATTTGGCTTTGATCACCAAGGTTTTGAAAATGGTAGACCGCAATGAGTACAAACGACAACAAGCCGCACCCGGACCTCGAGTGACACAAATGGCTTTCGGCAAAGACCGCCGCATGCCAATAACCAATGGTTTTGTGCATTGATCAAATAAATGACCTCAAGCTCATATACTTTACTTTTTGGGTTAACTGCTGACCCCATTCACAAAGGTCATGAACAAGTGGTGCTGAATAGTTTTACTTATGCCAAAGAACACAAAATCGATGTAGAACAATTCCTGTTAGTGCCTACTTATCAACCTAACTTGGTTGCCAACAAGAGGCAGCCACGGACACCATTCAAACATCGTTTTCAAATGTGTGAAATGGTCGCTGAACACATAAGAAAAAAGTTAAATTATCCAGTATATGTTACTGATATTGAAAAGAAATTATTTGAATTAAATGGCATCAAAAGTTACAGTTACGACACTTTGCAGGCCACCTTGACTGAAAATAAACTGTTCGTATTAAGTGCAGATCATTTTGCTGGGCGGTGGCCTAAGTTCAGAAAGTGGTACAAATGGCAACAACTGGTTAAAGAAAATGGTCTGCTGATTCACCAAAGACCCGGCCATGATGTCAACTTGAACTTCATCAAACAACTAAAAGCAATAAACCAAAATGTATTCGTGGTATCAGATTTACCTCAAGTTGATATATCTTCTACAAAATTACGCAGCCAGCTAAAAAACATTTTACCGCTGGCACAAAACGCCATATCAAAAGATGTATTGAAATACATCAGACAAAACAAACTTTATTCCAAAAAATAAGGAAAGCTGCTGAGCAGCTTGACCCGCCGAGCTGGTTAGGCAGAATATGAAATCATGACGGTTTGCCGCAGGCAAGAAGCCTTGATGTAATGCTCGATTAGCCGTGAGCAAAGGCTAGGTTATGAACCTCAATGGGCGTACCAAGAAATCAACTTCCACACTGGGATGATATTCAAATCATGGCTGCACAAATGGCAACCAAGCCTTTAATGGAAGATGTTGAAGTAGGAACAGAATTAATCATTGGCCCCAATGCCAAGAAACCACTCAAGCTTGACATACCCTTGTTTGTATCAGATATGAGTTTTGGTGCCTTGTCTGAAGAAGCTAAAATTGCATTAGCCAAAGGTGCCGAATTAGCTGGCACGGGTATTTGTTCGGGTGAAGGCGGCATGCTTCCAGAAGAACAACAAGCCAACTCTAGATACTTTTAGTGGAATCGCCAAATCAAATTTCAAGCTGGGCAGAATTGAAGAAGCGATAGAGGCCATTGAGAAAGCAAAAAATCATGCTCATTCTGTTCGTGCAATATCACTGTATCAAGCCAGATATGATTATTTAAAAACACAACAAAACATAAATTAACCTTTCTCTATACCAGGTGATAGAATCGTGTTTTTATACATTTCAAATTTTCATATATGCAACACATCCTTTGTATTTCTAATCAAACAGTTAAAAGTGCTCTCTCTGGTGAAGGATTCATCAAAACCAATCAAGATATCTTTGATTTAAACCAAATCTGGATAGGCCCAAGACCTCACCTTGAAGAAGATGAAAGCTACAAACAAATCATTCCATACATCATCCTCTCACACCAAGGCAAAATTGCAGTCTATCAAAGAACAAAAAAAGGTGGTGAGCGCCGCTTGCACAACCTTAATTCAATAGGTTTTGGTGGCCATATAGATGCTTTCGACTTAGCTTATAACACCGATGGCATCATTGATTTAGACCAAACCATAGAAGCCTCTGCACAAAGAGAGATTGACGAAGAATTAATCATCTCAGATATCGCTAGTAAAACAAAATTAGGTTATATCATTGACAACAGCAATCCTGTTGGGCGTGTGCACATTGGGGTGGTTGAAAGGTGGGAATTATCAACCGCAGACATTCGCAGTAATGAAGATGAAATCAAAGTACTCGGATTGTTTGAAATAGAAACCATCAAAGCCATGGATGATGCCATGGAAAACTGGAGTGAACATATAATTAGCGGATTATAAATTCCACCCCAAAATACGTTTCAACTCTGCTTAATGATCATGAAAAAAATCACCAATTAAGCAGCGTTGAAGTTTTGAAATTTACCAACCTTTTCTTATGAGATGGTTATTCTGCCAACTTGTATTTATCAAACCAGGCTAAAATACTGGCTACTTTGGCCACCAGATTACTGGGGCGACTGGCGATGCCATGACTGGCTCCAGGAATTCTGACCATGGCTGCATCTACTTGTTGTATTTTTAGCGCTGCGTAGTATTGC
Organism: Marinicella sp.; assembly: GCA_028284365.1. Lineage (GTDB taxonomy): Bacteria > Pseudomonadota > Gammaproteobacteria > Xanthomonadales > Marinicellaceae > Marinicella. Next base: position 81,188 of record JANQRW010000010.1, read on the forward strand.
TCGGATTCCGCAATCGGAGTGCGATGATCCTCTTCACCAGTTAGCAGCATGGTTGGTGTTGTCACATTACCCACATATGACAATGGCGACCTCCTCAGGTAGTTTTCAGCGCCTTCCCAAGGCTTATTTGGAAACCAGTATTTATAGAAAAAACCAGGGTTATCGGCGTACAACACAAAACTGATCCAGTTAATCACAGGTTTAGCAACTACAGCAGCTTTAAAACGATCAGTGTGGCCGATGATCCAAGCCGTTAAGACACCACCGCCACTGCCACCAGTCACAAACAACTGTTCCTCATCAACAAAACCCATTGCAATCGCTTTATCAACACCAGACATCAAATCATGATAATCATTGTTTGGATAATCATGATGAATCAGGTTTGCAAATTCTTCACCATAACCCGTACTGCCTCTGGGGTTAGCGTACAAAACAACATAACCCGCGGCTGCAAACAGTTGTACCTCAGCTGAAAAAACTGAACCATAACTGGCAAATGGACCACCATGAATTTCCAGGATCATGGGATATTTCTTCGCTGGATCAAAATCAGGAGGTGTAACCAACCACCCTTGTACACCACGTTGATCTACAGATGATTTCCAGCGTATCTCTTGAACCTGACCTAATGTCTTATAACTGAATAAGTCGTCATTAACTTTTGTTAATCGGCGCATTTTATTATTTTCCATCACAGCTAAATCAGCGGGATGTGCAGTACCGCCTAAAGTCATGGCAATGCGATTGTTCCGTGAAACTGAAAATGCAGCGGCATTGTATGGTCTACCCAGCGATAATCCACCCAGATTTTCAGCCACATCAATCACTTTACCCGACGACTTGAGCAACCCCAACTTACCATCACCACTGCTTGTGTATTGAACATACAAACCTTCAGAGTCTGAGGCCCATGCCATCGATTGGACCGAACGATCTAAATTTTCTGAAACCAACTCATGCTTATCACCATTGACATCCATAACATAGAGCTTGCGCACTGTATGTCCTTGAAAGCTGTCATCAAAACCTACATAAGCCAACTTTTTACCATCGGGTGATAATTGTGCATTGGTATCAGGTCCGAACCTGTCAGTCAGTTTTTTTATACTTAAATCGTTCAGTTGTAGCTCGTAAATTTCACTGTTTAAAGGTTCTAACTCATGCTTATCGTGTAAGTTTGCAGTGAAGTAAACAGACTCCTTATCTGCTGACCAAACAGGTGATTGGTGATTATGTGCCGAATCTGTTAGTTGACGTGGAGTACCCCCATCAATTGAAAGGCTGAAGATTTGTTGGTTACCTGCGGGTAAAAAGCCACGACCATCAGCACGATAAGTCATGTCATCAATATAAACTGGTGGTTTATTCCATTTTGCACCTTCTGGTTTAGCCGGCATTTTGATCAGAGGTTTTTTTACTTTGGGCACAAACTGAGTAAATACCAGGTGTTTATCATCACGCGACCAAGAAACTTGGTTCGGTGCATACTTTGTATTGGTCAATGGCACTGCTTCCCTGGTGTCCATCCACATCAAATAAAGTTTGGTTTTATCATCAGCATGGTTGGACAAATAGACAATCTTTTTGCCATCATTCGACCACCGGGCAGCCCTGGCAGTGTGGTTGCCTGATGTAATTGGCCGATTATTTTTACCATCAAAATCAATTAACCACAGATTGCTGTGATTTTTATCCGTCATCACATCTTTAAAGTTACGGGTATATATGATTTGTTTGCCATCAGGCGAAATTTGTGGATCTGAAACATATTCCAGATTAAAAACATCCAACAATTCAAGTTGATTTGACTTCTGTGCCAAGGAAGTGCCATAGAGAAATAACAAAGGAATTAATTGAAAAAATACTTTCATGATTGTTTAACAGTTTTAATGATTTATGAGTATAAACCACCATGCAGGTTAATCGAAAGAGAAGTCAATATTGATCTAAATTTTTAGTGTTCTTCTTGATAAGGGTTGATCGCATTCTTAGCACAAAACTGACCAGCTAAATAACCTGAATATACCACTAAAAACCAAACCCAAACTGAATGACCTTCTATCTTGTTCAACCAATAAGCTGGCCATGAAATAGCAACAACAAAATTCATAATTGAGTTAACAAATAAATTAACCAAATCACTGATACCAAGTGAAGTAACAGTTTCGAGCAGACTGCCTTGGCTGGTAAAAAAGTCCACCACCTCACGAAATTCCACCACCAGATAAGTCAATACAGCCACCACTCCATAGAAACCACCACCAAAGGACATCCACTTTGACATCAACACGTTTTGTGGCGACCAGTCATCATCTTTTATTTTTTTATCTAACACAGCCTCTTCATCATTTTCATTCAAGAATTCGGTGCCGTACTGCTTGTGTACCAAATAATATAGGATCAGACTGACTGCGGCAGTACTCAAAAATGCAATAACTAACTGAAACATAATTTATCGACTGTATTACTTTCGATCAAATACATAAGGGCCATTAACAGCACCCCAGACTTGCTTATCATCGGCATCAAACCCTTGATCCCAACTGGTGATTCCAGATGAACCAAGCACCACTCTTGACGTCGCATATACCGCACCACGAAGCTGACTCAAACACTCTTTTTTAACTGTACTGCCAGCATATGAGCCATCATCCTGCTTTTCCAAGACAACCGCACAACCCGTTCTTAATTTCAGCTTTTCAGGTTTTAATCCAACCAGTAAATCAGGCTTTTCATATGCACCAATAACCGCTTTAGGGTCAGGTAATTCGTATACAGCACTACTGAATTTATTATTGTCTAAAACTGTAAGGTGATAAATGCGTTGTCGATAAGGCTTATCCAACATACTTCCTACAGCTTGTTCCACATACAACCAATAACCATCATTCGATTCAATCCAAATAGGTAACATTTTCAAACTGATGTGGTAATAGTTTTCATCTTCCTGCGATTGACGCAAACTGTTAAACTCACCTGACATCAAATTGGCAAGTCGCTTCAAATCATCACTTGAAGATGATGTCATTTTAGGTTGGTGCTGACAAGCCACCAATAACAACAACCCACCTAAAACGATGGCATTGCGCAAAATAAATCTCATCCTTTTTAACTCAAATAAAATATATTCTACCAAAGCTCATTTGAGATAACAGTGCCAAAAGCACCAGTATTGAAGAATCAAATCCTTAAAGGTTAATCCTGCTCTGAAAAACCCTCTATTTGTTTGTATACAATCAAAGAATATATTAAAGGAATAACCCCAGCCGCTACTAAAAAGGCAATTTAAATTTGTACCGGCCAACTCATTAAAGCACCTACATAAGAGAGCTGATGATTGGCTCGACCAGCGCAGGTAATGAAAGATTGGCGGTTTTATCGGAGATAAAGAAGCCAGTTTTGAATACCGTGGCGCGTGCAGGCAATGAGGGCATGGCGGTTTACCTGAAAGGTGTGAAGCCCTGCTTGAATACCGTAGGGCGTGCTCTTGGTTAGGCAGAGAGTGGAATTAAAGCGGTTTTGCAAAGCAAAGAAGCTTTAATGTAATGAACAATCAGCCGTGAGCGAAGGCCAGGTGA